>JAJZAT010000014.1 GCA_021799275.1 Bacillota bacterium
CGGATCTCCCTATATATCCCATCACTTTCTGCGTGTGCTGGCCGACCTCGACATCCAGCCGATCCATGCAAGGCCGCGAGCACCGACTGGCAAGGGACGGATCGAGCGGCTCTTCAAGACCATTCAACCCGCATTTCGAAAGTGCGTGGCGTAGAGGCGTCCCTGACGGCGCTCTCTGGCACTCTCAGGGAATCGCGGAGTCAGCCGAGGGGTAGCGGGTTTGTGAGACTCGGTCAAGTGCGGCGGGACCGAGGCCGCAAGCCGGTCGTCAGGCTATGGGTGCACGACAAGGGCCCGCAGCTTCAGGCTGCGGGTTTCACGATGGTGGAATGGGGCTCGATCAGAGTGGAAGCGTTCTCAGGCGCGCTCGCATTCGTTCGTGCTGCCCGTCGCGACGGTAGTGGATGGCGAGCCGCAGGGTGTAGCCGCGGGCGTGACGGACGAGGAGCGCAGGGATGTTCAGGATCCACCGGCGCAGAGTGCGGGCGGTCTGCAAGGGCGCGCCGCGCAGGGCCGAGAGGTCCCGCTGGAAGGCTAGGCCGAGGTTGTAGGAGATCGTCTTGAGCAGCAGGTCGGCGTAGTTCTCGCGATATCCGTGGCTGCTGAACTCGTCGACGCCGTAGCCCTCCTTGGCTTCCCTGATCATGTTCTCCATGGCGCAGCGCTGATTGTAGAAGCGATAGACGTCAGCCGGCGAGGCGGTGAGCGTCGTGGCGATCGCCTGCACGCCGTAGACGGCGCCAGCGCAGAGGCCCTCGCTGAGCCGCCGACGTACCACGACGACGCGCCGCTCCCGGCTCCAGGTGCTACGGCGATGGGTGCCTTCCGCCACCTCGATCACTTCATCGCCGTCCTCGGCGATCTCCTCGAAGACCAGGTCCGTCGCCCAGGCCGAGAGCTTCTCGTTCATGGAGATCTTGATCGCGTAGTCGATATGGAGCTGCTCGAGCAGGGAGAAGAAGTCATCGGACTGGAAGCCGCGGTCCGCACGCACGGCGATGATCGTGGCGCCCAGCCGCTGCACTTCTTCGTATGCGCGCCAGAAGGACTCGATCAAGCCGGTCGCCGCCACCGTGTTGCCCGGCCGCAGCTCCATCCGGATGGCGGCCCGCGTGATCCCGTCGAAGAAGGTCAGCGGGTGGAAGCTCGCCCTGCCGTGCTTGGTCGGGTTGTAGCCCACTGCCGCGCCCTCGAGCCCGCCGTAGACGGTCTCGACGGTGCTGTCGATGTCGAGGATGACCTGCTTGCCGACCACTCGGCGGGCAGGCACGCGGGAGATGCAGCGCAGCGCGTCCAGGGCCGCGTCGTCGGTCAGCCTGGCGATGTCCCTGTACAGTAGCGAGCTGTCCGGCAGATGGGGCAAGCCCACCTTCAGTGCGAGCAGCTCGTCGTTCTCCACCAGCGCAAAGTCGTGGACGCGGCTCAGGCCGAGTACACGTCCGCCGACCAGCAGTTCGGCCACCTTCGCGAGCGGATAGACGGCGTTGTAGCGCTTGGCGAACGGGTACAGCTCCGCCTGGATCGCCTTGTGCAGGCCGATGCGGTGGATGTAGTCGAACAGCAGATTGGCGCCGCCGAACGCCGTGGCACCTTCGAGGTCGAACTTCTCCTGGACCGTTGCAGGGCGGGTCGAGGCTGTGCTACGCTTCACCCAACGGGTGCCTCCCCAATTTGGTATTTGGCTATTTGCAATTCCATTTTACCAAAAGGAGACGCCCTATTTCCATACCTTTCTCGACTTTTAGGAACCCACGCCATCGGTAGATAGCGGCATGCATCACGCAATACTCTCGGACATCGTAAATTCAGATGCGCATACTCCCTGGCGCTGCACCTGCGAAATCCGGGATGAAGACCCCATGGACGCCCCGACCTGGAACTACATCGCCGTCCACGTCCACGGAAGGTGCCGGATCCTCAAGGAAGACGACGAGCTGCATGCCGTACTCCAGGATTTCCTGCGGGTTTACGAACCCGATTCGCCCCTGCTCGCCGACCAAGGCCTGCTTCGGCGCATGGCCGCAGGAGCGACGGCATTCGTCATGGATGTGACCTCCATCGAGGGCAAGGCCAAGGGCAGCCAGAACAAGACCATGGCCACAAGGCTCAGCGTCATCGACCACCTGCGCCAATCCTCGGACGGGCGCGAGCGGGCGACGGCGGATTGGATGGAGGCGCTCGTTTCCCGGCACAGCCACTGAGGCTTTGCCGAATCCGGCCCGCAGAGGAGGTCCGTTGCGATGCTAGGCATTTCGGCCGTGCACTTCGTGGCCTTCATCGTCACGGCAGTGGTCGTGGTGGTCATTCCGGGGCCAAGCGTACTCTTCATCGTTTCGCGGGCCCTCGCGAACGGCCGCAGGGTTGCGGTCTTGAGCGTGCTCGGGAACTCTGCCGGGGAATACGTGCAGGTCATCGCCGTGGCCTTCGGCATCGGAGCCATCGCCGAGCAGTCGGTTGCCCTGTTCACGGCGATCAAGCTTGTCGGAGGCCTATACCTCGTCTATTTGGGCGTCAAGACGTTTCGCGAGCGAGGCGGCATGGCAGAGGCCATGCAGGTCGTGTCCCAGGCGAAATCTGACCGGCAGGCTTTCCGCCAAGGTGTCATCGTCGGCGTCTCGAACCCGAAGACGGTCGTGTTCATGGCGGCGATCCTGCCGCAGTTCGTCAGCCCGACAGCGGGAAACGTGCCCGTCCAGATCCTGCTCCTTGGTCTCGTGTTCTCCTTGATCGCGGTCCTCTCGGACACGATATGGGCGCTGGCGGCCGGTGCGCTTCGGACCTGGTTCGAGTTCTCGCCCAGGCGACTCGAACTTGTCGGAGGGGCGGGCGGGCTGGCGATTGCCGCGATCGGCGCGGGCCTTCTGGCCACCGGACGCAAGCCATGAGCTCAGTCACCAGCGAGCAGCACTTACGCTGGGCCGACAGCGCCGTTGCGGTGCCCACGCCGGGCAGACCGGCTAGGCCTGCACGCGTTCGAAAACGCCACGTTGCCTGATCTTGCAGGAATCCCGCACGCTACAGCAGGCGGGACGACGCCACATTGTTCACGTGGACATGGCTCAAGACGTCGGTTCTGCCCTCGGAGCGCCAGGTTCGCGGTTGCGCGGATGGTCCCCGTTGACCTTGCGATAGGCCGAGATTGCGGGCAGGTACTGCGCCTTGTCCGACAATCCCGCTGTCCTTGAATCCAAGTACGTCATCGGTATACCCGTACGGGTGCCCATGAAGTCGTTGCGTGCAAAAAATTGACGCCCGGGGCCCCTCCGTGGTTCCGGGCGTCCTCGCCAAAGCTGGTTCCCGGTTGGTCGCTAAAGCCTACTGGCCAACTTGCCAAGCATATCCTTGGTCATGGCGTCGAGGTCATACCGCGGCCTGAACCCCCACTCTTCCTCGGCGCACCTCGCGTCAATGGAATTGGGCCAACTCTCCGCAATCCTTTGTCTGACGGGATCCACATCGTACGTCAGTTCGAACTCCGGTACCCTTTCCCGGATCGCCGCCGCGACGTCCTCAGGCGCAAAACTCATCGCCGTGATATTGAATGCGTTGCGATGCACGAGCTTGGCCGGGTCGGCTTCCATCAGCTGAATGATTGCGTCGAGAGCATCCGGCATGTACATCATGTCCATCTTGGTCCCGGCTGCGATGTAGGAGGTGTACTTCTTCTCCCTTACCGCATGGTAGTAAATCTCCACCGCGTAGTCTGTCGTCCCGCCGCCAGGAGGCGTGACGTACGAGATCAGACCAGGGAACCGCACACCTCGCGTATCCACGCCGAACCGCTCGTGGTAATAATCACAAAGTAGTTCACCCGACACCTTCGTGACACCATAAATCGTATTAGGCCGCTGAATCGTGTCCTGCGGAGTTCGGTCTTTCGGCGTGGATGGACCGAAAGCCGCGATCGAGCTTGGAGTGAACATCTGGCATTTCAGTTGTCGCGCGGTTTCAAGCGCGTTGACGAGCCCAGACATGTTCAGGTGCCAGGCGAACTGCGGCTTCGCTTCGGCCGAGGCCGACAGCAACGCAGCCAAGTGAATGACTGCGTCTACTTGATACTTCTTGCCGATTTCGAGGAACCGCTCTCCATCTGTCACGTCAAGCGTTTCGAACGGCCCACCGCACGCAACGGGACTGTCGGCGTCCACGCGAATGTCTGTCCCGACGACGTGGTTTTCCCCGTACAGGCCCCGCAATTTCGCAACGAGTTCGGAGCCGATTTGGCCAAGCGCTCCGGTTACCAGAACTGTCTTCATGCCTGCCACCTCGCTTCAGAGCTGCACGAAAGTTCTGCTGAACCCCAGGCATAAGTACTCTAGATTTGCGAGCAGCATGCCAGCTTCCGTGTGAATGTTCCACAATGCCGAATGAGGCCATTGGTTATCAGCAGCCGTGCGCGCTGCTGCCGAGTAATGGTGGAATCCGATGTCTGCACATGACCACGGTTGTGCCTGTACTTGCCACTTGGCACTGCTACGTCTAACTAGAGAGCCCCGTTGGCGGCGTAGGCACGAGGGTTAGCATAGCATACGGCATGTCTGTTTCACACTGCCTCCTGGAGTGGGGCCCGGCAGCACATTTGACGGGTGCGGGGGCCCGATTGCGCACCGTTGCCGCCGTTCCGTTCCGGTGCCGGTCAAGCCCCGGGCAGCGGGAGAGGCATACACCTTCACCTCCCGTCAGGGGCTTGATCGCCAAGTCTAACAACTGAACCACAGGGAGGACGTACCGAGGGCCGCCGCACTCGTCGCGCGGCGGCCCATCCAAATCCCCTACCTCAGGTCTTCCCGCGCCGCCTCGTCACGGCCCGCTTCTCGATCCGGGAGACGTAGCTCCGAGAGATCCCCAGCATGCGCGCGATCTCCCGCTGGGTCTTGCGCGGAGCGTTGCGCAAGCAAAGCGCAACTCCAGCACCTTGCGCTCCTTAGGCGCCAGGATGCGAAGCTCTTTGTGCAGGATCTCCACCTCTTCCCTCGCCACGACCTGGTCGGAGATGACGTTCGGCTCACTGCCCAGCACATCGATCAGCGTGATCTCGTTGCCTTCGCGGTCGTAGCCGAAGGGGTCATAGATGGACACTTCGTTCCTGCGGCGCTTGATCACTAGAAGGTGCATGAGGATTTCGTTTTCGATGACAAAAAGAGTGCGTCGCATCCTTCCAGGTCGCCGAAGACTCAAGGGTCCGCCCCAGGCCAGGCTTCGCGCCCGAGCGTTCCTCCAGCAGTTTGCGCAGGAAGGGGACTTCTCCACCGGCAACCGCCCAAACCAGACCAAGACGCGAAGGCATCGCGTAGGACCGGACCATCCGTCGGCATAGAAGCGGTTGCTAACTCTGGCTTTGGGTTCGCCGAGATGCACTCTGTCACTGATCCGGGCTCGGGGAAGTACGCATTCGCCAAACCCTCCGGTCGGCTCAGCTCCTACTTGTCAGGGAGGTTCCGCGACAGCAGATGGCCGCCGCATCCGCAGATGCAACGGCCATCTGCTTTGCTTCCCTAGCGCAACTCGTCCCTCGCCAGCCTCGTCACGGCACGCTTCTCGATGCGGGAGACGTAGCTTCGGGAGATCCCGAGCATCCTCGCGATCTCCCGCTGGGTCTTTCTTTCCTGCCGAAGCCCGAACCGAAGCTCCAGCACCTTGCGCTCCTTGGGTGGCAGAATCCGCAGTTCTTTGTGCAAGAGCTCCACCTCTTCCCTCGCCACCACCTGGTCCGGGATGACATTCGGCTCGCTCCCGAGGACGTCCATCAAGGTGATCTCGTTGCCTTCCCTGTCGTAGCCGATGGGGTCGTAGATGGACACTTCGCTCCTGCGTCGCTTGATCACACGAAGGTGCATGAGGATTTCGTTTTCGATGCAGCGGGCCGCATAGGTCGCAAGCCTCGTCCCTCGGTCCGGATTGAACGTATCGATGCCCTTGATCAGTCCCACGGTGCCGATCGAGATCAGGTCGTCCGTGTCTTCTCCTGTGTTGTCGAACTTTTTGACGATGTGGGCCACAAGACGCAGATTTCGCTCGATGAGCATCTGTCGTGCCCTCAGGTCGCCACTGCGCAGGCCCTTGAGCGCCGTCGCCTCTTCTGCTTCGGATAGGGGTTGGGGAAAGGCGTTGCCCGCCAGGTACCCCACGAGCAACCATACTCCGCGCAGAAGCGGCATCACGATCAGCGCGACGACATCGAAGTCCATGCGTCACCACCCCTGCCATGCGCGTGCCTTACCAGACTATGCTGGCAACGCCGGGGTGTTACGTGGATTCGACGTGAGTTTCTACACTAAGACAGCCGGAAGTGCCTCCGAAGCCTCGAGCGTCTCCTGGAACTGAGCGGCTTGGTAGCGCACCATGTCTTGGACACCGTCGAAACGTGGGTCCTTGTGCCGGCCGGAGAGGACAATCGCCCCGCCCTCAAGCTGCAGGGTGCCGCGGCCGAGCATGGCCGCGAGCGCCCGTCGCACAGTGGTATCCGGGTTTCCCCGCAGGTCGGCCGCGACAGCGGCCTTGCCTTCGACCAGGCGCAGATGTTCCATAGCCTGCCGAACGATCTCTTCCAGTCCTGCGGGCGACTCTTGCGCCAAAAGGGTCGCGGCAACGATCTGGCTCACCGTCACGGTGCGTGCCGCCTTCAACTGGCGGCTGAGGTCGATACCCGAGCGCAGCGGCACGAGCCTTACCAGCAGGCGCAACCTGCCCGGCGCGAAGGGATCGTAGCTTACTCCGGACAGGATGACGTTCTCCGCATGCGGCAGAAGGCGCATCAGAGACTCCTTGAGGCGCCCAAGGGCGCCGTCCTCGGTGTAGCGGCCCTCGGGGGTCAGGTAGAGCGTTCCTCCCTGGTCGAGAATGGCGGTGAGGACGCCGATCTGCCCCTCCACCCTCTGGCGCACCCCGGCGCGAATCTCGCCCCGGTACGGTTCCTTGAGCGCCGTGAAGGGCAACGTCTCCTGCGCCACGCGCAGGAATCTGCGCCGCCAGACGTCCCGGAGGCGGACGTTCGACGCCCCGATCCCAAGCTGCCGAAGGGCATCCTCGGTGAAGACCTCCCTGACCGACAGGTCCCCATGCCGTTGCCACACGGCGTAGGCGAGCCCCACCAGCGGGCGGGACCGCGGCATGTTCTCGATCGGGCGTACACCGAGACGCCGCAGGATCCAGCCGAGGTGCACGCAGGCCAGGAGAGGCTGCAGCGACCGGGGGCCCCGCGTCGCAAGGAATCCTGGCTCGAACAGCCGCTCGGAACCCGCGGAATATACGGGCTGGGAAAGCCGACCCTGCCACTGCAGGCAGACCGGCAGGACCATGCCCTCGAG
This sequence comes from Bacillota bacterium, assembly GCA_021799275.1. Lineage (GTDB taxonomy): Bacteria > Bacillota > Sulfobacillia > JAJZYS01 > JAJYTV01 > JAJZQO01. The sequence goes on from JAJZAT010000014.1 coordinate 7,308, forward strand.
ATCGTGGGCGTGGTTCGAGACGACCAGTGTCGAGCCGCGACCGCGTGGCAGTCTACCCTCGATCGAGACCCGGTAGGCGATCCGCACGTAGACGAAGAGCAGGAGGGATACGGTCAGGCGGAACGCCGTCTCGGCAAACGACGTCCTGCGCTGGGTGCGCACGAAGAGCACGACGATGGCGCCGAGCAGCGTCACCGCACCGGTAAGTAGGAAGAGATCACGGTACCCGGCGGCTGGCGTCAGGACCTGCGTCAGGATGAGGCCGCCCGCGACGGGCGCGAGCACTGCCGGCAGGTTCGAGGCGATGCCCCAGACACCCAGATCGCGCGCCACATTGCTGAGGTCGGGAATGGAGTCGAGGGCGAGGGCCCAGTCGACGGAGAGGTAGGCGCCGTAGCCGACACCGTAGAGAATGGCGAAGAGGAAGATCCAGTGTACGTTCTCCATGAGGCCGAAACCACCCACGGCGATCGCCATCGGTATACTCGCGAAGAAGACGATGCCTGGCCGGTCGGAGCGGTCGGAGAGATTACCCAGCAGGAACGCCGAAAGCACGGCGCCGACGAGGGCAAGCCCCGCGAGCAGGGCGGTCGAGCCCTGCGGGCTCGCGACATGCAGATCGTCCTGGAAGAAGTAGAGCACATACGTCATCAGGACCGCCTGGCCGAACATGACGCAAAAGCGGGCCGCGAAGACGAGGATGAAGTCCCGGCGGTTCCGGATCTTGGCCCGCGGCGCCGGCTCGTGCCGGACCGCTTCCTCGCCGTGCGCGGCGCTGGCGCTGTAGACCGCCCCCAACACTGCGACGACCGCCATCGCCCCGTAGGACACCCCCGACGGGAAGATACCGGCAACCGCCAGCCCGCCGATCGTGCCGAGAAGGCTCGCGACGCCCATGTAGCCCGACGCGAGGCCCCAGCCGTCCCGCGGCACGATGTCCGGCATCATCGCCTGATACGCCGCTCCCGCAAAGTTCTGGCCGATGACGGCGAGCAGGAATCCTCCGCCGAGACTGAGCACGCTGCCGGCTGACAGCATCCAGAAGAGGCCCAGCACATTGACGAGCGTGCCCCAGAGCAGCATCGGCCGCCGCTGGCCGCCGCGACGGTGGACCCGGTCCGAGAAGGCGCCTGCGAACGGCGGCAACAGCATCGCCACGACCGACCCGACCGCGGCGATGCGCCAGAGCATGGAGACGTGGTTCTGGAACGCGAGGCGGTCCAGGGCCGCGGGTATGACGATGGTCAGGAGGCTCGCGGACTCGAAGTTGAGAGAAAACCAATACGCCGAAAGAGCCACCTGACGACGGACAGGCAACGACTCGGATGCTGCCGGGCGCGACACGCGATCACCCCAGCCGGAAGCTATGCTTGCACGTCAAGCCTCTATCGCAGATGCTTGATGTTATGACAATTGTATGCCTGGGCCAATCTACCGTCAACGGCAGCTCGTCCCACCTTGGGTCAGGCGTCGGGGAGGCCCTCCCCGTAACCGCTGAGCAGCAGCGCAAGCCGCGCCAGCTCCGCCTGCGTCCCGAGCGCCGTCACCCGGTCACCGCGCATCACCCGTGTGTCGCCTCGGGGAAGCAGCCTCTCGCCGTCCCGTTCGAGCCCGATCAGCAGCAGCTCGCGCGGCAGGTCGAGTTCGCGCAGAGTCCTGCCATCCACGGCGGCCGCATCCACGCGCAACGTGCGGATTTCCGCACCACCGACTCCGCCGGACAGCATCTCCAGGACGAGCGGCGCTCGCGCCATTGCCTCCAGCACGACGAGCGGCGCCGTCCCCGGCAGGAAGCAGCCTATGCCTTCCTCGCGCAGGCTCTCCATCTCCGCCTCGTTCGCGATCGCCACGGTGCGGGGCAGGCCAAAGCGCTGCTGGGCCTTACGGCACATCTCCGCGTTGAACGAGAGGTCCGACGACAGGGCCAGCAGGGCGGCGGCCGTTTCGGCGTGGGCCGCCTCCAGCCGCTCGGCCATCCCCGCCCCCTCCCGTACCCTCAGGACATGGACGCCGGCTGGAGCGTCATCAGGGTCGCCGAGCCAGCGCACCTCCTCGCCCCTCTCGCGCAGGTGCGCCGCGGCAAGCGAGGACCAGGTCGAACCGCCCTGGATGATCACGCCCGAGCGCTCGCGCGGGGGCGACGGCATAAGGCGCTGCGCCAGCGCCGGCCAGAGCAGGGAGGACACGATGCTCATCAGGACGATGGCGATCATGGTGCCGGAGGCGATCGCGTGCGCTTCGTAGGCCACGGTTGCACCCGCGATGGTGACGGTGAGGCGGGTCGACAGGAGCAGAGCGCCAGAGAGGGCACTGCGCCAAGGCATCACGAAACGCAGAAGCAGCCCCGGGATCAGCGACGCCGCACTGGCCGCGACGAGCAGCAGGAGGGAGAGGGTGATGCCCTGCGGGTTGCCCAGGAATCCGCGCAGGTTGAGGCTCGACCCCACCTGAATGAAGAAGATCGGAACGAAAAAGCCATAGCCGATGCCATCGAGGGTGCGGCGCACCTCTTCAGACTCCCGCCCAGCGATGGCTGCGGCGATGACGCCGGCGAGGAAGCTGCCCAGCACCGCCTGGATGCCGACGAGCTGCGAGAGCGCGAGGAAGAGCACGATCAGCCCGAAGGCGCCGCGCACGCCCACCTGGGCGACCTGGCTCTCGGTACGGCGCCAGAGCTGGCGCAAGGCGGGCGCCAGCCGCAGCAGGACCGCGGCGAGCAGAAAGATGCCGCCGCCCAGAATGAGGCGCCAAGCCGCCCCCGCGCGTAGCGAGATGTCCACCGTCACCAGCAGCATGCTGAGGAAGTCGAGCAGGATCGCTGCGGTCAGGACGACCTGTCCGTAATCGGTCTGCAGGAGGCCGCGCTCCTTGAGCACCGGAACGACGACGGTGAGCGCGGTGGATCCGATGATGAAGCCGACCAAAAGGCCGCTGTGCACTAGGCCGAGCCTCTGGAGATAGAACGCCGCGAGCACCGAGAGGGCCAGCACGCCGACGTACACGGCCACGGACGTCGCCGTACGCCCACGCTGCCGTCCGCCGCGGAAGATCTCGAGGTCGAGTTCCATGCCCGAGAGGAACATCAGGTACGAGAGGCCGAAGAGCGAGAAGAAGCTCAAAAGGCCCGTTTGCGGGATGATGTCGAAGCCGGTGCGCCCGAAGATCATACCCGCGATGAGCTCGCCCACCACCACGGGGATCTGGAGCCGCCTGACCCGGCTAAGGCCAAGCGGAACGGCCACGGCGAGGAGAAGTACGAGCACGAGCGGGTACCAATCCCGGCCGTTCATTGCGCCCCTCCCTGTCCCCCATTATACCGGGAGGCGCAAAGCCACACGGTCAGGCGTTGTGACGCATGGCGGCATGCACTAGCATAGCGGCATGGACAAGCCACGGTACGGCTTCGTGGATCCCCGCGCCTGGCCGATCGCCGTGGGATACCTGCCGGTCGCCTTCGCCTTCGGCCTTTCCGCCGTGGCCGTCCATCTGCCCGGCTGGTTCGCCGCCCTGCTCTCGCTGATGGTCTACGCGGGGGCCAGCCAGTTCGCGGCGCTGCACCTTCTCGCGAGCGGCACGCCGTTCCTGGCCGCCGTCGTGGCGATCTGGCTGATCAACCTGCGCATGGCCCTAGAAGGTCTGGCATTCTTCCGCCGCGTGGACTGGGGACGTCGTCAGCCCCACCTTGGCCTGCTGCTAACGGACGAGACGTTCGTGGCCGCGAGTCTTGGCGACGCGCTCGAGCCAAGAGGCTACCTGAAGCTCGTCTGGCTGCCCTACGTCACCTGGGTCGGGGGCAGCCTGCTCGGGGTGCTGGCGGGCAGCCTGCTTCCCACTCTGCTGCGGCATGCCTTCGGCATCGCGATCGACGCCCTCTTCGTCAGCCTTTTGGTCCACGCGGTGAGATCCGATGCGAGAACGGCCTGGGCCGCGGGGGCCGGGGCCGCGGGGGCCTTTCTGGGCGCCCCGCTCGGCGGCTGGTCGCTCGTGGTCGGCATGGCGTGCGGAGCCATCGTGTACCTGCTCGCCACGATGCGGTCGGCGAGGTCGGCATGAGGCCCTTCGACCTCGTGCTCTTCGTGCTGGCGGCGGCACTGGGGACGGCCCTGATCCGGTATCTGCCCGCCCGCTATGCCCACCGCGCCGCCGACCCACGCCTTCAGCGGCTGTTGCAGGGGGTGCCCGCCGCCGCCCTCGGCGCCTTGCTCGTCACCAGCTTCAACTCTGCTCTGCCGCCACACTACCTTGTGACGACGGTGCTCGCGCTCGCGCTCGCCGCGCTGCTCTCCTGGCGGCCGGGCGGCGTGCTATGGCCTGTGGTCGGCGCGGTGGCCGTGGCGGCGGCCGGTCTCTGGCTGCACCTGGGCTAGCCGCCGCGGTACCAGCCGGAGGGCTCGGGGTGATCCCTGCGGAGCAGTCTCGACGGCCCTGTGGCGAAGAGGCCGTCCACGTAATCCGGCCATGGGCCCGCCTCCGGCCAGTCCGCATTCCACGCGACGGCCCGGGGGCCAGCGACCGACAGGACCTCGCGTGCGTGGGTCTCGCTCGGACTGATGACGGTGCAGGGCCCGCCGCTGCGCGCGGCGAGACCGAGAAGCTCATCGTCGTCGGCCGCTTCACGCACCTCCAGAAGAGCGCCCCATACGTCGGGGGATTCGCCGGCCTTGGCCTGCAGGAGCAGCGCCGGACGCCAGTAGGTCCCCCCTGTGAGTTCCGGCGTGGTCGGCTGGTCTCCGCCGTAGATCAGCGTTGCGCCTTCCGCCTGGCGGCGAGCCACATGCTCCTTGAGGCCCGCAAGCAGGGCCCTGCCGGGCACCGGACCGATCTCGGTGTCAAAATCGATCGGGTTGCCGATCTGGAGGCTGCTCAGCCTCGAGATGATGCGCAGGAGCAGGTGGTCATGGTTTTTGCGCGTGACGTAGAGCCTCTGCGCCGCCCACTCGGACCGCCCACCCCCAAAGGTCGCGGTGAGCACCGCCGAGGCGGCCGCCACGTCGAGATCCGCACCGTCGAAGACGGCGAGGCACCCCTTGACCCAGGGCCGCAGATAGCTTCGTCCACCGCCCGCCCGGCGCAGCGCCAGCCGGTCCTCCGGGCCGACGCAGGCCGTCAGGTCGACGCCCCGGTGACTCGCAAGGTCCTCTACGAGCTCCGGGCGACCGGCCAGCACCTGCACGGCCCCCGCCGGCAGGCCCCCGCGCGCCAGGTGTTCCGCGATGCGTAGCGGGAGCAGCGGCCGCTCTTCCCCGGCCAGCCAGATGACGGCGTTGCCGCGCGCGAGCGCGGCCAGGGCAAGCACGAACTCGTCGGTCGTCGTTCCGAACGCGGGTCCCAGGACGGCTGCCACCCCAAGCGAAGTCGGGCGCTCGAGGATCTCCCGGCCAAATCCTGCCGGCTGCCAGCTCCAGGGTCTGCCGGCCGTGGCCAAGGCCCGTTCGGACCAGAGCAGGGCGCGCCGCCAGGAAAGCTCCGCCTCACGCAGCGGCAGCCCGCTCTCGCGTGCCATAAGGCGTGCAAGCTCGGCCTGATCGCCCTCCATGTCGGCGAGGAGCCTGCGCAACTTCTCCGCCCTGGCCTCGGGCGTCATGCGCGGCCAGGGACCGGCCTGCGCAGCGTGACGTGCCGAGCGGACGGCCTCCTCGCCCTGCGCGGCCGTGGCCAGGGCGGCAACGCCCAGCGGACGGCCGGTCGCAGGTTCCACCACCACCGCCTTCGCCTGGTCCTGGGGCCTCAGGCGACCGTCGATCAGAGGCGGCCTCGGTTCGACCTGGCTGAGCCAGGCGTCGGTCGACAGCAATAGAAGCTCCCCCTCATGGATGCCGCACCGACCGTCCGACCTACGGGTGCGCCTTCTCCGCCGCCAACTGCTGCGGGTAGGTGTAGCTGAAGATGTGGCTGCCGTTCGGAAGACCGTAGAAGTAGAGGTAGCCCACCTTCGCCGGATGCAGCACGGCCTCGATCGAAGGCAGGCCGGGGTTGCAGATCGGTCCTGGCGGAAGTCCCTTGGCGTAGTACGTGTTGTAAGGCGAAGGGTAGTGCTCGTCCTTGATGCTGACGGCGTCGAGCGGCCGGCGGAGCGCGTAGGCGACCGTCGGGTCGGACTGCATTGGCATGCCGATACGCAGGCGGTTCAAAAAGACGGCGGCGATGAGTGGCCGCTCGCGCTCCAGCTTGGCCTCCCGCTCCACGAGTGAGGCCAGGGTCATCACCTGGTTGACGGTCAGATGCTCCTTGGCCGCCTGCTGCCGCATGGCCGGCGTGAACTCCCGCTCCCACTGGGCGAACAGGAGATCGGCGAGCTCCGTGGGCGTCGTCCGGTAGGGAATCTCATAGGTCGATGGGAAGGCATAGCCCTCCAGGCGGTAGCGCACCCCGCTGCCCTGCGGGATGAAGGGATTGGGGAACGCCTTGGCCGCTGCGATGAACGCCGAGACCTTTGCGATGCCCTTGGCCTGCAGCAGAAAGGCGATGTCCGAGACGGTGTAGCCCTCGGGAATGGTGAGCCTGCGTTCGGCCACCTCGCCCGCCACCAGCTTGTGCAGGATCTGGCTGGCGGACTGCCTGCCGGACAGCAGGTAGACGCCAGCCTGGATGTCGCTCGCATCGTGCCTCGAATCGGCATAGAGGCGCAAGTAGAGCGCGCTCCGGATGATGCCGAGCTTCTGCAGGTGCTGGGCTACGCTCGCCAGTGATGATCCGTCCGCGACGCGCACCAGCACGCGCGCTGCCCCGGGCGACACGGGATCGCCCGCCGTGCCCCAGAAGGCAGCCCCCCAGGCGATGGCCGCAACCAGGACCAACACAACGAGAAGGCCCAGGATCTTTCCTGGGCCCATTCTGCGCACGATGGCAAGCCAAGGCATCGGCATCACCGCCTACTTCGCGTCGGCGAGGTCGAACGAACTACTCGTCCTCACCCTCGTCGTCGTCGTCAACGCCGTCCTCCTCGTCCAGCAGTTCCTCCCACGCCGTGGCGACACGCTCGAACTCGGCCTCGTCGTCGATGTCGACGAGCACCTCGTTGCCCTCGTCGTCTTCCTCCATACGCAGGATCACGGCCTCATCGGCCTCTTCCGCATCGCCGTCCTCGGCGGGGATCAGGATGGCGTACTCGTTCTCATCGACCTCGATGACATCGAGCAAGGCGAACTGATGCTCCTTGCCGTCCTCGTCAACGAGCGTGATGACCTCGTCCTCGCTCAGGTGCTCGTGCTCGTCGTGGTCGTGGCCAGGGTGCATGTGCTCGCCCTTGTGCTCGTGATCTGCCATGCTCTACTTCCTTTCCCATCGGCTATCTCGCGGGGCTGGGCCCCTGGTCGAGATAGCTCTGCAGAATCCACTGCGCCGCCTGTTGGTCGATGATGCGCCGCCTGCGCGCACGCGGCATGTCCGCCGCGATCAGCATGCGCTCGGCCCCCTTGGTGGTCAGGCGCTCATCCCACAGTATCACCGGCAGACCGGTTCGGGAAGCCAAGTTTTCGGCCAGCTTCCGCGCCGCCATCGCCCGCTCGCCTTCGCTGCCGTTCATGTGGCGCGGCAGCCCGACAACGATGCGTTCGACGTCCATGCTTCGCGCCAAATCGGCAAGCTCCTGCGCCCCGGAGTCTTCTCCCGCCGCATCGAGCGTCGCCACGCCGCGCGCCAACATGCCCAGCTCATCGGAAACGGCGACGCCGATGCGTTTCGTGCCGGGATCGACGCCCATCACCCTGGGCAAGCGCTACTCGCCAAGATAACCGCGCACCAGCTCCTCGAGGAGCTCGTCGCGCTCGATCTGACGGATCAGGTTGCGCGCATTGCGATGCGCGGTGATGTACGCGGGATCGCCCGAGAGCAGGTAGCCAACGAGTTGCACGACCGGATTGTACCCCTTCTCGCGAAGGGCCGCGTGCACCGTCCGCAGCACCTCGGCAGCGTCAGGACCTTCCGGCCGCACGTCAAACATGCGCGTCCTGTCGTCTGACATAGCCTTACCTCCCACCCGCGGCCCCTTTCAGGCCAAGGCCGCTCGCGCGGCTTCCTTGCCCGCCGCCAGCGCCGCTGGGGCGAGTTCCGGGTTCTTGGCGCCTCCCTGGGCGAGATCCGGGCGTCCACCGCCGCGACCCTGCGCAGCTTTGGCCATACGTCCCAGGATGTCTCCCGCCCGCACCCCACGCTGTACCTGGTCGGGACTGACCGCACAGAGCAGATGCAGGTTTCCGTCCAGCCGCGAGGCTAGGCATAGGATACCTCGTTTGCCCTGTGACCGCCACATGTCCGCCACCTCGCGAAGACCTGCGAGGTCGACGTCCGCCACCTCGCCCGCGACGATGCCGACGGAGCCTACGGCCTCCTCGCCTTGCCAGAGACCCTGCAAAGAGTCGGCGAGGCCGCTGCGGCGGAGCCTTTCGATCTCGTCGCCGCGCCGCGCCACTTCCTCGCTGAGTTCGAGCGCCCGTGCTCCGAGCCCCTCGGGCGTCGTGCGCAGGCGTTCGCACGCCGCGGCCTGCAGGGACTCGATCTCCTGCCAGCGGGCAAGCGCCGCGGGCCCCGTCAGGGCTACGACCCGGCGGATGCCGGACCCGACCGAGCTCTCCTCGACGATCTTGAACGGTCCGATCTCCCCCGTGCGCCGCACATGCGTACCACCGCAGAGTTCGCGGGAGAACCCCTCGACCTCCACCATCCGGACGACATCGCCGTACTTCTCCTCGAACAGGGCCATGGCCCCCAGCCGACGCGCCTCGGCGGGCGTCGTCTCGATCGTCCCGACCGGCTGGTCGCGGCAGATCTCCTCGGTCACGCGGCGCTCGACGGCCTGGATTTCCTCCGGCCGCATCGCCTCGTGGTGCAGGAAGTCGAAGCGCAGCCGCTCCGGTTCCACGACGGAACCCGCCTGGCGCACGTGCGGGCCGAGCACCTCGCGCAGTGCGGCATGCAGGAGATGCGTCGCCGTATGGTTGCGCATCGTGGCCCGCCGCCGACGCTCGTCCACCGTGGCGTGCAGCCGCTCGCCCACCGAAATGCTGCCCTGGACCACCTCGCCGACATGCAGGATGCGACCGCCCGGCAGCTTGCGGGTATCGGAGACCTCCACCCTGCCCGACGGACCCATGAGGACGCCGCGATCGCCCACCTGGCCGCCTCCCTCGCCGTAGAACGGCGTGCGGCTGAGGAGCAGGCGCACCTCGCTGCCCTCGCCGGCCTCCTCGCTGCGCTGTTCGCCGACGAAGAGCGCCTGGATCTCTCCATCGTCCTCGAACGCCCCATAACCGCTGAACTCCGTGGCCGCAAGCGCGCTGGTGGCGGCTGCGATGGCGGCGAGCTCGCCTTCGCGCTGGCCACGGGCCGCGCGGGCCCTCTGCCGCTGCGCGGCCAAGGCTTGGTCGAAGCCCTCGCGGTCGAGCGTCAGACCCTCCTGCGCGACGATCTCTTCCGTCAGCTCGATCGGGAAGCCGTAAGTGTCGTAAAGGAGAAAGGCGGCGCTGCCCGGGAAGATGCCGCCTTCCGCTGCCCTGATCTGCTGCTCGAGGATGCGCCCGCCGTCCTCGAGCGTCTGCGAGAAGCGCTCCTCCTCGGCCGCGAGAGCCGCCTTGACGCTCTCCTGCCGCTCGACGAGTTCGGGGTAGGCCTCACCCAGGGACGCGATGACGGCCGGCAGCAGGTCTGGCAGGAACGGGCTCCTGAGCCCGAGCCCGCGGCCCATGCGCACCGCGCGCCGGATCAGGCGCCGCAGGACGTAGCCGCGACCCTCGTTGTCCGGCAGCACGCCGTCGACGACCAGGAACGCCGCCGCCCTCAGATGGTCCGCGATGACGCGGAAGGGGAACCCCGCATCTCCGCGGTCGTACGCAACGCCGCTCTGCCGGACGATCTCGCCGATAATGCCCTGGAAGAGGTCCGTATCCCAGTTGCTCGGTACGCCCTGCAGCACCGAGACGACGCGTTCGAGTCCCATGCCGGTGTCGATCGACGGGCGCGGCAAGGGCGTGAGGTTGCCGTTCTTGTCGCGGTCGAACTGCATGAAGACGAGGTTCCAGATCTCGAGATAGCGGTCGCAGGCGCACGTGACGAAGTCGCAGGCCGGCCCGCAGGCATGCTCAGGACCGCGGTCGTAGAAGATCTCCGCGGTCGGCCCGCAGGGACCAGTGTCGCCCATCGACCAGAAGTTGTCCTTCTCGCCGAAGCGGCCGATGCGCTCGGGGCCGACACCCGCCACCTCCTGCCAGAGGGCGAACGCCTCGTCGTCCTGCTCATACACCGAGTAGTAGAGCCTGTCCTTGGGAATGCCGAGGCGCTCCATCAGAAGTTCGCAGGCGAACTGCATGGCCTCGCGCTTGAAGTAGTCACCGAAACTGAAGTTGCCGAGCATCTCGAAGAACGTGTGGTGGCGCAGGGTGCGCCCGACCTGATCGAGGTCGTTGTGCTTGCCGCTGACGCGCATGCAGCGCTGGGCCGTCGTCGCACGCCGGTAGGGACGCTGTTCGCGGCCAAGGAAGACATCCTTGAACTGGACCATGCCGGCGTTCGTGAAGAGCAGCGTCGGATCGCCGTGCGGAACGAGCGAAGCGCTCTCCACGACGGCGTGGCCACGCTCCTTGAAGAACTCGAGAAAGGCGGCACGGACTTCCGCGGACAGCAAAGCGGTTTCCTCCTCGGACAATTTGCTCCCAGTATACCGCCACCTGTCCTACCGGCGTTAGCGCAGGGGCCGCGGCATCAGGAGGCGCCGGGCCAAGAGGCGGATGGTGGCGACGGCGATGCCCGTGACCGGAGCCGCCAGCAGCAGCCCTGGCACCCCCGCCACGTCGCCGCCGATGAAGAGCGCCGCAACGATCAACACGGGATGGAGACCCATCTGCTCGCCGACGAGCCAGGGGGCGAGGAAGTTGCCCTCGGTCTCGTGGATCAAAAGGAAGGAGAGCGCCACCCAGCCCGCCGTCGCCAGCGAGCGGCCCGAGGCGATGGCGACCGCCGGCAGGGCCCCGAGGAATGGCCCCACGAACGGCACCATGTCCGTAAGCCCCGCCACGAGGCCGACCGTGACCCCGTAGCCCAGGTGGAAGGCGGTCATGACGCTGAAGGCCATGATGGCGACCACCGCGGCCACGACGAACTGGCCGCGCAGGTATCCCGAAAGCACGCGGTCGACGGCCCTGAGCCAGGCTTCGGCTTCGCTCTGCGCCTTCGGCGGCAGGACACCCAGAACCGCCCTGCGGATGCGTGGCGCGTCCCGCAGAAAGTAGTAGCCGATCCACGGCGCCACGCCGACGGCGAGCAGCAGTGGAGCCGCGTCCAAGAGCCCCTGCGCCAGACCCTGCAGGCCGCCGACAACCCTCTGCTCGACCGCGCCGATAAAGGCATCGCCCGCGCGCCGGTAGGTCTCGGGCCAGGCGCCGCTGCGCGAAAGGTGGTCGTAGTCCGCCATCAGCATGTCGAGACCGTGCCCGATCTGCGGCAGCTGGCGCAAGAGATGGTTCGACTCCCGGCCGAGCTCCGGCACGGCCCAGACCCCGGCCAGGGCGATCAGGAGCAGCGCGAGGAAGAAGACGCCCTGCACGGCCCTGTGTCTTCGCACCCCGCGCGTGACGAGGTAGTGCACGGGGCCGCTCAGCACGTACGCGAGAACCCCTGCAAGAATGATCGGCAAGAGAAAGCCTTGGGCAAGCCACAGAACGGCCGCGGCGGCAAGTGCCGCCGCGGCAGCGAACCAGAGGGTCCTAGCGGGTCGCGCGCGCAAGGAGGTGCCTTCCCTCGCTGGCCGCGTTGGCCGCGGCCTGGGCTCCGAGGCGCAGCCAGCGCCGACGCTGCCCGCGGCGCTGCAGCCACATCACGACGCCCGCCGCGAGGAGCCCGCCGGTGATCAGTCCCCGCATGTACCTGCCCATCCCTGTCAACCTCCCTCCTCGGAGTCCATCGGAATGAGATCGCCTTCCTCGCCGATGAGGAAGAGTTGGCTGCCCGTCGGCGTGGCCTGCCATTCGATGCAGCAGTCCCAGCAGTAGTATTGGTCCGGGCCCACCTGCCCCGTGGCCCGGCTGCCGCAGCTAGGGCAGACCATGGCCGGACCTCGGCGACTCCACGCGGCTGGCCGGCACGACTTCGCGCCCATGCACGACGTCGTGCCAAAGACCGCGCGAGACGACATAGAGCGGTGCCTCGAGCCCCTCCGAGAGCACCAGGTCGTAGACGCGCCACGTACCCTGTCGATCGAGCAAGGGATCCTCGCGCAGGAATGCATCGCTCGGCTGGGTGACCGCTCCGGCGACGAGGCGGTCGCCGACGCGGCGGAGCGCGGTGTAGACGCCGCGCTCCGTGCGCAGGCTCCTGATGCGGCCGTCACCGAAGCCGATGTCGCGGACATGGCCGATGCGGTGACCCCGCTCGTCGCGCACGGCGTGGCCGATCAGTTCTCGTGCGAGCAACTGCGTCACCCCCGTCATGAGTTTCCGCAGACGGGGGTGACGCAATACAGGGAGACCGGTTCTGAACGCACGAATTGTCGCCTTGACGGGGCCGCTTGGCCACGCCTCGCCTAGCTCGCCTCTGCGATGATGCCTCCGCCGAGACACTCGTCGCCCCGGTAGAAGACGGCCGACTGACCCGGCGCGATCGCGGTCTGCGCTTCGAGGAACGACACCTGCACCTGTCCCGGACCGGCTGGCAGCACCGTCGCCGGCGCCTCGCGGCCGTGGGCGCGGATGCGCACGGAGCACGTGAAAGCTTCGCCTGGCCAGTCGCCCGAGACGAAGTGCACGTCCTCGACGGTCATCCCCTGGCCGTCCAGTTCCTCGCGGTGACCGATCACGACGGTGTTCTCGCCCGGCCTCAGTTCGAGCACGTAGTAGGGACGGTCCGCCGCGATGCCGATGCCGCGCCGCTGCCCTACCGTGAAGTGGCTGATCGGCGGGCTCTCGCCGAGGTCGCGTCCCTCGCGATCGACGAAACGGCCGTTCGGCAGGGCCTCGGCGACCAGTTCGCGGTAATCGTCCGAGACGAAGCAGATCTCCTGCGAATCCGGCTTGTCCCAGATGCGCAGGCCCAGCGACTGCGCCACCCGGCGGATCTCGGGCTTCTCGTAGCGGCCGACCGGAAACAGCACGCGTCCGAGCTCCGCCTGGCCGAGGCCCCAGAGCACGTACGTCTGGTCCTTGCGCGGGTCGGCCGCGCGCAGCAGCCGGTAGCCCTTCAGCCCGCCCTCGACCCTCGCGTAATGCCCAGTCGCCAGGTAGTCGGCGTCGAGCGCGGCGGCGCGGCGCAGCAGCTCCGAGAACTTCACCTCGCGGTTGCAGGCGATGCAGGGATTCGGCGTGCGTCCCCGCAGGTACTCGGACCTAAAGTTCTCGATCACCTGCCGCTCAAAACGCTCGCGCAGGTTCAGCACATAATGCGGAATGCCAAGGCTCGCGCAGACCGAGCGCGCATCCTCGACGGCCCCGATCGAGCAGCAGCCGCCCTGGTGCGCCATCTGCTCCTCGCTCATCTCGGGCCAGATCTCCATCGTGACGCCGATCACGTCGTAGCCTTCCTGCACCAGCAGGGCCGCCGCCACCGACGAGTCGACGCCGCCGCTCATGGCGCAGACGACACGCTTTCTTGCTTCAGCCATGGGACACCATCAGTTCCCGCTGGCGCTCGACGATGCGGCGCAGCGCGGCGGCCGTCTCGTCAATCTCCCGTTTGGTGTTGCCCCGCCCCACCGTGAGGCGGAGTCCTTCGCGCGCCGCCTGCGGGTCGAGGCCGATCGCCGTCAGCACGTGCGACGCCTCTAGGGAACCGGAGCTGCAGGCGGAGCCCATCGAGGCACAGATGCCGTGCAGGTCGAGGTTCAGCACAAGGGCCTCGCCGTCGACGCCCCTGAAGCGGAGGAGGAGGTGCCCCGGCAGGCAGCGCTCGGGATCGCCAAGGCGCTCCGCGCCCGGCACGTCGCGGACGGCCCGCCACAGGCGGTCGCGCAGGGTCCGCGCATGGGCGGCTCTCGCCTCCATCTCCTCGAGCGCAAGGCGCGCCGCGGCTCCGAAACCGACGATGCTGGCGACGTTCTCCGTGCCGCCCCGGCGGCCACGCTCCTGCCCGCCGCCGACCTGCAAGGGGTCGAGCGCGACGCCGCGCCGGAGGTAGAGGGCGCCGACGCCCTTCGGACCGTAGAACTTGTGTGCCGTCAGGCTGAGGGCGTCCACCCCGAGTTCCTGCACGTCAATCGGCAGCTGGCCCGCCACCTGCACCGCGTCGGTGTGCATGAGGGCTCCTCCCTCGTGCGCCAGCTCCGCGATCTCCCGCACCGGTTCGATCGTACCCAGTTCGTTGTTGGCCAGCATCACGCTGACGAGCGCCGTGCGGTCGTCGATCGCGCCTTGGAACGCATGCGGGTCGACGTGCCCGCGCTCGTCCGGCCGAACGACCAGGAGCGGCGCGCCCCTGCTCTCCTGCGAGCGGCAGGCCTGCAGCACCGCGTGATGCTCGATCGCGGACGTCACGATGCCGCGGCGACGGCCCGGGTGCGCGGCCGGCAGTCCCCAGACCGCCAGGTTGTCGGCCTCCGTGCCGCCTGACGTGAAGATGATCTCGGCCGGTTCGGCGCCGATCAGCGCCGCCACCTCCTGACGCGCCTCATCGACGGCGCGCCTGGCCGCCTGGCCCACGGCGTGCACGGAGGAGGCATTGCCATAACCGTCGCGAAGATAGGGCAGCATCGCTTCCAGCACCCGCTCGTCGAGCGGCGTGGTGGCCGCGTGGTCAAGATAGATCAAGGCTTCTCCCCCGCCCTTGTGATCAGATGTCGTAGACGGGCGCCGCCGCGCTTTGCGCGGCCAGGGCCTCGTCGCGCAGGTCGGCGAGCGTCCTCGCCGCGAGAAAGTCGTCGACCGTCTGTTTGAGGCGGTGCCAGAGGGCGTGCTCGAGGCAGAAGCCGCGCAGGTGCGGCGCGCCATCGGGGCAGTCGCAGGCTTCGGTGGCAAAACTGCCCTCGACCGCCTCCACGACATCCTGGAGCGTGATCGCTTCGGCCGCCCGCGCGAGGACATAGCCGCCTTGCGCGCCGCGTGCGCTCTGCACCAGCCCCGCGCGCCGCAAGGGCGTGATCAGCTGCTCAAGGTAGTGCTCCGGGAGGCCCTGGCGCTCGGCGATCTGCTTGACCGAAAGCGGTGCGCTCCCTTGATCCAGGGCCAGGGCAAGCATCGCGCGCATGCCGTAGCGCGCACGCGTCGAAATGCGCAAGCACGGGTCCTCCAATTCCGATGAAATCACTAGAATTTAGGCTAACATCGGGTCGAAAGGCTGTCAAACGGGGGCGAGCGATGCATGGAGATCGTCGGCGCGGTGCACGGCCATTCCACCTTTTCGGACGGCCGCGGAACGGTCCAGCAGATCCGCGACGCGGCGGCGGACGCGGGCCTCAACTTCCTCATCCTAACGGACCACGACACCCTTGGCCCCCTCGCGGAGGTCGGTGAAGGTTTTCACCGCGGCACTCTCATGCTGTTCGGCTGCGAGGTGAGCCCGCCGACGAACCACCTGCTGGTCTTCGGCGCCGAGACCTGCCCGGACCGCTCCCAGGCGCCGCAGGCATACCTCGACGACGCGCGGAGCCAGGGCGCTCTCACCTTCCTCGCCCACCCGCACGACCGCGGGGTGCCGCTCGCGCGCATTCCTTCGTACCGCTGGGACGCCTGGCCGATCGAGGGCTACACGGGACTCGAGATCTGGAACCACCTCTCGGACTGGTCGGGTCACCTGCAGGGCATCGGCTCCGCCCTTCGGGCCTTGCGACGGCCGCTCCTCGCCCTGCACGGGCCGGACGACGAGACCCTGCGCCTTTGGGACGACGTCGGCCAAAGGCGCCGCGTCGTGGGCATCGCGGGGCTCGACGTGCACGACGTGCGGATCGGCAGACCGCCCTTCGCGGCCCACATCTTCCACTACGCCTACGCGATGCGCACCCTGCTCTGCTACGTCGACGTGCCCCAGTGGAACGACGACCCCCAGGCGGCCAAGGCGGACCTTCTTGGCGCTTTCGCCGAGGGCCACCTCCACTTTGCGAACCGCGAGCTCGGGGATGCGCGGGGACTCGCGTTCCTCGGGCTGCGCCCCGGCGCTTCGCCCTTGTCGATGGGCGACGAAGGGCCGGCCGGCGACGTGCGGGAGTTCCGTCTCACCTCGCCTCAGCCGGCCGATCTGCGGGTACTCAAGGACGGCAGGACGATCGGGTCCACGTCCGGCCGCGAATTGCTCGTGCCCGCGAGCGGGCCGGGCGTCTACCGCGCGGAGCTTCGTCTGCGCCGCGGTGGCAGGTCCCTGCCCTGGGCCTTCACCAATCCGATCTATCTGCGCTAGATCCCCCGGGGAGCTAGCCGCGATGCGGCGTTCCCTTACCGGGCTCCTCCCGCCCGCCCCTGCGGCCCAGGCGCCCGAGGAGGTTCTGCCAGCGCTCCCCCAGCTCCGCCTCGCGCCCGAGCGCCGAAGGCAGGTAGTAACGCCGGCCTTTCAGATTGTCCGGCAGGTAGTCCTGCGTCACGACGCCCTCCGGATCGTCGTGCGCGTAGCGGTACCCCTTGCCGTAACCCAGCGAGCGCATCATGCCCGTGACCGCGTTGCGCAGGTGCAGCGGCACCGGCAGGCCGGGCTGCTTTCGCACATCCTCGGCGGCCGCGTCGTAGGCCCTGAGCCCTGAGTTGCTCTTCGGCGCCAAGGCAAGATAGATCACGGCTTCCGACAAAGGCAGTCGCGCCTCCGGAAGGCCGATCGACTGGGTCGCCTGGTAGGCGGCCATCGCGACGCCAAGCGCCGACGGGTCGGCAAGGCCCACATCCTCCGCGGCGGAAATGACGACGCGCCTCGCGACGAAGAGCGGATCCTCCCCCGCCTCGATCAAGCGCGCCAGCCAATAGACGGCGGCATCCGCGTCCGAGCCGCGGATGCTCTTGATCAGGGCGGAGGCGAGGTCGTAGTGCATGTCGCCCTGCCGGTCATGGCGCAAGGCGGGATGCAGCAGGGCCTCGCGCACCGCCTGGGCGCCGATGGCCCGCCTGCCGCCGTCCGGAGCCGTTGCGCTCGCGGCAAGTTCCAGCGCGTTGAGCGCTGTGCGGGCGTCGCCGCCGGCGTAGCGCTCGAGCTCCGCAAAGGCCTCCTCGTCCACCTCGACGCCCAGCCGGCCGAGCCCGGCCTCGGCGTCGCGCACGGCGCGCTCGAGCACGACGCGCATCGCGTCCGGGGGCAGCGGCGCAAGCTGCACCACCTGGCAGCGCGACAGGAGGGCGTTGTTGATCGAAAGGCTCGGGTTCTCCGTCGTCGCCCCGATGAGCCGAACCGTGCCCGCCTCGACGTGCGGCAGGATGGCGTCCTGCTGGCTGCGGCTGAAGCGGTGCAGCTCGTCGATGAAGAGCACGGTGCGCACACCGTCCTGCAGGAGGCGCGATCGCGCCTCGGCCACCTCCGCCCGCAGCTCGGCGACACCCGCCGTCACCGCGGACAGCGCGACGAACCGTGCCCCGACGGCCTTCGCGATCAGTCTGGCCAGAGTCGTCTTGCCGCTGCCCGGCGGCCCCCAGATCAGGAGGGAGGGCAGTTCGCCCTGCGCGATGGCCCTGCGCAGCACACTGCCCTCACCGATCACCGCATCCTGGCCGACGAACTCGTCGAAGGACCGCGGCCGCATGCGCGCGGCCAGGGGCATGGCGGCACGGGCCCCTTCCGGATTCTCAAAGAGGCCCGGCCCGCCGCCCTCCCCGCTGCCCCTGCCTGGCACGCCGCTAGACCTCCGGCAGCTGCCGCCGGATCGCGGCCCTGCGCTCTTCGAGCGACGCCCTGAGCTCGTCGGCGTCGGCGGCGCCATCGAGGTTGATCGCCACGTTCCGGCCCGCCACGTCTGCGGCGGCCAGTGCGAAGACGACCGCGCTCTCCCAGTCTGAGCGCGCCGAGTTCGGCACCACCGCCTCGGCCTTGCGGATCAGTTCCGAGAGCCTCAGCACGAGATCCATGGTCGCGAGGGGCGAGAGGGCCGCGCCCTTGAGCGCCTGCGCGATGCGCTCCTTCCGGCCCTCGGCATCCTTCGGCTCGCGATAGGCGGCCATCACCACCTCGAACGAGGCGGCGTCGAGGTCGGCCTGCCGCAGCATGGCCCCACGAAGCTCCTTGGCGGCCCCGAGGATCTCCTGCGCGCCAGGCTTCTCCTTCTTGGCGGCGAGGCCGGCGCACATCTCCACGAGCGCCGCCGACACCGCACCGGCGTAGCACGCCGCCGATCCGCCACCGGGCGCGGCGGTCGGCGCGGCGAGAGCCTCTAGGAATCGATCCATGCCTTTACCTCCTCCGTCATGCGGCCGGCGCTCGCCACGAGGCGGCCCGCCGCGTACGCGGCATGCACGGGATTCATGCCGAAACTGTACATCAGGATGCGGTAGTCCGGGTCGTCCAGGAGGACGAAGTCCGCCCTGAAGCCGGGAGCGATCTGCCCGCGGGAACCCTGGAGCCCGAGCGCCAGCGCGCTGCCGCGCGTGGCGGCCACGAGCGCCTCGGCGGGCGTGAAGCCCGCCCGATGCATCGCGAGCGCCATCGCCATCGGCATGGAGAACGTCGGACTCGAACCGGGATTGTGGTCGGTCGCAAGGGCTGCCACAACACCGGCCTCCCGCTGGCGGGCCGCGGAAAGCGCCTGCTCGTGCAGGAAGAACGCGGTACCGGGCAGGTTCACGGCCACGACGCCCTTGGCCGCCATCGCCCCGAGGCCCTCGTCCGTCGCGGCCAGCAGGTGGTCGGCGCAGAGGGCGCCGATCTCGGCCGCCAATTCCGCCCCGTCGCTCGGCCTCAGCTCGTCGGCGTGGAGCCGCACGGCAAGGCCCGCCGCGCGGGCGGCGTCGAGGTGGCGCCGGGTGTCCTCCGGCGAGAAGACCCCCTGCTCGCAGAAGACGTCCACCGCATCGGCGAGATCCCGCTTCTTCACGTCGGCGAGCAGGCCGTCCATGGCGAGGAGATGTGCTTCGCGGTCCGCCTCGCCCTGCGGCCAGGCGTGCAGGCCGAGGAAGGTGCGGTAGATCTCGACGGGGGCACGCCGGCGCACCTGCGCGAGCACGCGCAGAAGCCGCATCTCTCGCTCCGGCGTCAGCCCGTAGCCCGTCTTCACCTCGACGGTTGTCGTGCCGTAGGTCACGGCCTCGGCGATGCGCCGCCGCGTCTCGCGGGCCAAAGTGTCATCGTCCACCGCCGCGGTCTGGCGCACGGTCTCCTGGATGCCGCCACCCGCGTCGAGGATCTCGAGGTAGCCCTTGCCCTGCTGTCTGAGCTGCATCTCGGGGATCCGGCGCCCGTGGTAGAGGGCATGGGTGTGCGGATCGATGAAGCCTGGCACGAGCGCGCGGCCCTGCGCGTCGAGCAGCACGGTATCCGGGCCGAGCGTCGTCTGGGCGAGAACCTCCTCGGTCTTGCCGATGCGCTCGATCCGGCCGCCTTCGACCACTATGGCCCCGTCGTCGATCTCGCTTAGCTCCCCGAGCCTGCCCATGGCGATCTCGACTTCGCTGCAGGGCACGAGGCGCGCGTGGAAGACGATGAGGTCGGGCGCGCTCAAGACTTCTCCGCCTCCTGCATGAGACGGACCTCGAGCACCTGCCCCGCCTCGAAGCCCTTGAGACGCAGGCTGCGCTCGGCGACCGCCAGCATGGCCCCGAGCGGCACGAGACCGACGATCTCCGCATGCGACACCGCGACGCCGTACTGCGCGGCCTCGCGTTCGACGAACTCGTAGGCCCTGTAGATCGGCGTCGCCTCGATGTCCACGAGGTTCATCGAAACCTGCACCGCTCCCTGCGCCGTCGTGTCGATCGCAAGGGCACGCACGTTCTTGAGACCGCCGGAGCTTTCGCGCACCGCCTTGGCGACGCGCTTCGCGATGTCGAGGTCCAGGGTGCGCAGGTAGACGTTGAACGCGACGAGCGGCTTGCGCGCGCCGATCACCGACGCGCCGAACGTTGGGTGCAGCTCAGGCCCGCCAACGTCGGGACGCCGCGAGGGGTCCTCGCGCACGATCTCGCGCAGGCCCTCATAGTTACCCTTGCGGATCGCGGGCAAGAGCTTCTTCGCCCCGATCGATGCCTCCTCGTAGAAGTAGACCGGCACGGAGAGCTCGTGCCACAGCCGCTCGGCAAGCTCGTGCGCGGCGGCGACGGCATCCTCCATCGTCGCGTCGTCGAGCGGCAGGAAGGGCAGCACATCCATGGCGCCGATGCGGGGGTGCTCGCCCTGGTGGTGGTTGAGGTCGATCTCGCGCATCGCCACCCGGCAGGCGGCGATGGTCGCGTCGATGAGGTCCTCGGCCGAGCCGACAGCCGTCAGCACGCAGCGATTGTGGTCGGGGTCCGCCTCATGATCGAGCAGGACGACGCCCCTGGCGTCCGAGTAGCTGCGGTAGAGCGCCTCCAGCACCTCGGCCCGGCGACCTTCGCTGAAGTTCGGTACGATCTCGAATCGCTTCAAGACTTAACCCTCCTGCGCCGCTGCGAGCAGAGCGCCCGAGCGGCAAAGTTCCTCGCCGGCCCCGAGATCCAGGGACAGCACGGTGTCGTCGTAGTACGCGATGCGCCCGCGCACGAGATCGTAGGCGCGCTTGCCCGCGGGCGAGAGGTCCCTGGGACCCGCGAGGTCCAGCGCCTGGCAGGCGGCCACGAGTTCGATGCCAAGCACCTGCCAGCTCTGGCGCAGCACCTCGCGCAGTTTCAAAGCGCCCACCGAGCCCATCGACACGAAGTCCTCCTGGTTGCCTGAGGTGGGGATCGAGTCGACGGAGGCGGGATGGCAGAGCACCTTGTTGTGGGACACCAGCGCGGCGGACGTGTACTGCGCGATCATGAGTCCGGAGGAGATGCCGCCATGGTCGCTGAGGAACGGCGGCAGCCCGCTCAGGTGCGGGTTGACCATGCGTTCCGTGCGGCGCTCGGAGATGGACGCGAGTTCGGCCACGGCGATCGCTAGGTAGTCGAGAGCCACCGCGAGCGGCTCGCCGTGGAAGTTGCCGCCGGAGCGGACCTGCTGCTCGTCGGGGAAGACGAGGGGGTTGTCGGTCGCGCTGTTGACCTCGATCTCCAGCACCGAGCGGACGTGCGCGAAGGCCTGCCGGCTCGCCCCATGCGCCTGCGGTATGCAGCGCAGGCTGTAGGGATCCTGCATCCGGAGCTGTCCGGGTGAGGTCGTCAGCTTGGAGCCCGCGAGCCAGGTCCTGAGATTGCGCGCGGAAAGGATCGCCCCGGGATGCGGGCGCGCCCGCACGATCGACTCGTCGTACGCGTCGGGGATGCCGTGCAGGGCCTGCACGGTCAGGCTGGCGACGACGTCCGCGGTGTCGGCCATCAGCTCGGCCTCGAGCAATCCGAGGGTGCCGATCGAGGCCATCAACTGCGTGCCGTTCGTGAGGGCGAGGCCCTCCTTGGCCTGGAGCCGCATCGGCTGAAGGCCGATCCTGGCCTGGGCCTCCTTGGCCGGCAGCCGCTCGCCGCGCAGGCGCATCTCACTGAGCCCCAGAAGCGGCAGCGCGAGGTGCGCCAAGGGCGCAAGGTCTCCACTCGCCCCGACGGAGCCCTGGCTAGGCACCACCGGCAGGCAGTCCTCGCGAATCCAAGTGAGCAGGCGCTCCACAAGGTCGATGCGGACGCCCGAGTACCCCTTCGCCAAGGCGTTGGCGCGCAGCAGGAGCATGGCCCGCACGATCTCCGGCGGAAGTTCGGGTCCGACGCCCGCCGCGTGGTTCTTGAGCAGGTTCTCCTGCAGGATCTCCCGGTCCTCCGGCGGGATCGGCACCCTGGCGAGGTCGCCGAACCCGGTCGTCACGCCGTAGACGGCCCTGCCCTCGCGCATGGCCTCCTCGACCATGTCGCGGCTGTCCTTGAGCTGGCGTGCGGCTTTCGCGGTGAGCCTCGGCGCCTCGACGCCATACGCCACCGACCTGACATCCTCCAGCGTAAGATGATGCCCGTCGATCTCGAGCAATCGATCGCCTCCTGGTTCAAAAGCGGCCTCTGGCCGCCTTCTGCCCCCGTTATACCCGCGACCCGCAAGGGTGTCCACGCTGGCGCACTAGCATGGTAGAGCACCTGGCCCAAGGAGACCAGGGCCGTTCTCAGTCGGCGGCAGACACGATGGTGGCGAGCACCGTGAAACGTCCCTTCGGGGCCTTCATCGCGTGCGGCACTTCCGGCGGTACCAGGACCAGATCTCCCGCCTTCGCCTCGACCGCCTCGTCTCCAGAGACGAGCACGCCCTCGCCAGAGAAGGCCTGCATCACCACCGTTGCGGCCGCCGTGTGCTGGGGGATCTCCTGGCCCGCGTCAAGGCAGAACAAGACCAGTTGCAGCCTGCCCTGCCGGGCGATCGGGACGCGCACCGGACTTGCCGGGTCGAAGCGGACCTTGTCTTGGGGACGTTCCATGACCATTCCTCCGTTCAGCTGTTTGCCCGCCAGCGCGAGCCTTCCGGTGCCGAGCCTACCTCGCGCCACATGTCCGGGTGGTGATGGGGGCCACCGAAACCAAGTCTGCGCCACCCGCGACGTTTCTCCTTCGCGGCCTGCCCCGTCCCCTCGCCTCCCGACCAGACCCCCGGAAAATCCCCGCGCGGCGGCGAAACTCTCTGGCGGAGGTGGACGAATGCTGGTGAAGCTCCTCGCCACCACGGCTATCACCGCTCTGCTCTCCGCAGGTGGCACGCTCTACACGCGGACCGGCTTGATCGCATCCCTGCTGTTGCTGGGAACTACCCAAATGCACGCTGCCCTCCCCTTGCGTACGGCGACCCTGGTGATCACGTCGGATGGCACGGTCCCGCCATCGGCGAGCGCGGATTTGATGGCCGGCGCCGAGGTGACGGCGCCGAAGGTCCTGGACCGGGGCCTCTTAGGCGCTGACACGTCGTCCGGCCAGGGCGTTTCGGTGGTGCCCGCCATCGTGACGTCCGATCTGAACGGGAGCCTCACCGTCCAGCCGATCTCGGCCTCCGCCTGGTCGAGCGCCGGACTCGGCGACGACCCGAGTCTGACCCTGCCGGTCACGCAGTCGCTCGCCGGCACAGCCATCGACGGGCTGTCCGCCGGGCAGCACGTTCTGTTGCGGATCGCGAAGGGCGCGGCCGCCTCCGGGCAGCCGACCAAGATAGCGAGGTAAAGAGCGCGAAGGTTCCGAGCAGCTTCAGCGGGGCGCCACAAGGCGCCCCGCTGACCGTTCTGCCACCAGGGTTTCCGTCGGCGGGTGAGGTGGTCTTGGGTGGCCGCCAGCTTGTCTTTGACAGGCCTCGAACAGGGCACCTACAATGGAATGAACTTTGGTAAAGGACAGGTGGCCCACCGTGGATCTCCAGCGCCCTCGCGGCACCCAGGACATCCTTCCCGCCGAGACGCCGATCTGGCACCGCGTCGAGGCCGCCGCCCATAGGGTCGCGCAGTCGTACGGCTACCGCGAGATCCGCACGCCGGTCTTCGAGCACGTCGAGGTCTTCCAGCGCGGCGTGGGCGACGCGACGGACATCGTCGAGAAAGAAATGTACGAATTCGAGGACCGCGGCGGGCGCAGACTCGTCCTGCGGCCGGAAAGCACCGCGGCGGTGGCTCGCGCCCTGCAGCAGACCTCCTTGCTCGCGGAGCCGCCCGTCCGGCTCTACTACATCCAGTCCCACTTCCGCTACGAGCGTCCGCAATCCGGGCGTCTGCGCCAGCACACGCAGTTCGGCGTCGAGGTGTGGGGCGTTCTTGGTCCCCTCGCGGACGCCGAGGTGATCGCCCTGGCCGAGAGCCTGCTCACGGAGCTTGGTTTGAAGAGTCTCGTCGTGCGCCTGAACTCGATCGGCTGCACCGACTGCCGCCCGCGCTACCGCGAGGCCCTCGTCACCTACCTGAGCGGCCATCGCGGGGAACTCTGCGGCGACTGCCAGCGCAGGCTCGAACGCAACCCCCTGCGCGTCCTGGACTGCAAAGTTCCGGGCTGCCAAGCCGTGGTGGCCGGGGGGCCGAAGCCGCTCGACCATCTCTGTGAAGCCTGCGAGACGCACCTTGCGGGTGTGGAGTCGGCGCTCGAGGCGCTTGGCATCACGTACGAGTGCGACGGTTCACTCGTGCGCGGTCTGGACTACTACAGCCGCACCGTGTTCGAGATCGGCTACGAAAAGCTGGGCGCCCAGTCGACGGTCTGCGGCGGCGGGCGCTACGACGGACTGATGGAGTCCCTTGGCGGCAAGCCCCAACCGGCGGTCGGGTTTGGCCTCGGCCTCGAGCGGCTCATCCTGACGCTGGCGGGAGAAGGGCTCCTGCCACCCGGCGAGTCGCCCGTCGACGTCTATGTCGCCTACCTCGGAGAAGATCTGGGCCCCGAGGCGATGCGCCTCGCGCGCATGCTGCGCGAGGCCGGGCAGCGGGTCGAGATGGAGGCTCTCGGACGCAGCCTCAAGGCGCAGCTGCGCCGCGCGCAGAAGCTGCTCGCGCCCTTTGTGGTCATCCTCGGCCCCCAGGAGCTCGCGCGCGGCGTCGTGATGGTGCGAAATATGAAGACCTCCGCACAGGCGGAGGTCCCGATCGAACAACTCGCGGCAGCCTTCGAGAACCAGACTGCCTGAACGCGGAAAGGAGTTCCCTTAGGCATGCAAAGAGTCGGTGCGGGAACACTTCAGGCCGCCGACGTGGATCGGCGTGTGCAACTTGCCGGTTGGGTCCATCGCGTGCGCGACCATGGCGGCGTGCTCTTCTTCGACCTGCGCGACCGCTCGGGCATCGTGCAGGTCGTCGTCTCGCCCCAGGACCCTGCGTACGCGACCGCGCAGGCGTTGCACTCCGAATGGGTCATCGCCGTCGAAGGCACGGTGCGCAGGCGTCAGAGCGGCGCCGTGAACCCCAAGCTTCCTACCGGTGAGATCGAGATCGAGCGCGCTACGATCGACGTCCTGGCGCAGGCGGACGTCCCGCCGCTGCTGCCCTCGGCGCAGGAGTCGCCGGATGAGGCCCTGCGGCTGCGCTACAGGGTGCTCGACCTGCGCCGCCAGGAGATGCAGGAGAACCTCGCGCTGCGTCACCGCCTGCTGCAGGCAACGCGGCGCTACCTGGACGAGGCGGGTTTCTACGAACTCGAGACGCCGATGCTGACCCGTTCGACGCCCGAAGGCGCGCGGGACTTCCTCGTGCCGAGCCGCCTGCAGCCCGGCGCCTTCTACGCCCTGCCGCAGTCGCCGCAGCTCTTCAAGCAACTCCTGATGGTGGCCGGTTTCGAGCGCTATTTCCAGGTCGTGCGCTGCTTCCGCGACGAGGACCTGCGCGCCGACCGCCAGCCGGAGTTCACCCAGATCGATATCGAGATGTCCTTCGTCGAGCAGGAGGAGGTCCTGCATTTGGCCGAAGGCCTGATGCGGGCCATCGCCGGGGAGGCCGGCTGGCAGGTCGAACTGCCCTTGCCGCGCCTCACCTATCACGAAGCGATGGCGCGCTTCGGTTCGGACAAACCGGACCTCAGGATCGCCTGCGAGATCCAGGATCTCCTCGCCTTCAAAGAGGTCTTCACGGTGCCGTTCCTCGTCGGCGCGGTTGAGGCGGGCGGCGTGCTCCGAGGCCTCAGGGCGCCTGGCGCCGCGAGCCTCAGCCGCAAGCAATGGGACGAACTCGGCCGGCAAATCGAGCGCTTCGGCTTCAAGAGCGTGCCGTACCTCGCCCTGCAGGGCGAGGAGCTCAAGGGCAGCCTCGCCAAGGGAATCGACGCGGCCAGATGGCCGAGCCTGCGGGAGGAACTCGGGCTCCAGGACGGCGATGCCGCCCTCGTTCTCGCGGGCGACGACGAGAAGGTCAGCCTGGCGCTCGGCCAACTGCGGCTGACGCTCGCCGACATGTTCGGCTGGCGCTCGGGAGAGCACCGGCTGCTCTGGGTCACGGACTTCCCGCTGATGGAGTGGAGCGAGGAGGAAGGCCGGGCGGTCTCGCGCCACCATCCCTTCACGCACCCCAGCCCTGCCGACCTCGAACGCCTGGAGTCGGAGCCGCTCGCGGTGCGGGCACAGGCCTACGACCTCGTGCTCGACGGCGTCGAGGTGGCCGGCGGGTCGATCCGTATCCACGAGCGGGAACTCCAGGAGCGGGTCTTCTCCCTGCTCGGACTGAGCGAGGAGGAGGCGCAGGGCAAGTTCGGCTTTCTGCTCGACGCCTTCCGGTTCGGCGCGCCACCCCACGGGGGTGTGGCGTTCGGCTTCGACCGCCTCTGCATGCTGCTCGCGGGCGCCTCGAGCATCCGCGATGTCATCGCGTTCCCGAAGACCGCGAAAGGCACGGACCTTCTGACAGGCGCACCGGCCGAAGTGTCCAGCCATCAGCTCGAGGAGCTGCACCTGGACCTTCGGCCGGTGGACGAGAAAGCCTAGCGGATCGCCGTGGGAATCAGGAGATCGACGACGCCGATGACGAACGCAGCGAGCAGGGCGCCGATCGCCGAGACGTGCATGCCTGGCACGACGAACTGCACAAGCCAGATCACGACCGCCGATACCAGGAAGCCGACGATGCCCCGGCCGTACGTCGAGTTGCGCCGACCCAGCATCAGCTCGATCAGGTAGCTCACCGCCGCGATCACAAGCGCGGCCACGAGCGCCTCTCCGAACGTCAGGTGGCTGAACCCCGGCACGATGTAGCCGACCAGCATCAGGACGATCGCCGCGACGATAAATCGGACGACGGTGCCCATAAAGCGCATGCCGACACCTCCGGCATCTAGTTTTGCGTGTGCGGGCCGATGCTATGCGCCTCTTTGCTCGCGGGAACGCGGCCGCACGGCCCGTCAAGGTGCCAACGGCGCTTTGAACGGCCCGAGGGCGGTGCTATACTGACCAACGCAGCACCCGACCATGTGCGACCCCTTATAAGCAGTTTTGAGCCAACACCAAAACTGCGGGAGCCAGGATTCTCGAGGCGGGAATGGCACGCCCCCATTGCGGGGAACCTCGATGTCCCGAGGCCGGCACCCACCTGCCTGAGGCAGGTTCAAAACGCGAGCGGGAACGGCATGGTGGGGTCTTCGGAACCTCCGCGCAAGCGGAGGTTCTTCGCTTTCCCTGGGCGAACTCCTTAGGCGGAGGGATCTCCTTTGATAGACTTGCGCAGCGACACCGTGACCAAACCGACCGACGAAATGCGCGCCGCCATGGCTTCGGCCGAGGTCGGCGACGACGTCTGGGGCAACGACCCGACGGTCAACCGGCTCGAGACCGTGGCGGCCGAGTGGCTCGGCAAGGAGGCGGCGCTCTTCGTCCCGAGCGGCACCATGGGCAACCAGGTGGCTGTCATGACCCACTGCCGGCCAGGCGACGAGGTCCTGGTGGAAGCCGAGGCCCACATCTACTGGTACGAGGTCGGGGGCATCGCCCGCCTCGCCGGAGCGCAGCCCCGCACCATCCTCACGCCGGACGGCATCCTGACGCCGGATCTGGTCCGCAGCGCCGTGCGGGAGGAGAACATCCACTACCCGACGCCGCGCCTGCTGTGCCTCGAAAACACGCACAACCGCGCGGGCGGAAAAGTGCACCCGCTCGCGGAGTTCAGGGCCGTCACCGATCTGGCGCATAGCCTTGGGCTCAAGGTGCACCTGGACGGCGCACGCCTCGCGAACGCCTCGGTGGCCCAGGGAATCACGATGGCCGAGGCGGCGGTGGGGGCCGACAGCGTGATGTGCTGCCTCTCGAAGGGGCTCTGCGCGCCGGTGGGCTCCGTGCTGGCCGGTACGCGCGACTTCATCGCGGAGGCGCGCAAGAACCGCAAGGTCCTGGGCGGCGGCATGCGGCAGGCGGGCATTCTGGCGGCGGCCGGCCTGATTTCCATTGAGAAGATGGTGGGACGGCTGCGTGAGGACCACCAACTCGCGAAGGATATCGCGGCGGTCCTGCAGGACGTGCCACATGTCACGTGCGATCTGACGAAGGTCGAGACCAACATGGTGCAGGTGGACCTCGACCGCCCCGCCGGACCTGTCGTCGACGCCCTTGCCCGCGAAGGCGTGCTCTGCGGCACGTCCGGTCCGACGCGGATTCGCCTCGTCACCCACCATGACGTGTCCGGCACCCGTCCTGCGGATGTCGCCAAGGCATTCAGCGTCGCCCTGGCCTGACCCGGGTCCGCATCCGCCTGCCTTAGGGCAAGACGGGGCCGCCCGGAGGATTTCAGCCCAGGGCCCGGTAGGCCGCAGGAGTGAACGCGTCAAGACCAAGGCCACGCCGAGCACGGCGTGGCCTTGTATTCAGGATCGGGCGGGACAGGAGCGCAGCACCCATCCTTCGTCCCCGGCAGCGTCGTCCAGCATCCCGAGGGCCTGGCGCAACACGAAGACCTGTTCGTCGGGTTGGTGCACGAGGCCGATCATCTGGCCGTTCTGGGGGCGCACCCTGAGGGCCCGCGGCGGCCGGATCAGTTCCATGCGCCTCGGCATGTTGCCCAGCATCACCGTGGCGATGCCGCGAGCTTCGAGCAGCCTTGCGATCAGTCCGCCGGACTGATGGCAAAGCGGTCAGACGGGTACGATCAGGGCGATATCGACGCCCTCCTCGCGCATGCCGCAGTAGATCGCCTCGCCGGCCTCGCGCACGAGCCCGATCGCGTCGGTGCAGTAGCCGTCGATCACGTAGCCGCTGGCTGCAAGGGACCCGATCTCCCCGAGCCGCACGAGCTCGGCGAGGCGTTCGGCCGGCCAAAGCACATTCTGATCTTGGCGCACCGGCCCCTCGTCGTAGTGGCCATGCGCGATCGAGTACCCTTCGAGCGGCCGAAGTGGCAGGGTGCGCACGCCCGTGTCGCCGAAGAGTCCCTGCCAGCGGAACGGCGCCTGGGCGGGCAGGTAGAGGCCGGCGGTGCTTACGATGCCAACGCGGCTCTCGGACGGCACCGGCGGCGGTGTCACGAATGGCGGTGGACCGTTCACCACCCGCGGATAGGTTTTGAAAAAGAGATCCGAGTCTTCGGTCGCGATGGCCCTCTGCACCTCAGGCTGGGCCAGAAACGCCTGATAGCGCCCCTCCCAATCCTCGGGCAGCACATCGCGGTAGTCGTCCATGAAGTTCCCTCCTGCCGATGTACGCGTCGAGAAGTATGCGCACTTGCACGCGGCCACAACGCATGCAGGCCGGGGCCTCTGGCCCCGGCCTGCACGTCCATCGCAAAGTCAAGCGGGCTCCGACGCCGCCTCCGCGAGCGACATCTGGCCAAGGGTGTCCTCGATCGAGTCTTGCAGCTTCTGCCACACCCTGCGCGTGTAGCAGCGGTCCTGCTTGCCACAGCCGGGGCCCTCGCCGTCGAGGCAGTCGTAGGGCGCGAGCGAACCCTCGAGCAGCCGGATCACGTCCCCGACCCGGATGTCCTCCGACGGCCGCGCCAAGCGATAGCCGCCCTTCGCTCCGCGTACGCTCAGGACGAAGCCGGCACGTCGCAGTTCCACAAAGATCTGCTCCAGATACTGCTCGGAAATCCCTTCGTCCTCCGCGATCACCCGCAGCGGCACCGGTTGGTCTCCTTGCCGGTGCACGAGCGACACCAGAGCCCGCAGCCCGTATTCGCTGCGCGTACTCAGTCGCATGGCGCTCCCCCCTCGTTCCCTACTCGTAGTCGTCGTCCTCGTCGGGTTCGTAGCCGACCAGGACCTGGCCGTCCTCGACCCGCACGGGATGCGTGTCCGCCGCTTCCACCACTGGCAGGTGGACCGGCCTGCCGGTAGGGATGTCGAATTGGCCGCCATGCAGTGGACAGGTGACAATGCGTCCGTCCACCTTGCCTTCCGAAAGCGACGCGTAGGCGTGGGTGCAGGTGTCGTCGAGACAGTAGATCTGCCCCGCCACGCGGAAGAGCGCCACCGGTACCCCGCCGACGCTGCGGCGCAGGGCGTGCCCCTCCTGGACCTCCTCGTCACGCGCTACCGCCTTGAACTCCATCGTAGGCCTCCTGCCTTAGCCGACCGATCCCACCATCTCGAGCTTGATCAGGCGGTTCATCTCCACCGCGTACTCCATCGGCAGTTCCTTGGTGAACGGCTCGATAAAGCCCATCACGATCATGCGCGTGGCCTCCTCCTCCGTCAGCCCGCGGCTGCGCAGATAGAAGAGCTGCTCCTCGGAGACACGGGAGACGGTGGCCTCGTGCTCCATCGTGACGCGGTTGTCGAGTACCTCGTTGGTCGGCACGGTGTCAGCCTGCGAACCCTCGTCGAAGATCAGGGTGTCGCAGTTCACCTTGGCCTTCGACCCCTTGACCTCCTTGCCGAAGTGGACGAGACCACGGTAGGTGGTCTTGCCGCCGCCGCGGGAGATCGACTTTGAGATGATGGTCGAGGTGGTGTTCGGCGCAAGGTGGACCGCCTTCGCGCCGGCGTCCTGGTGCTGGCCCTTGCCGGCGACCGCGATCGAGAGGACGTGGGCGTGGGCCCCTTCCCCGACCATGTAGACCGACGGGTACTTCATGGTCAGCTGCGAGCCGATGTTGCCGTCGATCCATTCCATCGTGGCGTGCTCGTGGGCCACGGCGCGCTTCGTCACAAGGTTGTAGACGTTCGGGGCCCAGTTCTGGATCGTCGTGTAGCGGCAGCGGCCGCCCTTCTTGACGACGATCTCGACCACCGCCGAGTGCAGGCTGGACTCCGTGTAGATCGGCGCCGTGCAGCCCTCGACGTAGTGCACCATCGCGTCCTCGTCGACGATGATCAAGGTGCGCTCGAACTGTCCCATCTGCGAGGCGTTGATGCGGAAGTAGGCCTGCAGCGGCACCTTCGCCTCGACGCCCTTCGGCACGTAGATGAAACTGCCGCCGGACCAGACGGCCGAGTTGAGGGCCGCGAACTTGTTGTCTTCGGGCGGCACGATGGTGCCGAAATACTCCTTGAAGAGGTCCGGGTACTCGCGCAGGGCGGAATCCGTGTCGAGGAAGATGATGCCCATCTCCTCGAGGTCCTGGCGGATGTTGTGGTAGACGACCTCCGAGTCGTACTGGGCCGACACGCCGGCGAGGAACTTGCGCTCCGCCTCGGGGATGCCCAGCTTCTCGAACGTGTCCTTGATCTCTTGCGGCACGTCCTCCCACGTCCGGCCCTTCTCGTCCATCGGCCGCACGTAGTAGGTGATGTCGTCGAAGTTGAGCCCGGAGAGGTCCCCGCCCCACTTCGGCATCGACTTCTGCTGGAAGAGTTCGAGACTCCGCAGGCGGAAGTCACGCATCCAGTCCGGCTCGCCCTTCATCTCCGAGATCGCCTCGACGACCTTGCGCGTGAGACCCTTCTCGGTGCGGAACACCGAAATGTCGCGCTCGTGGAACCCGTACTGGTATTCCTCGACGCCAGTGATGTCTGGCCGCTCACTCACTTCGGATCTCCCCCTTCAGCCTGAATCCGGTCGATCGCCTGTTCAAAGGCGTTCATGATAAGCGTTGCGCACTTGACGCGCGCCGGGAACTGCGAGACGCCCTCCAGGGCCTCGAGGTCGCCAAGGACGCTCCTGTCGGCCTCTCTGCGCCTCAAAAGATCCTTGAAGGTCTCCGCGATGCGGCGCGCTTCCGCGATCTTCTTGCCGCGCACGCGGTCGACGAACATGGAGGCCGCCGCCATGCTGATCGAGCAGCCCTGCCCTTCGAACGCGGCGTCCCGCACGACGCCGTCCTCGTCGACCAGCACGTCGAGATGCAGTTCGTCGCCGCAGCTCGGGTTGTGCAGGCCGACCGACAGGGTGGGATGCGCGAGATGCCCATGATGACGCGGGTTCTGGTAGTGGTCCATGACCACCTGGCGGTAGACGTCATCCAGCGACACGGCGGAAGAACTCCTTTGCGGCCGCGACGGCGGCGAGAAGCTGCTGCACGTCGTCGGCGTCGTTGTAGAGGTAGAACGATGCGCGGGCCGTCGACGTGGCGCCGAGCCGGCGCATCAGGGGCTGGCAGCAGTGGTGGCCGGCCCGCACGCAGACGCCGTCCGCGTCGAGGGCCGTGGCGACGTCGTGCGCGTGCACGCCATCGATGTTGAAGGTGACGACGCCGCTCTCGCGGTGTCCCGTCGGCCCGTAGACCCGCACGCCCTCGATGCGTCGCAGGCCGTCGGCCGCCATGTTGGCGAGTTCGACGTCGCGGCGGTGGATCTCCTCGAGGCCGATGCTCATGAGGAAGCGGGCAGCGGCGCCCATGCCGACGGCGCCGGCGACGTTCGGCGTGCCACCTTCGAACCTGTACGGCGCCTCCTTGAAGGTCGCGCCGGTGAGCGTGACCTCCTCGATCATCTCACCGCCGAAATAGACGGGAGGCATCCGCCCGAGAAGTTCCTTTCGGCCGTAGAGTGCGCCGATGCCGGTCGGGCCGCACATCTTGTGGCCGGAGAAGGCGAGGAAGTCGACGCCGAGTGCCTTGACGTCGATGGGCATGTGCGGCACGGACTGCGCGCCGTCCACGACCAGCACCGCACCCGCCGCGTGGGCGATCTCGGCGATGCGCGCGACGTCCGTCACGGTGCCGAGCACATTCGAGACGTGCGCGACGGCGATGACGCGCGTGCCCTGATCGACCACGGCGGCCACGGCCTCCGGTGTCACCTGGCCGTCCTCTCCCAGCTCCACGAAGCGGAGTTCGGCGCCACGACCGAGCGCGACCTGCTGCCACGGCAGGAGGTTCGAATGGTGCTCGGCGGGGCTTGTGACGACGTTCGTGCCCGGCCCGAGCACCAGTTCGCCGTAGCTGCGCGCGAGCAGGTTCAAGGACTCCGTCGTGCCGCGCGTGAAGATGATCTCTTCGGGTTCCGCGTTCACGAGGGCGGCCACGTCGGCGCGCGCGTCCTCGTAGTCCTGCGTGGCGCGCGCCGCCAGGGCGTAGACCCCGCGGTAGACGTTCGCGTTGTCCTCGACGTAGTAGCGCCGCACGGCGTCCAGAACCACCTGCGGCTTCTGCGCGGTGGCCGCGGAATCTACGTAGCAGAGGCGCTTGCCGTTTTCGGTGCGCCCCAGCAGGGGGAATTCCGAACGCAATGCGGCGAGGTTCATAGCTCTACCTTCTCCTGGAAGATGTCGGCAATGCGCTCGCGGACCGACGCGAGCGGGATGTCCTGCAGGAGCGACGCGAGGAAGCCGGCGACGATGAGGCGCCTCGACTCCACCGGCGAGATGCCGCGGGACTCCATGTAGTGGACCTGGATCGGGTCCACGGGTCCGGCGGACGCGGCGTGCCCGGCGCTCACTTCCCACTCCGAGATCTCGAGTTCCGGGATGAGGTCGGCGCGCGCCTCCTCGGACAGCATCAGGGTGTGCTCGTGCTGCCAGCCGCTCGCGCCCTTGGCCTGCTTGCGGATCAGGCTATTCGCGTTGTAGACCGCCCTCGCCCTGCCTTGCAGCACGCCGCGCGCCTCGATGTCGCTCGTCGTGTGCTGGCCCTCGTGGACCATCACGTGGTTGAAGTCGAAGTGCTGGCGACGTCCACCGAAGAAGCTCGCCAGGACCCTGGCCTCCGCCCCGTTGCCGCGCAGGTAGGTGCGCGTGTCCGCAACGGCGAGCCTTGCGCCGACATCGGCGAGGATCCAGTGGAGCTTCGCGTCGCGGCCGAGTTCGGCGCGCCGCGGCCAGTAGGTCTGCGTGCGGCCCGGGACGCGCTGGAATTCGGTGTAGTTGAGAGCGGCGTTGTCGCCCAGCACGATCTCTACCGCGCCGCGGACGGCCGCCTCGGTGCCGGCCTCGCCCCGCAGCTCGACGATCAGGTCGGCCCGGGCCCCTTCCTCGAGCACCACGAGCAGATGCGGCGCATAGAGCGCACCGCTCTCGAGTTCCACCGTCAGCTGCAGGGGTTCCTGGAGTTCGACGCCCCTCTCGACCCGACAGAAGGCACCACCCGCGAAGGTCGCGAGGTGCAGCGCGTGCAGCCGGTCCTCACCCTCCGTGAACAGGCGGCCAAGATGCTGCTGCACTTCTAGGCGACCTTCTTGGATCGCCGTCCTGAGGTCCACCAGCTCGACGCCGGCCGGCACGGCACCTGCAGTGACGCTTGGTGCCTGCGCGAGATCAAGCGCCATGAAGGGTGCCGTCTCGAAAGGGGTCTGCTTGGACTGCCGGAGCGGCAGTTCCGACACGCGCCCGAGCGCCCCGAGGCGCCGCTCCAGGAGCCAGGAGGGCTCGTCGGCCGCGAAGGCCGCGATCTGCTCAGGGGTGAGTTCCACGAGCGTGCCCGCCATGTCAGGCCTCCTCGGTGATCGGCTCGTCAATGCCGAGTTCCTGGCGCAGCCACTCGTAACCGCGCGCCTCGAGCTCCATGGCGAGCTCAGGACCGCCTGAGCGGACGATGCGTCCCTGCATCATGACGTGCACGTTGGTTGGGTTGATGTAGTTCAGGATGCGCTGGTAGTGGGTGATGATCAGGACGCCGAGGTCCTCCGAGAGCATCTGCGAGACGCCGCTCGCGACGAGCTTCACGGCGTCGATGTCGAGGCCGGAGTCGATCTCGTCGAGCACCGCGATGCGCGGACGCAGCACCGCCATCTGCAGGATCTCGTTGCGCTTCTTCTCGCCACCCGAGAAGCCCTCGTTGACATAGCGCTCGGCGAAGCTCTGGTCGATCTGCAGGCTCTCCATCTTGGCCTTGAGGTCGCGGTGGAACTGCATCACCGGTACCGGGTCGTTCTCCGCGCGCCTTGCGTTCAGGGCGGTGCGCAGGAAGTTCGCGTTCGAGACGCCCGAAATCTCCGCGGGGTACTGCATCGCAAGGAAGAGCCCCGCCCTGGCACGCTCGTCCACGGCCATCCCCAGGATGTTCTGGCCGTCGAGCGTGGCCGTGCCGCCCAGCACCTCGTAGCTCGGATGTCCCATGAGAGCCGACGCCATCGTGCTCTTGCCGGTACCGTTCGGGCCCATGATGGCGTGGACCTCACCGCCGCGCACCGTGAGGTCGAGACCCTTGACGATCTCGCGTCCCTCGACGCCGACACGAAGTCCTTGGATGATCAGTTCAGGTCGGGCCATGTCACAAGTCGCTCCCCTCGGACGTCTAATCCCTACTCAATCAGTCATCTTTCGGACCCATCTTACACATGGCCTCTTGCCCTGTCAAACGGCCATCGGGCCATTCGGATGGGGGCAATTGTTCGTCCTCCGCAAGCGTCGCCCTGGGCGTCAGCGCCGCCTGCGGCAGACTGCCGACGCGCGCCAGATAGACGCCTGTCAGGGAAAGGAGGCCGCCGAGCCCAACCCAGACGGTGAGCGGCGCCCCGAGGAGCCAGGCGGCGGCCACCGCCGCGATCACAGGCTCCGCATTCAGGTAGACGAGCACGCGGCTCGGCCCTAGTCTCCCCGTTGCGCCCTGCCAGAACGTCAAGCCGAACACCGTGACGGGCAGGGCCGAATAGAGCACCGTGAGCGCTGGCCAGCCGATATGCGTCTCGGGCAGCCCCGTGATCGCTGCGGGGATCAGGAGCGCAAGCCCGAAAAGCGATTGCCAGGCCGTCACCGTGAACGGCGGAAGACGTCGCACAAGCGGTGCCGAGAGGACGCCATACACGGCCCAGAGCAGGGCCGCGCCCAAGGCGGCCAGGTCCCCGAGCAGGGGATGCGGCGCCACCGCGCCCGCGTGGCCGCGGCCAGCCAGGATGACGATCGTCGCGCCGACCGTGCCCAGCGCAACGCCGAGCCAGTTGCCCGCTCGCAGCCTGTCCGCGCCGCCGAGGTGGCCCCAGACCGCACCGATGGCAGGCGAAAGCGTCATCAGGACAGCCGCGGAGGCCACGTCGGTCCAGGCGATCGAACTTGTGAAAAGATATTGGTACAGGGAGATCCCGACGACGCCGCTCAGGGCTAGCGGCCAGTAATCCCCAGGCGCGATCCTGGTGCCACCCTGCCGCGCCGCCAGAAGCCAGAGCGCGGGAACGGCCACGATGAAGCGAAGGGCGGTGAAGACCGTCGGCGGCAAGTCGCCGACGCCGATCTTCACCGCCAGGAAATTGAGGCTCCAGATCAGGATCGTCAGCCAGAGGCCAGCTTCCTGCCAGACGCCTCGGCGCGCCATCTCCTAGAGAACGCCGACGGCGTGGCCCGCCTTCGCGAAGGCGTCCAGGGCCTCTTGCAGATCGTCCTTGGAGTGGGCGGCGGAGACGATCGTGCGCACGCGGGCCTGGCCGCGCGGCACGGTCGGGAAGGCGATGCCCTGGGCGAACACGCCGTTCTCGAACAGGCGGTCCGAGAACTCCATGGCGGCGCGCTCCTCGCCGATGATCACCGGCGTGATCGGCGTCTCCGACTTGCCCGTGTCGAAGCCGAGCGCCTTGAGGCCCTCCTTGAAGGTGCGGGCGTTGTCCCAGAGGCGGGCGATCAGCTCGGGCTCGCGCTCCATGATGTTGACGGCTTCGATGGCCGCCGCCGTCACGGCGGGCGGGTGCGACGTGCTGAATAGGAAGGGACGTCCACGGTGGATCAGGAGGTCCACAAGGCCGCGCGTCGTCGCGACGTAGCCGCCCAGGACGCCGACTGCCTTCGAGAGCGTGCCGACCTGCACGTCGATCTGCCCCTGCAGGCCGAAGTGGTGCACGCTGCCCTGCCCGTTCTTGCCCAGGACACCGGAAGAGTGCGCGTCGTCGACGTAGCTGATGGCGTCGTACTGCTTGCAAAGCCTGGCGATCTCAGGCAGCGGCGCGATGTCGCCGTCCATGCTGAAGACGCCGTCCGTGATCACAAGCCGGCGGCGGTAGTTCTGGGTGTCCTTCAGCTGCTGCTCGAGTTCCGCCATGTCCTTGTGGGCGTAGCGGCGGATCTCGGCGCGCGTGAGGCGGCAGCCGTCGATGATCGAGGCGTGGTTCAAGGCGTCCGAGATGATCACGTCGCCCTCGCCCACCAGCACCGGGATCACGCCGGAGTTGCAGGTGAACCCGCTCTGGAACACGATGCAGGCCTCGGTGCCCTTGAACTTCGCGAGGCGCCGCTCCAGCTCGAGGTGCATCTCCATGGTGCCGATGATCGTGCGCACCGCGGCGGTTCCGGCGCCCCAGCGCTCGGTGGCGGCGATGGCCGCCTGCTTGAGGCGCGGGTCGTTCGCGAGGCCGAGATAGTCGTTCGAGCTCATGTTGATCACGCTCTTGCCGTCGATCACGGCACGAGGCCCCTGGGGCGAACTCAGGACGCGCAAGGGGCGGAAGACACCCTGGCGCCTCAGCTCGTCGATCTCCTGCTCTACGAAATCGAGGGACATGTGTGACGCTCCCTTCTACGGATTTCCTTCACTACGCTGACCCTACCTCACGCCTCCGCGAGGTACTGGCGAAGGTCCCCGGCCGCGAGCCTCATGCCCACGAAGAAGGAGCCGAAGAGCGCGTATACGGCGCTGACTTCGTCGAAGCGCATCTCATAGATGATCTTCTTGAACTGCAGAGGATCGTCGGAAAAGAGATCGACGCCCCACTCCCAGTCGTCGAGGCCCATGGAGCCCGTGATGATCTGCCGCACCCGATCGGCGTAGCTGTGGCCGATGACGCCATGGCTGCGCATCAGGTCCCGGCGCGCCGCGGCGTCGAGCATGTACCAGTTGTGCTGCTCGCCGCGCAGCTTGCTCATCGGGTAGAAGCAGATGTACCGGCTTTGGGGAAGATCGGGCTCGAGCCGGTGGCGCAGGGCCGCCTCCGCCTCGCGAGCCGCCTCCTCGGTGCGTGGCGCCGACGTATGGGTCGAGAGCTCCACGACGGAGAAGTAGGAATAGGCCGGAATGAGGCAGCTGCCGAGCTCGGTCTTCGCCCAGGCATTCTCGATGGCCGCGAGTTCCTCGATGGTCGGCCGGAAGTGCACGCCCATGAGATCCGCCTTATGACCGAGGAGCCAGTAGTGGCCGCTCGAGCCCAGGTGATCGGCCTCTTTCGCCTGTTCTCTCGCCATCAGGCCTTCCGCCTCAGCCAGCATCAGCTCCTTGCGGTCCTGCGCCATCGCCTGCCAGCGGGGCCAGTCGACGCGGTAGAGGCTATGCAGGCAGAACCAGCCGTCGAGCGTCTCCGGTGCCTTTGCCACCTTGATCTTCACCCCGTTCATTGTACATCTCGCTGCAAGCAGGTCAGCCTGCGCAAAGGCCCTCCTCGCTGGCCGATCGGGCCTCAGGCAGGGACGGCCGCAGCGCGTGGACAAACCTCTCTGGGAAGAAGGAGTGCAAGCCATGCGCATGCTGGTGATCGGCGGATCGGGACTGATCGGGCGTCAGCTCGTGCCGCATCTCCTCGCCAAGGGGCACGACGTCGTCGTGCTGTCGCGCGGCAACCGCAGGATCGAGGCATCCGGGGCGCGCCACGTGCTCGCGGACCGCCGCGATCCGGCGGCGGTGCGAAAGGCCGCGCAGGGCACGTTCGACGCCCTGATTGACAATGTCGCCTATGTCCCCGAGGACGCACGGTCCGTGCTAGGAGCCCTCGAAGGTCGCATCGGACATTATGTGCTGACGAGCACGGCCTTTGTCTACCCGGCGCTCGACGCGGGGGAGTTCGGGCCGTCCGCGCCGCTCAGGGAACAGGACGCCCCGCCGGCTTCTCTCGCCACGTGGGGGCAGGACGACTCGCCGCACGGCCGCTACGTGCAGGGCAAGCGACTTCTGGAGCGCAGCCTCTACGAGGACTGTCTCGAGCTCGGGCTGCCGCTCACGATCATCCGGCCGGCACCGCAGATCATGGGCCCTTACACCGAAGACGGGCGCTTCGCCTGGTTCTGGCTGCGCACCGCCGACGGCGGTGCGATCTGGCTGCCGATGGAAGCCCGCGTGCACGCGGGTCCCTGCCAGGTCGCCTATTCGGGCGACGTCGCCCGCATCCTCGCGGCGGCCGCGGCCAGGCCACCAAAGACGTACGCGGTGCACAACGCGGCACAGCCGGAACTCTGGTCCTACGAGGAGTACCTCGGCCTCATGGCCGAGATTGTCGGCAGGCGGGCCGACGTCCGCTACGCGACACGAGACGCCCTCGACCGCTCTTCCTTCGCGGTCGAAGGCGTCTACCGCCTGCCACTCCCCTATCGCGTCGCGCTCGAGGTCTCGAGCGTCGCCGACCGGCTCACGTTCTCCTGGACTCCGATGCGCTCCTGGATGGCCCAGACCGGAGACTGGGTCGGCCGCTACTACGTCGGCCGGCAGGAACCCTGGTACCGCCTGCGGTCCGAGGAGATCGCCTGGCCGGGTTTCTGACGGCGGGGCCCCAGGGTCTTCGGCACCGTCGGTCGCGGCTTCAGGCGAGAGCGTCCGCCCAGATGGTCGGCAGATCGGTGATGCTGCCGAAGCGCAGGCGCTCCGTCGGTTCGGGCTTGCCGCGCGGCGGTGCGAGGAGGTGCACCGCCATGCCGGCCGAGAGCGCCGGCATGTCCTGATCCTCGTCGTCGCCCACCATCAGGCACTCGTCCGCCGGGGCACCCACCGCGTCCGCCATCTCGAGGAAGTAGGAGCGATGCGGCTTCGCGCTGCGGTTGGCCTCGAGGCAGGCGACATGGTCGATCCAGTCCGATTTCACGCCCGCCCAGCGCAGGCGCTCGAGCATGACATCGCGCGGGTAGATCGGCATCGTGGCCACGACCACCTTGAGACCGCGCTCGTGCATGGCCCGCACGACGTCCGCAGCCCCCGCGATCGGCTTCGCCATCGCCCTCAGCCCCGGCAGGATCTCCTTCGAGGCATGGTGGATGGCGCGCCAGAGGTCCGCCGGCGACCGGTCCAGGGTGTCGCTCAGCTTGCGCAGGAGGCAGACCTGGTTCGAATCCTCGTTCACCTCGGGTGCCAGCATGGCGTAGGTGGAACCGGCCAGCACCGCGAGCCCGCGTTCCTGGTCGTCCGGCATCAGCCGCTCCGCGACCGACCGGGTGTACGTCTCGATGAAGTTGTCGACGTCGATGTCGAGCAGCGTGCCATCGAGGTCGAAGAGAACCGCGCGAATCATGGAAGACCTCCTTCGCTTGCTGGTCTCGGCCTCAGCTCCGTTGGGCGTCCGCAAGCCGCGGCCGATCAGAAATACTGCATCGGCTGATCGTTGAGATCGGCGATGACGGTCTTCGTCTCGAGGAAGGCCTCCACGCCCTCGACGCCGAGATCGCGGCCGTAGCCGCTCTGCTTGAAGCCGCCAAAGGGCGCGGTGGGCGTCAGGACCTGGTAGGCGTTGAGCCAGATCGTGCCGGCGTCGAGCTGCTGCGACAGGCGCAGGGCCCTGCGCACGTCCTGCGTCCAGACCGCCGCCGCGAGGCCATACATCGTGCCGTTCGCGATCTCGAGGGCTTCCTCGTCACGGTCGAAGGGGATGATGGCGGCCACCGGGCCAAAGATCTCCTCCTGGGCGATGACCGACTCCGCCGCGACGTCCCGGAACACGGTGGGCTGAAAGAAGTAGCCGCCCGCCTCGCGTTGCTGCGCTCCGCCGAGGACGGGGCGAAGGCCCGAGTCCACGGCCTGCCCGACGTAGCCGGCGACACGCCCGTACTGCGCCTGGCTCACCAGGGGGCCAAGGTCCGTCATCTGGTCCTCGGCGTCGCCCACGATGAGGTCGCCGGCCCGCTCTACGACCGCCTCGACGAAGCGGTCGTAGAGCGGACGCTGCACGAGGATGCGGCTGCCCGCCTGGCAGACCTGGCCCGAGTTGAAGAAGATGCCGAAGAGCGCGCCTGAGACGGCATCGTCGAGGTTCGCGTCGGCGAATACGATGTTGGGAGACTTGCCGCCGAGCTCGAGCGAAACGCGCTTGAGGCTTCTCGCCGCCTCGGCGGCCACGACCCGCCCCGTCTCCGTGCTGCCCGTCAGGGCGATCTTCGCCACCTTGGGGTGGCGGACGAGCGCCGCCCCGACCGCGTCACCGCCCGGAAGAACCGAAAGCGTGCCTTCCGGCAGTCCGGCGTCCCGTGCCGCGTCGGCGAGCGCCAGAGCCACGAGCGGGGTCTCGGGAGCCGGCTTGAGGATCGCCGTCGCCCCCGCGGCCAGACACGCCGCCACCTTCCACGCCGGCATCAGCAGGGGAAAGTTCCACGGCGTGATCAGGGCCGCCACCCCGACCGGCTGCTTCTGCGTCCACGTCATGTAGCGGGTGGTGGCGCCTTGCAGGCTGAAGGGCAGCGTCCGCCCGTGCACCAGCGTACCGGCCGCGGCGAAGTAGTCGAAGGCGTCGGCGGCCATCGGTATCTCGATGAAGCGCGCGGCGGAGAGGGGCATGCCGCTCTCGCGCGCCACGAGGCGTGCGAGCTCGATCGTGCGCTCGCGCAGCCTCGTCGCGATGCCCGCGAGAATGCGTTGCCGCTCCAGCACCGGCAGGCTGCGCCACACCCCCGTCTCATGCGCCGCGGACGCTGCCGCCACCGCGGCGTCGACATCCTGCTCGCCGCTCTCCGCCACCTCCGCGAACGGTTCGCCCGTGGAGGGGCTCAGGTCCGGCGACATGGCGCCGCCTGCGGCGGGACGTCGCTCGCCGCCGAGCGAGAGCCGCCCGTCCAGCAGATCGGCCTTGATCTCGACGCTCAAGGCAGCACCAGATCCTCTCGGCCGATGCTGCGGACGTGGTCAGGGTAGAGAGGGTAGATCTCATCCAGGCTCGGCAGAAGCTTCATGGCGCGCGACAGCGGCCCCGTGGCCCGGATCTGCTGGCGCGAGAGCGCCTGGGCGAGGTCGAGCTGGCCCTGCCAGAAGCGGTTCGCGAGGTCCGCCGCCTGATCGAAGATCAGCGTGGCTTCGGGCTGGTCGGGTCCTATGACGACGTGGAAGTCCTTGCCCGTTTCGGCCGGGTCTTCCGGTACCCAGCTCACGAACGCGTCGGGATCGTGGAACTGGAACCGCACCGTCCCCCCGACCTTGTGGATCAGGCTGGCCTGCGGCAGCGGGATGAGCGACTCGAAAAAGCTGCCGAGCACACGGTAGACTTCATCCGCGTCCTGGAAGTAGGCACCCATGCGGCGGTTTCCCCCTGTCCTTAGCGGTCGTCCGAGATGCGCAGGAGAGGCCGCCCGGCCCTGCCTTGGCGCATGGCGTCGAACGCCTCGTTGATCTCCTCGAGTTTGAAGGTCGGGCCTGCCAGGGCGCGGAGGTCGAACGTGCCCTGGCGGTAGGCCTCGAACAACTGCGGCGCGTCGTCCCTCAGCACCCCTCCGCCGTACCACGTGCCCGTCAGCGTCTTCTGCTGCGATGGGAACGTGAACGCGTTGAGCGAGACGTCGAGGTGCGGCGGGCTCACCCCGACCACCACCGCGGTGCCCCCTGGCCGCAGGGCGTTGAACGCCTGCGCGATCGTGTCCGGCGTACCCACCACCTCGAAGGCCTGATCGACGCCGTATCCGTCCGTCAGGTCGAGAATGGCCTGCAAGGGATCCTGCGCTCCGGCCTGTACGACGTCCGTGGCGCCGTGCCGCTTCGCCTCCTCGAGGCGCTCGGGGGAGCGGTCGACGGCGATGATCCGCTCGGCTCCTTGCATGCGAGCCGCCATCACGACGCTCTGGCCGACGCCACCGACGCCGATCACCGCCACCTGCACGCCGGCCGGCATCTTGGCCGCATGGGCGACGGCGCCGTAGCCCGTGGTGGCGCTGCAGCCGATCAGGGCCGCAAGCTCGAGCGGGATGTCGTCCGGAACCGGCACGACGCCGCCCGCAGGCACCAAGGCATACTGCGCGAACGCGCCGACGAGGCTCATGACGTGCATCTCCTCGCCCTGCCTGTGGACACCCCTGCGTCCGCGCCAGAGCGTCCCCTTCTCCGCGGCCTTCTTCGTCGTCTCGCACATCCCGGTCCAGCCATGCCGGCAGGGGACACACTCCTTGCACTCGGGCAGCCACGACAGCACCACGCGGTCGCCCGCCGCGACGCCTGTCACACCCTCGCCGACGGCTGCGACGACGCCCGCGCCCTCGTGCCCCAGGACCATGGGCACCGGCAGCGGCAGGTCGCCGGTGATCACGTGCTCGTCCGTATGGCAGATCCCCGCGACCGCGATCCGCACCAGCACCTCGCCAGGCCCCGGCTCATCCACCTCGACTTCCTCGATCCGCAGCGGCTCCTCGTAATCCCAGAGCACGGCCGCCAACGCCTTGGGCACCTTACGCACTTCCTTCCGGCCAACCGCACCGCCCAGGAGCGGAGACACAAACCTTCAGGCCATCGGGACACGCGAGACAATCCTGCCGTCGACCCGCTCCATGATGTCGTCGAGGTCGCGGCCGGTGATCGTCAGTCCGTGGTTCTTGAGCCCGACGACCGCCTGGGCGGGGTCGTCCGCCTCGCGCACCGCCTCCGCCACCGCCTGGGCGAGCTCGATCGTGCCGCAGGGGTAATTGATCTCGGTCGAGCGCACGCCGTCCATCCAGGCGTGGACGTGAATGATCGCCCCGACGTCGGGATGTTCGCGGTAGATGATGTGGTGCTCGATGGCGTCCACCGACACCCGGCGCCCCTTGATCCCCGGTGGCTGCGACAGGCGCATCGCCTTGACGTCGGGGTCGAACGTCTTGACCATCTGGACGTCCTTGCCGACCTCGCGCAAATGCGACTTGTCCACGCCGCTCGCGGACATCCAGAAGCGGCGTGCGTCGTGGCGCATGCTCAGGTTGCCGTAGGAGAGACCGCCGAGCTGGAACAGAAGCTGCACGTGCCGCCACTCGTCCGGAGGCAGGATCTCCTCGATCGGGAACGGCGTCGGGAGGACGCCCCAGCCGTCCAGGGTCTTGCCCGCACGGTCCAGCTGGTCGATCTCGCGCCCCCCGCCCCAGAGGTCCTCCTCGAGGTCCGGGTCGAAGACGTTGTCCACGATCAGGTGCGACGCCGCGAGCGGCGTCAGCCGCTCGACGAGCTCCTGCATGTGTCGCTCGGACTCGTACGGCGCCTTGGTCTCGTAATAGCCGCGCTCGAGCGTGATGAAGTAGGTCTTCGGATTCCGCTCATCGCCGACCACCGCGATCATCAGGTTGGCGAGCGAGCGGATCATCCAGGCGTAGGCGCCGCGCAGGATGTCCTCCGGGCTCTCCTGCAGGCGCAGGAGAGCAATGACATAGGTCGCCTGCGCCCGCCGCCTGAACGGGCGCGGCCTGTCCTGATCGACGAACGAGAGGATCAGCTTGGCCTGTTGTTGAGGTCCCTGCACATGTCCGGCCCCCACGAGCGCCTGCGATAGCCTCTCGGAAAACCCCTGCATGCAAGCGTCCGGCGGAGAACCATAGAAGCTGAATTCCAACGACGCACCCCCTTCTGGCGCCTCCCCACGCACGTGCCCCGAACGCCGCCCTCTCCGGCCGGGTCCGGCCGAGGCGACGCTGCACGGATCGACGTAGGAAAGGACGGCACGCCAAAGATCATGCGGGCCGTCCAATGCGCGCGGAGGGGGAGCCGCCGAGACGTTAGATATGCCTTGTCGAGGTGCGTGATGCGCACCGCGTGATGGTGCAGGTGTGGGCTCAGGGCGTCGGCAGCGATCGCCTGGCGCCCGCAGGATGCAGGCGTAGGTAGACGCATGACGCACCGGATCGGCCGGAACGCGGTCCCCGGCGTCAGTCCGAGCAGCGTCCCATGTCCGCTTTGCACGTTGCGCCAAGGCCGCACCTCCGCCACTAGGAAGAACTCGGCGAACCTCCGAGGGCGTTCACCGAGATGTTATTTCGTTCCATGGCAGGCAAGTCCCTATGTCCATTTGTACCGATCGATCGTGGCCAAGCCTTCGGGACAGGACCGTAAGTAGCAAAGGCGTCGCACTCAGAGGCCGGCCAGGAACGGGTTCTCCTCGCGCTCGCGGCCGATCGTCGTCCCGGGGCCGTGGCCTGGATGCACCCGCGTCTCGGCCGGGAGTTCCAAAAGGCTGGCCAGGGAACGGTAAAGGGTCTCGGTGTCCCCGCCTTCGAGGTCGGTGCGGCCGATCGAGTCGTAGAAGAGGCAGTCGCCCGCGAAGAGATCGTCGCCGATGCGGAAGGCAAGGTGCCCCGGCGTGTGACCGGGCACCGCCAGCACGTCGATCTCGAGGCCGCAAAGCTCGAGCCTTTCGCCC
This sequence comes from Bacillota bacterium, assembly GCA_021799275.1. Lineage (GTDB taxonomy): Bacteria > Bacillota > Sulfobacillia > JAJZYS01 > JAJYTV01 > JAJZQO01. The sequence continues at coordinate 52,211 of JAJZAT010000014.1, forward strand.
CCGCGCAGTAGGTGATCCGGCTGAGGCACCGGATAGGTTTCGCCCAGGAACTCGCCGGTCGCGTACGGCAGGTCCCTTTCGGGATAGTAAAGCGGGCAACCGAGCATCTGCCGCAGCACCTCGGCCCCCAGCATGTGGTCACCGTGCCCATGGGTGATCAGGATGGCGTCGATGTGCAGACCGAGGGAGCGCGCCTTGGCCGCGATGGCCTCCGGCAGGTAGCCGGCGTCGATCAGGGTCGCGTGCGCTGGGTCCGGCCAAACGAGATAGCAGTTCGTCGAGAACGGGCCGAAGGTCGCATTGCGGATCTCCACCTGGGTACCGCCTCCCAAAAGACGCTGGATGGTCGAAGCTGCCGACCGCGGCTAGCGCAAACGGCCGCATCGGGAGTCGATCAGAATGGTCAAGGGCCCGTCGTTCTCGGATAGGAAGCGCATGTCCGCAGCGAACACGCCGCACTCGGCCGCGCCGAAGCGAGCGAGAAACTCCTGCCACATGGCCTTCGCGTCGTCTGGAGGCAGCGCCGGAGCGAAGTCCGGTCGGTGGCCCTTGGAGACATCGCCGTACAGCGTGAACTGCGGCACCAGGAGGTGCCCGAGGCCGAGTTCATCGGCGCTGTGGCGCAGCCTCCCCGTCTCGTCGGGAAAGATGCGCAGGGCACGGAGCTTCCGCACCATCCAGTCGACGTCCGTGGAGCCATCCTCCCGGCCGAAGCCGACGAGCGCGGCCTGACCAGGTCCGATGGCGGCGACCGTCTCGCCGCCGACACGCACCTCGGCACGCAGGACGCGCATAGCGACGGCCCGCAAGCGGATTCCTCCCCTGGCATGTGAGACTGTGGATCTCCCTGGCAGGCATCATACCACCGGCCGCCGCGTCGCAGGATCCGCCTTCGACTGCCGGCCGGGCCTCGACCCACACGGGCTGGCTGCCGCGCATCGGAATGACCGTTCCTGAGGACGACTGCGGCGACTGTTCAGGCCGGTGGGTGCTGAATCGCCCCGCCGCCCACCGGCCTTGTACACCAACCCCTCCTTCGTCAGGGGTCTGGCGATGGTCCGGCGCAGCCTGCTTCAGCCATCGTTGGCCGGCAAGCCCTGGGCCTCGAGCAGCCAGGTCGCGCCGCCGTCGTCCGTGCCGTAGACGAGCATCGTGACATGGCCGTGCAGCGTGCCGCGGATCTTGAGGGTGCCCTGGCGAGCGTTCTGGAACACGGGCGGCAGGGCTACGCCCTTGCCGAGCTGCGTCGCGTACCGGGCCGGCACGCTGAACGCCGTGAGGCTCCAGGACTGGCCGCCGTCCGCGGTGCGGTACACCTCCATCCTGGGCGCCCCGTAGAACGTGTTGAGGCCGGTGATCCAGCCGTCCTGGCCTGAACTGAACTTCATGCGCAGTTGGACATTGGAACGCGGGAGCGCACTACCTTGGCCGGCTGGTTGGGGCGGCCACGTCTTGCCTCCATCCCGGCTGCGGAAGAGGAACGCAGATGCCTGACCAGATGTCGCTCGGCCCGCTCGTGGCCAGTTGCAGGGAGCTCACGCCGTTGCCGCCCGATGCGTCGGCCGCAACGAGATGCGCCTGCCATCCCCGGCCGCCCCACGGGCCTCGGATCGCGCGACCTCTGCTCCGCAGCCTGCCGTGTACAGCAGGGCCACCAGCAGGGACGCGATCCCCATGAACCGCTTCACGGTTCTCCCTCCAGAAACGTGCGCCCTTTTGCCTCTTTGAACATCGCACCTCGACCCATGGTTCCGTAGCGAAGGCACGAGTCGGATCGGATGGCCAGGCGCCCGGTGATGCCCGTCACGGCCGGCCGGGGCCGAGCGGCGCATGATGGACGCGCCAGTTCGGCCCGAGGAGGCTCAGCCATGCCCAGCTCCCCGTACAGCGAGGCGCCCTTCATTGTGATCTGGGAAACGACCCGCGCTTGCGACCTCGCCTGCAAGCACTGTCGCGCCGCGGCGATCCCCATGCGCAACCCGGAGGAGCTCAGCACCGACGAGGCGAGGCGCCTGATCGATGACGTGGCGACCATGCGGCCGCAGCCGAACTTCGTCCTCACCGGCGGCGACCCGATGAAGCGGCCCGATCTCGAGGAGATCATCCGCTACGCCGCGAGAGAGCGCGGCGTGCGCATCTCCATCACGCCGTCCGCCACGCCACTCGTGACCCCCGAGCGCATCAGGGCCTGCGCCGAGGCCGGTCTTGCCCGCTGGGCGTTCTCGATCGACGGCGCCACGGCCGAGGCCCACGACTTCTTCCGCGGGCAGGAGGGTTCCTTCGCGATCACCCTCGCGGCGGTCCAGGAACTCAAGCGCCTGCAGCTGCCGCTGCAGGTCAACACGACCGTCTCGCGCTACAACCTCGATTCCCTGCCCGAGATCGGCCGCCTCGTCGAAGGACTCGGCGCGGTGCTCTGGAGCGTCTTCTTCCTGGTGCCTGTAGGCCGAGGGCGCGCCGACGACGCGCTCGGGCCGCACGAGACCGAACGGGTACTCCAGTGGCTCGAGGAGTTCGCGCGCACGTCGGCCTGCGACGTCAAGACGACCGAGGCGCCGCAGTGGCGGCGCGTGCTGCGCGAGCGCCGCGGTGACGCCCCTGCGCCCCTGGGCGATCGCGGGGGTCGCGTCGGCCGTGCGCCGCGGCCGGTCACCGACGGCGACGGCTTCATCTTCGTGAGCCACAAGGGCGAGGTCTATCCGAGCGGCTTCCTGCCGCTCGTACTCGGCAACGTGCGAGAGATGCCGCTCTCCGAGATCTATCGAAGCTCCGAGGTGCTGCTGGCCCTGCGGGACCGCAGCCGCCTGCGCGGCAAGTGCCGCATCTGCGAGTACCGGGAGGTCTGCGGCGGTTCCCGCAGCCGCGCCTACGCCATCACCGGCGACTACCTCGAAAGCGACCCCTACTGTCCGCACCAGCCGGATCCGGCGGCGGGCTACCGCCAGATCCGCTCGGATGCCCGCGAGCGGCGTACGGCCATCGCCGCATCGCGCTAAGGATCAGTCTGCGGGCTCCCTCTCGAGGACTTCCCGCAACACCGGCACCTGGCAGTGCGTGAGGTCGCGGGTGGCGGTGAGAAGAGCGATGGGACGCTCGGCGCCGCGGCGCCTCAGCTCCGCCAGCGCGGCACGGCCGGCGGGGCCCTTCAGCTCCTCGAGGTAACGGCGGCGGAACTCGCCCTGCTCCTCGGGGTTGGCGTGGTACCAGTTGCGCAGGTCGCGGGACGGCGCGGCCTCCTTCAGCCAGACATCCCAGGGCGCCCCTTCCTTGCGCACGCCGCGCGGCCAGAGCCGATCCACCAGGACGCGCAACGCGCCCGGCGGTGTCTCGTCGTAGATACGGCCGATCAGGACCACCAAAGGGTCGTCCCCCTCGCAATTCAAGATTGGAGGTGCAGCGCGCTTGGCCGCTGCACCTCCATCATCGTTCTCCTCCGCGGGGCAGTACGGTCGTGCGTCACCGCATGAGGACCGACGCCGTCTAGGCCCGCTTGGCCGAGACGACCCGCTCGACCGAATAGACGTCGGGCAGATGGCGCAGTCGCTCGATGATGCCGCGCAGTTCGCCGAGGTGATGGATCTCCATGACCACCTGGACGAGGGCGGTGCGGTTGCGGTAGCCGCGGGCGCGGGCCGAGAGGATGTTGAGCCTCGTCTCCGCCACCGCCTGCGCGACATCCGCCAGAAGTCCGGCGCGGTCCAGGGCGTGCACCTCGATCTCGACGGGGTAGTTCTGCTGCAGGCCCTGGTCCCAGGTCACCTCGACGATGCGGTCCTGCTCCGAGAGGAGCGCCTTCGCGTTCGGGCATTCGGCCCGGTGCACCGTCACGCCCTTGCCGCGCGTCACGTAGCCGATGATCGGGTCGCCCGGCACCGGCGTGCAGCAGCGCGAGAAGCGCACCAGGAGATTGTCCGCGCCGCGCACGCGTACGCCGTTCATCGGCTTGCCGTAGTCGGCGAACGCCTGCTTGTCTTCGTCCGGAATTGCGATCGGCGGCTCCGGCAGCCTGTCCTTGAGCCGCGTCACCACCTGTGGCGCCGAGAGGCCGCCGTAGCCGACGGCGGCAAAGAGGTCGTCGACGCCGCCGTAGTGCAGGCGCCTCGCCATGTCGTCGAGCCATTCAGCCTTCAGCAGTTCCGCCGGATCGAGGTTGACGCGCCGAGCCTCGCGCTCGACCATGTCGCGTCCGAGCTTCGCGTTCTCCTCGCGGTTCTTGGCCTTGAACCAGGAGCGGATGCGCGAGCGCGCCGACGAGGTCTGCACGAACTGCAGCCAGTCGAGCGACGGTCCCTGGCTGGACTTCGACGTCAGGATCTCGACGATGTCGCCGTTTTCGAGCTTGTGGTCGAGCGGCATGATGCGACCGTTGATGCGCGCTCCGACGCAGTGGTGGCCGATGTCGGTGTGGATGCGGTAGGCGAAGTCGACGGGCGTGGCGCCGGCAGGAAGGTTGTGCACCTGGCCCTTCGGCGTGAAGACGAAGACCTCGTCCGCGAAGAGGTCGATCTTGAGCGTCTCCAGGAACTCGCGGGCGTCGCGCAGATCTCCCTGCCACTCGAGCAGCTGGCGCAACCAGCCGAGCTTCTGGTCGAAGCTCGGATCGGATCGCCCCTCCTTGTAGACCCAGTGCGCCGCGATGCCGAACTCCGCCGTGCGGTGCATCTCCTGCGTGCGGATCTGCACCTCCACCGGCAACCCGCCTGGCCCGACCACCGTCGTGTGCAGGCTCTGGTACAGGTTCGGCTTCGGCATGGCGATGTAGTCCTTGAAACGGCCGGGGATCGGCGTGTACATGGTGTGGACGATGCCGAGCACGCCGTAGCAGTCCTTGACCGATTCGACGATGACGCGCAGGGCGACGAGGTCGTAGATCTCGCTGAAGTCCTTGCCCTGCTTCAGCTTGTTGTAGATGCTGTAAAAACTCTTGGGCCGCCCGGAGATGTCGGCCTGCACGCCATGCTCCAGCAACTGGCGCAGGATCTCCTGCGCCACCTGCTCGATGTAGCGCTCGCGATCGCCGCGTCGCTGGCGTACGAGTTCCGCGATGGTCTGGTAGGCCTCCGGCTCGAGATAGCGGAGCGAGAGGTCCTCGAGTTCCCACTTGAGCCGGTAAATGCCGAGTCGATGCGCCAAGGGCGCGTAGATTTCGAGCGTCTCCTGGGCGATCCGCCGCTGGCGCGCGGCCTGGAGGTGCTTCAGGGTGCGCAGGTTGTGCAGACGGTCCGCGAGTTTGATCAGGATGACGCGTACGTCCTGCGCCATCGCGAGGAACATCTTGCGCAGATTCTCGGCTTCCTGCTCGAGCTGCGAGCGGTCCTCGAGCAGCGAGAGCTTGGTCACGCCATCGACGAGCTGGGCCACCTCCGGCCCGAACGTGCGGCCGATCTCCTCGAGACTGGCCGACGTGTCCTCGACCACGTCGTGGAGAAAGGCGGCCTGAAGCGTCACGGCGTCCATCTCGAGATCCGCCAGGATCTCCGCCACCGCCTCCGGGTGGATGATGTAGGGCTCTCCGGACTGTCTCAGTTGCCCCTCGTGGAAATGCGCAGCGAAGGTGTGGGCACGCGCGACCTCCTCCCGCTCGTGCGGCGTCAGGTACTCGAGCTTTGAAGCCACGTCGCTCCAGGGCAAGGTCGCACCACCTTTCGAAGCCGGTTTCTAAGAGACTACGCGTCGATCTGCACGAGCGTCCTCAAAGGCATCTCGCCGAGCTGCTGCCTGCCGCCGAGAAAGCTGAGTTCCACCAGGAAGCCTAGCCCTACCGGCACGCCGCCGACGCTGCGGATCAGTTCCATCGTTGCCAGGACCGTCCCGCCGGTCGCAAGGAGGTCGTCGACGACCAGCACACGCTGGCCGGGCCGGATGGCATCCACGTGCAGTTCAAGTGCCGCCGAGCCGTATTCGAGCTCGTAGTCCTGCCGGATCGACTGGTAGGGCAGACGACCCGGCTTGCGCACGGGAGCGAAGCCGATGCCGAGCTCGGCCGCGATCGGCGCCCCGACCAGGAATCCGCGCGCCTCGGGGGCAGCGACCACTTCGGCGCCGAGTTCCCGCGCAAAGCCCGCGAGTTCCTCGATCGCCTCCCGGTAGCTTGGACCATCCGCAAGCCAGGGCGTGATGTCGATGAACTGGATGCCCGCACGCGGAAAATCTGGCACGGTACGCAGCGGTGGACGTCCTTGCATGCACAGTGGCCCCCGGCTTGCGCCGGCAGGCCGCGCCCCCTTCGCTCGAATCTCTCGCATGGCCGAACATACAAAGTGCAGGCCCGAGTCGAACGGCCCGGACAAGCGTCTGACGGCATTCTCAGAATAGCCGAATTGGCCACCGCAAGGGAATCGTGTCAGCCCACGCCCAAGGCCTCGGCGTCCGAAAGCAGCCGGCAAAGTTCTTCGAATTGGCCGTACCATACGCCGGCGCTTTCGGCGAATGCCTGGGCCCGCTGCCGGAATGCCGCCAGCAGTCGCGAGTCCTCGAGCCTGACGGGATGTGGCGTCATGCCGTCTGGCGCTACGAGGCCCAGTTCCCGAAAGACGAGGTACGGGACAAGCTCCGTCGGCCCCTCGGGCGGCAGCGCGAGCTTCTGCGCGGGCCATAGCCGCATCTGCCGGTACGCCTGCCTGAGGTCGTCGTCCGTCGGCGCCCAGACGGCAGCCGCCTGCGCGAGGCTGTGCTCGTCGAGCGGCCTGTAGCCGAGCACCAGACGGCGACCGGAGGCCACGGCGCGCAGCTCCATGGGGGACGCCGCCCGCTCCATCGCGACCACGGTCTGGATCGGCAGGAACGGGACCGGATGCGGCCCCACCACGCCCCGCAGGCGACCGCTGCGGTAGAGCGCCATAAGCTCCTCGGGGGCGTCGGCGCTCGGGTAGAAGCCCTCGCCGAACGCCGCCGCCGACCGCCCCACCGTCAGCCCATCCAGGGTGTAGTAGTGGCAGAGCCCCGCGACTTCTCCCGGACCCATGCCGCGCCGGTCGAGCACCTCGGCCGCCCCGGGACCGGGCACGATCCGCGGCGGCAGGGCCGCCTGCCGGCGCAGCTCGGCCATGGCGCTCGGCGCCCGCTCCACGACGCGCAGGCGCGCCCTGCGCTCGCCCTGGAACGTATCCGCCTCCAGCGCGGCGACGAGGTCCACGCGATCCACGCCGACCTCGCCGGCCCGCCAATGCAGCGCGACGCTCTCGCCAGAACGGTCGCGCAGGCGCAGGCGTCGATGCCGGCCGTCACCGATCGCCCTGTCCTCGAGCACTTCCGCGTCCTCGATCAACCATTGCGGCTGAGGCTGTCCCGGCCCGAACGGTCGCAGGCGCTCCAGCCCGTCGACCACGGCGAGCGACGCGTCGCCCAGCCGCAGGCGCGCGTCCACGAGCCTTGGCTCCGCTACCGGCGGGTGGCTGCGGTAGTAGGTCTCGAGCGCCCCCTTGAGTCCCTCGACCGCACCCGCACCGAGATGAAACCCCGCCGCGCCCGGATGGCCGCCGAACTCCGCAAGCCAGCCTCGAGCCGCCGTCAGGGCCTCGAGCAGCGGCGCCCCGGCGGGCGCGCGGGCACTCCCGTATGCGACGCCGCCTTCGACGCTCATGACGAAGGCCGGCAGCGAGAACTCGTCCACCAGGCGGGCGGCGACGATGCCGATGACGCCACGATGCCAGCCCTCGCCGTGGACGACGACGCAGGACGCCCCTGGTGGAACCTGCGCCATGGCCTCGCGCGAGACCTCCTGCTCCAAGGTGCGGCGCTGGCGGTTCAGCGACTCGAGGCGCTGCGCGATCTCCCCGGCCTCACCGAGTCCGGCCTGCAGGAGGTGCAAGGCGAGATCGGGATGGTCCAGCCGGCCACTCGCGTTGAGGCGCGGCGCCAGCACGAAGGCCGCTGCCTCCTCGTCGATCGGCCCCTGGAAGCGGGCGACCTGCAGGAGGGCGGCAATGCCGGGCCGAGGATGCTCGCCCATGCGACGCAGGCCCGTTCGAGCGATCCGCCGGTTCTCACCGAGGAGGGGCACCTGATCGGCGAGTGTGCCAAGCGCGGCAAGATCGAGGAGCTCCTCGCTCCGGCTTCCGAGCCACGCCCGCGCCAGCTGCAAGGCGACGCCTGCGCCGGAGAGCCAGCGCAAGGGGTGCTCCCTGTCGAGGCTGCCCGGATGCGCCATCGGCGCCTCGGGCAGAACGTCGCCTTGCAGGTGGTGATCGGTGATCCAGAGCCGCACGCCGAGCTCCGCCGCGACCTGGGCGGCCGCATGCGCCGACACGCCGCAGTCGATCGTCAGGATGCCGCCGATCCCGCCCTCCTGAAGGCGCCGCACCGTCTCGCTCTTGAGTCCGTAGCCGTCCCGCAGCCGATGCGGCAGGAACACCTCCGGCCTGTGCCCGAGAGACTCCACGGCCCGGGCGGCGATCGCCGCGCCGGTGATGCCGTCGACGTCGTAGTCGCCGTGGATCGCGAGCCGTCCGCCGCGGCGCAAAAACTCCGCCACTTCCTCGACGATCTGCGTGATCCCGGGCAGATCCTGCCAGGGCGGCGCCGCCGCCTCATCCGCGAGCCGCGGCAGGTCCTCGGGCAAGAGACCCCGCGCTGCCAGCAGGCGCCCTACCGCAGGCTCTTCCCCATTGGCGACGTGCCGCAGCAGGAGATCCTGCGGCAAATCGGCAAGGCGGACCCGCAGGAGCCCCTCCCTGGTCACTCGGCCTCGTCCTCCGGGTTCACATGCACGTGCACCGCGACCACCTCGGGATGATGCGCCATGATGGCCTCCTTCACATCGGTCGCGACGTCGTGTCCCGCGCGCACCGTAAGGTCGCCGCGCACGGCGATCTCCATGTCCACCAGCACCTGCGCGCCCATGTAGCGCCCGCGGATGCCGTTGACACGGCGAACCTCATGCCGCGCCACGGCGTCGCCACGCAGGGCGTCCAGGAGTGCGCGGTCGTCGAAACGGTCCATCAGGTCGGCGACTGCCTGGTTCACCAGTTCCCAGCCGCTGTAGATCACGAGCAGCGAAACGATCATCGCGAGCAGGGGGTCGAAGTAGGTGGCGACGGTCCTCGCGAGCAGGATGCCGGCCAGCGCCGCAACCGAGCCGAAGACATCCATGCGGTGGTCCACCACCGAGGCGCGCAGGGCTTTCGAGTGGTTGAGATCCGCCGCGCGCTGGCTGAGCCAGACCATTCCTTCTTTAAGCACGAGGGAGATGCCTGCCACGTAGGCCGCGATCAGCCCCGGGACCGGCTGGTGCCCGACGTAGAGCGCCTTTGCGGACTCGTAGAAGATTTCGACGCCGGCCAAGAGCAGCAGGATACCCACGATCTTCGCGGCGACGGACTCCGCCTTCTGGTGTCCGTAGGGATGCTCGAAATCGGGCGGCACATGGCCGACGCGCACGCCGATGGCCACGGCCAAGCTTGCGCCGACGTCCGCCAGATTGTGCAGGCCATCCGCCAGCAGAACCTGCGCCTGCGCCACGATGCCGATCACGATCTTCAGAACCGACAGCACGACGTTGACGGCTACCCCCAGGCCGCCCGCCAGGCGACCCAGGCGCTCCGGCCGCATGCAGCCACCTCCACCCCATGAATTTAGTCGAAGTGTGGAGGGAGAGCCAAGGTGCAACTAGCCGCGCAGCCCTGCCGCCGCACAGGCCAGGACCGCCAGAAGGCCCAGTACGCGCGCCGCGCGGGCCATCGCGCTGCCGCGCACTGCCGCCGGCACCTCGGCCGGATCGGCCGCGAGCCACCACGCGCCCGCCCCCAGCCACGGTCCCAGGACACGCCCGAATACGACGATCGAGAGACCTTCGGCGATACCTCCGCGGGTGCCCGCAAAGTGAAATGCGAGCCCTTCGCTGAGGACGCCCGCGGCCAGCGCGGCGGCTGCCCAGAGCACCGAGCCCTGGGCGAGGGCCAGCGTCAGGGCGGCGCCGGCTCCGGCCAGAAGGCCCGTCAGCGGCACCCCGAGCAGGGTCAGAAAGGTAAGGACGAAGCCGAATGCGGCTGCGGCGAGGTTCATGGTGCGAGCATCCCACCTGGGGCCAGAGCCTATGAGTGCGAAAACTGAAGTCGCATGCCGTCGCGTGCCGCCAGGACCTCGGCACCGCTCTCCGACGCGACGAAGGCCGCGATCTCGTCCGCGTCCGGGCCGGCGCTCTGGTCGAAGTGGGTGATGACAGCCCGCTTCACTCCTGAACGGCGAAGGAGGTCCGCCGCGCCGATCGCCGTCAGGTGCCGGTGGGCGTGCTGCCAGAAGAAGCTTATGTTGAGCACCGCGAGGTCTGCACCGCGCATCGCCTGCACGAGCTCCTCGCGCACCGCCACGACCGCACTCGGCAGGGCAAGAGCTTCCCCGCCCCGCACCTCCCGCAAGGCACCCGACGCGTCGCGATAGCTGCGCACGTAGGAGGCGTCGGAGCTGTAGGCGATGGTCATGCCGCCGCCGCGCACCACGAGACCGTAGTTCTCGGGCCCGTGCTCGACGCGGAACGGCGTGACCGAAAGCGGGCCGATCGGAAGCGCGACACCTTCCCGCCACGTGGCGATGTCCGGCCCCCCCTGATACCAGGGACTCGGCTCCTCGCCGCGATGGAACCGCCCGACCAGCCCGCCGCGCAGGGCCTCGCCCGGCAGCGCGAGGATGCCCTGGCGCCGCGACATGCCCCGGCACATGCCTTCGATCAGCGCGCCGGCGGCGAGATAGTGGTCCGTGTGGCCGTGCGAGATCAGGACGGCGGAGAGCCGCCTGCTGTCGAGGTGCGCCCGGGCCGCGTGGTACGCGGCGCCCGGCCCCGGATCGATGGCGACCGCGCAGCCGTCAAGGTTCAGCCAGAGGCCTCCCGTGCGCCGTCTCTGTCCGATCACCCCCGAGGGGTTGCCACCCGTGCCGAGAAAGTGCAGGAAGTCTCCCCGCTCGGGGGAGACTTCCTCGCTGCGCAGCCAGTGGGCAACCCGCCGCGTGCGGGCCTGGCTGCGCTCAAAGAGGCGCTTCGCGTCGGGGGTCACCGTTCGGCCTTGGCGGTCCTGCGCGCGGCGGGTGCGGACGCGCGCTCATTCGCGTCGACCCAGATGTACCAGAGGGGGCTCGCAAACAGGATCGAGGAGTAGGCGCCGAACACGACGCCGATCAGGATGGCCGCCGAGAGGTCCTGCGTCGTCGCGCCGCCGAAGATCAGCAGCGCGAGCATGGCGAGGATCACGACGACCGCCGTGATGATCGATCTGGCCAAGGTCTGGTTGAGCGAGCGGTTGGTAAGGTCCTTGAGAGGCTCGCCGCGCTTTCTGAGGCGCATGTTCTCGCGGATCCGGTCGAAGATGATGATTCGGTCGTTCAGAGAGTAGCCGATGATGATCAGCACGGCCGGCACAATGTTCTGACTGATCTGGAAGTGGATCAGCGCGACGAGTCCGATCGTCACGATGGCATCGTAGAAGATGGCCGCGATGCCGGTGAGGGCGAAGCGGAAGTCGAAGCGGATCATCATGTAGATGACGATCGCGAGCGAAGCGATCAAGACGGCCAGGATACCGGCCTTGACGAGTTCGTTCGAGAAGGTGCCGGTCACCTTGTTGAGGCCGGTGATCTGGTACTTGCCCACCTGCGACGTCAGCGCGTTCTGCAGGTTGTAGCGCGCGTGCTCGGTGAGAGACGGGGTCTCGAGCAGCACCGTCCGCGAGGTTTTCCCGGTCTCGGTGCCGACGAGCTGGATCACCGAGTTGCCGATGTGCTGCTTTTCGAGCACGCTTCGGAGCTGCTCCGCGCTCACCGGCTTCTGGAACGTCAGGTTGTAGGTGATGCCACCGGTGAAGTCGATGCCGAGGTTCAGTCCCCGCACAAAGAGGCTGCCGACGGCGATGACCAGGACCACCAGGGAGACGATGAACCAGGTGCGGCGGTGTCCGATGAAATCGAAGTGCGGCATTGGTCTCACGTCCCCCCTTAGCCCAGGAACAGCTTCTGGTTGCGTACGAGCATGGTGTCCTCGGAAAGCCGCAGCAGGTAGCGCGTCACGCCGACGGCGGTGACGAAGCTCGCCAGCACACCGATGATCAGCGTCACGGCGAAGCCGCGCACCTCGCCGGTGCCGAAGTAGTAGAGAACGGCTGCGGCGATCACGGTTGACACGTTCGAGTCCATGATCGCGCGCAGGGCGTTCTTGAAGCCGTGGTCGATGGCCGCGCCCAAAGTTCTCCCTGCACGCAGCTCATCTCGGATGCGGGCGAAGATGATGACGTTCGCGTCGACCGCGATGGCAGCCGACAGGATGATACCCGCGATGCCCGGCAGGGTCAGCACGGCGCCGAACGCAACCAGCGCCCCAACAACAAGCAACAGGTAGATGGCGAGCGCGATGTCGGCGATCAGGCCGGCGTAACGGTAGATGCCGAGCATGACGAGGACGATCAGCGCCATGGCGATCAGAATCGCGACCGCGCTGGCGTGGATCGAGTCCTGGCCGAGGGTCGGCGAGACCGTCTGCGCGTCGATGATCCGCATCGGGATCGGGAGGGCGCCGGAGTTCAGAAGGTCGGCCGTCTGCTGGGCCTGCGTGAGGCTCGAGAAGCCGCCCGAGATCATGGCCTGGCCGTTCGGGATGACCGAGTCCACCTTCGGCGCCTCGATCAGGCTGTTGTCGAGGTAGATCGAGATGACCTGTCCGATGTACTGCTTGGTCGCCGCCGCGAAGAGCTTGGTGCCCTCGGCGTTGAACTGCAGGTTTACGATCGGGCCCTGGCTCTGATCAAGCGCCGCCGAGGCCGAGGTTAGGTCCTTGCCTGTCAGGATGACCTTGCCGTTGGGCCCCTTGAACTCGAGCTGCGCCGTCTGGCCGATCATCTTGATCGCCTGCTGCTGGTTCTTGACACCGGCGAGGTCGACGATGATCTGATTGCTGCCCTGCAGCTGGATGGACGGTTCCGAGATGCCGAGCTTGTTCGCGCGGTAGGCGATGATCGTCTCCGCCTTCTGCATGTCGGCGTGGGTCGCAGGCTTCGTCGCCTGCAGGACGACGTGGACACCGCCCTTGAGGTCGAGTCCTTCTTTCACATAGTTGGTGATCGGGCTGACCGCGGTGAAGTACCCATAAATTGCGGCTACCACGACCACGATCACGATGAGGCCGATGATTCCGCGGCCGCGCACGGCTTGTCCTCCTCCACGACAAATGGAAGTCCACACGGCATTATACGGGAAGGAAGGCACACGGTCCACCGCGGGCGTGTGCCAAGGGTGGGCCTGCGTGGACGTGGCGCTTGGCTTTGCCGGCTTCTACAGAAGCTTGTGTTCGTTCGCCGTGAGGCTGAAACGGCAGTGCAGCACCTCGGCGGCCCGCCTGCACATGACCATGCGGCTCAAAAAGATCTCAAAATAATTCATCGGCGAGATCGAGTCGTCGATCTGCAGGGCGAGGGTGATCACCGCCGCCTCGCGGTCGATCACCAGTTGGCTGCGCCGCACGGCCGCGTTGACGCGGTCGTGCTCGTCGTACTGCGCCGGGTCCTCAGTCTGGACACGGCTGATGTGCACATCGGACTTGTCGGCGAGGATGAGCGCCGCCGAAATCGGCGACACGGCCTCGCCGTATTCCTCCTCGTGATTGCCGATCGCGCCGAGGACGAGCGCGATCTCGTCCGAAGGCATGCCGGCCTCGCGCAGGATCGGGTAGGCGAGCATCGCCGAGGACTGACCATGGTGATTGCGACCCGCGATGTTGCCGATGTCATGCAGGTATCCGGCGATCGCCGCAAGCTCGGCGTCGCGCTCAGGGTAGCCGAGCTCCGTGAGCACGCGGCGCGCGATCTTCGCGACCAGGCCGACGTGCCGGGTACCGTGTTCCGTATAGCCCATGGCCCGCAGCGCGGCGTTGGCCGCGAGCACGAATTCGTGCACATCCTGGCGACCCGCGATGGTCTCAAGCGTTACGGCGATCGGGTTCAACTCCCTTCCTGCGCAAGGCGGCCTCCACGCGATCCGCGACCTCTTCCGGCCCGAGGCCGTCGGTATGGAGATGGACGACGGCTCTCTCGATCGCGCTCCTCAGTCTCTGCCTCTCCGTCTGGACCCGCTCCGGGCCGTAGCCCACCCTGCGTCTGCGACGCACCGTCTCGATCTCCGCGTCGAGCACCACGACATACCGGTAACCGAGTGCCCGCGCGAGGTCGCGCACGCTCGAGTGCTCCTGCGGCAGGCAGTGGGCGTCGTAGCCGCGCCGGCGCAACTGGCTTTCGAGGGTCGACTTCCCCGCTGCCGACACGCCAACGATCGCTACGGGCACCGTCATTCTACGCCGGCAGGTGCAGGCTGAAGACGCGGGCCGTCGCTTCCGTTGCCGTGCAGATGCCGAACACCCCCACCGTCATGTCGTCCCTCGGCCGGCCCTTGGCCTGGCCATGCGAGAGGTCCAGAACCGTCTGCGCGAGCAGCTCGGTGGCATCCGGCGCCGCCGCGCGAACGAGCTCCGCGACGCCCTCGAGCACGTCGTGGGTCTGGGACCAGCGATCCGGAGCCAGAACCCCGTCCGAAAGAGCTGCGATTATCGTCCCCTCGCTCAGGGGGAACTCATGCACGAACGGTTTCGTCGTCGGATCGACTCCGATCGGGCCGTATGGACACGAGAGCTGCTCCACCACGCCCTGCCTGCGCACCAGGACGACGTCCGGGCCGTTCTGCGACACCAGGAGGGCCTTCGCGTCGAGATCCGCCGACACGATGGTGAGCGTGGCGGAGACCTTGCCGCCGCGCTGAGCGTAGAGGAGGTCGTGCACCGCCCGTGCCGTGGCGCCGTCGCGTGCCCCCTCGGATATCAGGTTCGCGCAGCGGTTGGCCACCAGGAGGGCCGTACGCCGCGCCGCTTCGCCGTTGCCCTGCCCGTCGGCCATGATGAGCGAAACACCGCCCCTCGCACGCTCCACCACCTGCGCCTGGTCTCCGCTCCAGTTGAGGCCGTGCCGCGGCAGCTTGCGTACCGCAACGTGGATCTCAAGGCCCACCGCCGCCCACCTCCCCCGCCGCGATCAGCCGCCGGACATCGCCAAAGCGGCGCGTCAGACGCTCCTGATCAAAGTGTTCGAGCAGCGGCACGGCGTATTTGCGCGTCGTCCCGAGCGCCTCGCGAAGTTCGGCCGTCGTGGCATCGCGGCCGTCCGCAAGACAGGCCCGCACCCTGGCCTGCGCCTCGCGGATCGCCTCGCGGGCGAAGTGGATGTCGCCCGCCCGCACAAGCTCGCCACGCTCGGCGAGGTAGGATGTGAGGTCCTGAAGGCGCTGGGGAGTCAGCTCCCTGGCCCTCGGCCAGTCGGAGGGAGCAGCCGGCTGGAGTCCCCCAGCCGCGATGAAGTCCCTGAGGCCGTCGAGGAGGCCTCTTAGCTCCTCGGGCATCGGTACGCTGTCGCCGGACGGGCGCACCCGTTCCCCTTCCACGGCGATCCTGCCCTCCGCGGCGAGTTCCGCGGCCAGTTGGGCGGCCTCGCGCACGCCGAGTTCCGCCACCACCTCGCGGCGCCACTGCTGCCGGTCGAGGCCCCGCCAGAGGGGGTCCTGCTCCCAGAGCGCCCGCATGCGGTCCTCTTCTCCCTGGATCCGGCGCTCGAGCTCCTCGCGGTCCAGATAGGTCTCGCCGAGACGCCGCAGCCGACCCTCGCGCTCGAGCCCCGCGACAGCCTCCCCGACGCTCGACTCATCGAGCCCGAGCTCCTGCGCAAGAGCACGCACGTTGGCCGCGAAGCGGCGTCGGACCGCCCCGAGCACCATATCCGCCGGGGATGCCTGACGCCTGCGCCTCAGTTCCTCGATGTCTTCGAGGTGCCCACGACGCTGCCGTCCGCCGAGATCGAGCACAAACCCGCCCCCGATGGTCCGCGCCGGGGAGAAGTTCCGCACCACGACCCGGTCGCGCACGACGGCGGGGAAGGGCGTCTCGCCGCGGAACCGGACAAAATCCTCGCCGCCGGAAGGGATCTCCTGCAGGGTCAGGGGCACCAGGCGCCCGATGACCTCCATGGTGCCGATGTGCAGGCGTACCCGCGCGCGCATCGGCAGCGGTGGCGCACCGGCGAGCAGCTTCAGATGCAACGTGACCTGCGATGTCTCGCGCACGGTGCCTGGCGTCGCGAGGACCTGGCCCCGCTCCACCTGGTCCCGGTCGATCTGCGCCAGGTTCACCGCCGTCCGCTCGCCGGCACGGCAACGCTCCCGCGATTCGCCGTGCGACTGCAGACCGCGTACGCGCACCGGGATCCTGCCAGGCACCAGTTCGAGGCGGTCCTCGACGGAGATCTCCCCCGAGGCGAGGGTCCCCGTGACGACGGTGCCGAACCCCGGCAAGGTGAAGACGCGGTCGATCGGAAGGCGCGCAAACCCGAGCGCGCTGCGCGGCCGGATGCGGGTGACCGCCTCCTCGAGCAACGTCTGCAGCTCTCCGATGCCTGCTCCGGTGACCGACGAAATGCCGACGATCGGCGCACCCTCGAGGAACGTGCCCTTCAGTTCCTGGCGCAGATCGGTCTCGATCAGCTCGCGCCACTCGTCGTCTACGAGGTCGATCTTGGTGAGGCAGACGATGCCCTCAGAGACACCGAGCAGCGTCAGGATCTCGAGGTGCTCGCGGGTCTGCGGCATGACGCCCTCGTCCGCCGCCACGACCAGCAGGACGAGATCCATGCCCTGGGCGCCGGCGACCATGTGGTGGATGAAGCGTTCGTGCCCCGGTACGTCGACGATGGCGGCCCGCTGGCCGGACGGCAGCGTGAACGGGGCGAAGCCGAGTTCGATCGAGATGCCGCGCGCCCGCTCCTCCGGCAGCCGGTCGGTCTCATGTCCCGTCAATGCCTTGATCAGGGCGGTCTTGCCGTGGTCGACATGACCTGCGGTGCCGATGATCAGTCTCAGATCCATAGGCCCTGCCGATCTCCCTTGGCCATACCGTTCGAAGCCTGTGACAAGCCTATTTCAACGCCTCTTCGCGTTTGACAGCGGTCACGGCGGACTCTATACTTTCGTTGTGCTTCGGGGAGTGGCGCAGTTTGGCTAGCGCGCTGCGTTCGGGACGCAGAGGTCGCAGGTTCAAATCCTGTCTCCCCGACCAGTATTCCAGGGACCGTCCGCGATGCGGTCGGTCCCTTTTTGCGAAGGTGGGAGGAAATCCGGCGGAAGATCACGCGGAATGGATCTCTCGCGCCTTGCGTAGCAGGGTGCGGTAGCCCGGATAGCCGTGACGTTGCACCTGTTCCTGCGCCTCGTCGAATCCGAGCCAGCGCACCTCGGTGATCTCGGACTGCAGCGGGTGCACCTCGCCATGCTCGTAAGTCATGAAGAACCAGGTCACCTGCTTGTCGTTGCCGCTAGAAAGCGCGTAATCCACCTGGCCAAGTCGCTCTCCCGGCACGGCATGCACGCCGGTCTCCTCCAGCACCTCGCGCACCGCGGCGTCCTTGGGAGTTTCGCCCTGCTCGATGTGCCCCTTGGGGAATGTCCAGCGGCCGTAACGATCCCTGATCATCAGAACCTCGTCGTCACGTACCACGATGCCGCCTGCGGACTGCTCGGTCACATCGCCACCCCAACTTTCTGTCACTGCGGAGGTATCGCCTCATGTTCATTATAGTCGTAGGTTGCGGCCGGCTGGGATCGTCCCTGGCGCGCAGCCTGTCCGGAGCGGGCCACCGCGTGACCGTCGTGGACTGGGATCCCCAGAGTTTTGAGCGCATCACCGACCTCACGGACGTCTCGCAGCTTCTCGGCACCGGCATCGACGTCGATGCGCTGCGGCAGGCTGGCGCCGAGGAGTGCGATGCTCTCGTCGCCGTCACCGACCACGACAATGCCAACATCATGATCGCCCAGACAGCCGAGCAGATCTTCAAGGTCCGGCACGTGGTCGCGCGGGTCAACGACCCGCGCACGGGGCCACTCCTCGAGAGATTCGGCATCCGCGCCGTCTGTCCGACGCAGCTCGCGGCCGACGCCCTCTTCGAGACCCTGCAGTCGGGCTGGGCCGACGGGCAGCCCGGCCAACGCTGAACCTGCAAGGAGGGACCTGCCGGTTCGCGCGGTGCGGCCGGCCAGATGCTTATGTATGTGATCGTAGTCGGTGGCGGCAAGGTCGGGTACTACTTGGCCAAGACGCTGCTCGCAGAAGGACACGAAGTAGCCATCGTTGAGCGCGAAGAGAAGATCTGCCGCAAGCTCGAACTCGATCTCGGCGACATCCTGGTCCACGCCGACGGGTCGACGCCGGCCGGACTCGAGCTGGCTGGCGCGGGACGCGCCCAGGTCCTGACCGCCGTGACGGGTCAGGACGAGACCAACCTGGTCACCTGTCAGGTCGCGCGCACCTTCTTCAACGTCCAGCGCACGATCGGGCGCATCAACAACCCGAAGAACGAGACGCTGTTCCGCTTACTGGACGCGGGAACGGCCGTGAGCTCGACGCAGATCATCGCGGGCCTTATCCAGCGCGAGGTGGACACGCGCCACATCCAGAAGCTGCTGCCGCTGGCGACGGGGAAGGTGAACCTGTTCGAACTCGACATGATTGAGTCGTCTCCCGCGCTCGGCAAGGCGGTCGCGGACCTCAGCATGCCGCCCGGAACACTGCTGGTCGCGGTGATGCGGGCGGGCAGCGTGATCGTACCCGACGGCCGCACGCGGCTTCTCAAGGGCGACCGGCTGATCGCCGTGGCCCAGAGCGATCGCGAGGAGGAGCTCGCGCGCCTCCTGTTTGGCGCAGAGGCCTGACGGCGCACGGGAATAGTACACCGCGGAGGTGCAATCCGCGGTGTCTTTTCTTTTGGCTCTCGTGAGCAGCGTTGTCGCAGGCCTCATCCTGCTCGCCGTCCTGGCCTTGGCCGCCACGCCGCTGCTGCAGGCTTTCGGTCGCCGCTTCATGGGCATTCTCGTGCGGGAGAGCTACACGGGCAACATCATGAGCCTCGTCAACTCGATGCGTCGGCTCGGCCCTCAGACCATGGGAGAAACGATGCTGCGCGCCGGCTCGGACGGGAAGGTGATCCAGCGTCCTCTCGGTACACCGCGGCACCTGTCGCCATGGCAGGACCTGCTGTTCAATCCCGCGCAGATCGGGCGCGCTCCTCTGAACGCCGACGCCAAGGTGGACGTCTCCGTGGTGATCGGGCCGAAGGCCAAGGTTCCGCTCCGCATCGAGACGCCGCTCCTGATCGCTGGCATGTCCTACGGCGGTGCGCTTAGCCGTGATCTCAAGGTGGCCCTGGCCCGCGCGGCGAACCAGGCCGGCACCGCCACAAATACCGGTGAGGCCTACCTCCCCGAGGAGCGTCGCGCCGCGCGCAAGCTGATCGTCCAGTACCATCGCGGGACGTGGCCGATGTCGCCGCAGAACCATCCGCAACTGCTCGCCTCGGCCGACGCGATCGAGATCCAGATTGGACAAGGCGCCCAGGCGGGCGCGCCGATGCGCACGCCCTCGCAAAACGTACGCAGCAGCCAGCGCAAGGCCTACGGCCTGGCGCCAGGCAAGGATGCCCTGATCGATGGCAGGCTCCAGGGCGTCGCGGACGCAGCGGGCCTCGTCGACCTCGTCAAGCGGCTTCGCGAGGCCTACGAGGTGCCTGTGGGACTGAAACTGGCGGCCACCGACCAGATCGAGCAGGAACTCGACGCCCTCGCCGCGGCGCCGCTCGACTTCATCTGCCTGGACGGCGCCGAAGGTGGCACGCATGGGGGCCCGGCCATCCTGCAGGACGACTTCGGCCTGCCGACCATGCACGCCATCGCCCGCGCCGACGCCTACCTGCGCCGCATGGGCCGGCGTGCGGAAGTGAGCCTGCTCGCCGCAGGTGGCCTGCACACGCCAGGCACCTGCCTCAAGGCGCTGGCGCTGGGCGCCGACGCCTGCTACCTCGGCACGAGCGTGGTGGTCGCCAGCATCGCGGAGCAGGCGATGAATCTGGCCCCATGGGAACCGCCCTACAGCATGATCTTCGAAGCCGGCAGCGACCGGGGCCGCTTCTCCATCGAAAATGCGGAGCAGCACGCGGCGGCGTTCCTGCGTTCCAGCACGGCGGAGATCGAGATCGGCATGCGGGCGCTCGGCAAGGGCGCGCTCGCAGAGCTGAGCCGCCAGGACATGGTGGCCCTGACACCGATGACCGCCGCGATCACCGGCTGCAGGCTCCCTCTCGGTCCGATGGACGAGGACCAGGACGCCGTCTACCTCGATCTGCGCGACTCGGACCCGCAGCGCCCGCGCCCGCTGCACTGAGCAGGATATCTGAGGCTGTCCTGTCGAAATCCTCCGGCCACGGGCGAAGTCCGCGGGGACGCCCGCCCGGAAGGTTCGAGAGGAGTGGCGCTCGTGAGCGCAACCTTGTGGATCATCCTAGTCATTATCATTCTGATCCTGCTCGGTGTGCGGTTCGTCCAGCAGGGCACCATGGGCGTCATCGTCCGGTTCGGGCGCTACAGCCGCGGCGCCCAGCCCGGCATCGCGCTGATCATCCCGTTCATCGAGAGCCTGCGCCGCGTCTCGACGCGCTCCCAGACCATCCAGATGCCCGCGTCGCCTGTCCTGACCGCCGACAACGTGTCGCCGGTGATCGACGCCTACTTCGTCTTCCGCGTCGTCAACCCGCGCGATTTCCTCTTCGAGATCCAGAACCCCGTCGAGACCGTGCAAGCCATCATGTTCTCCACGATCCGGCGCGTCATCGCCGAGATGCACCTCTCGGAAGCCATGGCGGCACGCGATAAGATCGACGCCGAACTGCGCAGGGAATTGGACGAGAAGACGGCCGGCTGGGGTTTCAAGGTCGAGCAGGTCGCCATCCGGGACTTCCAGCTGCCGCCCGAGATGAAGCAGTCGATGGAGCAGCAGAAGATCGCCGATGCCCAGCGGCACGCCGCGATCAACACGGCTGAGGGCCAGAAGCAGGCGGCCATTCTCGCCGCCGAGGGCCAGCGGCAGGCGGCGATCACCGAAGCCGAAGGCCGCGCGCAGGCCACCCTGACGGTGGCCGACGCGGACGCCCAGGCCATCTCTAAGGTGTACGGCGCCTACCTCGCGCAAGGCGGATCGCCGGAGACCCTGCAGGCCGTCCTGACCGTGCGCTCTCTCGAGGCGCTCGAGCGGGTATCGAACGGTCAGGCGACCAAGATCCTGCTGCCGAACAACCTCGCAAGCCTAGCGGGGACCTTGGCAGGCCTGACCGAGGTCAGCAAGAACACCTGAGTTCCAAACCTCGCCCAGGGGCCGCCCGAAGCCGGGCGGCCCCTTTCCGTCTCGTGCGACGCTCAGTTTTCGCTTGCCACCATCCAAATGTGACCGAACGGATCCTCGATCTTGCCCACGCGCGCGCCATGCGGCTGAGGCGCGACGTCCCTGAGCAGCGTCGCTCCCGCCGACACCGCCCTGCGCACCACCTGGTCGGCGTCATCCACATCGAGGTACAGAAGGACAGGCGAGCCGCCGAGATGCCTCGCGGCGCGGTTGTGGCCCTCGAACTCGTCTGCGACCATCACCGCGGCCTTGCCGATCCTGAGCTCGCAGTGGGCGATCCTGCCGTCATCCGAGAGGACCTTCGTCTCTACCGAAGCGCCAAAGACATCCTTGTAGAACCGGATGGCCGCCCGGGCGTCGTGAACGGCCAGCATGGGAACAACGCACGTGTACGCCAAGCCCACACCTCCGAGTCAGGTTGGTCCGCCAGGGCATTCCCGGCCTAGGGGCGTCCCCCTTCGTCCTCCTCGCGCCAGATCGCCTTGACCGTCTCGTACGTCGCCGGATAGTCCGCCGTGTAGCGCAGGTAGTGCGGGATGGGATAGCGCACGCCGCCCTGGTGGGTGCCGACGAGCCCTCTCGCGAAGGCGTCGGCGTCGGCCCAGGGCAGGGTGAACGCCATCTCGTGATCCTGCGTCTGGCCGAACACCCTGTCGCCGTAGCAGGGCAGGATGACCTGCGGCTTGCCCGTCTGACGGGTGCGGTTCACGATTTCGGCGCAGTCGGCCCTGGCACTGAACTCCGATGTGATGCTGCCGCCCGTCTCGAAGAGGGCGGCGGCCACCATGCGCATCACCTGCGCCGAATTGCCGTAGACCGCCACGACCTCCGGTTCGAAGCGCGCCGTGCGCAACGGACCCACGAGTACGGTTCCCGCCACCTCCGCCCGCGGCACGCTGGCCTCCGTGCGCAGGGCCGCCTCCCGGTCCTTGGCGTACATGCCCTCGGCGAGCCTGCCTTCCGCGTAGAACTCCGGCGCCTGGCGAAAGGCGAACGCCACCGAAGCGATCGGGCAGGAAAGATCCTCACCCGCCATCGCGATCGTCCAGCCGTAGCGCCTCGCCATCGAGACACCCTGGCAAATGCTCACCTGTACGCCCAGGTCGGCTTTGGGCCGGCGCGTGCGCTCGGGCAATTCCTCTCCGTCCTTCAGCACGCGCAACGCGAGCGGGAACGTGTCCGGACGGACATACTGCTCGATCGCCGCGCCAAGTTCCGCTGCAGTCATGGTGCTCCCCCCGTGTCCCAGCGTGCATGACGCTTTCGCCGCATGGAGGCGCCTGGCCTGCACATCGTTGCACGAAGGTACTTACAGCCGTCTTCACGAACCTCCCCATCCAGATTGAGGAGGGACAGCGTTGCGCCTGCTCCGTGCCGTCCTCTGGCTCGCCCTTGCCATCCTTGTGACGCTGGTCCTGTCGACGCCGCTCGGACCGCTGCCCGCGCTTTTGCCGCTGCTGAACCCATCGCAAGGCGTCTGGTCGGTCGCGGGAGACGCGGCTTCGCAACCGGCGGGCACCGTGCATGTTCCCGGCCTGCTTGGCCCGGTATCCGTCGTCTGGTCCAAAGGTCAGGTCCCGCACGTGTTTGCGAGGAACGACCATGACCTCTTCTTCATGCAAGGCTACCTGGAGGCCTCGAACCGCCTCTTCCAGATGGACGCGATGCGCCGCGAGGGGGAGGGAACCCTCGCGGCGATCCTCGGCAAGCCGGCGCTCCAAAACGACGAGCAGTTCCTCAGCTACGGCCTGCTCGTGGGGGCAAAGCGCACCCTGCGCTCCATGCGCCAGGACCCGGCCGGCCAAGCGGCCCTCCGGGACCTTGAGGCCTACAGCGCGGGCGTCAACCAGGTGATCAGGCAGGACGAGCAGAGCCACAACCTGCCGCTGATCATGAAGCTCCTCGGCTACAGCCCGAAGCCCTGGACCCCGCTTGATAGTCTCGTGGTGCAGGAGGACATGCAGAAGAACCTGTCGCTCAACCTGACCGCCCTCGACATGGCGGTGCTGGTGCAGAAGTTCGGACCGCAGCTCGCAAACGCCCTCCTGCCCCTGATGCCACCGAATGCCCAGCACCCGTACGACCCGGGCCCGTACGGCAAGCCCGCCACCGCACCGCTGCCGCCCGTGGCGGTGGGCAGCCGCGTATCCGCGACCGCCGCAGCACTCGCCGGGCGCATCCTCGGCTCCCCGTCGCTCTTCGCTGGCGCGTTCCAGGGGCTCGAGATGAGCAACAACTGGGTGGTCGGGGGGCAGCTGACCGCGTCGGGCAAGCCGCTCTTGGCCGGTGATCCGCACCTCGACCTCACGTTGCCCTCGATCTGGTACGAACTACAGCTCGAGGACCCGCACTACGACGTCGCCGGCGTGAGCATCCCCGGCACGCCGGGCATCCTGATCGGACACAACCGGCAGATCGCGTGGAGCCTCACGGACACCGAGAGCCAGAGCACGTTCTTCTATGTCGAGCATCTGAACGGCAAGCACCCGACCAAGTACCTCTACGACGGCACCTGGCATCCGCTGACCTTCCACCGCTACACCCTGCAGGTGAAGGGCGGCAACACCGTCCACTACAGCGTGCCCTGGACCAACAATGGCCCGATCCTGACCGCGGACGGCCAGACGGTCGCGATGGACTGGACGGGGCAGATCGCTTCGCAAGACGTCACGGCCCTCCTGGCCGTCGACCAGGCTCAGGACTGGCAGCAGTTCAAGCACGCGCTCCTGCCCTGGAACAACCCGCCGCACAACTTCGTCTTCGCCGACAGGGCGGGCGAGATCGGCATCATCGCCCCCGGTTTCTACCCGATCTTTCCGAAGGGCGTCCGCCCCTGGTTGCCGATGAACGGCACAGGCGGTTCGGAGTGGATCGGCAGAATTCCCGAGTCGGCGATACCCCAGTCCTACAACCCGCCGAACCATTTCCTCTGGTCCGCCAATCAGCGGCCGGTGGGCGCGAACTACCCCTACTACATCGGCACGGCGTGGGACTGGTTCTCGAACGGCTACCGGGCCGACACGATCTACAACTTCCTCGCGAATCCCAAGAATCAGCCCTTCACGGTGGCCAAGATGGAGCAACTCCAGTCCGACAACCAGGACTATCTCGCATTGCACATGGCGCCCTTGATCGCCAAGGCTGGCAAGGAGCTGGGGCTCAAGGGTCCGGTCAAGCAGGCCGTGGCCAGTCTCGCGTCGTGGCCTGGCGTGATGAGCCAGAACTCCGTGCAGGCAGCCATCTACTACGCCTTCTGGCAGGACTACATGCAGGCCGTATTCGGCCCCTGGTGGCGGCAGGCCAAGGTGCCGGTCAGGAGGGATCCGGACCTTGCCATCTCGCAGGGTCTGACGCCCCTCGACGAGGACCTGCAGGTCTGGACGCTCGACCAGAGGAGTTCACCCTGGCTGATGGACCCGGCGACCCACCAGATGCGAAGCACGGACGCGCTCATGCGTCAGGCCCTGCGGCAGGCGATCGCCGGCCTCACGAAGACGCTCGGCCCGAACCCCACCCGCTGGCAGTGGGGACGAGAGCACAAGCGGCTCTTCGCATCGCTCTCCGGGTTGACCGCCCTGGCCCGCGGCCCGTACGCCTCGAGCGGCGACGAAAACACGCCGGACGCCGCCGACTCCGGCCTCGTCGCGACGGCGGGCCCATCCTGGCGCATGGTTGTGGACCTCGGCAGCCTCTCGGCCTCCCGGGCGATCTACCCCGGCGGCCAGTCGGAGAACCCCGTGTCGCCCGACTACGCGAGCTTCCTGCCCTACTGGCTCCACTACCGCTACCTGCCCTTCGTCTGGGCCAAATCGGCCGCGACAGGCCAAAGAACCACGTACCAGCCCTGAGGAGGATCATCCATGCCGCAGGCTTCGCGCATCGCCGCCCTCGTCGCCGCGCTCGTCCTGACCTGGCTCCTCACCCTCTGGCTCGGTCCTTGGGGTCCCCTCCTCGCAGGCGTCCTCGCCGGTCGCTTCGCGCCCAGGCGTGGCGGGTTCATCTATCCGGCCCTGGGGGGACTCGTGGCGTGGCTCGCCTGGTTCGCCGCCACCGCCGTGACCGCCCCGCTCGTGCCCTTGGCGCGGCTTCTCGGCGCCATCGTCGGCATCGGCGCGGCCGGCGGGCTCGCGCTGCCCCTCATCGCCAGCGTGCTCTGCGCTGTGGTCGTGGGGCTCGGTGCCCTGGCGGGCGCCGCCATCTTCACGCTGATCCACCCGCAGCCGGCCAACTCCTCGCTTTCAAGCTGAAGCCAGTTTCCGCCAGTCGAGGCGCAGGCACGATTGCGCATACTGACCGGGAGCCACCATTCGAGGAGGCGCCCCCGGTTGGACAATCTCCTCGCCGCCCGCATCCAGATGGGCTTCACGCTCGGCTTCCACATGCTGTTCGCCGCGTTCGGCGTCGGCTTTCCTCTGCTCATGCTGGTCGCGGAGGGCGTCGCGCTGCGCGGTGGTCCCGCCCACTATCTGACGCTCGCCAAGACCTGGGGCAAGGCGAACGCTCTGCTGTTCGCGGTCGGAGCAGTCAGCGGCACGGCCTTGGCCTTCGAACTCGGCCTGCTCTGGCCCGGCTTCATGCTGTTTTCGGGCAGCACCATCGGCGCAGGCTTCGCTACCGAGGCGTTCGCGTTTTTCCTCGAGGCGATCTTCATCGGCCTCTATCTCTACGGCTGGAACCGTCTCACTCGCCTCGGCCACTGGCTTGCCGGCCTTCCCATCGTGATCGGCGGCATCGCCTCCGCCGCGCTCGTCGTCTCCGTCGACGCGTGGATGCAGCACCCGGTGGGCGCCGCGACGCTTCTTAGAGCGCCCGCGGCCGCAGCCCCCTTCGCCATGCTCTTCGGCAACCCGCACTGGCTCGTCATGGCGCTGCACGCCACCATCGCGTGCTTCGCCGCCACGGGCTTCACCCTGGAGACGGTGTATGCCTACGGCATGTTGCGCGGCCGGCGCGACGAGGTGCATAGGGCCGGACTCAAGATCGCGATGGTGCTCGCGACCGGCGCCGCCATCCTCATGCCGTTGACGGGCGACATGAGCGGCAAGGCCGTGGCCGCGTTCCAGCCGACCAAACTGGCGGCGATGGAGTCCCAGTTCCGCACCGAGACGGCGGCGCCGCTGCGGATCGGCGGCCTGCCGGACCCGAAGGCGCGCACGGTCCGCTACGCCCTGGAGATCCCCGGCGGGCTCAGCTGGCTCGCCTACGGCCGCAGCTCGGCCAAGGTCCAGGGGCTCGACCAGGTGGCGACCGTCGACTGGCCCGACGTGCCGGTGACGCACGTATCCTTTCAGTTGATGGTGGGCGCAGGCACGCTGATGGTCCTGATCGCCCTCTACTACTGGTGGAACATGCGCCATAGAGGGCGCGGCCTGACGAGAAGTCTCCTCCGGACACTCGTCGCGGGTGGTCCGCTCGCGTTCCTCGCGCTCGAGACCGGCTGGGTGGTGACGGAGGTTGGGCGGCAGCCCTGGGTCGTCTACGGTGTGCAGCGCACTGCGGACGCCGTCACGCCGGTGCACGACCTGCTCGGCTACCTCACCCTCTATGCCCTACTCTATCTCCTGCTGGGCACGACGGTGCTCTGGCTGCTCCGCCGCGTCGAACGCGACGCCCCGGCCCTGGAGGAGGCGGCATGACGCCCTGGGCGCCGTGGCCGGACGTCGCCTGGCTCGTCGCGGTCGCCGCCATGACCGCCTACATGCTCCTTGGCGGCGCCGATTTCGGTGGCGGCGTCTGGGATCTCTTCGCCACGGGGCAGGACGCGGCATCGCAGCGGCGCGCGATCGCGCGGGCGATGGGGCCGGTGTGGGAAGCGAACCACGTCTGGTTGATCTTCCTGCTGATCCTGCTGTTCACAGGCTTCCCGCTCGCCTTCCACCGCCTGGTCATCGGTCTCTACCTGCCGCTCAATCTCGTGCTGCTTGGCATCATCCTGCGCGGCGCGGCCTTCGTCTTCCGGGCGCATGGCCGTCGCGGCGTCGGCCAGCAGTCCACCTGGGGCAGGATCTTCGGCGCGGCCAGCAGCCTTACGGTCGTGCTGCTCGGCGCGGCTCTCGCCGCCGTGTCCAGCGGAGGAGACTTCATGGTGGCCTGGCGCTCGTATCTCAGCCCCTTCGCCATCCTGACGGGCCTCTTCGCGCTGGCCGCGGCCGCCTACCTGGCCGCCACCTACCTCACCTTCGAGGCCCAGGGCAGCCTGCGCGAGACCTTCCGCAGGCGGGCGCTGCTGGCGGCAGAGGCTGCCGGACTCGCCGCCTTGCTGGACCTCGGCCTGATGAGCTTCGAGGCGCCGCGCCTCTTCATCCGCCTGGTGGCCCCCGACATCCTCGGTCTCGTGCTGCTGGTGGCTCTGCTTGGCGTCGGCTCGTACGTCAGCCTGCGCCACAGGCACGATGGGCTCGGCAGGTTTCTCGCGGCTTCAGCCCTGTCCGTGATGCTCTGGTCCTGGGCCGCTGCCCAGTGGCCTTACATCATCTACCCCGGCTTCACGGTGTACGGCAGCGCAGCACCAGCCCTCGCGCTGCGTCAGGTGCTGACGCTGGTGCCGTTCGGCCTCCTGCTGCTTGTTCCGTCGCTTTGGCTGCTCCTACACGTGTTCAAGGGACGTCTGCCGATCGACGCTGAGGCCGGGCGTCGTCCGAACCCCGCGCGATAGCCACGCCGCCGTCCGGCGCGACGATACTCCGCAAGACTCTGCCCTTGTTCTCCAGCACCGAGCGAAAGCGTGCTTCTTTCATTGCTGGCAGGTCATCCCTGTAAAGCGTAGAAGGTCCAGGGTGCCGCCAGCGACGTTGCCTGCAAGGGGTCCTCCAAGGTGCCATCGGCCAGGCGATCACATCGGCAGATTGGCAGGGGTCGGCACGGGGCGGCAGGAATGAGGATGATCCGACATGCGGATCGGACGACTGCTCGCCTTGATCTCGATCGCTGCCCTGCTCGCGGCCTGCGGCAGCCCGCCGCAGAGTGCCGGCCACCACGGGCATAAGCCGTCGTCGGCCACCAAGGTCGCACCGGCGCCCACGGGCGGCACTGGAACGTCCACAGGATCCTCCGGCGCGTCGCCCTCGCCGGTCGCAAGCGGCACGACGCCTGCGCAGACGCCGCAGATCACCGGTCCGCACCGGGTCGTGAACGGCTGCGACCCGACGATGATCGATCCGGCCGGTCCGTTCGGCATGTGCCTGGACGGCCTGCCGCACTTCTACTGCTGCAGTTCGGCGGCCACCGGCTGGTCCGGCGTCATCGCGGGGATGGACGTCGACATCAAGGGCGCGGTGCCCATCGATCCCGAGACCGGCAAGCCGCAAAGCTCGGCGGTCCTGCTTCTCGGCCCGAACGGCTGGCGCGAGGCGATTCCGGTCGCCGCAAGCGGCGCATTCGATCAGCAGGTCACCTTTCCTACGGCTGGCGTCTACCAGATCGGCGTCCAGTATCGCGGGGCCCCCGCGAATCTTCAAGCCTTCCCGGTCGCGTGGCGCTGGGACGTGCGTCAGGGGACCAGCGTCGCCGACGTCTTTCCGTCCGAGAGCGGCTACTTCCCGCAGGGCGACGTGCTGCTACTGCAGGAGATCGGGCGTCCCGCCACCTTCACGATCAGGCTCGAGACCGCGCAGGGTGTACCCCAGCCCGGCGCCGACCTGGCCATCGGTGCATGGCACCCCTTCAAGCAGGAACCGCCCCTGGCGAACGCCCAGGGCGACGTGACGTTCACACTCCCGAA
The DNA here is from genome assembly GCA_021799275.1 of Bacillota bacterium. GTDB lineage: Bacteria > Bacillota > Sulfobacillia > JAJZYS01 > JAJYTV01 > JAJZQO01. The sequence goes on from JAJZAT010000014.1 coordinate 81,166, forward strand.
GACAGATTGGATCGTCAGCGCGGGCCAAGTTGAACCGGGCCTCCTGCTGATGTCCTACGCCGACATCCGCCCGCAAGGGGACACGCTCGTTGGCTTTCCCACATGGCAAGGCCCAACCGCGTTGCCCACGAAGGAGCCCTTTTCCATCAGGCAGAACGGCGTCCGCTACTACGACCTTGCAGACTTCCTAGCCCGCGCCGCCGGCGGCAACAGCTTCGGGCCCGGAATGGCCGCAGCCTACGCCTACGACGCGTCGAACGACGTCGTGGCGCTAACCAACGAGATGAGTCGGGCCCAGGCCAGGATCCTCCGCTCGACAGGCGCCGTGCAGAAGGCGACCGTCTCCGGCTTCTACCATCCGATCACCACCTGGACGACCGTCGGTACGGTGAAGACTCTCATGCAAGGCGACCAGGCCTACTTGGTGATGCCAGACCTCGTCACCGTCGCGGGAGCACTCGGCTGGGCAGCGCCAGACGGCAGTGGAGGCATGTATTTCACGTTCCCATGGGTGCCCTGATCGTCGTGGCTCGTCTCACCGGTGACGGCAGTCCGTGGCGCCTCGCGACGACGCGGCGAACGCGGCCGATGGCGGCTGGCAGTACGCGTCAGGCAAGCGGCGAACAGTTCTCCTCCGGAACCCTGCCCTCATCGCCTTGGGCGTTCCTGCACCAGATCCAGGCCCCCACGACCTCGAATCCGGTCAGGGCGTCGCCCGGTGTCACGGTCAGCTCGATGCTGCTGTAATCTCTGAGGGCCCAGGCGGTCCCGTCCTTGCGCATGTCCAGATACGCCTCGTGGACCCAGCCGGACACCTCTGTCCGAGCGTCCGTGCACCAAAGCCATGAGGTCCACGTTTCGTCCCTGCGTCCCACCGACACGACGTCGCCGGCGCGCAGGCGGAGCGGCCGCTCGTAGCTGCGTCTGTGGGCCGCGGTGACGCGATACTTGCGGCCGACCTCCGCCCGATCCTCCAACCGATCGCCTCCCAAGAGCCTCCGCAAGGAACCTCGAAACCCAATACCTCAGTTTAAGCAGATTGTTTGAAACCACGAGGAGGTAAATCACGTAGTGAATCAGCACATCATCTCTGCGGGAATCGTAGTCGTCGAAAACTCGTCGGTCTTAGTGGTATCAGATCGAGGTACGTGGGGGCTGCCCAAAGGTGGTGTGGAACTCGATGAGCCTCTGACCGAGACTGCGATACGAGAGGCGAGGGAGGAAACAGGGTTGGAGGTGGGTGTTCGAGGGTGCGGTGCATATCTGTGGTGGTGCGCTAACCCAATTTAGGCAGCATCTTGGGCATCCCGCCTGATGAGTGCAACGCGAGGTGCATTGCGGAGCGGACGGTGGTCGAAGAAGTTGCGCCAACGATCGTGGGAGGAG
>JAJZAT010000059.1 GCA_021799275.1 Bacillota bacterium
GAAAGCGGGAGACGGAATCGTGATCGATCCCACCCATAACGAGAAGGCCGCGATGGAGGCCGTGCTGCCCCACCTCGGCGAATACGTCGCCACCATCGGTATGGACCGGCCGCTCTCGGCCTATAGCCGCGCAGAGGTCCTGCAACTGGTCGACGTGGTGCTCACCGCCTACTTCGACAACCTGCGTGAGCTCACGTCCGACGACGTGCCTTTCTGAGGGGGTGGCCATGCTCGACTACAACAGCCGTCCCAAGTTCCACGAACGCATCGGCGCCTTCATCGACGAGGCGCTGGCGCGTGAACGGGCAACACAGGCATCCCGAACCTACCTCGGTGCCTCGCGGCTCGGCGTCGCCTGCGAGCGCGCCCTGCAGTACGAATACGCCCAGGCCCCTGCCGATCCAGGCCGCGAGCTACCCGGGCGGGTGCTGCGCGTGTTCGAGTTCGGGCATGCCCTGGAGGAGCTGGCGATCCGCTGGCTGCGCCTGGCCGGTTTCGATCTCTACACGCGCAGGGCGGATGGTGGACAGTTCAGTTTCTCCGTCGCCGGCGGGCGCATCCAGGGGCACGTCGACGGCATCCTGGCCGCAGGCCCCGCCGACATCGAACTTGCCTATCCCGCGCTGTGGGAATGCAAGACGATGAACGACAGGTCCTGGCGCGAGACGGTCAAGCAGGGTGTGGCCGCTGCCCGCCCGATCTACGCCGCCCAGATCGCCGTCTACCAGGCGTACATGGAAGGCACCGTGCCGGGCATCGCGAGCAATCCCGCGCTGTTCACCGCCATCAACAAGGACAGCGAGGAGATCTGGTTCGAGCTCGTGCCGTTCGACGGCGGGCTCGCGCAGCGCATGTCGGACCGGGCCGTGCGCGTCATCGCCGCCACCGAGGCCGGCGAGCTGCTGCCCCGTCACGCCACCACGCCGACCCACTTCGAGTGCAAGTCGTGTCCCTGGCAGGACCGCTGCTGGAGACCGGCTTGATGGCGGAAAACATCGTCTGGCTCGATTTCAATGACGCACCGGATCAGCAGACGCATGCGTCATCCGATACCGAGGCGCTGCGCAGGGGTCTGCTCGATCGCTTGGAGGCCGTGCTGCTCTACCTGTTCCCGCACGGCCGCATCCGCGGCGGCAAATTCTATGTCGGTGACGTCGACGGCAACCGTGGCAAGAGCCTGGTGGTCGTGCTCGAGGGCGAGCGGCGCGGTCTGTGGAAGGACTTCGCCACCGACGAAGGCGGCGACGTCATCGATCTGTGGGCGCGCTCGCGCGGCCTTTCCGCACGGCACGATTTTCCCCAGCTCGCGGACGAGATCCGCCGATGGCTAGGCCTCGCACCGCCCTTCGGCCGCGCGAAGCCATCGGATGCCCGCAGCGCCCCCGTCGACGAGCTCGGCCCCTACACCGCGAAGTGGGATTACCTCACGGCGGACGGCCGGCTCATCGCCTGCGTCTACCGCTACGACCCGCCCACCGGCAAGGAGTACCGTCCCTGGGACGTGTGTGCCCGCATGTGGCGCGCCCCCGACCCGCGTCCGCTCTACAACCTGCCGGCTGTGGCCAATGCGCGCGACGTGGTGCTGGTCGAGGGCGAGAAGGCGGCTTGTGCCCTGATCGGTGTCGGCGTCACGGCGACCACGGCCATGAACGGCGCGCGGGCGCCGGCTGAGAAAACCGACTGGACGCCGCTCATCGGCAGGCACGTGCTGATCTGGCCGGATCATGACGCCCCGGGCTGGGACTACGCGGAGAACGCCGCCCGTGCCTGCGTGACGGCGGGCGCGGCGTCGGTCGCCATCCTCGTGCCGCCCACCGACAAGCCCGACAAATGGGATGCGGCCGACGCCGTGACCGATGGCTTCGATTGCACCGAGTTCATTCGCGGCGGCGAGCGCAGGATCGTCAAGGCCGCGGCGCCGGTGCTCCCGACCTTCACCCTGGGCGCGCTGCTGGACGACGACTCGCCGCTGCCGCCGGATCTCGTCGCGCCCCGCGTCCTCACGCCCGGCGGCCTGCTGGTCTTCGGCGGCGCGCCCAAGGTGGGCAAGAGCGATTTCCTGCTGGCCTGGCTGGCGCACATGGCTGCGGGCGCGACTTTTCTCGCCATGACGCCGCCGCGCCCGCTGCGCGTGTTCTACCTGCAAGCTGAGGTGCAGTACCACTACCTGCGCGAGCGCGTGAAGGACATCCGCCTTCCTCCCAGTCGCATCGGTGCAGCGCGCGTCAACTTCGTCGCCACCCCCCAATTGCGCCTGGTGCTCGATGACGCGGGTCTGGCGCAGGTGATCCCGGCGATCGCGAACGCCTTCGGCGGCGAGCCTCCCGACATCATCGCCATCGATCCGATCCGCAACGTCTTCGACGGCGGCGACGCCGGCGGCGAGAACGATAACGGCGCGATGCTGTTCTTCCTGTCGCAGCGGGTGGAGCGCATTCGCCAGACAGTGAACCCGGACGCCGGAGTCATCCTCGCCCACCACACCAAGAAGCTCGGCAAGAAGCAGTTTGAGGAGGACCCGTTCCAGGCCTTGGCGGGTGCCGGCAGTCTGCGCGGCTATTACTCGAGCGGAATGCTGCTGTACCGGCCCGACGAGACGCGCACCACGCGCCAGCTGATCTTCGAGCTGCGCAACGGCGCGGCCATCCCGTCGACGCACGTGGACAAGATCCACGGCGAGTGGCGGGAGGTGGATGCGAACGAGCGCTTGGTGATGAAGGACTACGGCGAACGGCTCGACGCCGAGCGCCGGCGCAAGCGCGACGCCATCCTGCAGATCCTGTTCGACGAGGCGGCTCAGGGGCGCTGCTACACCGCCAACCAGTTCGCGGAAAGCTTCGAGGGCAAGGCGGGGCTCGGCGGCGAGCGCACCATCCGCGAGCGCCTCTCCGCGCTCTCGACCCAGGGCTACATCAAGTACTTCCGCAACGCGCAGGACTACGGCCTGCCGCCCGCCCGCACCAAGTTCGGCTACCTGTGCGTCGAAGGCATGGTGCTGCGCCTGCCAGCAGGCGAGCCCGATCCAGACACCGGCGAAGTGACGCTGTGCGAACTGCCGGTGCTGCCCACCCACTTCAAATGCCCGCAATCGGGGGCCGCGCTGCCGGTCGAGAACCCCGAGGTGTGGGTTTACCAAGACGACCTCGACGATCCTCAGGAGCCCGCATGAACACGCACCGACAAGTTGGCAAAACCGTTGCCAACTTCCCCCCGATTTTCAGAGACGTTGGCAAATTGGCAAACGCCTGCCAACTTGAATCCCATACTGATCAACGCGTTACGGAGTTGTCGGCAGATTGGCAAGTTGGCAACGATGCCAACTTGCCAACTTCGCAAAACCCGCGTGGTTGCTGGGTTTGCGGCGATTTCCAAGTTGGCGAAAACTCCCTCCCCCCTTCGGGGGGAGAGGAACACCTCGTGTCCTCTCCCCCGACCCGAAGGGGCCTGCCCGGCATCGACGGTCGGAATCGGGGACCGGGCACGGCCATCCTGAGCCTCGACCTCGGCACACGAACCGGCTGGGCGCTGCTCGGGCGCGACGGCTCCATCACCAGCGGCTCGGAGTCTTTCAAGCCCCAGCGCTTCGAGGGCGGCGGCATGCGCTACCTGCGCTTCAAGCGCTGGCTCACCGAGGTCAAGCAATCGGCAGACGGTCTGGATGCGGTGTACTTCGAGGAGGTCCGCCGCCACGCCGGTGTCGATGCGGCGCATGCCTACGGAGGCTTCATGGCACAGCTCACCGCCTGGTGCGAACACCACGGCATCCCGTACCAGGGC
>JAJZAT010000060.1 GCA_021799275.1 Bacillota bacterium
GGCTTTGAGCTCGCTGCGCTCTGCCTGCACCTTCGTCAGGCGGCGCTGCAGCATCGTCACCTGGGCGCGGAGCTTCTCGACCCGGCGCTGCTCCTGTTCGAGCAGATCCTGCAGTTCCGCCTCGCGCCCCTCGCTGCAACCGCCATGCCTTTCCATGTCCTCAGCGTACTACCGACTGAAGTTAGAGTCCAGGAGGAACTTCGTCTCAACGGGGTTTAGTGAATGCGTACTACGCAACGTTCTGCACTCAAAGCATGGAAGAGCAGCCAGCTAATGCTATATGCAGACATTTCGCATGTCTCGAGCCGGGAGTAGCAGGATTTCGGGATAGCGCCTAGCGCGTGGAAGTGAGTGGCAGATTAAGCAGGTCCTGAGCAAGGGTGCGCCGAGACAAAATCGTGCGCGTCGAGCCGGTGCAATTCCGGTCTCCGTAAGGCCCAGCCAGCCGCGGAGAAGCGAGCCTTGGGGACGTGATCGTGAGGTCACGGCCTAAGCGTAGGCAGCGCGAGGATCGGGCCGCAGCCCGCAAGGGCGAGGGGATTGAGCCCCGTTACAGATATTGACCGGGAGCCGACGGTGTCCTTGCTACCGGAAGGCAACAGTAGGCGCTCGCAAGTGGCGAGAGCGCTGGAGATCTCGGCGGGGTCTATGACCGTGGCACGACCGAAAGCGACACGCAGCGAGACTCGGGAGACCTCCCGGCGTCGCAGGAATGCGTACGCCCAAACCGAGAGGCCAAGCCGAAGGACGGCGGAAGCGCCGGGAGGGGTCGGACCTCCTGATAGTACTCCGAGCTCGGGAGAGCCGAGCACATGGGGAAGCAGGAGGCGGTCTCAGCGGTCCAGATCCCAAATCGGCTCCACTCAGAGGGAGAAGCACGGTGAACGAGGGACTGGAACGCATCGCGATACGGGCCAAGGCGGAACCGACATGTCGGTTTACAGCACTGGCCCACCACCTCTCGGAGGGCTTCCTCCGGGATACGTGGCGACGCCTCAACCGTAGGGGCGCAGCCGGAGTTGATGGCGTAGCGGTGGTAGAGTACGAGGAGAACCTCGATGAGCACATCCGTGACCTCGTCGCGGGGCTCAGGCGGCACCACTACCACGCGCCGGGCGTGCGAAGGGTCTATATCCCCAAGGCGGGCAACCCGTCGAAGCTTCGTCCACTAGGGGTGCCCACGGTTGGTTCATACTGCACCTCCATCAATGAGCGTTCGGGATCCCGCGGCTGAAGGTGGCCGGACGCGGCGACGCGGCGGCGGAGACGCGCTTCGGTCTCCGGGTCGAGCGATATGCACCAGGGACGGCCAGGGGCGAGCTTGGTTGCCGGCAGGAGGTTGCCGAGGATCCAATCGTAGATCACGCCACGCGAGACACCGAGGTGCTTTGCGGCCTGGTCCACGGAAAGGAACTCGTCCGGCACCGACATCGGCGTCGGGATGTGATAGCGCCAACGGATCCAGCTCACGCTGGAGTAGGTGAACGGCTGGCCGGTCGGGCTGAGAAGGCCCCGATCGTTGAGAATAGTGACGATTTCGGGGTCGGAATGCTCTGCGGCCAACTGCCGGATGAGCTCAATAGTCTCTGGGGAGGAACGGCGCTTCTCATAGGGGAGCGTCGGGTGCGTGACGGTGATCGTGTCGCAGCGTCCGCCGGTCCAACGGATGCCGATGTTGGACTCGCGCCGATCGGGGACCCGCATCACGGTGATGTCGGACACCAGGAGGCGCAGGATGCGCTTGCGGTCCCTGATCGAGGTGGTGGGCGCATTCCAGAGGCGCGGCAGGTCATGAGCCAGGTCGAGGGCCTGCTGATGTGTGATCGGCGGAGCCGAGGTCGTCTGCTGCGTCGTGTACGCGCGATACTCGTTGCGGAGAGCCTCGAGCTCTTGCAGTCGCTCGTCCCAGCGGCGTTCCAGCGAGCGCGCCACCAGCCGGTTCTCGGGGTCCACGAGTTCGAACTGGCGCTCGCTGAGATCCGCCTCGTATTGCGCGCGTTCCAGCCGCAGATTCCAAGTTCGATCGGCCGTAGCCCGGTCTTCTCGTAGCTGGGTCAGAGCCTTGAAGACGAGCTCGAACTGCTCTGGGGTGAGCGCGGCGAGGACATGGCGGCTGACCGCTTCGTCCAACAGCCTACCGCTGACGCTGCGGGCATGGGGGCCGGGGACGCCGTCGCGGCGGCCGTGCGCGCATTCGTAGTGCGGGCTGGGTTTCCCATTGCTGATGTAGTGCACGCTCATCCTGCGGCCACACTCGCCGCAGAAGATCAGGCCCTGGAGCAGGGCGCTGCCTTCGCGCGCCGCGCCGCTGACCACGGCGTTCGTCCGGTTCTGGCGCAGCCGCGCCTGGATGGCATCGAACTCCTCCAGGGTGATGTAGCCGGGATGGTGGCCGTCGAGCCGCACCTGCCATTCCTCCGGTGGCACGCTGACTTGCGTCGAGCGTAGGCGGCCGTCCGGCGCAAGCCGACGACGGTAGTGGTAGCGGCCGAAGACGTAGGTGCCTGCATACGCCGGATTCTTCAAGACACCAAGGACCCGGCCATGTGGGAGCGGCCCCCAGAGCAGCCGGCCGTTCCAGGCGCCGCCGTAGGCACGCTTGGGGAAGCGGAGCCCTTCTTTAACGAAGTGCTGGACGACGGCGAAGGCCGTGCCAGTGCGGTGGAATGCGTCGAACAGGGTGCGGATGGCTCCCTGCACCTCTTCATCTGGATCGAGCACGATGCGCCCGGCCGCGTCGAACACGAAGCCCACGGGCAACGGCGCGTGCAGTTCGCCCTTGCGCGCCTTGTTCAGCTTGCCGCCGAGCAGCCGGCCGCGCAGGAGATGGAGCTCAGCCTCGGACATGGTCCCCTTGAGACCAAGCACGAGTCGGTCGTTGAAGTCGGCGAGGTCGTAGATGCCGTCGGCGTCGACGATCAGGGTGTCAAACAGGGCACAGAGCTCGAGCAGGCGATGCCAGTCCGCCGAGGAGCGGGCCAGTCGCGAGACCTCCAGGCCGAAGATGGCGCCGACCTGGCCGAGCGAGACCTCCGCGACGAGGCTCTGGAACCCCGTCCGGCCTTCCGTTGAGCTTCCGGATACACCAAGGTCCTCGTCGATCACGCGGACGGCCTGATCTGGCCAGCCCATCTCCAGGGCACGGTCCCGCAAGGCATACTGACGCTCCGTGCTCTCGTGATGGAAGCGAACCTGGCTGATCGTCGACTGCCGCACATAGACGATCGCCGCTCTCTGGCGGTGTGTTGGGCGCACTTTGTCCTGCACCGATGTCACCTCCCTGGCCGGCGAGGTAGGCACCGAGCATATTGGCCACGATCATCACCAGTTCTTTCATCTCATGCGGGGCCAGTCCAAGCATGCCTGTCCCACCTCCTGCCCAGTCGATCATCAGGGCGCCCGCCTCTCGGCGGACGCCCTGTGTGTCTGTCTGTCTCTTGCTCTCATTTACCCCGAGCGATCCGGCACCTGTCTGTCGCGTACTCCCCAAGCGCCTACAGAATACCTGGATAGGCGTGGCCAGCCCACATCGAACACGGTGCGGCGGGTTGTGGCCCCGGCAAGGCTTGGCCTGACGGCCCCCGCTACGCGGCTTGCGGCCTTGCCCGCCCCACAACCCGCCGCCA
>JAJZAT010000015.1 GCA_021799275.1 Bacillota bacterium
GGCGGAGCAGACCTGGCGAAAATCCTCTGCCGCCAAAGTTCCCTGCGTAGCGCAGCCAAGGCGTCGGGGAAGGATGGCGTGCGCTTGAGGGAGTACCAAGGCAAGGATGCCCAGGTGCGCTCGGTGCCGTGGACGCGAATGTACCAGAGCCAGACGGCGGCATAGGTCCAGCAGGCGAGGGCGACGGCGCGCTCAGGGCCGTTGCCCTTGCGCGTCTGGGGATCTTCGAGGCCGAGGAACTGCTTGGTGCTACGGAAGGAGTCCTCGATGCTCCAGCGGTCGCCGTAGCGGCTGGCCACCTGGGCGCCGACGTCGGCAAGGTTCGTCGTGAAGAAGTAGTCGTCCGGCTGAACGCCCGCCGGGTCACGGACGATGACGAGGAGGACCTGGTGGTCGCGCAGGACGTCGTACCAAAGCACCTCGCGGGTGTAGAGGAGGAGCTGTTGGGTAGCACCGCGCACTACAACCTGCGTGGGCGTCCACTGCGCTTGGGTCAGGGCAGCGGCGAGTTGCGGCAGGGCAGGCAGCCGAGGCCCCTTCTTTCTTGGCCGCCCCCGTTGTCCCTTGCGGCGCGGCGCGGGCAGTTCGTACAGGGCGGCGTCCCGGCGCAAGCGCGAGGTGACGTGGGTGCGGGGCAGGTTTCTGCCGGCCAGAGGGGCGTAGGCGCCGTCGCCGCAGAGTTCGAACGCGCGCTCGGGGAACCATTCGGCCAACTCCAGGACCATCTCCACCACGAGATCAAGGTGGCTCTGACCAGAGTTTTTGCGGTAGATGCGCAGGTTGACGGGCAGCCCGAGGGGCTCACCGCCCCAGGGCGGATGTAGCGGCAGCACGAGCAGGACGATGTTCAGACCCCAGGCGTAGACAACCTTGTTCCGTGTGGAGCGCACGGCATCGCGGAAGATGCCGGCGCCCGAGATCTTCCGGCCCGTCTTCTTGGCCACCGTGTCGTCCACCACCAGCGGGATGACGCCCACGGGGCAGGCAGCCTGCACCACCAGCACGGCAAGCAGGTGCCAGAACCCGGGCAGGCTCCAGCGACCGCAGCGTACGAAGCGGTGGTAGGCGTCGTGTGCACGCCTCGTCTCAGGTTCCATGACCCGCCACATGCGGGTGATCGTGTGACGACCCGGGAGCAGCACCCAAGCCGTGATGAGCTGCGTGAACAGCGCAAACGACGGTGCTGTGAATGCCGGCGCCATCCACTCGAAGATCTCTCGCCAAGCCTCGCCGCCTTCCACTCGCACGATGACCCGGGGCAACCAGTTGCGAAGACTGCTTCCCTTCGGTACGCTCAACCTGCCTTTCTCCTCGGCCTGGTTGCTCTGCCAAGTTGCACGCAGGCCGTCGAGAAAGGTTTTACATAAGCACCCCAAAGTCCTTGCTGGGAAATTGTGGGTTTACACGGCTATGCGCTTATGCACCTCTCCCACCCGGTCAAAAAGTGCGAAAGTCCACTCGTCCACTCGTCAGCGATATCTCCTGGCGTGAAGGTCACCCTGGGGAGGACGTACACCGATTAGGTGCAGGCACTTTGCCGCAGTCAACTTCGACCGCTCGCGGACCCATGAAGCGCTCACGATGCGGGGCCCTCTACTGCAAGGCCGACGCGTAATGCCGCCTGCAGGAGAGGTGTCCCAGCCGCAAGAGTCAACGGCGCAGGTTGCTGTTCTCTCAACCAAAGCGCCGTGGCGAGATGCACCGCGTCCATGCCACGCATGGCATGAGACTCGGCCAAATCCCCCGCCAACTTTGCGACGGCAAGACATCGAAGTCGTGTCCGACCCTGGGTCGGGCAAGAACTACCAAAAGAAGGGACTCGGGCACCTGCTCGGCGAAACCCTCGACGGGCACGTAGGCCGGTTGGTGATCACCCACACCGGCGGATCGCCATCTTGCACGTTCGGCACGGCAAAGTGCGCGTTGAACTTCAGGGCTGGGTTCCGATGGCCAAGCTGAAGGCCATCGCGCGCTCCCTCCGTGACTGAGCGACGACACCCGACCACTCTCCGGTTCGGCACGTGGTTGGATCGTGCGATAACGGGAGGCATTGGAGGGAATGGCCATGCCGCGCTGGCGCAATGTGATCGCATCCTTGGCTCTTCTCTGCGTGTCTGTCGGCGTCACCGCTTGCGGCGACGCGACAGCGAATGTGGCCAACGGCCGGACCACATGGCCGCCGTCAAGAATCCTGTCTTCCCTTCCGCGGTGCCGCAGGGCTACACGCTCTACAGCCTGACCTACGAGAGCGAGGGGAAGCCGGTCCAGGGATACCTGGGCGTACCCCCCGGCAAAGGGCCCTTCCAGATGGTCGTGGTTCTTCAGGGAGGATCTCCAGTCAAGCTGAGCAGCCGGGCAAGTACGGGGGGTTACAGCGCTACCGCCGCGGCGGATGACGTCCTGCCGGCACCCGTGATGTTCTTCCCCAACTATCGGGGCTATGGGCCCAGTCCTGGCGATGTCCAAGACGGATACCACGACTACCTGGACACCGTGAACGGCCTGAAAGCCTTGCGCCACATACGCGGCCTGCACGTCGCGCCGCACGACACCTTCCTGGCCGGGACCTCGCTCGGTGGTTTCGTGGCGTTGCGTCTTGCCGCGTCGGATCCGGACGTACGGGCGGTCCTCCTGACGAGCCCTTGGCCGGGCATGGACACCGTGCTCGGCTGGCTCAAGACACAGTTCAGCCAGAACCCGCAATCCCGAAGCGCCTACCACAAGCTGCGAAGTTACGGCGGCCCGAAGCCGGGCGCATGGCTCAGGCGCAATTCCATCACGCTGGCCGGCATCCATGTGCCCATCCTGATCATCGGCGGGACCGAGGACCAAATCACTCCGCCCAGCCTCCTGCGCTACCTGGACCGGCAGCTGAGCGCCGGGGATCCCCATGTGACACTGACGTTTCTCCCCGGCGGGCACGCCCCGACAGGGACGGGTTGGATCGACGACTTCGACACGTTCATGAACCGAGAGGGACTGAACATGATGGTGCCGGAGCCCTGACCTCGGCGCGGATGGGCCGCGCGGTCTGAAGGCACGTGGCCGACCGGGGAACGCGGGCCGTCTTGCCCGACATGGCGGTCGCCCATGGGAGAACACCAAACCCGGCGCGCCAGACCGACCTGTCTCGACCAAGCGCGCACGGCTAGGAACCGCGGCTGGAGAAAGAGGTGGAACCGCATGGATCAGTTCGATCTCCTGCGGGGAGTCAATGCGGGCGACAGGCACTTGGAGCAGGCCATGATGGACGCCCAAAGAGACAGGCAGTACGAGCTGGGCGAGGATGAAAAGCGCCCGCCGAGGCGTGGTGCGGGCCAGGTCTGGGACTTTTTGAAACGGCTTCTGAGCTTGTAGCGCCGGCCGAACCATCGGCAGTCTCTTCTCCTTCTGCCCGCAGGCTGCGGCTGGGGTCAAGAAGCTTGCGGGTGTTCGGGCAGCGTCCGATAGGACGATGGTGGCACGGCCCTTGCCCGGCGCTCGGCAAAGGTGGCGGTGCTCCCCTCGGCGGGAGGCCGGACGCACGGTTCATTCCTTCGGGTGATGCCGATTCGTAGATCCGGGTGATACCACCGACCCCCGCGTTGCACTCAAACCTAAGTTGTAGGGGTGGCTTCCGGATCCGACGCCCAAGCGGTGTCGCGGTTCGGAAGACTGGCATGCACACGTTTAGGCATGCGGTGGAACCTGGCCGCGATGCCCGGGTGCATGGCGAGTCTTTCGGCGCCGTGACGACAGGGAAACCGGCTGGAGCGTTGGGTGCCGACGGGAGCGACATATCGCCGCAACGGCGAGAGGGGGAGAGTCCTGATGAAACGCATCCTGGTCGGAGTCCTTGGGATCGCGCTGCTCGCCGCGACCGCCGGGCAGGCCGCAGCGAGCGGGCAAGGCGCATACGAGACGCGCGCGGCCTTCGTCGAGCACCTGGACGTCGCGCTCGGCATCACCCCGGTGCATCCGGCCAAGGGCGAGTTCAAGGACGTGCCCGCGTCGAGCCCATACTATGGCTACATCGAGGCCGCCTACGAGAAGGGGTTCATTTCGGGCCTCGGCCCCGGCAGATTCGGCCCTGCTCAGCCCCTGACCCGGGCCCAGGCGGCCAAGATCCTGGTGGCGGCATATGGCGCCGCCGCGGCGGCGCAGGCGATCACCTCGACAAGTTTCCAGGACAACGCCGAGATCCCGGCGGCATTGGTCGGGTATGTGGGCGAAGCGGTCGCGCTCGGTTTGATGGAGGGCGTCACCACGTCGACGTTCGATCCGAAGGCCTATCTCACCGCCGGCCAGATGACGGATCTCCTGAAGCACCTCGTCACCGCAAGGTCGGCGCCGCCAAGGGACATGCTGAAGCTTCTGTCATCAGCCAACGCGAGCTTATCGGAGGATAACGGCAAGACCGGCATTACGTTCTCTGTCGAGGCGGTCAACACGGCGGGAGCGAGCGTGGCGCTGCCGTCGAGCTACGCCCAGACGGGCCTGGTTGTGACGGTCTGGAACAGCGCGGGACAGATCGCCCCGAGCATCAAGGTGGATGGGCAGTACCAGGGCTCCGCCGGCTACGACGATCTTGGCGCCGCAAGCGGCAGCTTCACCATTACGGACGATCAGAGCGGACCGGACGCGGGCGCCTACACCGTTCAGGTGTCGGACCCCACCGGCGCCTTCGCTCCGAGCGCCAAGGCCACCTTCACGGAGACGGCCGGCGCCCTGAACGTCGTTTCGGCGACCGATCCCGCCATCCTGTACAGCGCCGCGCTGCCAGCGGCCATCAACCTCGAGGACGGCGTTGTTCCCCTGTCAAGCCCGAGCCGCAGCGTCACGGCGCAGTTGACGGACGCGTATGGCAACCCGATTGCCCAGGCTGGCGAGTCGATCTACTTCGACGCGAGCGATGGCTGCAGTGCCGCGACGCCGACCTTGTCCGGACAGGGCGGCGTACTGACCCAGGGCAGCTATCAGGGCGCGCAGGGACCTGTGCTGGAGATGACGAGCGACGCCCAGGGGCAGGCCACTGCCACCGTCACGGCCCCCGCCCAGATGGGCTACTACTGCCTCGATCTCTGGTCTCCGTCGACTCCGGACACGGACGGGTCGCAGGCGAACCACGGCAAGTCCGAGGTGGGCTTCACCATCGCGCCGTCCTTGACGACGCATCTCAGCGCGAGCTTTTCGGACGGCAGCCCGCAGAGCCCGGACTACCAGAGCCAGACGCAGGCGGTGTCGGGCGATGAGGTTGGCATGACGATCAGCGCCACGGACCAAAGCGGCAACCCGTCGCAGGGTGGCGACATCGTGCACGTCACGTTCTCGACCCCGCAGGAGATGGATTACGTCGGACCGACGGGCTCGAGCTATCCCGGCTGGCTGACGATCAACGCGGACGGCTCCTGGGACGTCTACCTCGGCTCTAGCGGCACGCGCGTGATTCCGGCCTCCTACTTCAAGATCACGATGGGCGGGACGGTCACCGCCAGCCTGAAGGACATTTCCATCAGCCAGTCCGTCACCACGACGGCCCAGATCGATGTCCAGCCGGGTCCCGTCGCCGGCTTCAACTTCCGGGACCAGAAGGGCGTCAATGCGTTGAACGGCTATCCGATTCCGGCGAACGTGCCGGTCGCGTTCACCGTCTCCCCGATCGACTACTACCTCGACTGGACGACGGCGGACCAGAACTATATCGTCAGCTTCAACTACCCCGTCGGGCAGTTCAGGACGTCCCCGCAGGGCCCATCCGTCGGTCAGGTGACGGTGCAGGCGGGCTCGAGCGGTACCCCCATCTACTTCGTGAGCCCGAACCCCATCACCACCTACAACCTCGGCTGGAATGCCTGGGTGGCCTATCCGAGCGGAAGCAGCCTCAGCCTCGAGAACGGGCAGTCGATCACGTTCACGGGTGACGGCTGGCAGGGCAGCAGTCCGGCCGCCCCCAACTGGACGTTCAGCGGAGCGCACCAGGGTACGCTCTCGCCCGCTACGGACCAGGGCCTGCAGGATACCTACACGGCGCCCGCGACAGGGCAGGGGACGGACGAGATCACGTATACCGACCCGGCGGGCGACACGCTGAGTTTCACCGTGTCGTACTGAGTGGGCGCATAGAGATCGAAACCCGAGGCACGGCCCCGCCGCAAGGCGGCGGTCGTGCTTCCCGCGTGGCCCGCATGGCCTCGCGGAGCCCACTTGGGCAAGGGCGGGCAGCGATCGCGGATGCGCTTTTTCACCTTTGCGCCGCTGGCCATCCGCAAGCGGCGAGCACCCTGTTGCAGGGATCGCACGGGTCAACTGGGAATGAGGCACAAAGGAGCCACATGGGAAGAGGTTGACTCGGGCACCCGGGCGCACGCGTCGGGCGCGTTGGTACCTTTGCGCGGGCCTTGGGTTCCGCTTTTGGGCTCATCCGAACTCATGCGATGTGAGGTAAGACGTACATGCGGCGAATGAGGCTCGGCCCCCAAGCGATCGGACAGGAGCTCGCGGCGGCGCCGGTGGACGGCGGCGGATCCGTGGTCGCGCCCGCCGGAACCGTGATCACCGCAGAGTGGCTCGAGCGCCTGCGCGCGACTGGGGTCGAGATCGTTCACGTCACGGATCCCGCGTTCGACGACATGGCCTACGAGCTGGCCGTTTCCCCTGAAACGCTGGAGATGGCGAACAAGCTGTTTCAGGAGACGCGGTCGTCCATCGCGAAGGATTCGAGCGCCACGCTCGACTACCGATCCTTCGCGCGACTCGTCCGGTCCATCGAACGCGATGTCGACGACACCTCCCTCGATCAGGCGTTGATGCTTTATCCGGAGAACGAGACGCAGCGCGATCTCATCCACGCCCTCAACCGCGCAAGTCTGGTCGTTCGCATGGCCATGGCGGTGGATATGCGGCGGTACCGCTTCGACCTGGGCCTCGCGGGCCTGATCGCGGATGTGGGCATGTGGTTTGTGCCGAACGAGATCCTTGAGAAGCAGAAGAATCTTGACGTCACGGAACGGGCGGCGGTCGAGGAACACGTGCAGAACACGCTCCGCCTGCTTTCGTCGCAGGACGGCTGGAGCGCCATGACCCGCATCGCCGTCACGCAGCACCACGAGCGCATCGACGGGAGCGGCTACCCGAGAGGGCTCAAGGGAAGCGAGATCCATCGCAATGGCCAGATCCTGGCCGTCTGCGACGTGTACACCGCCGTGACGCTGACGCGCCCCGGGCGCAGGCTCTACTCGCCGGCGGAGGCGCTCGAGCTCATTGTCGGTGGCGCGGATACGCTCTTCGACTTCGATCTCGTGTCGATGTTCCACCGCCTGGTGCCCCCGTACCCGATCGGCACGGAAGTGGAACTGTCGAGTGGCGAGCAGGCGGTTGTGAAGGAGGTTCGCGGGCCGATCAAGTCGCGGCCGATCGTTCGCGTCTTCGCCGATGCCGAGGGCAAGCGCCTCTCGACGTGCTATGAGATCGATCTCTCGGAAAGGCAGCACCAGCACCTGACCATCGTGGGCGCGGTGGGCTGAAGCCGACGGACAAGTCCAGTCCTGGAAGTCTCTGGAGGCCATCGTCGCGCGGCGGAGTGCGCAGATGGACCGGTCAGCGCCCCAGGGTGTGGTGGAGGAGGGCGACCCTGTGCGACTTGTTGTCAGGGCGATTCGGCTGCCCGAGGATCGGGCTGGCGTAGACCGCCTCGACACCTCGTTCACCACCAGCGAGATTTACGCGGTTGTACGTGACGTGCGGGGTTTTGCTCTTGAGCGGACGAAGACGGCGCTCATCACGAAGACCTACGCCGTGGACGACTGGCAGGAGGAGCGCCTCTGGGACATGGCCTGGGTGGCATGCGAGGAAAACCGAATTGTGGGCTTTGCGGCCACGCGCTACGAGGCGTGGAACCGGCGCCTCGTGATCTGGCACCTTTACGTGGACAGGGGCGCCCGCCGGCAGGGCGTGGCGCGCGCCCTCCTCGACGCGGCGCTAAGTGAAGGCCGGTGTCGCGGCGCCGGCACGGTCTGGCTCGAGGTGTCGAACATCAACGTGCCGGCGATCGCGGCCTACCGCTCGCTCGGATTCGACTTCTGCGGCCTGGATCTCGAACTCTACAGGCACACGGAGGCCTCCGGCGAGGCGGCGCTCTTCATGGGCATGGTCCTGACGGACTGAGATCTCTCGACGGCGGGACCCATCTGTAGCCGTCCTAGGCCCATACACGGTGTTCCCCGAACAGCAAGGCAAGCAAAGACGTCCACTTCGCCTTGCGGGTATCTTCGGGACACGAAGGAGGTGAAGCGTGGACTACGAGGAGACCATGCGGCACGCAGTCCGGTTCATCGAAGAAAGCCTCACCGAACCGCTCGATCTCACCCGCGTCGCCGCCGCCGTTCATCTGTCGCCGTATCACTTCCACCGCGTCTTCAGCGCCTGGGCGGGAGAGCCACTGATGACGTACGTCCGCCGACGAAGGCTGGCCCTCGCAGCGTCGCGGCTGATGGACCCGGGCGCGAGCATCAGCGATGTCGCCCTGGACGTCCAGTTCTCCTCGCAGGCCACCTTCACGCGGGCGTTCCAGCAGGCCTACGGCGTCACCCCCGGCCGGTACCGCCGGGTGAGGGCGCCGTTGCCCGTAAATCCTCCCTTCGTCACTTGCAATCCTGGAGGGATGGCCGTGACCCGCATGGTTGAGGGATCCGGTTTCACGTTTATTGGCCTTCAGCTTCGCGATCTCGTGTCAGGCGAGCCCAACTCGCCGCGCATCCAGGCGCTTTGGCGTGAGTTCCTGCCGCGCAAAGGCGAGCTCGGCTCCGCTCGAGGAGCCTACGGCGTCTGCATTCCCGGCCAGGGGGAGACCTTCACCTACATGGCGGCCGCGAGCGTCGATCCCGGGGAGGCGGTGCCGCCCGGGATGGTCAGGTATACGGTGGAGCCCGCGACCTACGCCGTCTTCCCACACGACGAAGGGACCTCCACGTATGACGAGACCTTCTGTCGCATCTGGGCCACCGACCTGCCGGCGACGGGCAGAGAGTACAAGGAGGGCGCGCCGGACCTCGAGGTGTACTCCGAGCCGTTCCAAGAGGTGATGCAGGTCGAGATCTGGATCCCCGTCGTCTGACGCCGGTGGCTCGCGGGGCGGTCGGGGCGGAGGAGGATCGGCCGCAGGCCTGCGCACCTCCACCCATCGTACGCCCAGCCAAGACCATGGTGTCCTCGGAGCAAGGGTACACCCGCCTGCTCTTTGGGCGGTAAACTGAGCTGATGAACCCAGCACCTTGCAGACCTGCCGTACGGGAGGGAAAGCCCTATGCGGTCTTGGGCCCTGATCGCCTTGACGGCCGCTTCCGCCTTGGCCCTGGTGGCCTGCGGCACCGGCCCCAGCCCCGCGGCCGCTCCCAAGGCACCCGCCCTTGCTTCGCAGGCGCGGGTGAAACTTGCGGACCGGCTGTTCGTCGCCGCTCCGACGGCGATCCAGTTCACCTCGAGCGAAGTCGGCTATGTGCTGCGGCCCACCACCGACTACAGCGTGGGCGGCGGGGTTCTGCTGAGGACGGATGACGGCGGAGGGAGCTGGCGGTCCAGCGCGCTTCCAAAGGGCTTCATGTTCCAAGGCATGCGCTTTTTCACCCCCCAGGACGGCGTCCTGTTCGGTCAGGACACGGCCTGCGGCCTGGTGCAGCCGAATTGCCTCGGGGTCATCTTCTGGACGGGAGACGGCGGCGCGAACTTCCGTGAGGTGCTGCGCACACCGGATGCGCTCTTCGGCGCAAGCGCCGCCTGGAGCGGCACCGGCGGCTGGCTCAGCGCCTCGAACCTTTGCACGGGTTCCTGCGCGACTGAGACCACCCTTTACGGCACATCGGACGGCGGGCTGCACTGGTCCGCCCTAGCGCAGACGTCGGCCCCGGGCTTCGCTCTGCTTGCCACCGGCGACGGGCGGACGGGCTACGGGCTCCAGGGCGGCGATGTCGTCAAGACGACCGACGGGGGCCATTCCTTCTCGCCCGTCGCCAGCCTGGCGAGCGACCACGCGGGGCCGATCAGCGCCGTCTCGGGATCCCTGCAGCAGATTTCCGGCGGACCCACCTATGTCACGGCCTGCGACGGCGGCGCCGCGAACGGTGGCTGCATGAACTACGTCTACCGCTCCGACACGGGCGCCGCTCCCTACCGGACGGTCTGGTCCCGCTACTGCACCGACCAGACCGCCGTGCACATGTCGAGCGCGAATTCAGGCGTCCTCGTCCTGATGGGCACGACCGCCTGCGGTCCAGGCGGAGGCCTTGGCATCGCGTCGAACATCGTCCTCGCCACCGGCGACGGCTTGCGCACGACGCGCCTCGCCTACAGCTTCCCGGGCAGTGTGGACGCGGTGCAGTTCCTGAACCTGGAGGACGGCTGGGCGGTCGGCACCGGCGCCCAGTGCTACGCTTCCGTGTGCCCCATGCTGGTCTACCGGACGACGGACGGCGGACTCAACTGGAAGCCGACCGCTCCGCCGCAGGGGCCGCTCGGCGCGATCGCCCGCGCGCCCCGCGGGTCTTATTACGGCATCGGCACAGCGCTTGATCCCTGGGCGCTGCTCGCGAGTTCGACGGGACGAACCTGGCACAAGGTCGGGGAAATCCCGAAACTCTCCGAGGGCCTCGTGTCGGCGGGACAACTCCAGTTCGCCTCCAGGCGGCAGGGCTACCTCCTCCTGCCGAACGGCTACGGCCTCTACAGGACCCAAAACGGCGGGGAAAGCTGGTCCGCGGTCGCCGCGCCGCAGGGCGGAGCTGTCGTGGCGATGTCCTTCCTCCGTCCGGACCTCGGCTATCTTCTCACGCAGAGCGGCATGGGTTGTCCCATCGCGACGCCCTGCCGCGACGCTGTATCCATGACGCGAGACGGTGGGCGACGGTTCACGCAGGTCACGAAGCTGCCGAAGGACGTTTTCTTCTCCTCGATCGCCTTTGTCAGCCGCAGCGTCGGCTACGCGCTCGGGCTCTGTCCCGTCGGGCGGAAGTGCGGGCCGAGGACGCCGCTCTGGCAGACGGCGGACAGCGGCGCCCACTGGCGGCAGCTGAGTCTTAGACTGCCGCAGACCGGGTTCGGCGGCTATATCTACCCGTCGCCGGGCGGCTACGCCGTCGCGGTCTTCAGCGATGGCTTCGCCGTCCTGGTTCCCGGAGCGGGATGGCGGTCGGTCGAGGTCGAGTCCTCACCGCCCGGCGCGACACCGCCGATCGGCACCCCGGGGCTCGGGGGCATCGTGCCCGGGCGCAGCCGGGCGCTCGTCTCCCTCTCGGGCGTCGGGGTCTTTGAGGCGAGCTACGCGGGAGCAGGGTGGACGAGGCCCTGAAGTAGGGCAGGAGGCGAATCTACAGGCTCGAAACCGCCTCTGGGAGGGGGAGACCGTGCTCGTCGTCACGTTCCTCTTGATGCTCGTGGTCGCGGTCGCCGTGACCCTGTCGCTGCGAACCGAGCGCATGCGCGAGATGCAGGCGCAGATCGACGAGCTGCGTAAGGCCTTGGAGGAGCTCACGCGGCGCATGGACGCTGGCGGCCAGGTCTAGCCTCCCGCGGTCCCGCCCGTGGGCCTCAGATCGCCCCATGCCACGACCACAAGCGCCTCGACGCCGGAAGGGTACCGCTGCAGCTGGCATACGTAGACCGGTGTCGCGCCCGCAGGCAGAGGCAGGAGGGTGCCACCTGGCTCCCGCGGAGCCAGGACCACTTCCTCGAGGGCCGCGCCGGGCGCGGGAATAGCCGGGGATAAGCGCGCCACCAGCAGGTCGTCGCGTCCGAGCTGGGCTGTACGGCCCAAGATCAGGCAGGCGCTCTCCTTGCCGTTGCAGGCGAGCGTGTACGCTGGCGTTGCTTCCACATCCGCGCCTCCTTCGTGGGCCGGCGCAGTACCGTCCCGTCCTCCTTCTACGCTCGAGACCCTCCGGGTGCTCCGGCCCATTGGTCCCAGGTCCAATCCGAAGCGGGTCGGAAGGCACTGGGGGAGCCAGCGTGGAAGGATGTTGCGGCGTGGGAGGATCCTGATCCAGGCTGCCCTTGGGCATTGTCCCTTTCCGAAGAACAGCAGCAGGGAGTGACGAGCAGATGGAGGGTAGCAGAGCCCTAGCCGAAGACGCGGCCAGAGGCGCCGGGCGCGGGCACTGGGTTTCCATGTCGCGCGCGAGCGGCCTCGCGATCGTGGCGCTCGGACCGACGGTCGAGATCCGGCAGGATCCGCCGCGCGAGGGCACCGTGGTGCGCGAGGTGCAGGACGGAGTCCAGCGCGAATGGGCGGTGCCCGGCTGGCAGACCGCCTGGGCCCCTTCCGGAGCTCCCGTGGAGAACTTCGACTGGACGGGCGTCAGGCCGGTGGATGGCGTGACCCTCGAGGAGAAGCTCGAGGCTGTCACGCGCCTGCGCGAGCGCCTGCAGAACCGCGACCCGCGCATCGTGCAGGTCATGGTGCGCTACCAGGAGTCCGTCGAGGACAGCCGCGTCGCGACCGACGCCTTCGACCGGCGCAGCCGCGTCGGACGGGTGCACTTCGCGGCGCACATCGTGGTGCACAAGGATGGCCGCACCGAGTACGAGTACCAGGGCAAGGGCGCTGTCGGCGGCTTCGAGCTCGCGTCGATCGACGACGAGGAGATCGACCGCATGGTCGAGCGGGCGGTGCAGCTCCTGGACGCAGACCCGATTGACCCCGGCACCTACAGGGTCGTGACGACGCCGGAGGTGTCCGGCGTGCTTGCGCACGAGGCGTTCGGCCACGGCGTCGAGATGGATCTCTTTCTCTCGGATCGCGCCCGCTCGCAGCGCTACATCGGCCAGCGGGTAGGCAGCGACTTCGCGACGATCATCGACGATCCGGCCGTGCCCGGCGGCTTCGGCGGCTATCCCTTCGACGACGACGGGGAGCTTGCGAGTCCGCATGTCATCCTGGATCACGGCATCCTGATGGGCGGCCTTGCGGATGCCGACGCGGCCATGGCCCTCCACGCCCGCGGTGGCAACGGCAGGCGTCAGGACTACAGCCGCAAGGTCTACCCGCGCATGACCAACACCTACTTCCAGCCCGGCACGAGCACCCCGGAGGAGCTCGTCGCGGGGGTCGAGCGAGGCGTCTACCTGCACCGCGTCGAGTCCGGCATGGAGGATCCCCGCAACTGGGGCCTGCAGATCACCTGCCACTACGGCGAGGAGATCCGCGACGGCCGCCTGACCGGCAAGCTCTACCGCACGTTGGGCATGACGGGATACGTCCCCGACGTGCTGCACAGCATCGACGGCGCCGCGAACGACTTCGCGATGTGGCCCGGCCACTGCGGGAAGGGGTGGAAGGAATGGGTGACCAACGGGACGGGCGGACCGCACCTGCGCATGACCGCGAGGCTGGGATGAGCGTCGGGCTGCCCCGGGAGGCGCAGGAAGCCTCCGAGTGGGTTCTCACCAGCACCGAGGCCGAGGAGACGCAGCTCTACTGGCGCCTTGGCGAACTGCACGCCGAGCGCTCGGTGGAGACCTTGGACCATGAACTCCTGCTCTACCGGGACGTCGACGGCCAGCGTGGGTCTGCGTCCGCCTTCCTCGTCGGGGACGAGGGGGATGGAGAACGCGTCAGGACTGCCCTCACGGCCGCCTCGCTCGCCCTGAACCCGCCATATCGCCTGCCCGAGGGCCCCGCGAGCTACCCCGCGATCGCGCTGGGCGCCGAACGCATGCCGGACCGCGACGAACTCGTCGCCTGGCAGGCGAAGGTGCGCAAAGAGATCGAAAGCGCCGGCGCGAAGGCGTCGCATCTCGAGATCTTCGCCAGTCGGCACAAGTCCAGCGTCGAGGCCTCGAACGGCCGCAGCCACGCCTGGCGGGGCGACCGCTACCTCCTGGATCTCGTGGTCGCGGCGGGCGAAGGCGACGCATCGACGGAGTTCCGGCTGATGCGGGAGTCGAGGCTGCTCGACGGGCTCCTGCCCGACGCAGTCCTCGAGCGGGCGATCCAGGCGGTGCGGGATCGCGGCCGGGCCACCCTGCCCCCGACCGGACGGATGGCGGTCGTGCTGCCGGCAAGCGAGCTCGCGACCCTTCTCATGGCCATCTCCGTACACACGAACGGGCAGTACCTCGTCACGGGCATGCTGCAGAAGAAGGTCGGCGAAGCGCTGATCGAAGCCGAGGGAGACCCGATCACCATCACCGGCGACCCGACCCTGCCGTACGCCGTCGCATCCACCCCGACCGACCGCTCGACGGTGCCTGGGCGGCCCCTGCCGCTTCTTGAGGGCGGCGTGATCCGGAACATGCATACCGACCACCAGTTCGCGGCCTACCTCGGTGTCGAGCCGACCGGCCCCGTCGGGACGCTCGTGTGGGCGCCGGGCACGTCCAGCGCCGTAGACCTCCTCACCGATGGACCGGTCCTCGAAGTGCTGGCGTTCTCCGCCAACATGCCCGATCCGATGACGGGCGCCTTCGCGGCCGAGATCAAGATGGGCTACCTGCACCGCGGCGGCGAGCGCGTCCCCATCGCTCAGGGCAGTGTGACGGGCAACGTCTTCGAGGCCCTCAGGCGCTGTCGCCTGTCGCGGGAGACGGAACAGGACAAGGGCTATTTCGGACCGGCCATGGTCCGCTTCGAACAGCTGCAGGTGGCTGGAGCCTGATGACGGCGGGGCGCCCCGGACGGGGCGCCCCGCTGGCCTAGAGGGAGGTTTTCGGCGCGTCATGCGAAAGGAGTAAATCGGAGACACTTTCCGGCCGCCGGGCTGTCGCGGCGGAAGTCCGCCGCCGCGGTCGCCCTCGGGCCGATGGGGGAGGGACTCTTGATGGCCAAGGCAGAGCCGAAGGACCAGCGGTGCCGGGCGATCCAGGTGACACCTGGCAAGGCGCACAGCGCGAGACTTGGCGAGGAGCCCTACGCGAAGCCGACGCAGGGCGAGATCGGGCTCAAGGTGCTGCTCGTGGGCATCTGCGGCACCGACGCCGAAATCGAGGCGGGCCTCTACGGCGAGGCGCCGCCAGGCGAAGACCACCTTGTGCCTGGGCACGAGTCGCTCTGCGAGGTGGAGGACGTGGGCCCGGGGGTCACGGGGTTCAAACCCGGCGACCTCGTCGTGCCGATCGTGCGGCGGCCGTGCCCCGAGAACTGCGAGCCCTGCAGCCGAGGACGCTGGGACATGTGCCTCACGGGCGACTACGCGGAGCGCGGCATCGCAAAGCTCCACGGCATGCTCCGCGAGCATCTCACGGACGAGGCGGGACACTGTGTCCTGCTGCCCGGTGACCTGCGCGATGTCGGCGTGCTGGTGGAGCCGCTCAGCATCGTCGAGAAAGCGATCGAGGAAACCATGCTGATCCAGCGCCGCACCGGTCTCGCGCCAAGGCGCGCCCTGGTCACCGGGGCTGGCCCGATCGGCCTCCTGGCGGCCATCTGCCTGCGCGGACGCGGCATCGCCGTCGATGTGCTGGACCAGCGGCCCGCGGACAGTCCGAAGGCGGAGATCGCGCGCGCGGCGGGTGCCGGCTACATCGACGATTCGAAGACGCCGCTCGAGCAGGCGACGGAAGGCACCCTCTACGACCTGGTGCTTGAGGCGAGCGGCTACGCCCCGCTGGTCTTCCGGGCTCTGCGCCGGCTCGGCCGCAATGGCGCCATGGTGCTGACCGGCGTCACCGCGGGCCACCACAAGATCGAGCTCGACGTCGACGCCCTCAACCAGGAGATGGTGCTCGAGAACCAGGTCCTGGTGGGATCGGTCAACGCCGCGCGCCAGCACTACGAGGCCGCCGTGCGCGACCTCAAGGCGTGGCAGGAGACGTTCCCCGGCCTCGCCGCGCGGCTGATCACGGCGCGCCATCCGCTCTCGTCGTTCGAGGCCGCCCTGACCAAGGATCCTGACGGGATCAAGTCCGTGGTGGAGGTGGCGGGGCGGTGAAGTTCTACGGCTTCATCTCGAACGGCAGCACGGCGGCCTTGATCGACCCCTGGGGTTCGGTGGACTGGCTGCCTCTGCCCCGGTTCGACAGCCCGTCGGTCTTCACGCGCATGCTGGGCGGCGATGAGGCGGGGTCGTTCGCGATCGTGCCGCAGGGGACCTGCACGGCAAGGCAGGCGTACGAAGAGGGTACCAACATCCTGCGCACCACTCTCACGTGCGAGGACGGCGAGCTCGAGATCATCGACTTCCTCTCGATCGGCCGCTCCGAACTGCGGCGGCTCGTGCGCAGCGATGTCCCGTTTGCCGTGCACCTCAGGCCCCGCTTCGGCTACGGGCTTGTCTCCCCGGCCATCTCGACGGACGGGACGGGCGTGCTGATGCGCAACCCGCTCGGCCAGGAGGCGCTGCTGTTCACGATCGGCGGCCACGGCAAGAACGGTGCCCTCGCGGAGGATCCCCTCTCGGGCGGCTGGCATCTGCCGAAAGGGCGCTACGACATCATCCTGCGCTATGTCGGTGACAGTCGCCGCGACCTCACCGAGACCGCGGCCGCCGTCCAGCAGGAGGCCCTGCAGGCCGAGCGGGAC
This sequence comes from Bacillota bacterium, assembly GCA_021799275.1. Taxonomy (GTDB): domain Bacteria; phylum Bacillota; class Sulfobacillia; order JAJZYS01; family JAJYTV01; genus JAJZQO01. Next base: position 16,484 of record JAJZAT010000015.1, read on the forward strand.
ATCGCCTCGGAGGAGGAACACCGCACCTACCGGCGCAACGTGCAGTATTGGCGCGACAGCACCCGCTCCACCTACCGCGGCCCGTATCGCGACGCGGTCGAGCGCTCGCTGCTCGTGCTGCGCGGTCTCACCTACCGGACCACCGGCGCCCTGATCGCCGCCCCGACCACGTCCCTGCCGGAGCTGCCCGGCGGCACCCGCCAGTGGGACTACCGCTTCTCCTGGGTCCGTGACGGGGCCTACAGCGCGGAGGCCCTGCTCGCGGCCGGCGACCACGTCGCCGCGCGGCGCTTCATCGAGTTCATGCTGGAGTGCGTCGACCTGCAGAGCAAGCCGTTCCAGGCCCCCTTCTTCCACGTCGACGGAACCCTGATCCGCGGCGAGCGCGACCTCGATTGGCTGCGCGGTTTCCTGGACTCGCGTCCCTGCCGCGAGGGCAACGCCGCTACGGGCCAGCTTCAGCTCGATATCGAGGGCGACTTCCTCTGGGTCGTCTACCGCTACATCCAGGAGACAGGCGATGACGAAAGCCTCACGGCCTGGTGGCAGATGATCAAGGCGATGGTCGGCTGGGTCGCGGAGAACTGGCAGACGAAGGATGCGAGCCTCTGGGAGTTCCGCGGCCAGGATGCGGAGTATACGCACAGTAAGCTGATGTGCTGGGTGGCCTTGCGCTATGGTGGCGAACTCGCCGAACGCATCGGCGAGAAGGCGTATGCCGAGCGCTGGCAGGCCGCGGCGGAGGCGGTCCACCAGGCGATCGAGCAGCACGGCTTCGACCGGGAGGCAGGCCACTACACGCAGGCCTTCGACGACGGTGGCAAGCTCGACGCGGCGCTCCTCATGCTGCCGCTCTACGGCTACTGCGACGCGGGTGATCCACGCTTTTCCGCGACGCTGGCCGCTATCGAGCGCGAGCTTGTGCACGGCCACTGGGTCTATCGCTACGCCACCGACATGCTCGGAACGGCCGCCTTCCCGTTCGTCCTCTCCACCTCGCACCTCGCCCGGGTCCACATCCTGCGGGGGGAACGGGAGCGCGCGCAGGAGTTGCTCCAGGGGCTCGTGCAAAGCGCGACCGACCTCGGCCTATTGGGCGAGCACTGCGACATGGAGTCTGGGAGTCCAAGAGGGAATTTCCCGCAGGCGTTCTCGCATCTCGGCATCGTCTTGGCGGCGATCGAGCTCGAGGCGGCAAGGGGCCGAAGCCGAGACCACCAGGCCGGTCACTGAACGAGGCTTAGGTATGGGCAGGAACTTGGCCGGCCGGCCGATGCGAACCGTGCGAGCGCAGCGCCGCAAGACCTGACGGCCACGCACGGGACCCGCCGCCTGCTCGACGGTCGAGGACTGGCCCCAGGTGCAATGGGACAGCACGGATGTTCGCGCTACGATGCTTGCAGAGGTGGCCCAGCGGGATTGGGCCGAGGGGGAATCTCCATGGCGACGACCGTCGCAGCCTTTCAGGCGTCGGACTACAAAGAGCTCGAGGCACTGGCACACGAGAGTCCGGACACCGGAATGGCGCACTTCACCGCGGAGCACCTGGTGCCACCGGACGAAGCGGACACGGAGCTCGGCCTCGACACGCAACTCTTTGTGGCACGGGTCGACGGTGCGCTGGCAGGTGCCGCGGACGTGAGCTACGCGCACATCTGGTACGAGGGCGAGCTGAGGCCCGCGGCCATGTTCGGCAGCCTCATGGTGCATCCCCGCTACCGGCGCCGAGGCGTCGCATCGGCGCTTGCGAGCCACCGCGTCGAGGCGGCGCGTCAGCGCTTCGGCCCGGACGTCATCCTGCTCGCGAACATCCAGGAAGGAAACATCGGCGCCCAGCGCACCGCCGCCAAGTGGCGCACGGCGGAAAGCCGTCCGTTCATCACCGCTACCGCACCTATGCGCCCGGCCCCTGCGCCGACTGGAGCATACACCGTACGCGCCGCTACGTTTGCGGATGTCGATGAGATCGCCGACGGGTTAAAGGCGTTCTATCAAGGCGCGAACTTCTACCGGAGGCAGAGTCCCGAGACGCTCCGCGCGTGGGTCGCGTCGCCCCTACCCTCACCGCCGCGCAGCTATCTCGTGGCCACCGACACAAGGGGCCGCATCGCCGCGGGTCTCGGGATCACGCATCTCTACCGCTACCTGGCTCACCGACTCGTCGACATGCCGCTCTGGATGCGGGCGCTGAACGTCGTCTTCCGCGAGATCCCCGAGGGCGGGGTGCTGCGCGAGGCCGATCTGCGAATCGTCCACTGGGAGGACGGTGTCGCCGCAGCGCATCAGCTCTGGCAGGCGGTTCGTGGTGGAATGGTCGGCAACGCGAACACGCTGCTCTTCTCCTACGACCCGCAGGGCCCCTTGGCGCCCCTTGCCGCGCGGCTCGGCCTAAAAAGCGGTGTGCGCTTGCGAGCGGCTGTCCGCGCCGACAGGCCGCCTGGCCCCGACCACCCGCTGGCGCCCTGGGTCCTGTAGTCGCGGGGAGAGAGCTGCCGCGCCACGCCCATGCCCCCGCAGGCATGGGCGTGGCGCTTGATCTGGGCAAGGAGCCATGCGGGTTCTGCTGCCGGGCGCGGACGCCGATCAAGTCGGCCGTCCCTCTTTCCTACCCGAAGCAGTCTATTGCGCCAAATAGGCAGGTGCCCGCTGCATAGCGCTTCAACGACTGCCTCTTACCCTGATTAGGGACAAATTGTATACTCGGATCAGAATCCTCATGTGATCCTAGGGAAAGTGGCATAGCATGAGCACCAGTCGACCAACGCGCCGCCTTAGCGGCAATACGCAAAAAGGCGGGAAATGGGTGCCGAAGCACCTTAGGACGCGCAGGCGCCGTGTGCGACCGCTGCGCCTCGTCATCGCCCTGGCGATCGTGGCCGTGCTCCTCACCATCCTCCTTCGACCCACCCTCCCGAGTGCCGCCGCCGCCACCGTAGACCCAGGCCTGCCGCAACTGGTCGAGCGGGCGCTGCCGAAGGACGTTCACCTCCTGCTCGCGAACGGCAAGCCGCTCGTCGTGTCCCTGGGCGAGGGCAGCGAGCCGACATCGGCCCTGATCGACGCGAACGTCAAGGGCGGCGCGCCGCATGTCTACGAAGTGCAGCTTACATGGCATGGCAGCAAGCTCGCGTCCGCGCAACTTGGCAAGGCCCTGCAGGTTGGGCCCGGCACCTCCGACTACGGCCTCGGCGCCGCAGGCGGTTTCGCCTACTACGCCACCGCCGTGGCGGGCCAGTTCCAGACCGTCACCCTGACGAAGAACGGCCTTGCTCGCTGGCTCTTCGCCCTCAGCGCGCCCGCGGGCCGCATCCGGCTGACGCCGAGCGGGACAAGGCTATGGGTGGAGTTCGACGTCCACCGCACCTGGCGCCAGGGATCCATCGCCTTGAGCCAGGTCGCGCCGCGCAGTTCGTCTCCTGCCCTGGCCGCCGTGCAGAGTCAGGTGGCGAATGGCAATTCGCTCTTCATCCGGCTGGTCGAAGGTGTGCGCCAGTATTTCGGCAGCGGCATCGTAGCAGCCATCGAGGACGCCTACTACAACCTCGCGGATAGCGTGCAGCGCGTCTATTACCACACCACGGGCCAGCGGGCGCAGACGCCGAGCCTGGCGGTGGTTCGCCCGCTGGCGGTCCAGGCCAGCGTGGAAGCGGCGGCGCTGCCCAAGAACATCGTTCTGCCACAGAGTTGGCCCAAGGCCGCGGGCGAGGGGGTCTGGCAGCCCGTCGGGCCGCTCGTCGGGGGACATCCGGCGATGGAGGAGACCTTCCTCCATCCCGACCCCCAGCGGCCGTGGGCCACGTCGTACCTCGTCTGGATCGATCCGCGGGCGCTCAAGGTGCACTACCAGACGGGTCTCGGCGAGCCGGTGAGCGCGTCCGGCGTCCACGGCAGCGGCATGCTGCCGACTGATCCCGCGGTCGCGAGCCACGTCGTCGCCGCCTTCAACGCGGGCTTCAAGAGCGAGAGCACGAACTTCGGCGCGATGATGAACGGGGAGACGCTCGACCCACCCGTTCCGGGCGTGGCGACGTTCGCCATCTATCAGGGAGGCCAAGTCGCGCTCGGCGCCTGGGGCAGCCGGGCGGTGCCGGAGAAGGGACTCGTCTCGTTTCGACAGAATCTGCCCCTTATCGTGGATCATGGCCAGTTGAGCCCCTTGCTCGGGGATCCTCAGGCGTGGGGCGTCGTGGTGGGCAATTCCACGTACGTGTGGCGATCGGGGCTGGGCATCACGCCTTCGGGAGATCTCGTCTACGCGGCCGGCAACCCGCTTTCCGCGTACACCCTGGCCGACACGCTGGTGGCGGCCGGTGCGCTGCGGGCCATGCAGCTCGACATCAACTCCTACTGGATCACCTTCAACTTCTACCGGTGGGTGGCGCAAGGGAGCGGCGGGTACCTCGTCGGCACGAAGCTGACGCCAGCGATCGAGCGCCCCGCAAACCGGTACCTGACGCCGGACACCCGAGACTTCTTCTACCTGACGACACCTTGATGCCCTTCGGGGCGGTGCGGAAAGCGGTGCAATGCCTTGTCGGCTAGTGAGGCAGGTCGAACACTCGAGATCGCGGGCTGGGGACATGCGGTGCGCCAAAGAGCGGAGGTGCTGCGGCCCGAGCAGCAGGGTCGCCTCGGCGAGGCACTCCGCGGCCAGGGCATCGCCCGGGGTCTCGGCAGGGCGTACGGCGACGCCACCCTCTCGCAGGGCAGGGTTTGGCAGACAACGCGTCTCAGCCGCATGCTGTCGCTGAGCGAGGACGGCCTCCTGACCGCGGAGGCGGGCGTCTCCCTCGGCGACATCGTGCGCACCTTCCTGCCGCGCGGCTGGACCCTGCCGGTGACGCCGGGCACCCAGTGGGTGACGCTCGGTGGCGCGGTGGCGGCCGACGTGCACGGCAAGAACCATCATGCCGCCGGTACCTTCGGCCAGCACGTCAAGGAACTCGTCCTGCTCACGGCCGACGGGCAGCTAAGGCGCATCTCGCCCGAACAGCAGGGCGAGCTCTTCTGGGCCACCGTCGGCGGCATGGGCCTGACCGGCGTCATCGTCGAGGTGACGGTGCAGCTCGTGCCCGCCGAGACCGGCTACATAAGCGTCGACTACGTCCGTACAGGGGGCCTCGAGGAGACGCTCGAATGGTTTTCCGGCCACGACCGGCAGTATCCCTACACCGTCGCCTGGATCGACGGACTGAAGGAGGGCCAGGGGCTCGGCCGCGCCGTGCTGATGGGCGGCCGGATGACGGGATCCCGCGAACTCAGGCCGGGCGAACCCAGGTATCCGATGCCCCGCGGTGCCGTCCGCGTGCCGTTCGAATTCCCGAAGGGCAGTCTGAGCCTGCCTGTAGGACGAGCCTTCAACGCCGTCTACTACGGCATGCACCGTCCCCGCCAGAACGCCCGCGAGCCGTGGTGGAAGTTCTTTTACCCGCTCGATGTCGCCGACGAGTGGTACCGGCTCTATGGGCGGGCCGGATTCGCCCAGTACCAGGGCGTCTACCCGCCTGAGGTGGGGCTCGGGGAGATCCGCGCCATCCTGCGCCGCATCCACGCGGCGCGCCACCCGAACTTCCTCGGCGTGCTGAAGCGCATGGGGCCGGCGTCGCCCGGCATGCTCTCGTTCCCCCGCGAGGGGCTCACCCTGGCGCTTGACCTCCCGGTGCAGGGCGAGGGGACCCTGCGCCTCTTCCAGGACCTCTACGCCATGACGGCGGACTACGGCGGGCGGGTCTACCTGGCGAAGGACGCCTTCCTGAGCCCCTCGATGTTCCGCCGCATGTACCCGGGCTGGGAAGCCTTCCTGGGCGTCAAGGCCAAGGTGGACCCGCAGGGCATGTTCCGCTCCCTGCTCTCGCAGCGTGTCGGGCTCGGGGAGGTGCGCTAGATGCCCTCCGGCCGCATCGCCATCCTCGGTGCCACCTCGACCATTGGGCGCGCCATCGCGGCCGAGTACGCGCGCACTGGGCAGAACCTCCTGCTCTGCGGGCGCTCGCTCGGCGAGGTGGAGCGCGTGGCGCAGGACCTCAGCCTGCGCTACGGAGTCGCCGCCGAGGCCTGCCTGCTCGACCCCGACCTCCCGGACTACCCGCAGGTGCTCTGGCGTCTCGAGGGCGGGCGGCCGCTCGGGGGCGTCGTCTGGGCGATCGGCACGATGTCGGCCGCCGCCGGGGGCGGCGGTCCCGACGAGATCCGCGCGAGTACCTGGGTGAATTTCGGCGCCGCCGTGGCGGCGATCGAGGGCCTCCTGCCGGCCGTGGATCCGAAGGGTTTCATTGTGCTCCTGTCCTCGGTGGCCGGCGAGCGCGGCCGCAGGAAGAACTACGTCTACGGTGCCGCGAAGGCGGCCCTCACCACCTACGGCCAGGGTCTCAATCACCGCCTCGCGGGCCGCGGGCCGCGTGTCACCGTGGTGCAGCTCGGCGTCGTCGACAGCCAGATGACCTGGGGCATGTCCGGCGGGCCTGCGGGAGCGGATCCCGAGCAGGTGGCGCGGGCGATCGTCCAGGCGGTGCGCGCCGGCAAGGGACGGGTGCATGTGCCGGCCGTCTGGGGACCGATCATGTTCCTGCTGCGCCTCGTGCCGGAGAGCGTCTTCAACCGCCTGCAGGTCTAGGGGAGGGTTGACCATGGCGAACGCGGAGCTGCAGATCGGCGGGATCCCCGCGGAGATCGGGCAGGGCAAGGGACTCTGGCGCCTGATGCGCCCGCGCCAGTGGATCAAGAACCTCCTCGTCTTCGCGCCGCTGATCTTCGCCCAGGACTTCCTGCGCCTCAGGGACCTGCTGCCGGTCGCCCTGGCCTTTCTCGCCTTCTGCCTGCTCTCGAGCGCCGTCTACATCGCGAACGACTGGCGCGATCGCGACGAGGACCGCCGCCACCCCAAGAAGCGGCGGAGGCCTCTCGCCAGCGGACAGGTCTCGCTCCGGGCGGCCGGCGCCCTCCTCGCCGTGCTGCTGGCTCTGGGCCTTGGGCTTGCCCTGCTGAGCGGCCCCTGGGTCCTCCTCGTCGCAGGACTCTTCCTGCTGGTCAACGTGCTCTACACCTACCTCCTCAAGTCGCAACTCTTTCTCGACGCCTTCGGCATCTCCGCGGGGTTCATGCTGCGGGCCCTCGCGGGGGCCGTCGCGATCGGCGTCGCGTTCTCGCCCTGGCTCTTCGCGCTCGTCCTGCTGCTCACGCTTTTCCTGGCCTTCGGCAAGCGGCGCAGCGAACTGAGGGCCTCTTCGGCGCCTGAGCAGCATCGCGAGGTGCTCGGGCGCTACACGGCGCCACTTCTCGACCAGATTCTCGGCGTGCTCGTCTCGAGCATGATCGCCGTCTACGCGATCTACGCGTTCGACCAGCCCCTGCATGCGCACGCGTTCATGCTGACGATCCCCTTCGTCATCTACGGCCTCTTCCGCTACCTCTACCTGCTCTCCGCGAACGACCGCGAGAATCCGGACGAGCTCCTCGTGACCGATTGGCCGACGCTCGTCAACCTTGGCCTCTGGGCCGTCACGGTCGTCGTCATGCTGGTGCTGAACCGGCAGGGTGTCGTGTGAAGCGGTACCTCATCTCCGTGCCAAGCGTCGGTGACGTCCCGCTGCGCCAGCTCATGGATGTAGGCGTGCGCGGACTCATCTTCGACCTCGACAACACGCTCGTCAGGCCGCACAGCGACGAGGTGCCCACCGCAACGGCGCGCCTCCTGAGGGAGGCACAGGAGCTGGGCCTTGCCACCGTGATCGTCTCGAACGGCAGGGCGGCCCGCGTGGAGCGGCTAGGGCGGCGCATGGGGATTTCGGTCGTCGCGAAGGCGCGCAAGCCCTTCGCCGCCGCCTACCGCAAGGGGCTCGCCGTGCTCAGGCTCCCGAGCGGCCAGGTGGCCGCCATCGGCGACCACTTCCTCACCGATGGGCTCGGGGCCCTGCGCCAGGGCATGCCGCTGGTGCTTGTCGATCCGATCAGCCGGGAGGAGGACTTCCTGGTGTGGGCGGCGCGCCCCGTCGACTTCATCCTGCGGCGGCTGCTCCTCAGGGGTGGGCGCGGCCCGTCGGGCGCCTAGGCGACGGCGCACGCGAGGAACATCGGCAGTATGAGGCAGAGGCGGCCACGCTCGCTGCGCTCGCGCTGCTCCTGAAGCCAGGCGTCGGCCACGCCCTCTGCGACGGCGCCGGAACCGAGGCCGGCCTGCAGCGCCGCTGCCAGCAGCGGCTGAGCCTCCTCATAACTCGTCAGGACGTGCGTCAGCACCGAGATGCGGACGTCGTGAAAGCCCGCGTCGTGCAAGAGGGCGTAGAAGCGCCGCCCGATCCACGGATTGGCGACGGTGCCGGCCATCGCGAGCTTCAGGGTCTGGGTCAGCTCGATATTGTCCGCGTCGACCGTCCACAGCTCGTAGTCGAGGTCGAGGAGCGCGATGCGGCCGCCGGGCCTCAGGACCCGCCGCGCCTCGCTCAAGGCCTTGGCCGGCTCGTGCAGGTGCTCGAAGACGCGCTCGGCGCGGTAGCCGTCCTGGCTCCGGTCCGCGAACGGCAGGGCGGCCGCGGCGGCGTGGCAGAATTCCGCTCCCGGCACCTTGCGCCGTGCGTGCTCCTCCATATTGCGGCTCGCGTCGACGCCGACCGCCTCGATGCCGCGCTCTCGCAGCAGCCCGACCGCCGTGCCCGGGCCGCAGCCGATCTCGAGCATGCGCTGGCCAGGCGCGAGGGCGAGGCGAGCGAAGGACTCCTCCCGCACCGCCTCGAGCCAGCCGAGCTGCTCAACCTGCTCCAGGAAGGCGATAAACTGACCTGGGTCTTGGCTCGCGTCAATATTGCTGAAGTGGCTGATGTCGATGGGACGACCGGTGCTTGTGGCGTCGCTCAAGGCGGCTACCTCTCCTCCTCGTGGATGTGGGCGAGCTCGTCGTGGCGGAAGCAGTCCACGACATGGTCCATGACCATGCCAGTGGCCTGCATGAATGCGTAGCAGATCGTCGGCCCGACGAAGCGCAGGCCCTCGCGGCGCAAGGTACGGCTGAGGGTCCGGGAAACGTCGGTCTCCGCGGGGACATCCTCCACCCGTGTCCAGTGGTTCACCTGCGGCGCCCCGCCGACCAACGCCCAGAGATAGTCGGAGAACGATCCTGTGCGTTCCTGGATCTCGAGCACCAGGCGGGCATTCTCGACCGCGGCCTCGACCTTCCTCAGGTTGCGGACGATGCCGCGATCGAGCATCAGCAGCTCGATATCTTCCTTCGAGAAGGCCGCCACCTTTGCGGGGACGAAGCCCATGAACGCCCGGCGGTAGTCTTCCCGGCGGTGAAGAATCGTCCGCCAGCTCAGCCCCGCCTGCGCACCCTCGAGGCAGAGGAATTCGAAGAGACGAAGATCGTCGTAGACCGGAACGCCCCACTCGCGATCGTGGTACTGGGCATAGAGCGGGTCGTCCGGCGGAACCCAGGCGCAGCGGCGCACGCAAAAATCCCCCCGCCCGTTACTTGTCCGCGGCGCGGGCTCGCACCTGCAGGGAATGCACGAACACGGCCGCGCGCGGCCGCCGTTTGGCGCCGCGCGCAAGTCGCTTCGTGGAACTGACGCTGGGGGCTGGCCATGGTGGCCGTCGCGCCGGGCGGAACGTCGATTGCGTCCCGCCCGCTTCTCGCCGCCGTCGCCACCTCGGTCGCGTGGAGCGGGACCGCATGCATCAAGCGGGAGGGCTCGACGGGAAGGTCCGCCCGCAGCAGTGTACAGCATAATGCCGGGAACCATCTGCCGCATCGTCCAATTGCTGCGGTCCACTGTTCCCAGGACGCGCTGTCAGATGGACCGCCAGAGTGACATCAGCCACGGGATCGTCACGAGACCCACCCCTTCGAGCAGGACGATGCCCGCGAGCGTCGTGAAGACGTACGGGAGGTAGGCGGCGCTGCGGCGCAGTTCCTTGCGCACGTCGCCCAGGGCGCTGCGGCGGTAGCGGGCGATCGAGTCGCTGAGCGGCAGACCGAGCTGAGCGTCGCGCGAGAGGAGCGCGACCAGCCGGTCCGTCTCGGGTGTGCGCAGGCTGAGGCGAAGGCCATCGAGCGCGGCGGCGACGCTGCGCCCCTTCCGCACCTGATCCTGAAACGAGGCGAGCGCCGGGCCCAAGGGATCCTGCGCCCAGAGCCCGGCGTAGCGCAGGGCCGCGTGCAGCGGCTGGCCGGCGGCGGCGGCCATCGCGAGGTCGGTGAGGAGTCCGGGAACGGCACGTCGCACCTGCTCGCGGGCAGCGTTCGCGGCGATGGCCCTCGGAAAGCTCCGCCAGAGCAGCGCGGCGGGTTTGGCTAGAGCGAGCAGGCCCATGCCCCAGGGCGCGAGGAGGGCCACCACTAGCCAGACCGGCAGCAGCAGGGGGCTCTGGCGGCCGGCGCGCCAGAGCGCCGTGGCCAGCACCAGGCGAGGCAGTGCCGCGATCATGGCAGGAGCGCCGACGCGAGATAGGGCACGCCGCCGCCCGTCAGAAGCGCCAGGGTGATGAGCCAGGGAACGGGAGCGTTGCCCTCGGCCGCGAGCACCAGGCCCACGAGCAGCAGGGCCGTGGCCATCAGGGCCGTGACCACGAAGTAGGGCAACGTCTCGCCTTCCACGCTCGCCACCTCACGCCGGTCGTCCGCGGCGTCCTCTAGCAGCACGGCCAGGTGGCGATCCAGAGGCGAGCCCGTGTGTCGGCTGAGCGAGAGGGCCCTGGCTAGCCGGACGAGAAGCCCGATGCCGGCCCGCTGGCCGGCCTCGGCGAATGCCGCCTCGCTCGAGCCGCCGCGCAGCCAGTCCGCCAGGGCGGACTGCCAGAGCGGGCGCAGGTCTTCGCTGCAGGCGGGCAGGGCGGCCAGGGCGCAGAGCTCCGCGCTGCCGTAGAGCGAAGCCTGTTCGAACATGGCCTGGATCGGCTCCTCCGCCGCGACCGCGAGACGTCTGCGGCGCGCGTGCCGCAGGTACTCGGCAAGGCCTGCCTGCCAGAGCGCCAAAGAGGCCGCGGCGGCGAGGGCGACCGCCAGCCCTGAGGCCAGGGCGACGGCGAGCGCGGCGAGCGGCGGCAAGAAGCGCAGCATCCGCCGCGCTCCGCCCGTGGCGAAGAGCGTGCCGAGCAGCGCGACCGCAGCCAGGAGCACCGCGCCGTTCATGGCCACACCTGCTCGCCACGGCCCTCGTCGTACTGCAGCAGCATGCTCGGCCGGCGCTGGCCGCCGCTCCCGCGCTCGAGGTGCACGACGCCACCGAGGAGATGGCGCAGTCTGCCCCGGAGCAGGCGTGGCGGCATGCTCCGGGCCGGCGCGGCCGCGTACACGAGACGCTCCGTCACGTCCCAGGCGGAGGTGGCGTGCAGCGTCGTGAGGCTGCCGCGGTGGCCGGTGTCGAGGGCGGAGAGCCACGCCACCGTCTCGCGCCCGCGGATCTCCCCGACGACGATGCGGTCGGGACGCATGTGCAGGGCGAGCCGCAGCAGGTCCTCGAGGTCGATGGCGTAGAGCCCGGCGCGGTTCGGGGAGCGCGTTTCGAGTGCGACGACGTGCGGGTGGACGCGGCCCAGTTCGAGCTCGCGCGTCTCCTCGATGGTCAGGAGCCGTTCGGACGGATCGATGACCTCGGCGAGCAGGCGGACGAGCGAGGTCTTGCCGGTGCCGGCAGCGCCCGCGACCACGACGTTGCGGCGGCTCTTCACCCAGGAGCGCAGGATGCGCAGTGGCCGCTCGTCTCCGTCGAGCGCCTCGAGCCATGCCCGCTCGAGGTCCACCTTGGCCACCTTGCGGATGGTCAGGGTCGGTGCGGGCGTCAGGGGCGGCATGGTGGCGGTGAAGCGCACGCCGTCGCCGAGCCGCCCGTCCGCGTAGGGCGAGGCCTGCGTGAGCTCGCGCCCGAGCGGCAGCAGGAGCCGCTCGATCAGCTCCTGGAGGGCGCGGCGGTCCGGGAAGGTCATGGGGTCAGGGGTGACCTTGCCGCGCCGCTCGACGAACACGCGGTCGAAGTCGATCACCATGATCTCGCTTACCTCCGTATCCCTGAACGTGGCCTCGAGCGGGCCCAGCCAGTAGCCGAGGTGCGTCTCAGCGACCATGGTCCACCGTCTCCCCGCGCCGCCGCCAGATCTCCGCTCCATGGCGCGCGAGCGTCTGTCTGCGCAGGGCAATCCGTCCCGCCGGCACCGCGGTCAGGGAGGCGAGCGGCGCGAGTCCCACGAGCCAGCGCCGGTACTCGGCCTCCACCGCACCGGCGGCGAGCAGGATGTCGCTCGCGTGGGCCAAGGATGCGAGCAGGCCGCGGTCCCCGAGGTTCGCGCTCGCGCGCACGACCACGTGGTGCTCGCCGCGGTCCCGCTCGAACCGGTCGAGGAGCGGCTCCATGCCGGAGCGCAGCAGCAGCTGCGGCTCGATCGGAGCCGGCACGATCCGCAGGCCGCGCGGATAGCCGGGGAGTTCCTGGGACTGCCCCGAGGACATGTACGCGGACAGGCATGCGGCGAGCTTCAGCCGGCGCGCGTACTGGGGTTCCGCCGTATCCGTCTCGACGAGCAGGGTGCTGCGGCTGCGGGCGAGGTGGCTCGCGACGGCGAGGGCCACCGCCGCCCCGTGACCGGCGTCCCCCGGCGCGACGACGACGGCCAGCGCCGGCTGCTCGCCCACCGGCTCGCCGCGCAGTTCGGCCGCCAGGTCATCGAGCGCCAGATCGCCGCGCGCGGCGAAGCGTCCGCGCAACCAGGCGATCTCCGCGTCAGGGTGCACCACCTCGATGCGGCGCAGGGCCCGCTGCTCCTCGCCTGAGCGCACAAGGCCGGGATCGATCACGACGCGGGCGTACTCCTCGTGCTGCATGCGGTCTTCCGTCTCGGCCAGGGACAAGGTCAGGGGTTGGCCGTAGACGGCCGCACCGCGCTCGTGCAGTTGCAGCACCGTCTCAGGATGCAGGGCGTAGAGCGAGCGCAAGGCGATTCCTCCTACTCTTGCGGCATGGCGGTGATGATCAGATGGCCCGCGGCGACGCCCGCGAGGAGCGCGGGCAGCCGCGCCGCGGACACCTCGAGCGCGACAGAGCCGGCGGTGCCGCCGGCCGCAACCTGCGCCTGCGGCACCAGAGATTCGGGCGCCTGCCCGGCCTCGGCCATGTAGACGGACACCAGCTGTCCCGCCGAGAGTGGCGGGGCGCTCAGGAGGGCGCCCGCCGGGATCCCGACCACCTGGGCGCCGTTCCCGGACCCTGCGGGTCCCAGCCTGACCACGCTGCGCAGGAGCGGCAGGCCCGCGGCCAGCGGCACCGCGAGCCGTCCCTCGGGCCGATTGAGGAGAGGCCCCGGGAGTTTGCCCGTCCAGTGCGCCCGCCGCACGTCGGCGGCTGTGAGGGGGGTGCCTGCGGGGAGATTCCGCGCGGCCACGAGGACGGTCTGGCCCGAGTCGAGACTGGCCGCCTCGAAGGCCAGGAAGGCGAAGAGGGCGCTCAGCACCGGCAGCCACAGCGGGTCGCGCAGGCGCTCAGCGAGGGCGCGCAAATTGGGGACGCGTATCGACAAGTCGCAGTTCCTCCTCCGCAAGCTGAACCTCGAATGGCATCGTGCCGAACTCATCGAGCAACAGAGCCTCGCCGGGGCGGCAGACCCTGAGGAAGTCCAAGGCGCGGTCGGAGAGGCGGAGCACCTCCTTGAGGCGAGGCAGGTCGCTCGGCTGCTGGTGGAAGAGCGTCAGGCGGCCGGCGTTGGCGAGTACGAGCCTGCCTCCCGCGGACTCCACGAAGTCGCCGACGTTCTGGCTGACGATCGTGACGATGAGGCCGCGCTTGCGCGCCCGCTTGGCGAGGTCGACAAGCGCGTCCTCCGCGCCGCCGGCTCCAAGCCAGAGATGGGCCTCGTCGAGGGTGAGCCAGAAGGGCTGGCGCAGAGCGAGAGCCTCCGCCGAGGTGATGGCGTACTGCGCGGCTTTACGCAGCAGGGCTGGCCAGCCCGCCTGTGGCAGGGTGCGCAGCGACAGGGCCAGTCGGGCCGGGCTCTGGGCGTCGGCGGGCAGAGCCGCGCCCGAATCGCCGCCCAGATGCCGCACGACGGGCCCGTACTCGCCCTCGGGATCCACTACGAGCAGGTAGTCCGGCCGCTGACGCAGGAGTTCCGCCTTGACGAACGCCGACTTGCCATGCCCGGGACTGCCGAGCACCACCGCCATCGGGTTGGCCGCGTGCAGGCGGTCCCGCCGCACGGGGCTGCGGTCCCTGAGGTGTACGCCCAGCTGGTCGCCCTCGGCGGTGGGCGCCGCGGCAGGCGTCAAGTCGAGGCAGGAGAGGGCCGTCGCGGTGAGCAGGCGGGCCGGCGGCTCGCGCCGGCTCGGCAGTGGCTGGAGCCAATCCTGCTGCGCCGTCTGGAGGCCAAGCTGCACCTGCAGGAGGAAGCCCATCTCGGCGAACGTGGTGCGCACGAGGGCCGCCTGCGCCTCGCAGGCGCCGCGGTCCGGTCCCTCCGCAGCGACCAGCCACGCCGCGGCAAAGAGCCGCTCGCGCCCCTCGACGATCACCTCGCGCATGTTGAGAGCGTCCTCTTGCGCCTTTTCCGCCTCCGCGTCCGGCAAGCGGCCGCGCTGGCGGCGAAGAAAGGAGCTCGCATGCAGGTGCTGCAGGCGTCGCTCCAGGCGGAGCCGCGCTTCCGCCGCGGAGAGGGGCAGAAGGCGCAGGGCTACGATCGCGGTCTGCGAGAGGGCCCACAGCCGCTCGAGGCTCAGATCGTCCAGCTCTGCCGGGTAGGACTCCACCGCCATGAGCTGGCGATAGCCGGTGCCCGCCTCCAGCAGGCGAACGTGGGCGCGGGGCATCGTGCGACCGGTGGACGGCAGCGCAGCGCGTGGTCGGACGGCCACGCGTCCCTTGACGCCGAACCAGGGGGGCAAGGCGGGATTGGCGATGGACCAGAGAAGCTCGGGGGGCGGTTCCTGCCCGAGAGCCAGAGCCGGGATGCCGAAGTCTCGCAGGGCCTGGTGGTTGCCGGGGCCGTCCTGGAGCCAGAGGTAGAGGTGCCGGAGAGCTCCCTGCAGCGAGAGCGTGAAGAAGAGGGGACCCTGCACGGAGAGCAGGAAGTTGCGCAGTGCGGCCTGATGGGCGTCGCGTTCCTCTGCCGCGAGCCAGGCGTAGTCCCTGCGGCCAAGCTCGTAGATGGTGCCGCTGGGCAGGTGTGCGTCGGGCGGGTGCGACCATCGCATCAGACCGGGACACGACCGGGCATCGGGCCACTGGACATGAAGACCACGACCTTCCTGGTGGGATAGGCCGTGATTCCAGTAAATTACAGTGATACCTGCAAAATACTGTTCGGGCTGTCCATATCTGCCGGACCGCTTGGCTCAGCCTCGGTGCGGTATCCACCAGTGCTCGACGCCAAGGTCCACCGGGCTCGGTGGGAGGTCCGGCGCCGTGACGCCGAGGCGAGGCCCCCGCGGGAGTTCCGGCTGACACCTGTCGGCGCCAGGGCGACGCATCGGGAGGTCGGGCGTAGGGGTCAGGGCGAACGCCGCCGGGCCGGGAACGCAGCCGAGGGTCGGGTAGCGGGAGGCTTTGCCCGTGAGAGGTACCATAGCCGCCATGCGCCCCCTTCGAGGTTTGCCACAAGTTATGTAACGTCCGTCCCCTGTGCCACCGACCGGGGCCCGTGACAAAGAGGCGGCGCCGCAGGACGCGACGCCGCCGAGGTATCGAGGCCGGACAAAACCGCTCGTCTCAGGCGAAGAGCAGGCGGTCCAAACCGCGCACCAGCCCCTGCACCCTCAGAACCTCCTTCGCCGCGAGCAGCGTGCCCGCAACGTAGGGCTCCGCCCCGGACCCCGCGTCGTGGCGGATGGTGAGCCGCTCGTTGGGGAGGCCGAAGATGGTCTCGAACGCGATGACATAGCTCGGCAGGCGCAGCGAGTGTACCTGCGTGCCCTCGATCTCGGCGCCGCGCGTCTCCGGTCTCCCGTGCAGAGCCGAGGGTGCCACCTCCTGGCGGGGCCGCGCCACCTGTCCCAGTTCCTCGGCGAGTTCCTGCACCGTCCCGCTGGGCGCGTCCAGCTTGCTCGCGCTGGCGTAGTCGACGATCTCCCACGAAGGGATGTACTTGGCCGTCTGAAGGGCGAAGTGCTTGGCGAGGGCCGCCGTGATCGAGAAGTTGCCCGCCGCGATGACGCCGAGACCCTTGGCCGTCGCCAAGGCGGCGATCTCCTCGTAATCCTGCGCCGTGAGGCCGGACGAACCTATCACGACACGCACCCCGCGCTCGAGCGCGACGAAGGCATGCCGTTTCACCGCTTCGGGCGAGGTGTAGTCGATGACCACGTCGGTCGGTTCGGCGAGTGCAGTCGCGAGATCGGGGGCGATCTTGACGCCAGCCGGGGACAGTCCGAGCGCCGTACCGACGTCGGAACCGGCCAGCCGCCTCGCCACGGCCCCCGTGAGGTGGAAACCTTCCGAGGAAATGATCTGCCGCGCGACGGCGCCGCCCGTCCAGCCGGTCGCGCCCGCCACGCACACGCGAATGGTCATCGTCACCCGCTCCTGGAGGATGTGCCGCCACCTTCGGCCGTTGGCGGAACGTTCGCCTGTAGCCTTCCTGTTACCTGCTGTTCCGCAGCCCAACCACAAGACAATGCGCGATGGCCCAGATCTGATGTCTCGGCCCGTTCTGCGCCTGATCCTGCCACAGAGTGACGTCGATGTCGTCCGAGGCGGGAGGGCGGCGCCGGGCGTGTCGCCAGAGGCGTGGCGCGATGCGCCGGATCGGCTGGCCATCGATCTCGAGCAGGGCATAGCCTGCGCAGGGACCGGCAAGCGCCACGGCGCCCGCGAGCGGCAGCCGCCCGGCGAGCGCCGCGAGCGCGAGCAGCCCGACCGCGAAGAACGAGATCGCCTGGCCCGTCTCGAGGTCACCCCAGATGCGCGGCTGCACCTGCAGCAGGTCGACCGGCACATGGCACTTCACGGCAGGAGGCGCCGCCAGGCGCCGAGCAGGGTGAACGGCAGGCGCAGCATGAAGAAGAGCAGCACGAGACTGAGCAGCATGTCCGACGCGGGCACCGCGATCGAGAGCTCTCCGGCGAGGCCGCGCACACCCACCAGGATGAAGGCCTCGGCGGCCGGCAGGACTGACCAGGCCGCCGTCTGCCAGAGCCAGAGCATGGGGATGCGCCCAAGGCGCGCGTGCACGCCGAGCAGGCAGGCGAGCGGCGCGACAGAGGAGAGCAGCGCGAGCGCCGCGAGACGCGCCAGGAGCAGGCCCGCCAGGAAGACGAGCATGAGGAGGTACGGCACCCCGAAGACAAGCAGGTCGATCAGACTGGACCCGAGCCCGGCTGCAGGGACCGTCACCGCCCCCGCCACCTGGGCGACCGTGGCGACGAGGGCGTCGTTCAGCTGCCAGAGCCAGGACACGATCGTGTGGCTCACGAGCACGCCTCCGACGGCGAGCATGAGGCGCACCACCGCCTGCAGCGACCGGCCCGAGCCGGCCTCCAGCATGAAGAGCGGTACCGCGAGCGCGCCGCCTGCCAGAAGCGCGATGTGGGAGAGCTCCGACACCACGGCGCCGGACGGTGGGAAGCCATGCGCCCAGAGCAGGACGCCCACCCAGCCGTACGCACGCTGCAGTGCGGGGCTCAGAGCGGCGCGGAAAGTCCAGCCCATTGGAAGATTACCCGTACGATGTCCTTGGCGAAGATCACGAGCACCAGCCCAGCCATCACGGAGTACAGGTGCCCCCAGGCGCGGGTGCGGTGTTGCGGATTGTCGCCGCTCGTCCAGAGCAGGTACGCGCCGTAGAGCAGGGCGAGCACCGCGAAGCCCGCAAACCAGCTCTGCAGCGTCGTGATGGCGTTGAGGACGAACTGCAGGATGGGCATGGAGCCTAGTCCTGCGCCAAGGCGTCGGCCGGCGCCTTACCTTCAGGAGCATCCTCGCCCAGCGGCAGGGGAGGATCCAGAAAGCGCAGGCGGTCAGCGACGATCTCGATCACGCGGCGCTGCTCTCCGTCCGAGGTGTCGAGGGGGCGACTCGCGATGCGGCCCTCGATGCCGACGAGTCTGCCTTTCAGCAGGTACTTGGACGTGGCTTCGGCAAGCCTGCGGAACATCACGACGGGCAGAAAGTCCGTACTGCTGCCCGCGCGGCCGATCGCCAGCGAGAACGCGGAGATTGCGAGGCCGTCGCGCGAGTAGCGCAGAACCGAGTCCGTGGCGAGCCGACCGACCAGGACGACGCGGTTGATCATGGGACATCTCTCCTTTCTCGGAGCGGAAATCCCATTCGATCCATGAACTGGGTCATCCTTCCAACGGATGTTCGCCTGCCGATGGCGAATGCCCTGCGTGGCCTTGGCCAAAAGGGGGAGATTCGGTGACGGAGGAGACGTGGATCGCGGTGGATCGCTTCTTCTGCGACCACCTGGTGCCGAGCGACGGGGTCCTCGACGCGGTGCTCGAGGAGTCGGCCGCGGCGGGACTGCCGGACATCCAGCTGGCGCCGAACCAGGCGGCGCTTCTGCAGATGCTGGCGCGACTCCAAGGCGCCGGCAGAGTGCTCGAGATCGGCACGCTTGGCGGCTACAGCGGCATCTGGCTGGCGCGGGCGTTGCCCGAGGACGGCCGTCTTGTGACCGTGGAGGCGAATCCCCACCATGCGGAGGTCGCGAGGCGCAACTTCGAGCGTGCGGACGTTCTCCATAAGGTGGACCTGCGCGAGGGGCCGGCCGCGGACGTTCTGCCTATCATCGCGCGCGAGGGCGGCGGTCCGTTCGACCTCGTCTTCATCGACGCGGACAAGCGGAACATACCGCTTTACTTCGACTGGGCCCTGCGCCTGACGCGGCCCGGCAGCCTGATCATCGTGGACAACGTCGTGCGGCGGGGCGAGGTGGCCGTCGCGCGGAGTCCGAACGAGGACGTTCAGGGTGTGCGGCGGTTTATCGAGAGCCTCAAGGGCGACCGCCGGGTGCAGGCGACGGCCATCCAGACCGTCGGGACGAAGGGCTATGACGGGTTCGCGATCGTCCGGGTCCTGTAGGGTCAGGAAAAGCGTGCGATTTGGGAGGGGCACTCGGTCCGGTGCCCCTCTTCCCTGGGGAGCGGTGTAGGCGGTGTCCCCGCGGGGAGGCAGGCGTCAATTGACAAACGCTCCCTTGGCGGCTAACCTGTTAGAACAAGCGAAAGCGAAGATGGAGAGCGCCTGCGGGAAGCGGTCCACGAGCGAGCCGGGAGGGTGGAAGCCGGCGGACGGTGCGCAGGACGATGCCTCCGGAGTGCGCGCACAAAGGCCTAGGGCCGAGGACGCGCCGGCGCCACCGTGATCGGCGAGAGTCCAGCCGCCTTCGGCTGGAGAATGAGGGTGGTACCGCGACCCGTCGCCCCTTGAGGGTGGCGGCGTTTTTCTATTTCAGGGGAGGTTGCCGAAATGACCGAGCGGTTCACGATTACGACGCCGATCTACTACCCGAACGATCGCCTGCACATCGGCCACGCCTATACGACCGTGGCGGCCGACGCGATCGCGCGCTTCCACCGCCTGCGCGGCGAGGATGTCTTCTTCGTCACCGGCACCGACGAGCACGGCCAGAAGATCGAGGACCGTGCCGGCAAGGTGGGCAAGACGCCCATCGCCTACGTGGATGAGATCGTGTCCGACATCCGGGACCTCTGGCAGACCCTCGGCATCTCGAACGACGACTTCATCCGCACGACGGAACCCCGCCACGAGCGCGTGGTGCAAGAGGTGTTCCGCCGGCTCGAGGCCAAGGGCGACCTCTACCTCTCGCAGTACGAGGGCTGGTACTGCACCCCGTGCGAGTCCTTCTGGGTGGAGGGCAAGCTCGTCGACGGCAACTGCCCAACCTGCGGCGGGCCGGTCGCGCGCCTGAACGAGGAAAGCTACTTCTTCCGCCTGTCGCGTTACGCGGAGCCGCTGCTCCAGCACATCGAGAGCAACCCGGAGTTCATCCAGCCGGTCTCGCGCCGCAACGAGATGATCCAGTTCATCCGCCAGGGGCTCGAGGATCTCTCGGTGTCGCGCACCAGCTTCCGCTGGGGCATCCCCTTGCCGCAGGATCCCCGCCACATCGCCTACGTCTGGGTGGACGCCCTGACCAACTACATCACGGCCTGCGGCTACCTGCAGGACCCGGAGCGCTTCAACCGCTACTGGCCCGCCGACGTGCATCTCGTGGGCAAGGAGATCGTGCGCTTCCACGCGGTGATCTGGCCGGCGCTCCTCCTGTCGCTCGACCTGCCCTTGCCGAAGGTGGTGTACGGCCACGGCTGGCTGCTCCTTGGCGAGCAGAAGATGTCGAAGTCCAAGGGCAACGTCATCGACCCGCGCCAGCTGGTGCGGCGCTACGGGCGCGACGCCGTGCGCTACTACCTCCTGCGCGAGGTGCCGTTCGGCGCCGACGGCAGCTACACGGAGGACGCCCTGATCCTGCGGACCAATGTCGATCTCGCGAACGACCTCGGCAACCTCCTGTCGCGCACCACGGCGATGATCGAGCGCTTCACGGGCGGCGTCATTCCGGGCCCCGCGTCGAGCAGCCTGCGGGGGCAGGCGGAGGAGACCGTGCGGCGCGTCGAGGAGCGCCTCGAGCGCTTGCAGGTATCGGACGCCGTCGCGGCCATCTTCGAGCTCGTCAAGCGTGCCAACAAGTTCATCGAGGAGGAGGCGCCGTGGCAGCTGCACCGCAGCGGCGACCCGCGCCTCGCGGACGTCCTCTATGACCTCGCGGAGTCCCTGCGCATCACCGCGGTGCTGCTTAAGCCCTTCCTGCTCGAGGCGCCGAACGCCATCTACCGACAGCTCGGGCTTGGCGATGCGGCGGGCGCGACCCTGGCGGACGCGGCGTGGGGCGGCCTGGCCGCCGGCACCAAGGTCGAGCGCGGCGAGCCGATCTTCCCGCGCATCGAGACGGAGCGCGCGGCCGAGGAAACTCCGGCGGCTCCGGCCGGCTCGGCGCCGGCCAAGACCGAGGCTCCGCAGGCTGCCCCCGCCGAAGCGGGCACCATCACCATCGACGAGTTCCAGCGCCTCGACCTGCGCGTCGGGACGATCCTCGAGGCCAGCCGCGTCAAGGGCGCCGACCGCCTCCTGGAGCTCAAGGTGGACCTTGGCGAGGGCGAGCCCCGCACCGTCGTCTCAGGCATCGCCGAGTACTACGAGCCGCAGGCGCTAGAGGGGACGCAGATCGTCCTCGTCGCGAACCTGCAGCCGGCCAAGATTCGCGGTGTCGTCTCGCACGGCATGATCCTCGCGGGCAAGACGGCGGACACCCTGCAGATCGTCTCGCCGCGCGAGCCGCTGCCGGCGGGGACGAAGATCAAGTGATCGTAGACAGCCACGCGCACCTCAACCACGAGGACCTGCTCGGGGAGGCGGATGCCGTCCTCGGGCGGGCCCGGGCGGCGGGTGTGGGGGCGGTGGTCGTGGTCGGCTACGACCTCCCCTCCTCGCGGCAGGCCGTGGAGCTCGCCGAGCGCCTGCAGAGTGTGGCGGCGGTCGTCGGGCTCCATCCGTACGAGGCCGGACGGGCAGAGGCAGACGACATCCGGGCCATTTTCGAGCTCGCCCGCTCGACACGGGTCGCGGCAATCGGCGAGATCGGCCTCGACTACCACGGCGACGAATACGCCCCCAAGGCGCTCCAGCTCAACTTGGCCCGACGCCAGATGGCCATCGCGGACGAGCTTGGCCTGCCTGTCGTGCTGCACCTTCGGGAGTCAGGCCTCGACATATTGCCCCTGCTCGACGCATATCCCGGTGTCAGGGCCGTATGTCACTGCTTCGACGGCGGTGAGGCCCTGATGACGGAGGCGCTTGCCCGCGGTGCCTTCATCTCGTTCGCCGGCAACCTGACCTATAGGCGCAACGAGACGCTCAGGAGCCTCAGCGGCCAGGTGCCGCTCGGTCGCCTGCTCGTCGAGACCGACAGTCCCTACCTGGCGCCGCAGGGGCATCGAGGCCGTCGCAACGAGCCCGCCTACATCGTGGAGACCGTCGCCGTGCTGGCGGCGGCGCAAGGCGTTTCGGCCGAGGATCTTGCCCTTGCGACCAGCCGCAATGCCCAGGAGATCTTCCGCCCTCTGCGCAGCGTTTTTTAGCGGTCCGGATCAATTCTCATCTTTTCCGTGTTTGAGGTCATAGGAAGCGGGTGATACAATACGGCAGTCCTACAACTTCTGCCGAATGGAAGGTTGTAGGAAGAAGGAGGTCCGTCTTGCCACAGCTACGACAGGCAGGATGGCGCAGCATCGCGCTGATATCGGGCGCCCTGCTCGTCCTGCTTGCGGGTTACGCCGCAAGGGCAACCGCCCTGCGCAGCAGCCCTCCCGTGCGGGCGGCTGCGAAGGCACACAAGACGCTCACCAAAAAGCCGCTCCCCCTGCCCACCTACGGCGCGACGCTTGACAGCGCCGATCCGGCCCCCGGTTACCAGAATGCTCTCTGGAGCGGCACCGCGCAGGATACGGCCACGATCGTGGCCGCGCGGCTGAGCGACGTATCGGTTCCTGTTTCGTACGGTGTGCGCACGGTCTATGACCCCAACCTGGAGCTCGGGCGCGAAGTCGTGGCGGCGAAGGGCCAGACCGGCGTGGCGGTGGAGACCGTCCGCCGCATCTACCAGGGCGCGCGGGTCGTGTCCGTGGCGATCGTCGGCGAGACGGTCGTGAAGGCGGCCCGTCCCGAACTCGTGCACATCGGCGCCAAGCTGCCCGAGGTTTCCCGCGGCAGCTTCACCGGGCGCGTGGCGGCAACGCTGAACATGGTCGCCACCGCCTACTGGGCGGATCCGAGCTGGTCGAACGGCAGAACGGCCACAGGCGTTCCCGCACGCTACGGCGTCGCGGCGGTGGATCCAAGCGTCATCCCGCTCGGCACGCGGCTCTACATTCCCGGCTACGGCTATGCGGTGGCCGCGGACACCGGCGGGGCGATCGTGGGAGACCGTATCGACCTCTGTTTCGATACGGGGCAACAGGCTCTGGACTACGGTCGCCAAAGCGTCACCGTCTACGAACTCGCGAGCAACTGACATGAGGCCGGGCGGCGCTCCCCAAACGGGGGGCGCCGCTTTTCGCGCCCTTTACGGTCGCATGCTACAATATCGGAAATGGAGCCCAAACTGACGTCTCCCAGCGTGGTGCGGGAGGTGCTCGCGAGCCTTGGGATCCGGCCGCTGAAGCGCCTCGGGCAGAACTTCCTCGTCGATTTCAATCTGCGCGAGCGCATCGTCGCCGGGCTCGAGCTAGCCCCAGGGGAGCGGGTCGTGGAGATCGGGCCAGGACTCGGCGCGATCACGCAGGGCCTTTTGGAGCGCGGGGGCGACGTCCACGCGATCGAGATCGACCACGCGCTCGCGGCGCACCTCAGGAGCTTCTTCGGTACAGGCCTGCAGGTCCACGAAGGGGACGCGCTCGAGATGGACCTCGGCGCTCTCCTCGGCAGGTCGGGGAAGCTCGTCGGCAACCTGCCCTACTACATCTCGACACCCTTGATCGCGGCCGTGCTCGAGGCGAGGCCCAGCGTCGCGGTCCTGATGGTGCAGAGCGAGGTGGCGGAGCGGCTGAAGGCTCCGCCCGGATCATCCGAGCGCGGAGCGCTTACGCTACTTCGGGAGTATGCGGCGGACGTCGAACCCTGGGCCAGGGCCGGCCCGTCGCAGTTTTATCCGCCGCCGCAGGTCTCCTCACAGGTCGTTCGGCTGCACATGCGCCCGAGCACTCTGGACTTGCCCTGGGCGGTAATCCGGCCGGTGGTGGCGGTGGCCTTCCGCTTCCGGCGCAAGACGCTCCTGCGGGCCCTGCGCGAGGGGCTGGGCCTCGGGCCGGGCGACGCGGAGCGGGCGCTCCGGGCGGCCGGCATCGACCCGCAGCGCAGAGGCGAGACGCTTTCGCTCGAGGAGTTCGGCCAACTGGCCGCGAGCCTCGGCGAGCGCGGCGAGGTTGCCGGCGCGGATGGCGCCGGCGACGCCCCGATCTGAAGTCGGTGGAGGAGAGGTCCGTGCTCTATCACAGTCCCAGCCGCGGTGTGATGGACCTGGAGCAGGTGTTCCAGGACATCGTCGCGTTCGTTCGCGGGGATCCGCAGGCGGAGCACAAGCTGATCATCGGCACCGACTCCCAGGCCAGGGACGAAGTGACCTTCGTCACGGCCATCGTCATTCACCGCCTGGGCAAGGGAGCGCGCTACTACTACCACCGCGAGGTGCACCGCAGGCTGCCGAGCCTGCGCCAGCGCATCCTGCTCGAGACGTCCCTCAGCCTTGGCGTCGCGAGCCGCCTTACCGAGATGCTGTCGCGTCGGGGCCATCAGGGTTTTGACATCGAGATCCACCTCGACATCGGCCAGAACGGCGACACCCGCGACCTGATCCGGGAGATCGTCGGCATGGTCGCCGGCAGCGGTTTCGACGCCAAGATCAAGCCCGATTCGTTCGGCGCGTCGACCGTCGCGGACAAGTACACCAAGTGACGGCATCGCGGACGATGGGCCCGGCCGGCGGTGCCGCATTGCGTGCCGTGCGGCTCGTGGCCGCCTGCGGCGGCGCCTTTTGGACCACCCGAGGCGCCCATGGCTTGGTGACACAATGACGCTTGACACCGTTTCGAAGGCTCTGATAAAATGCTTCGATCTTGACCCCATGCTTTCTTTCTGGTAGTATGAGAGCGTACCGCTCCGTTCAGGAAGGAAGTGGGGCGTTTGGCGGCTAAGCGCGTCTTGTCCGATATCAAGCGTGACTTGGACGGCATGATCGGCGAAAGGATCCGCCTCAAGGCGAACCGCGGACGCCGTAAGGTGGACGAGCGGGAAGGCGTATTGGAGCGGACTTATCCGTACATCTTCGTGGTGAAGATCGACGATGAGCCGTCCGGCGCCAGGCGCGTATCGTTCAGCTATGCCGATATTCTTACGGAGACCGTTGAGCTCGAAGTGGCGTCTGATGGCGTCTTTCATAGAGTCAACGTGAACTAGACCTGAAACGAAGCCCGGAGGCACCTTGCGGTGCCTCCGGTTCTTTTTGTGGCGGTGGGGCCAGGCGGAAGGGGTGCGCGGCTCGGTGGCCTGGGGCGGGCCAGCCGATGGGCGCGGGTGGTATCGCATAGGATCCGGGGACGACGGCGCCCAGGTCCGATGGATCCGGACGTTCCGCGGCATGCGCAAAAACGTGACGCGCCTCTGCGCACTCGTCGGATCCGGTTGCGGGCAATGCCGGCACGGTGCATGTTAAGCGGGAGGACAGAGGAGGCGACCATTTGGAGCTTGCGAGGCTGGGCCCGCCAATCTTTTTCTTGCTGCAGCTCGTCACCGCACAGATTTTCAGGTTCTTTCTGCCGGAACAGCTGACGGTCGGCAACGGTTCACAGACCGGGCAGCAGATGTATGTATCGCGACGCATCGCCATCTGGATCGGCCCGATCGCGGCACTCCTGGTCGGCATGCTGGCCTCCGTCCTCTCAGCGTCGTACGTCCTGCTGATCGACGCCGCCATCTATGTGGCGATGATCTACCTTTACCTCGCCAACCTGCGGGGCCGTCATCGCAGCTGACGCCCTGAAAACCTGGCCCCCGCCGTGGAGCGCGGCCGCGGCGCCTCGGGGCGCTCGGCTGCGTTTACGTATCCCTGGGCCGCGAACACCGCTTGCCTAGGTTCGCGGCGGCCCAACCGTGACGGGCCTCTTGGCGTATGCCGGCGCACATCGGGCCTCGCGTCCGGGGCCGGTGCGCGCCGCCCGTGCGGCGGCCGCAGGAGCGTGGCCCCGGTGTGCCGAACGTGCGCGGAAACCCTGTAGCGCGGAGGGGTCAGGCTGAACGTAGAGGCGGTCGTGTTCGATCTCTTCGGGACCCTGGTGCCGAGCTTTTCGGCGGAGGCGTACGAGCCCTGCCTTGTGGCGATGGCGGACGACCTCGCCGTCCCGCTCGCGTCGTTTCGCCGGGTCTGGAACGGCCAACTCTGGCAGGACCGCGTGCTGGGGCGCTTCGCCAATGCCCAGGAGAGCATTGCCCGTGCCTGCGACGCCCTAGGTGCCAGCCCAGGAGGAGACGCGGTGGAGCGGGCGCTGGGGCGCCGGCTCGACTACGAGCGCTCGCTGCTCACGCCCTTCGATGACGTACTGCCCACCTTCGCGTGGCTGCGTGGGCAGGGCCTGCGCCTTGGACTCATCAGCAATTGTGCCATGGAGCTTCTGCCGCTTTGGGAAGAGACCGAGATCGCCCAGGGGCTCGACGCTGCGGTGCTGTCCGCGGCGGTGCACCTGGCGAAGCCGGACCCGCGCATCTACGGACTCGCCTGCAGCCGGCTCGAGGTGGAGCCGAGCCGGTGCCTCTACGTAGGCGACGGCAGCGACGACGAGCTGCCTGGCGCCAGGGCGGTCGGGATGCAGGCGGTGCTCATCGCCGCGCGCCGCGATCATGCGGGGCGAAGGCGACAGCCGGAGGTGCACTGGAACGGGACCAGGATCGAAAGCCTCGCCGACCTCAAACGTCTCCTGGCCTAGGCGTCGCGGGGACTACGAGGACGGTTCCTTTGCAACCGCAAGGCTGAGGAGCGCCGTGAGCGAGCGGACGCGCCCTTCGCGCAACTCGGGATGGACATCCCAGGGGTCGTAGAGGTACGCGACGAGCCCGGCGGCCCTGGCGCCCTCGACGTCGACGCCTAGGAGATCGCCGACGTAGCAGGCGTCGGCGGCGCCCACCCCCAGGCGATCGAGTGCGAGGCGGAAGATGCGCGGGTCCGGCTTCTCGACCCGGGCCACGTACGAATCGACCACCGTGCCGAATGCGTTGCGCAGGCCCGCCGCGGCGAGCTGCTCCTCGACACGCCCGTCGGAGTTCGAGACGACGCCGAGCAGGAGGCTACGCGCCTGAAGAGTGGCCAGGACGGCCGACGCGTCGGGCGCGGCGCGGCGCCACATGCCCTCGCGGGTGCCGAGGTGTTCCGCCTCCACGGCCCGCGCGAACGTTCGCTGCGCTGCCGCGCCGAGTCCGATCGCCTCGGCGATGGCGCCGAAATAGCCCTCGAAGAACTCCGTCGGGCGCCGCTGCATCTTTGGCGCCGGCCAGCCCATGCGCGAGACCTCCGCCGTCGCGCGGCCGAGGTCGTCTGCCGAGGCTCGGGCGCCAAGGCGTCTCGCGAGCGCGGCGAGCCAAGGGTAGTCGAGGTGGAGGAGCGTGTTGCCGGCGTCGAACAGGATCGCTCGCATGACGGGAACCTCCCTGCCGCAGGCTGCTGCGCCGCTCTTCCTTCTGCGGCGCGTGGGCAGGTTTCCTGCCGAATTCGCATGCCGCCAGGCCTGAACGGGTAGCCTCCTCGCAGTGCGGGCCGCACGTACAACACCACGTAGGCTCGAATGCGGCCAGAGGGGAGACGGCATGGCGAAGGGCGCTCTTTTGCTGATCGGCGGGCACGAGGAGCCGCGCGGCGACATCCTGCGCTGCTTCAGCGAACTCGTGGAGGGCTCGCGCGAGATCGCCCTCTGCACCCTGGCGACCGTGGAGCCCCAGGCGGCGTTCAAGCGCTACCGCGAGAGCCTCAAAGACCTGGGCGTGACGGCGCTGCACCACCTGGACGCTCGCACGCGCGAGGACTGTAGCGACGAGCGGGGGATCGGCCTGCTCGAGCGGGCGGACGGGATCTTCTTCTCCGGCGGCGACCAGTTGCGCATCACGAGTGTCCTCGGCGGCACGCCATACGAGGATGCCTTGCGGCGTGCGCATCTTCGCGGAGCCGTGATCGGTGGAACCTCGGCCGGCGCTTCCGCGATGAGTTCGACGATGCTGGTCGGCGGCGAGGACGAGGAGTCCGCCCGGCGCGGCACGGTCACGATGTGCGCGGGTCTGGGCCTCCTGCCGGACGCGGTCGTGGACCAGCACTTCGCCCAGCGCGGTCGCATCAACCGCCTGCTGGCGGCGCTGGCGCAGAATCCCGGCATTCTCGGCATCGGCATTGACGAGAACACGGCCGTGCTCGTGCACCCCGGCGAGCGCATGGAGGTGCTGGGCAGCGGCACGGTCACGGTGCTCGACGCCCGCGGTGCCTACGTCGGCGACGCCTCCGAGGCGGCCGTCGACAGGCCCATGCGGCTTGGCCCCGTCGCGCTCTGGGTGCTGCCCGAGGGGTCCGCGTTCGATCTGGCCCGCCGCGTGTCGACGCATAATCAGGACTCCCCGGGGGAACATAGCGAAGCGCCTGCATCGCGCTGAGGAGGAGCCTTTCGTGCAGATCCTCGCCTGGCGGTACTTCGAGGGCCCAAACCCGCACTGCCACAGGCCCATGTTGGAACTGGAACTGGAACTCGGCCGATTGGCCGAACGAACGACGAGGGAATTCCCCAGCTTCACCGACACCCTTTTGCGGGATGTACCCGGCCTCGGCGATCATCATTGCAGCCTGGGCTATGCCGGCGGCTTCGTGCTGCGCCTGCAGGAAGGCACCCTGCTCGGCCACGTGCTCGAGCATCTGGCGCTCGAGTTCCTGCATGGCTGCGGGGCCGAGGGCGTCTACGGCAAGACGCGTCAGATCGGGCGCAGCAGCCGCTTCCGCGTTGCGTTCGAGTCGCCGGAAGCCGAGGTGGGCCGTCTGGCGGCCGAGATCGCGCGGCAGTACATCGCGGCGCTCGTGGCGGGACAAGCGATGGCCCTTGAAGCGGAACATCGGCGGCTGAGAGAGCTTTACGCCCGGCGTTGCCTGGGTCCCAGCACGGCCGCGCTCGCTGAGGCGGCTCTGCGACGCGACGTCCCCGTGCGCCGCGTAGCTGCCACCAGCATTCTCGAGCTCGGACACGGGCAGTACATGCACCGCGTGCAGGCGACCCTGACCGATCGCAGCTCCGCGGTGGCCGTCGATCTCGCGGGTGACAAGCAGCTCTGCAAGGACATCCTCGCGGCGCAGGGCATCCCGGTGCCGCGCGGCCACGTCGTGGAAAGCGCCCGGGAGGCGGTCGCGGCGCAGGCCGCGCTCGCCTGCCAGGTAGCGGTCAAGCCGCTCGCGGGCAGCCAGGGGCGGGGCGTAACGCTGGGCCTGACCGAACCCGAGGAGATCCAGGCGGCGGTCGCCGTGGCCCAGGCCGTGATGCCCGAGGTGCTTGTGGAGGAGCAGGTGCAGGGCAGACAGTACCGCCTGTTCGTCGTGGACGGCCGGGTGGTGGCGGCGGCGCAACGCCTGCAGGCGCAGGTGACCGGGGACGGGCGCAGCAGCGTCCAGGAGCTTGTGGCGCAGCTGAACCTCGATCCTCGCCGCGGCAGCGGCCACGAAAAGCCTCTGACACGGGTGCCTCTCGACGCGATCGCCCTGCGCTGCCTCGCCCGCCAGGGTTTCCGCGCTGAGGACGTGCCGCCGATCGGACGCACCGTCCTGCTGCGCGAGGCGGCCAACCTCTCCACCGGCGGCAGCGCCGTGGACGTCACCGACGAGGTGGCGGAGCCGCATCGCCTCCTGGCCGAACGGGCGGCCCGGGCGATCGGGCTCGACGTCGCGGGCGTGGACATGGTCGCCACGGATATCACGGATCCCGCGAGTCCCGCGTGGGTACTCGAGGTGAACGCGGCGCCGGGTATCCGCATGCATCACCATCCGACGCTCGGCGAACCGCGTGACGCGGCGGGGGCCGTGATCGAGTCCCTTTATCCGCCAGGCAGTCCCTCACGCGTTCCTCTGGTGGCCGTCACGGGTTCGAACGGCAAGACGACGACGGTCCGTCTCGTGCGGCAGATGCTCGAGGAGACCGGCCTCATGGTCGGCTATGCCTGCACCGACGGCCACGGCGTCGGCGACGACTCGCTCGGACGCGGCGACGATGCCGGCCCGCGCTCGGCCCGGGCGGTGCTGAGGGATCCGAGAGTCCAGGCGGCGGTGCTCGAGGTGGCGCGCGGCGGCATCGCGCGCGGCGGCCTCGGCTACGACCGCGCCGACGTCGGCTGCATCCTCAACGTGACCGGCGACCACCTTGGGCAGGACGGGGTCGAGACGATCGAGCAGCTGCAACTCCTGAAGGCCCTCGTCATCGAGGCGGTGCGGCCGCAGGGCCGCGTCGTCCTGAACGCCGACGACCCCGGCACGCCTCGCCTGCAGCAGCGGGCGGCCGCGCCGGTGATCCTGTTCGCGGCGCGTGCCGATGGCGTCGTGCTGCGCCGCCACGTGGCGGCAGGCGGCCAGGCGGTGGTGGCCGCCGAGGGGCAGCTCGCCGTCGTGCGGGGCGGCAGGGCGGAGGCGGTCCTGCCCATCGCGGAGATCGCCGTCGCGGGCGGCGGGGCCTGGAGCCCGATGCTGGAGAATGCCCTGGCCGCGGCGGCCTGCGCCGTGGGACTCGGCCTGCCGCCTGCCGCGATCGCCACGGCCCTGCGCGCATTTCGCAGCGACCCCGGCCAGAACCCTGGCCGCCTCAACATCCATGAGATCGGGGATGTGCGCGTCGTGGTGGACTACGGCCACAACGCCGCCGCGCTCTCCGCCGTCGCGCCAGGCCTCAGGGCGATGACGCGCGGACGTCTCGTCGGCGTCGTCGGCCTGCCAGGAGACCGGCGCGACGAGGACGCTCTGGCTCTCGGCCGCACGGCGGCGGCCGCCTTCGACGTCGTGTACTGCAAGGAGGACCTGGACCGCCGTGGCCGAGCGGTCGGGGAGATGGCCCAGCGGGTCGCGCAAGGCGTGCGCCTTGGCGGCCGCCGGCCGCAGCTCGTGCTCTCCGAGCGCGACGCGCTGCGCGACGCGCTGCGCGAGGCGGAACCGGGCGACGTGGTGGCGGTCTTCTTCGAGAAGATCGGGCCCATCCTTGAGGAGATTGAGCTCTGGCGGGCCGGCAACGCGCCGGGCGCCAAGGGTGTGGCGTCGCTTGCGCGGCGGGGAGGCGCGGGCTAACCTCAGGTCGGGGGTGTGTCCGTGCGCTTTTTCGCGCCGGCCAAGCTCAACCTGAGCCTGGACCTGGGTCCCGCCCGCCCTGACGGGTACCACGAGATCCGTTCCGTGATGCAGGCGGTCTCCCTGGGGGACCGCCTGCACGTCGTGCCTGCCCGGGACCTTCGCGTGGAGAACCCGTCGGTGCCGGCGGGAGACCTCGTGCTGCGCGCCGCGGAGGTGTTCCGCGCCGCGACCGGCGTGCGTCCGGCCGTGGCCGTGACGGTGCAAAAGCGCATTCCGATCGGCGCGGGTCTCGGTGGCGGCTCGAGCGACGCGGCCTGCATGTTGCGCGCCCTGCGCGATCTGCTCCTGCCGGACCTCCCGACCGCGCGGCTCCTCGAGATGGCGCGGCAGATCGGGAGCGACGTGCCCTTCTTCCTCGGCCTGGGCCCGCGGGCGCTCGCCGTCGGGCGCGGCGAGATCCTGACGCCCCTGCCGCCGGGGCCTCCGCGCTTCGCGGTGATCGCCTGGCCTGGCGCGGGACTTGGCACGCGTGAGGTCTATGCGGCGAGCGGCCCGGGTACCGGGGATGCCACCGAGCAGGTCCTCGCTGGCGCCGAGCAGGCGCGCAACGACCTCGCGCCGGCCGCGCTGCGGCTCTGCGAGCCCTTGCGGGAGATGGTGGAGCGGGCGCAACGAGAGGGCGTGCGCCTGCACGTGACCGGCAGCGGCAGTGCCGCGTTCGCTCTTTACGCCGACGGCCGGGCGGCGCGGGACGCGTTCGAGGTCCTGCGGCGCCTCGCCCCGCGGGCGATGCTCTGCCAGACGCTCGAGGCCTGGCCGTGGCACACGCCGTAGCGTGACGCTTGCGCCCCGCCTGGCGAGCTGCGCCAGGATTTGACCGCGCGACGGCGAAGGACCGCCGGAGGTCTTGCCGCGATCCACCCACGGCGTTCAGATGGTCACAGGTGGGCAGAGCTAGATGGCGGGGCGCGCGATGGCGGGAGTCGGGTCCGGGAGGAATGTCCAGGTGGTCGATGTCGTAGTCCTGGCTGGCCGGCGCAATGAAGGAGAGCTCAGATCCATCTCGGATGCCTCGTGGGAGGCGCTTGTGCCGATCGCCGGCAAGCCCATGGCGGCATGGGTGATCGAGGCGCTCAAGGCGTCCGGGGTGGCGGAGCGCATCGTGGTGGTCGGCCCTGAGGAGCTCAGGGAACACCTGCGCGCGCAGGACGCCGTGATCACGCCCTCGGACGACCTCATCGAGAACGTGCGCCGCGGCGCGCACGCCATGAGCCTTGAACACCCGCTCCTGGTCGCGACGTGCGACATCCCGATGCTGACGCCGGGCTCGGTCGGCGCGTTCGTGAACGCCGCGGCGCAGAATCCCGCGGAGTTCCACTACCCCGTGGTGCGGCGCGAGGACGTCGAGAGGCGCTTCCCCGGCAACAAGCGCACCTATGTCCGGCTGAAGGACGGCACCTTCACCGGCGGCAATATCATCCTTCTCGATCCCAAGGCGGCCCCCCGCGCGATCAATGTCGCGGAAGAACTTGTGGCCCTGAGAAAGAAACCATGGCGTTTGGCTCTTAAAGTGGGCACCTCTTTCATGCTACGATTGCTCCTTGGGCGGGCGACCGTCGCCGAGGCCGAGGAGCGTTTCTCCCGGCTGCTCGGCGTGGTGTCCCGCGCTGTGCCGTTGCCATATGCGGAGATCGGAGTCGATGTCGACCATCCCGGCGACATTCCGTTCTGCGAGAAGGAGCTGCGCAGCACGGAAACGGGGGCGCGAGGTGGCTAGGGAAGCGCGATACGCGCGGCTGCGGCGCATCATAGAATTGACCCGGCGCATCGCGACGGCGCCGGGGCGCCTCTATTCCCTGGCGGAGCTTTCCGCCGCCACCGGCGCCGCGCGCTCGACCCTCTCCGAGGACATCACCCTGATCGACGACGTGCTGCAAGAGAAGGGCCTCGGCGTCGTCGAGACCGTGACCGGTGCCGCCGGCGGCGTTCGCTATCACGTGGGCTTCTCGCCGCCGCAGGCGCAAGACCTCGCGCAAGCGCTCGCCGTCGAACTGTCGGATCCGGAGCGGATCATTCCGGGTGGCTTCCTCTACATGACGGACGTCATCTTTTCACCCCACTGGTCCGATCGCATCGGTGCCCTCTTCGCCGGGCGCTTTCAGGCGCAGGCCCCGGACATGGTCCTGACCATGGAGACGAAGGGTATTCCCCTGGCGCTCATGACGGCACGCTCGCTGGGCGTGGCGCTCGCGGTGGCCAGGCGCGAGAGCCGAGTCACGGAGGGTCCTGCGATCTCCCTCAACTACGTCTCCTCCTCCGGCCGTATCGGTACCATGTCGTTGCCGCGGCGCGCCCTGCCGGCAGGCAGCCGGGTGCTCGTCGTCGACGACTTCCTCAAGGGCGGCAGCACGGTGCGTGGCCTCGTGGACCTGTGCCAGGAACTCGGGGCCGCCTGCGTCGGCATCGCGTCGCTCTGCGAGACGCCCTCGGAGGACAAGTACCTGCCCGCGCCGCAGTTCAGCGTTCTGCGGCTCGCGGCGGTGGATGAGCATCTGAGGCGGGTACAGCTAGGACCCTCGGATTCCTTCCAGCTTTATCTCGAGGAGGCACGTCATCATGCCTGAGGGGATTCGACCCGTCGTCCTGGCAGCCGGGAAGGGCACGCGCATGCGCTCCGAGCTGCCCAAGGCCCTGCACCGCCTGGCGGGCCGGCCGCTGCTCGGACACGTGCTTGCGGCGATCGAGGCCGCGGGTCTGCCGAAGGCGCTTTGCGTCGTGGGCTATGGCGGCGAGCTGGTCGAGGAGTACCTCGGCGAACGCGCCGACACGGTATGGCAGCAGGAGCAACTCGGGACGGGCGACGCGGTGCGCAAGGCCCTTGACGCGATCGGTGAGGATGCCGGATGGGTGCTCGTGGTCAACGGGGATTTGCCCCTCTTGCGCGGCGAGACCCTGAGGGCCCTCGTCGCGGAGCGGGGACCCATGGGCAGCCTCCTGGCTGCCGAGGTCGCGGATCCGAGCGGCTTCGGGCGGATCGAGCGGAGCGAACACGGCGGCCTCCGCCGTATCATCGAGGATGCCGACTGCAACGAGAGGGAGCGGGCCATCCGCGAGGTGAACGTTGGGGCCTACCTCCTGCCGCTCGCGCCCTTGCGCGAGGCGATCGCGCGGGTCGGCACGGAGAACGCGCAGGGTGAGGTCTATTTTGTCGATGCCGTGACGGATCTCGCCGCGCGGGGCCTGCTCTCGGTGGTCACGGTGAGCGCGGCCGACGCGGCGCAGGTCAACGACCGGCGCGAACTCGCCCTGGCGGAAGCGGCCCTGCGCCGCCGCCAGGTGGAACGGCTGATGGACGAGGGCGTCACCGTGCTCGACCCCTCGACGACCTATGTCGACGCGACGGTGGCGGTCGGGCGCGACACCATCCTGCATCCCTTCACGTTCCTCGAGGGCGAGACCAGGGTCGGCGAGGGCTGCGAGGTCGGGCCGCAGACGCGCCTCCTCGATTCCGTGCTCGGCGACGCCTGCAAGGTCAGCTTCTCCGTGCTGGAGGAGACCGAACTTGGAGACGGCACCTCGTGCGGTCCCTTCACGCATCTTCGTCCGGGAACGCGGACAGGCAGGCAGGTGTCGATCGGGAATTTTGTCGAAATGAAGGGTGTCGAGGTCGGCGACCAGACCAAGGTGCGCCACCACAGCTACCTCGGCAACGCGGCCATAGGCCGACGGGTCAACATCGGGGCCGGTACGGTGATCGTCAACTACGATGGGCGCCGCAAGCACTTCACGCGCATCAGCGACGGAGCGTTCATCGGCTGCAATGCGAATCTGATCTCCCCCGTGGAGATCGGCCGCGAAGGTTATGTCGCCGCCGGATCGACCATCACCCAGAATGTGCCGGACGAGGCCCTCGCTGTGGCGCGCGAACGTCAGCGCAACATCGAGGGTTGGGTCGCCCGGCGTCGAGCACGGGAGGAGTAGGGCGCAGTGGGATACCGCGACGGTGAGCTCAAGATCTTCTCCGGAAGTGCCAATCCGGCCCTGTCCCAGGCCATCGCCCAGCAGATCGGCGTGCCGCTTGGGGACATGCAGATCGGGCGCTTCTCGAACGGCGAGGTGCGCGTCATGATCCGCGACAACGTGCGCGGATGCGACGTCTTCGTCATCCAGCCGACCTGCGACCCCGTGAATGAGAACCTGATGGAGCTCCTCGTGATGCTCGACGCCTTCCGCCGCGCGTCGCCGCAGCGCGTGACGGCGGTCATCCCGTTCTACGGCTACGCGCGCCAGGACCGCAAGACGTCTGGACGCGAGCCGATCACGGCCAAGCTGGTGGCGAACCTGCTCACGACGGCCGGCGCGGACCGCATCCTGACCATGGACCTGCACGCGCCGCAGATCCAGGGATTCTTCGACATCCCGCTCGACCATCTCCTGAGCGTGCCGATCCTCGCGAAGTACTTCCGCGACCTCGGCCTCAAGGACGGCATCATCGTCGCGCCGGACGCCGGCGGCGGCAATCGCGCGCGCGATCTTGCCGAAAGGCTGGACATGCCCATCGGCTTCATCGACAAGCGCCGCCCGGAACCAGGCGTCAGCGAAGTGACGCATGTCATCGGCAAGGTGCGGGACCGCACCTGCATCATGGTCGACGACATGATCGACACTGGCGGCACGATCGCCGCCGCGTCGGTGGCTCTCCTCGAGCACGGCGCGCGGGAGATCTACGTCGCCTGCACCCATCCGGTGCTCTCGGGGCCGGGCATGGCGCGCCTGCAGGCCGCGCCGATTCGCGAGGTGGTCGTGACGGACTCGATTCCCCTGCGTGCCGACGCGGGCCAGCGCTTCCGCGTGCTGTCGGTCGCCCCTCTCCTCGGCGAGGCGATCACGCGCATCCACGAGGACGAGTCGGTTTCGCTGCTCTTCCAATGAGCGGGCCGCCGCGGCTCCTCTGCGGGCTCGGCAACCCGGGACTTGAATACCACGGCACGCGGCACAACATCGGCTTTCGCGTGCTCGACACCTTTGCGCGCGAAGAGCGCTTCGCCTTCCGCCGCAGCCCGTACCAGGGGTACCTGGCGAAGGGCAGTGGCCCGTCGCCGCTCTATCTTCTCAAGCCGACCACCTTCATGAATCTTTCGGGGCGATCCGTGCGGCAGGCCGTCCAGGCGCTGGGCATCGCCCCGGAGGAAGTTCTCTGCGTCTGCGACGACCTCGACCTGCCCACCGGTCAGATCAGGTTGCGTGCCGAAGGCAGCGCAGGTGGGCACAATGGACTGAAGTCCATCATCTCGGAACTCGGCACCCAGCGATTCGCGCGCCTTAGGATCGGCATCGGCCGGCCGCCGGATGACGACGTGGTGCGGTTCGTGCTCGGGGCAGCCCGCGGTGAGGACGCGGTGCGCCTCGCGTGGGCGGTGGATCTCGCGGTCGAGTGCCTGCGCACCGCGGCCAGTGAGGGCATCGAGGCGGCCATGAACGCATTCAACGGCCGCAGCTATCCGGCATAGGTAGGGAGTGGCAGCGTCACTTGGCGCTGCGGTGGGGGGACGCGATTGGAGCTCACGGCACTGTGGCACGGTGCCCCTGAGTATCGGGCTTTGCGCCAGGGCCTCAGGGGCGCTCCGACAGAACAACTGGTGGTCGGCCTGCAGGGGGCGGAACGCGCCTACCTGGCGGCCGCGCTTTTGCGTGACCGGCCTGTTCCGGCCCTCTGGCTCCTGCCGTCGCCGCAGGCCGCCGAGCGCCTGCAGGCCGACCTCTCGACGCTCCTGCCCGATCGCGAGGTGCTCTACTACCCGGAGCGGGAGGTCTTGCCCTTCGAAGTGATCGCCGAGTCCAAGGGCCGCGTCGCAGCCCGTCTGCACGCGCAGTCCAGGCTGCTCGCCAACCGCGACGTGGTGGTGGTGGCGTCGCTCGAGGCCGCGATCTCGCGCCTGACGCCGCCCGACGTGGCGCGGGCCGCCGCTCTCAGGCTCAAAGCAGGCGATCGCCTGGACCTCAGGCGCACCGAGGCCGCGCTCGCGAGCCTCGGCTATGTGCGCGAGGAGAGGGTGGACGCGCCTGGGCAGTTCGCGGTGCGCGGCAGCATCCTCGACGTCTTCGGCCTCGGCGAGAGCGCCCCGGTCCGCGTCGACCTGTTCGACGACGAGGTCGAGAGCCTGCGCACCTTCGACCCGGAGACGCAGAGGTCGCTCGAAAGCGTCCTGGAGCTCTCGGTCGGCCCCGCGAGCGAACTTGTCCTGTCGGAGCAGGTGGCCCAGCAGGGCATGACCTTGATCCGGCGCGAACTCGCGCTGCAGATCGCGAGGCTGCGCCGCGCCGAGCGGCCAGACATCGCCGGGCGCCTCGAGGAGCGCATCGGGCACGTCGTCGAGAGCTGGGACGGCATTCCGGGCGGGCAGGTTGCGGAGCGCTTCCACGCCTTCTTCTACGGCACGGGCGCGAGCCTCGTCGACTACCTGCCGGAGGATGGCCTCGTGCTCATCTCGGACCCGGATCGGTCCTGGGAGGCGGCACGAGCCGCGCACCGCCTGGCCCAGGACCGGTCGCTGGCGCTGCTCGGCGAGGGTGCGATGCTCCCCCGTCAGGGCGAGGTGCTCGTGCCTGAGCCGGATGTCGAGACGGCGCTCAGGCGTCATCACCGCATTGCCTTCACGATCCTGGCGCGGCGCATCGGCCAGTCGACGCTCGGCAGCGTCGTCTCGATCGCGTCGCGGCCGGTGGAGAACTTCCAGGGCCAATGGCCGCTCTTCCTCAAGGAGCTCGAGCGGCATCGCGACGGCGGCTATCGCGTCGTGCTGCTCGCGTCGACCCCCGAGCGCCACCTGCGTCTGCGCCAGGAACTCCAGAAGAACGGGGTGCAGCCGCGGGAGGCCACCCTGGTCGACGCGCCCGAGCCAGGCGAAGTGCTGCTGGCGCCCGCCGCCCTGCAAAGCGGCTTTCACCTGCCGGGTCTCGCGCTCTGGCTTCTGAGCGACGGCGAGGTGTTCGGCCGCGAGAAGCGCCGGACCGTCCGGCCGAGGAGCGCGGAAGAGGGCCAGAAGCGCTTGCGCAGCACGGCGGAGCTCAGGCCGGGCGACTACGTCGTCCACGTCCATCATGGCATCGGCCGCTACCTCGGCATGCGCGCGATGGAGATCGAGGGCGTGCGCAAGGAGTACCTCCACCTCAGCTACGCCCAGGGCGACAAGCTCTACGTGCCGGTGGACCAGATCGACCTTGTCCAGAAGTACGTCGGCCAGGAGGGGCAGGAGCCGCGCCTCTACCGGCTGGGCGGCAACGACTGGCACAAGGTGAAGGCGCGCGTCCAGACGTCGGTACGCGAGATGGCCGCGGAACTCCTCGAGATCTACGCACGCCGCGAGGCGACACCAGGCCACGCCTTCTCGCCGGACGGCGAGTGGATGCAGAAGCTCGAGGACGCCTTTCCCTACGAGGAGACGCCGGATCAGCGCAGAGCGATCGAGGAGGTCAAGCGGGACCTCGAGCGCTCGCGGCCGATGGACAGGCTGCTCTGTGGCGACGTCGGCTACGGCAAGACGGAAGTGGCCGTGCGCGCGGCCTTCAAGGTGGCGCTCGACGGGCGGCAGGTGGCGGTGCTGGTGCCGACGACGATTCTCGCCCAGCAGCACTTCAACACCTTCCAGCAGCGCTTCGCCGGATTCCCGGTCGAGGTGGAGATCCTGTCGCGCTTCAGGAGCCCCAAGGAGCAGGCCGACGTCATGAGGCGCCTCAGGCGCGGCAGCATCGACGTGCTGATCGGCACGCACCGCCTTCTGGCGCAGGACGTCCAGTTCCATGACCTCGGTCTCGTCGTCGTGGACGAGGAGCAGCGCTTCGGCGTGCGCCACAAGGAGCGGCTCAAGGCCCTGCGGGCCAGTGTCGACGTCCTGACGCTCACGGCCACGCCGATTCCGCGCACCCTGCACATGGGCCTCGTCGGCCTCAGGGACCTCTCGACGATCGATACGCCGCCCGAGGACCGTTTCCCCGTGCAGACGTACGTCGCCGAATGGGGCGAGGAGCTCGTCCAGGACGCCCTGAGGCGCGAACTGGGACGCGGCGGCCAGGTGTTCTACGTCCACAACCGCGTGCAGACGATCGAGGCGGCGCAGCTGATGCTGCAGCGTCTCGTGCCGGAGGCGCGGGTCGCCGTCGCGCATGGCCAGATGCCGGAGCACGTGCTCGAGCAGACGATGCAACGCTTCCTCGACGGGGAGTACGACGTGCTTCTCTCCACGACGATCATCGAGTCCGGGCTCGACATGCCGCGGGTCAACACCCTGATCGTGGAGGATGCGGACAGGCTCGGACTGTCGCAACTCTACCAGCTGCGCGGCCGCATCGGCCGCTCGAACCGGCTTGCCTACGCCTACTTCACGTACCGCCGCGACCAGGTGCTGAGCGAGGTGGCCGAGAAGCGGCTCGAGGCCATCAGGGAGTTCACCGAGTTCGGTTCCGGCTTCAAGCTCGCGATGCGGGACCTCGAGATCCGTGGCGCGGGGAACATCCTCGGCGCGGAGCAGCACGGCTTCATCGTCGACGTCGGCTTCGACCTCTACAGCCAGATGCTCGAGGAGGCCGTGCACGAGCTGAGGGGCGAGGCGCAGCCAGAGCACCACCTGCCGTCCCTCGACCTGCCGGTGGACGCCTTCGTGCCGGCCGACTATGTGCAGGACCCCCGTCAGAAGGTCGAGATCTACAAGCGCCTCGCGGCGGCCCAGGACGCTCAGGAGGTCCAGGACCTCTACGAGGAGGTGGAAGACCGTTTCGGCCAACTGCCGGAGCCGGTCCAAAGTCTCTTCCGCGTCGCGGGCATCCGCCTGCGCGGCGAGGAGCTCGCCGTTGGCGGCATCCGGCGCGAGCGAGGGGAAGTGGTACTGAGCATGCGTAGCCTCGGCGCCGTGTCGCGCGAGCGGCTCAAGGAACTGCCGGTGCGGTATCGCGGGCGGGCGACGGTCTTCGCGGGGCAGAGCCCCTATGTGGCCCTCAGACTGCCGGGAGCCTCGGGTCCCGAGATGCTGACCGCGATCGAGGAGCTCTTCGACTTCCTACAGCCGAGCCAGGCGACCGCTTGAGAAAATTGTCGGATCTTGACGGCTTGACCCCCTGAAAGGCGCTTTGAACCTCGAAATCTGTAGCAAGCCTGCCGACCGGCCTCCGGACGAGGAGGACGGGCCTTAGGTGTTGCCTGCAGGAACTGGAAAAATCCTGCATAGGGCGCATGGGGGCTAAATATACTACGGTTGGCAAAACTACCGGCCGAGGGGGGAGCAGGGTGAAGGCTACCGGAATCGTTCGCCGCATCGACGATCTCGGCCGAGTGGTGATTCCCAAGGAGATCCGTCGTACCTTGCGGATCAGGGATGGCGACCCGCTCGAGATCTTCGTGGATCGCGACGGCGAAGTGATCCTCAAGAAGTACTCGCCGATCGGTGAGCTTGGCGAATTCGCCAAGGAGTACGCAGACTCCCTGAACGAGGC
Source organism: Bacillota bacterium (assembly GCA_021799275.1). GTDB lineage: Bacteria > Bacillota > Sulfobacillia > JAJZYS01 > JAJYTV01 > JAJZQO01. Next base: position 56,795 of record JAJZAT010000015.1, read on the forward strand.
GGTCGGGCACATCGCCGTGATCGCCGACCGCGACGCAGTCATCGCCGTCGCCGGCGCTCCGAAGAAGGAGTTCCTCAACAAGGCGGTAGGGTCCCTGACGGAACGCTGCATGGAAGACCGGCAGGTGTACGTCGGACCGAGGCCTGGCGAGAAGCCGAAGGGCGCCCTCATCGGCGACGACGAGGACGAGACGCGCTTCACGTCCATGGTGGTGGCTCCGATCATCGCCGAAGGCGACCCGATTGGCGCGGTCATCCTCTGCACGAAGGAACCGAATGTGCAGATGGGCGACATGGAGCGCAAGCTGGCCGAAACGGCCGCCGGGTTCCTCGGCAAGCAGATGGAGCAGTAAGCAGTAGCAGCGTGCGTGAAAACGAGGGGAGCGGCGCCCTGGGCGCAGCTCCCCTCCTCTATGTGGATTGGGGTGGGGCCGGGTCACGTTGACGGCAGGCAGTCTACCTTCATCCTGATCACGAACGATGAGCGGCGTTCCACCAAAGATCTCTTCCTTGCCTATCGAGGGCAAGCCAGTGTAGAGGCCGCCTTCCGCTGGCTCAAAGGGCCGGTGCGCGCGTCGCCGCGTCGTGGTACCCGCGGATGCGCCCTCCGTCTGGAGCGGGCGGGCGCCCGGCCGCGAACTTGTAGAGCCAACGCTCCCCTAACTGAGCATCGTATAATGTGTCCACCGGTCGGCATGCTTGCGGCTGCGGGGCCTGGGCCGCCGAGCGCGCGCTGCGGAGGAGGAACTGTACTGGATCCCCGCTTGATTGCATTTTTGGCGGTCGCGCGCGAAGGTCAGCTGACCGAGGCTGCGCGGCAGATCAACATGTCGGTGTCGAACGTAAGCCAGCAGATCACGTCGCTCGAGGCCGATTTCGGCGCGCAACTCTTTATTCGCACGAATCGCGGCGCCACACTCTCTCCAGCCGGCGAGTCCCTGCGCAAGTACGCGGAAGGCATTGAGGCGGATTGGCGGCTTGCCTTTCGCGAGGTGCATCGCGTCGCCGAAGGTGAGGAGGCCGTGCACGTCGCCGCGTCCCACACCGTGCTCGAGGTGTTTCTTCCTCGTCCGCTGGGGCTTTTCCGGCGCCGCTATCCTGCGGTGCAGGTCAGGCTGACACTCGACAACAGTGCCGGTGTGCTGGCGCAGGTCGAGACCGGGCAGGTGGATTTCGGCATCGTCGAGAGTCGCCTAGGGCGGGCGCGAGACCTGCATGTGACGAACCTTTGGAAAGATCAGCTCGGCCTGATCGTCAGCGCCAACCACCCGTTCGCCGGGCGCACCGAGGTGAGTTTTGCGGAGCTCGCCCAGCAGGACCTCATCGTGCGTGAGGAGGGCTCTGGAACCCGGCGGATCCTCGAATCCGCGCTGCACGCCGTCGACCATGACCTCAGCGAACTGCGCGTGATCATGGAACTGTCCTCTGTGCGCGCCATCGTCGCCATGGTGCGCAACGACGTCGGGGCCAGCGTGCTCTCGTACACCCTCGCGGACGACCCGCAGAACTCCGTCTGCTTTGTGCCTCTCCCGGAACTGCGCCTCCACCGCCAGATCTACCTCATCAGCAGGAATCCCGCCGAGCAGGGCCTAGCCGCCCGCGAACTGATCGCAGAACTTCGCAGGGACAGCCAGAGGTAGCGCGCAGAGCATTTTGAACAGAACTGAAAGCACCTTGGCAACGCTCGTATGTTGCGCCCCCCGCCGCCTGCCACAATTGGTGGCAAACATGGCGGGAGGCCGTACATTGGGCAACTGCAGGCGATTCACTCCGAACTGGTTCACCGTGGGCATGGGTACGGGGATCACCGCGCTGGGCGCCTATACGATGCCGGGAGGTCCCCTTTGGCTCAAGGATGCGGGCACGGCGCTCTGGCTTTTGAACATCGTCTTCGTGACGCTGTTCTTCGCGCTTTTCATCTGCCGTGCGCTCTCGGATCGCGGCGGAACGCGGGAGATCCTGCACGATCCTGTGCAGTCGATGTTCCTCGGCGCCATCCCGATGGCGTTGACGACGGTCGTCAACGGCTTTGTCGACATGGGCATCCCACTCTTCGGTCCCGGATCGCTCACTATCGCCTACGACCTCTGGATCGTCAACGTGGCGCTGGCTGTCGCCTCCGGAATCGTCGTTCCGTACATGATGTTCCTGAGCCATGACCACCGGCTTGACCGAATGACCGCCGTTTGGCTGATGCCGGTCGTGCCGGCGGAGGTCACGGCGGCGAGCGGCGGCCTCCTCGTGCCGCATCTTCTCTCCCTGGGCCTCGAGCGGACGATCACCGTCGTCAGCATGGTGCAATGGGCCCTCAGCGTGCCCATCGCCTTCCTGATCCTCGGCGTGCTCTTCCTGCGGCTCGTGCTGCACAAGCTGCCGCCGAGCGAAATGGCCATCTCCACCTGGATCTCTCTTGGAACGCTCGGCACTGGCGTCATGGGACTCATCGACCTTGGCCGCCAGATGCCGCTCCTCTTCGGCGCCGTCGGCCACGGCATGTACGGCGGAGCGGTGCTCGGCGCCCTTGCCCTCTGGGGTTTCGGCACCTGGTGGCTCGTGATGAGCATGCTCTTCACCGTCCACTATGCGCGCCGCGGTCTCCCCTTCAACCTCGGCTGGTGGGGCCTCACCTTCCCGCTCGGCGTCTTCACTGCGGGGACGAACTTCCTCTACGCGGCGCTCAAGGTTCCGATGCTCGAAGTCTTCGCAGTGGCGTTCTTCCTGCTGCTCGCGTCGTTCTGGGCGCTCGTCGCCACGCGAACGCTCTGGCACCTCCTCCCGGTCCGGCGTCTCTTAGCCACTGCGGCCGACTGAACGCGCCCACGAAGCGGCGGGCAAGCAGCACTCGCGCTTGTCATCGCCCACCGGTTTTCCACGATCCGGAGCACTGAGCGTATGGTCGTCGTGGCAACGGTGTTCTGGCCGAACAAGGCACGCACGAGGAGCTCATGGCGAGCGGAGGTGTCTACGCGAGCCTACATGTCCACGCCATCAGCGTTTAGCGAGGAACTAACAAGCCGGGCCACCCGTGACAGGGTGGCCCGGCTTGTCCATGCCCCCTGGCCGGTCGGTCAGGCGTCCTTGGCCGCCCACTCCTGCTGGCGCAGCTCGACGCGCCGGATCTTGCCCGAACTCGTCTTCGGCAAGGCTTCGACGAAGTCGATCTTGCGTGGGTACTTGTAGGGAGCGGTCACCCGCTTGCAGTGCTCCTGAAGCTCCCTGGCCAGTTCATCGGTTCCCTGGTAGCCCTGGCGCAGAGTGACGAAGGCCTTTACAATCTCGCCGCGGTCGGGGTCGGGAGAACTGACGACGGCGGCCTCGAGCACGGCCGGGTGTTCGATGAGCGCGCTCTCCACCTCGAAGGGGCCGATCCTGTAGCCGGACGAGATGATGATGTCATCGGCCCGGCCGACGAACCAGAAGTAGCCGTCATCGTCGCGGTAGGCGCGGTCGCCGGTGACGTAGTAGCGGCCGCGGCGGGTCGCCCGCGTGACCTCCTCAGCCCGCCAATAGCCGGAGAAGATCGACGGGGCGTCGTCGCGCACGGCTACGTCGCCGACCTCGCCCGGCTCCGCCTCGTCGCCGGACTCCGTGAGCACACGCACGTCGTGCCCGGGGGTGGGGAGACCCATGGAGCCCGGCCGGACCTGTAGCTCGGGATGGTTCGCGACCAGGCAGACCGTCTCGGTCTGGCCGTACCCGTCGCGGATCGTGACCCCCGTCGCGTCGCGCCAGAGCCGGATCACTTCCGGGTTCAGGGGCTCGCCCGCCGCGACCGCGGTACGGACGTGGCTGAGGTCGTACCGGGAGAGGTCCTCCTTCACAAGCAGGCGGAACTCGGTCGGCGGGGCGCAGAGCGCGGTGATGCCCTGACTCGTCAGGATCTCGAGGTGACGCCGCGGCTCGAACCGCCCTTCGTACATGAAGGTCGGCACGCCAAGCTCCCACGGTCCGAACAGCACGGACCAGGCAGCCTTGGCCCAGCCTGTGGCGGAGGTGGACCAGAAGAGGTCCTGCGGCGTCAGGCCGATCCAGTATCGGGCGGTGACGCGGTGGCCGATCGGGTAGCGGTGCAGGTGCAAAACCGCCTTCGGCTCGCCGGTGGTTCCGGAGGTGTAATAGCAGAGGGCGGGATCGTCGCTGCGGGTGCGCACGGCGGGAGAGCCGGACGGCACCGCCCGCATCTCGAGGTCGAGGGGGCGGAAACCCTGGCGCTCGCCATAGGCCACGTAGCGCAAGGGCGGCGCCTCGTCGCCCAGGGCTTCGACAACCGGCGCGAGGTCCGGCGTCGTGACGATCGCCTTCGCCCTCGAATGCCTGGTGCGGTAAAGGAGGTCGCGCGGCCGGAGCATCTCCGAGCACGGGATCGCGAGCGCGCCGATCTTGAGTGTCGCGACCATCGTCTGGTGCCAGGCGGGAATCTTGGGCAGGACGATCAGCACGCCGTCGCCGCGGCCGACCCCGTCGCGGCGCAGGACGTGCCCGATGGCGTCCGAGGCCTCGGCCATGTCACGGAACGAGTACGCCCGCACCGCGCCGTCTTGCGCCATGAAGCGCAGCGCGAGCCTGTCCTCCTGAGCCAGCCGATCTACCACATCGGTGCCAAAGTTGTAGTACTCCGGGATGTCCCAGTGAAAGGCTTCGTAATCCTCCTCGTAACCCGCCATCCAAGCCACCTCCCGCAACCCTTTGGGCCAGGGATTCGCACTCGTGTGGCGAAGACCTGCGGCGCATACGATGCTCCAAATGGACACTCCCACAGGGCCGTTTGGCAGGGTGGCGCGCACTTCGCCGGCTGCTCTGGGTGGAGGGAGGGGGACTTCGTCTTGGTGCAGCTGGTCGCGCTCTACAGGCCGCCCGAGGACAAGGAGGCATTCCTGCACCGCTACCGCACGGAACATCTGCCGCTTGCGGCGAGGATGCCGGGACTCCTGGGCATGGCGGCGGGCCCGCTCGAGGGGCTGGGGGTCGAGCTGCCCTACTGGTACATGGCCACGCTCGACTTCCCGGACCGCGACACCTTGATGGCCAGCCAGCGTTCTCCGGAGAGCCGGGCGGCCCTCAGGGCGCTCATGGCGTTCGCCCAGGGTCTCGTCGACTTCGCCGTACGGGAGGTCGAGGCATGACGGATGAAGCCGCAGGTGAGCCGCTCGTCCTGGTCGACAGGCGGCCGCCGGTGGCGGTCGTCGCTCTCAATCGCCCGAAGGTGCGCAACGCCCTTTCCTTCGCCCTGATGGAGGCCCTGGCCGCGGCGTTCTCGGACCTCGACCGAGACGCCGAGGTGCGCTCGATCGTGCTGACGGGCCGAGGCGGTGTGTTCGCGGCGGGCGCGGACATCGCCGAACTCGCGGATGCCGGTCCCGTGGACCTGATCCTCGAGGATCGCCTGGCCCTATGGCAGCGGCTGCGGCAGACGAAGCGGCCGATCGTCGCCGCGGTCGAGGGACTGGCGCTCGGCGGCGGCATGGAACTCGCGATGCTCGCAGACTTGATCGTCGCCGGGGAGGGGGCCCGCTTCGGTCAGCCCGAGATCCGCCTCGGGGTGATGCCGGGGGCCGGAGGGACGCAGCTCCTGACGCGGGCTATCGGCAAGTGGCGCGCGATGGAGATGGTGCTGACCGGCAGGCTCGCGAGCGGGCGAGAGCTCTACGAGGCCGGGCTCGTCACGCGGGTCGTGCCGGATGGCCAGGCCCTCGGCGAGGCCGAGCGCCTCGCCCGGGAGGTTGCGGCGATGGCGCCCGTGGCGGCGCAGCTTGCCAAGGAATCGGTGCAGGCGGCCTTCATGTCGGGCCTCGAGGAGGGACTTGCCCTCGAGCGGAAGAACTTCTACCTGTTGTTCGCCACGCAAGACCGCCAGGAAGGGATGCGGGCGTTTCTCGAGAAGCGCGACGCCCGCTGGCAAGGCAGATAGGCCATGCAAAGCTACGAAACCCTGCTCGTCTTTGAAGAGGACGGCGTCCAGGAGATCCGCATGAATCGGCCCCAGGTCCTCAACGCCCTGAACCGCACGCTCAAGCTCGAACTGCAGGCCGCCATGAAGGCGGCCGGTCGTCGGCCGGACGTGCGCGTTGTTCTGCTGTCCGCGGAGGGCAGGGGCTTCTGCAGCGGTCAAGACCTCTATGACGAGGAGACGGACGGCAGGCGCTCGATCGGCGAGTCGCTGAGGACGCTCTACAATCCGCTGATCGAGGCGATGACCGGCATGCCGAAGCCGATCGTGGCCGAGGTGCAGGGCGTGGCGGCCGGAGCGGGCATGAGCCTCGCGCTGGCGGCGGACATGCGCCTCATGGGCGAGTCGGCCCGGCTGGTGGCCGCCTTTTCCCGCATCGGACTCGTGCCGGACTCCGGGCTGTCGTACATGCTGCCCCGCTTCGTCGGCCTCGGACGGGCGATGGAGATGGCGATGCTCGCGGACCCGATCGATGCCGCCCAGGCGCTGAGCCTGGGCCTTTGCAACCACGTCCACCCCGACGCGGAGCTCCGCTCGGCCGCCTGGGCGTTCTGCCGGCGGCTCGCAGACGGGCCCACACAGGCGCTCGGGCTGACGAAGAAGGCCCTGCAGCACGGCGTGGAGCTGCCGCTGCGGGAGGTCCTCGCGTATGAGGCGGTCCTGCAGGAGCAGGCTGGTCACGCAGGGGAATACGTTGAAGGTGTGGCCGCGTTCAAAGAGAAGCGCCGGCCGGTCTACAGGAAGGTTTGAGGCAAGCCCTTTGCGGAGGAGGTCCTCGCGGTTGGTGCTCCCGAACCCGAGTTTCGCGAGCGTCGGCATCGTCGGCGCCGGTACCATGGGCCAGGGCATCGCCCAGATCGTCGCGCAGGCCGGAGTGCCTGTGCGCATTTACGACAAGATTCCCGGCAGGGCGCAGGAGGCGGCGAAGCAGGCGGCGGCCGGCATCGAGCGGCAGGTGCAGAGAGGCCGCCTGAGCCAGCAGGACGCCCTTGAGGCGCACAAGTGCCTGATCCCGGCCGAATCGTTCCAGGATCTCGCAACATCGGCGCTGGTGATCGAGGCGGCCGTGGAGAACATGGGCGTGAAGCAGCAGATCTTCCGTGAGCTGCGCGACATCACGCCCGGCGTCCTGGCGAGCAATACGAGCTCGCTCTCCATCACCGCCCTCGCGGCGGCGTCTGGCGCTCCGCAGCGCACGCTCGGCATGCACTTCTTCAATCCAGTGCCCGCCATGCGCCTTGTGGAGGTCGTGCGTCACGACGACCTCGACGAGCGGGTGCTTAGGCAGGTGCTCGGGTTCGTCGGGGAGCTCGGCAAGGAGGCCACGCTCTGCCAGGACACGCCCGGCTTCGTCGTCAACCGGGTTGCCCGCCCATTCTATGGCGAGGCCCTGCGCATGCTGGGCGAACGACTCGTGGAGCCGGCGGATCTGGATCAGGCCCTGCGCGACGGCGGCTTCCCGATGGGGCCGTGCGAGCTGATGGACCTGATCGGCCTCGACGTCAACCTCCACGTCACGGAGGCCATGTTCCAGGCCTACTATGGCGAGCCGCGCTATCGCCCGCACCCGCTGCAGGCGAGGATGGTCGCCGCGGGCCGGCTCGGCCGCAAGACCGGCAGGGGGTTCTATGACTATGAGCAGTCCTGAGCTTGTGGTTTCCGGCGAGTCCGTCCTCGGGCTCGAGCTGGCGACCCTGGCCCAGGAGCGGGGCCTGGGGGTCCGCTACCTGCGGCCCGGACGCATCGCGCCCCTGCTGCCGCCGGGCATGCGGGTGCTGCGCGACCCGTCGGAGGCGGCCGACGCCGAAACCGTCATCGTGACGTCCGTCCACCCGCGGCGCTCCTTCATCGCGGGCCTGCAGTTTCTCGAGACGCAGATCTCGCCCGAGGCGGCGATCGTGGTGTCGGGTTTCGCCGCGGGCCCCACGTCGCTCGGCGCCTACCTGCGTCACCCTGGCCGCGTGTTCTCGATCGGGGCGGTGCCGCCGCTCGAGCGTATGCGCGGCGTAGCGGTCGCGAGGGGGCTGCTGAGTCATGAACGCACCTACGACCGCGTACTCTCCCTGGCGCAGGATCTCTTCGGCCAGAGCTATCCCGGGCCCGACGCACCCGGGATGACCCTGCCCCGCGTCGTCGTCACTCTGGTGAACGAAGCCGCGTTCGCCTTGGGCGAGGGCGTGGCGCAGGCCCCCGACATTGACCGCGCCATGCTGCTCGGCGTCAACTATCCGGAGGGGCCCCTCGCCTGGGGCGACCGCATCGGCCTGGACGAGGTGCTGGGCGGCCTTCTGGCGCTCTACGACCACTATGGCGAGAACCGGTACCGGCCGGCACCGGCGCTCCGGCGCCTCGTCCAGGCAGGGTTCACCGGGCGCTGGCAGGGCAGGGGCTTCTACACCTACGCGGGATCGGGCCTCCAGGGCTGAACGGGCGGCGGCCGCCGCCCCTGCGCATCGCGAGCCTCAGGTCAGGGATGGAGGTGGGTCGACACAGAGGGTGGGTTCTGCTTCTAGGGGGAGACGCCGGCGCATTTCGGTGTCTGAAACGATGAAGGAGGCCCTTGCATGGACATCTTCCGAGCGATGGCCGAGAACGGCCATGAACAGCTGATCTTCAACTACGACAAGACGTCGGGACTACGCATGATCATCGCGCTGCACGACACGACGCTCGGCCCGGGGCTCGGCGGCATGCGCAACTGGCGCTACCAGAGCGAGGACGAGGCCATCGCCGACGCGCTCCGGCTGTCACGCGGCATGACATACAAGAACGCGTTCGCCGGCATCGACTTCGGCGGTTCCAAGTGCGTGATCTTCAACGATCCAGACGACAAGAACGACATCCTGCTCCGCGCCGCGGGCCGCTTCGTGGAAATGATGGGCGGTCGCATCTACACCGGCGAGGACGTCGGCCTGACCCCGGACGACGTCGAGGTGATGGCGCAGTCGACGCGCTACCTGGTCGGGCGCCCCCACAAGAGCGGTGACCCCTCGAAGGCGGCCGCGCTCGGAACCTATGCCTCGATCCGCGCAAGCCTCCAGCACGTCTTCGGCGATGCGGACCCGAAAGGCCGCCGCATCGCCATCCAGGGCACCGGCAACGTCGGCTCCGACCTCGCGCGCCGGCTTGCGGCCGACGGTGCCGAACTCTTCGTCTCGGACGTCCGCCCGGAGCGCGCTGAAGCCGTGGCCGCGGCCACGGGGGCCAAGGTGGTCGGCCCGGATGCGATCTATGACGTGGAGTGCGACGTCTTCTCGCCCTGCGCCCTCGGTCTTTCGGTCAGCAGGGAGACCATCGAAGGGTTCAAGACCCGCATCATCTGCGGCTCCGCCAATAACCAGCTCGCGCTCCCGGAGATGGCCGAAGAGCTCAGGCGCCGCGGCATCCTCTACGCGCCGGATTTCATCGTGAACGGCGGCGGTATCGTCAACATCGCGGACGAGTTCGAGGACGGCGGCTACAACCGCGAGCGCGCCTTCGCACGCGTCGAGCGCATCGGCGAGCGCCTGCGGCAGGTCTACCTGCGCGCGGAGGCCGACGGCATCACGACGGAGGCGGCGGCGGAGCGCATCGCGGATGACCGCATCGCCGCGCTTGCCCAGCAGCAGCGCCACTTCGTACCGAGGCGCGTCTGAGCCTGGCTGCGACAGACCCGCCCCGTAAAAAAGAGCATGGACGCAAGAGCGATCCACTGCCAAAGGGCCGTGGATCGCTCCCTATATATGCATGATGGCTCGGCGGGACAGCCTCGTGTCAGTTCTGGGGCTCGTCGCCGCCGTGTTCGGCCTCGAAGCGCGCGATGAACGCGGCCGCCTCCGAGCGGCGTGCCAGGCCAAGCTTCTGCAGAATGTTCGAAACGTAGTGCTTGACGGTCTTGTCGCTCAGGTAGACTTCCTTCGCGATCTCCTTGTTCGTCTTGCCGTCCGCGATCAGGTGGAGAATGCGGCGCTCCTGCGGCGTCAGCGACGAGATGGGGTCGTCGGGACGTGTTGTCGTCTGGCCGCGCAGGCGCTCGAGTACTCGGCCCGCCACCAGGGGGTCGAAGAGCGAACCGCCGCGTGCGACCGTCGTGACCGCTTCGACGACGACGCGGCCGCGGGTCTGCTTCAGGATGTAGCCCGAGGCTCCGGCCATGATGGAGGCGAACAGGGCCTCGTCGTCGGAGTACGACGTCAGCATGATGACCCGGGTGTCGGGCAGCTCGGAGCGGATCTCGCGGCAGGCCTCGACGCCGCTGCCGTCACCGAGGCGCACATCCATGACGACGACATCCGGCTGCTCCTGGCGCACGACGTCCAGGGCCTCCGCGACGCTGCCGGCCTGACCGACCACCTTGACCTCGGGGTGACTTTCAAACAGGGAGCTAAGTCCCATGCGGACAACTTCGTGATCGTCTACGATCACCAGTCGGATCTCTTGAGCCATCTACTCCGCGTCCTCCTCTATGAGGGAATTCTCTTCCGGCTTGAATCGCACCTGCACCGTCGTTCCCTTGCCGCGCGCCGAGAGAATCTGCAGATCACCGTGCTGCTGGCGCGCCCGGATGCGCATGTTGCGCAGTCCGTGGTGGGACTCGTCGAACTCCTGGTCGGCATCGAAGCCTTCGCCGTCGTCACGGAACTGGATCAGGATGGTTCCACCCGGTTCGCTGCCGACGGTGACCAGGATCTTGTGCGGGTGGGCGTGCCGGGCGGCGTTGGAGAATACCTCGCGTGCGATGTGCCAGAGTGCAGCCGTCTGATCTCGGGACAATCGCTGCCAGGCGTCCGTCTGCATGTCGACGCGGGTGATCGGCTGCACGCCGATCTGCGTCGCGATCTGCATCAGGGCCTCCGGCAGCGCCAGACCTGGGGTCTCGGATCTCAGATCGAAGATGTAGTGCCGGATGTTGTCGATCGTCTGGTTGAGTTGATCGGCTACCCGGTCGAGCCGGTCGCGCGCCGTTGCGTTCGACGGCTGTTCGCCGAGCATCGCGATCACGGACTCCAGCATCAGGCCGATGGCGTACAGCTGCTGGATGGTGCCGTCGTGCAGGTCCATCCCGATCCGCTGGCGCTCCTCGACGACCGCCAGGCGCTGCACTTGCTGGTAAAGGCGGGCGTTCGTCAGCGCAACGGCTGCATGCGCGGCGAACAGTTCCGCCATCTCCCGATCGGCCTCGTCAAATGCCAGTCCGGATTCCTTGTCGGCAATGTACAGGTGGCCGATGGCCTTGCCCTGGTAGGTAACCGGCACTGAGAGGAAGTTTCCGTCCTTGCGGTCGAGCGGTAACGTCGCCGGACCGTGGCTCTGGTCCTGTCTGCTGTAGATGAAGCGCTGGGTTTCGCCGTCTTCGCCGAAGACGCCGAGCGCCCCGTAACGCGCCTGGATGATCTGCCGCGACAGGTCCACGACCCGCTGCAGCAGGCGATCCAGAGCGAGGTCCGAAGCCAGGGCGAGACCGGCTTCCTGTACGGCCTGCAGGCGATCGCGCCCTGCCGTGGCGTCTGCGTACAGCTGCGCCAGGTCACGCTGGAGGCGGTCGAACACACCTACCACAAACGTCGAGAAGATCAGCGCCAGCACGACGAGGATCGCTGTTTCAACGATCCACCCCGACTGCCCGGGTAGCAGCCGGTCGATGACCAGATGGCGGAACAGGCCCAGAAGGATCAGTCCCACCACCGGAACGACCGTGGCCAGCCAGCGCACGCGCCGCAGGATGGACACCTCCCTTAGTGCAGCATACAGCACAGTAGGCCTCTGTGCATGGTCCACGTGTCGAACGATGAGGCCGCCCTGTCGGCAGGAACGGCAACAGGGTTGCCGAATACGCTTGTGCTACTACATGTTGTTCGCAGTGCAGCCTGATGACACAAGATATTGTGGCGTGGCCGCAGTGCAGGCAAGGCAGCCAGGCAGGGTCTGGGGGGCGTCCTGCCGATTATGGTCGAGGAGGCGACGAGTTGCGGACCGAGAAGAACCTGGGGCGCCAGGGACTCAGCATCCAGCGCGTTTACACCCGCAAGGGTGAGGATCCTTACGCGACGATCGCGTGGGCCCGTCGGACCTCGCGCATCACGGACCCGAACGGCAAGGTGATCTTCGAGCTGAAGGATGCCGAAATCCCGGCCGAGTGGTCCCAGGTCGCCGTGGACATCATGGTCTCGAAATACTTCCGCAAGGCCGGGGTGCCGCAGGTCGACGCGAGCGGCAAGGCTCTCACGAGGGAGGACGGCCAGCCCATCCTTGGCGGCGAAACCAGCGCGCGCCAGGTGGTGCACCGCCTGGCCGGAACCTGGCGCCACCACGCCGAGCGGCATGGCTACTTCGCCACGCCGGACGACGCGCAGGCGTTCTATGACGAACTTGTCTACATGCTTTTGCACCAGATCGCCGCCCCGAACTCGCCGCAATGGTTCAACACGGGCCTCAACTGGGCGTACGGCATCACCGGCCCCGCGCAGGGCCACTACTACGTCGACCCCGAAGACGGCGTGCTCAAGGAGTCCCAGGACGCCTACTCGCGGCCCCAGACCTCGGCCTGCTTCATCCAGTCCGTGGATGACGACCTCGTGGGGCAGCGCGGCATCATGGACCTCTGGCTGCGCGAGAGCCGCATCTTCAAGTACGGCTCGGGTACGGGCACCAACTTCTCCAACATCCGCGGCGAGGGCGAGACGCTCTCCGGCGGCGGGACATCGTCGGGTCTGATGTCGTTCCTGCGCATCGGCGACCGCGCCGCCGGCGCGATCAAGTCCGGCGGCACCACCCGCCGGGCCGCGAAGATGGTCGTCGTCAACGTCGACCACCCCGACATCGAGCAGTTCATCGACTGGAAGGTCGCCGAGGAGCGCAAGGTGGCGGCCCTGATCGCCGCCGGCTACTCGAGCGACTTCAACGGCGAGGCCTATGCAACCGTATCCGGTCAGAATTCGAACAACTCGGTGCGCGTCACGAACGACTTCTTGCGCGCCGTCGCGGAGGACAAGACCTGGAATCTTACCTGGCGGACCACGGGAGAGGTCAAGAAGACGCTCAAGGCGCGCGATCTCTGGGACAGGATCGCTCGCGCCGCATGGGCGTGCGCCGACCCGGGCATCCAGTACGACACGACCACGAACGAGTGGCACACCGTTCCGCAGTCCGGGCGAATCAACGCGTCGAACCCGTGTAGTGAATATTTATTCATCGACGATTCCGCCTGCAACCTGGCGTCGCTCAACCTGATGAAGTTCTTCGACGTGGAGACCGCCCGCTTCGACGTCGAGACGTTCCGCCACGCCACGAGGATCTGGACGATCGTGCTCGAGATTTCCGTGCTGATTAGCCAGTTCCCGAGCGCCGACATCGCGCAGGTCAGCTACGACTTCCGCACACTGGGCCTCGGCTACGCGAACCTCGGGGCCTTGCTCATGGTGTCTGGCCTGCCCTACGACTCCGACGAAGGCCGCGCACTGGCCGCCGGTGTCACCGCCCTGATGACGGGCGAGGCCTACGGCACGTCCGCCGAGATGGCCAGGGCGCTCGGAGCGTTCAACGGCTTCGAGCTGAACCGCGCCGACATGCTCCGTGTGATGCGCAACCACCGCAGGGCAGCTTACGGCGTTCCCGACGAGGACTACGAGGGGCTCGAGGTGGCGCCGCAAGGCATCGACCAGTCGCTCTGCCCCGCGAACATCCTCGAGGGCGCCCACAGTGCCTGGGACCGCGCCTTGGCGCTGGGCGAGGAGTGGGGCTACCGCAACGCGCAGGTGTCGCTGCTCGCTCCCACCGGCACCATCGGCCTCTTGATGGACTGCGACACCACGGGCGTCGAGCCGGACTTCGCGCTCGTCAAGTTCAAGAAGCTCGCCGGCGGCGGCTACTTCAAGATCGTCAACCAGTCGGTGAAGCCCGCCCTCCAGCACCTCGGCTACCGTGCCGAGGAGATCGAGGAGATCCTCCGCTACGTCGTCGGCAGCATGACCTTGAAGGGCGCCCCTGGCGTCTCCCGCGAGGCGCTCAAGACCAAGGGGCTCACGGACGAGGAGATCGCGCGGGTGGAGGACGCCCTGCCGGGTGTGTTCGAGCTCGGCTACGCCCTGTCGCCGTGGGTGCTGGGCGAGTCGGCGCTCGGCCGCTTGGGCGTCAAGCCGGAGGAACTGCACAAGCCCGGTTTCGACCTCGCGCGGCGCCTCGGCTTCACGGTCGAGGAGATCCAGAGGACGTCCGATTACGCCTGCGGACTGCAGACGATCGAGGGTGCGCCGCATCTGCGCGAGGAGGACCTGCCGGTCTTCGACTGCGCGAACCGCTGCGGCACCATCGGGCAGCGCTTCATCCACTACCTCGGCCACATCCGCATGATGGGCGCCGTGCAGCCCTTCCTCTCGGGCGGCATCTCGAAGACCATCAACATGCCGAACGAGGCCTCGGTGGACGACGTCAAGCAGGCGTACTGGGAGAGCTGGCAGCTTGGCCTGAAGGCGATCGCGATCTACCGGGACGGCTCGAAGCTCTCGCAGCCGCTCTCCACCTCCTCAGCGGAGAAGGCGGAGGAAAAGAAGGAAGAGCCCAAGGCGGTCGGCGCGTCGGTGCCGGCGGCAGCCGCCGTCCCGGCAGCAGCCGTTGCGGTGCGCAAGCGTCGCCCTCTGCCCTCGAAGCGCTTTGGCTTCACGCAGGAGGCACGCATCGCCGGCCACAAGCTCTATCTGCGTACCGGCGAGTACGAGGACGGCACCTTGGGCGAGATCTTCATCGACATGCACAAGGAAGGCGCCTCGTTCAGGAGCCTCGTCAACATGTTCGCGATCGCAGTGTCGAAGGGTCTACAGTATGGTGTGCCGCTCGACGAATTCGTCGACACCTTCACCTTCACGCGCTTCGAGCCGCAGGGCATCGTCGAAGGGCACCCCAACATCAAGCTCGCGACGTCCGTGATCGACTTCGTCTTCCGGGTGCTCGGCATGGAGTACCTCGGGCGGACCGACTTCGTGCAGGTGAAGCCGATCGACGACAACAACGAACACGAGCAATCGCACCAGCCGGCAGCGGAAGCAAGGGTGCAGGTGAGGCCCATGGCAGATGCGGACCCCGCCGAACGGCCTCCGGTCGTCCCGCAACCCGCGCTTGAGATCAAGCCGCGTGACGCGATGGATGAGCAACTCTCGCAGCTCATGGGCGACGCCCCGATCTGCGATCAGTGCGGGCACATCACCGTCCGCAACGGCTCGTGCTACAAGTGCCTCAACTGTGGCAACAGCATCGGCTGTTCCTGAAACTAGGCTAATGACGGACTGGTAGAGTAATAAAGCACCGAAGGGTCTCGCCAAAGTCGCGAGGCCCTTCAGCTTGGTTGGCGCATCATGGAAGACCAAAGACATGGCCGCCGAGTTGGTGCGGTAGAGGCGTTCGCAGCGTGTCGTGGGTGAGATGGGGTGCACCTTGCGCCTGCTGAGACGACCGGATGTCAAGCGCCGAGGCACTGCAGCCTTGACGTTAGGCGCCCACCGACCAAAGGCCAAGGTGCAGAGCATCGAGGTCTGTGCGCAAGGGCGTCGCTTGGCCGTTGCAGCATCAGCTGCGCAAAGTGTTCCGCTCAGCCTGAGTCCGCGCGCGTCCTACACCGTTACCGCCACCGGCCAGGTCTCATGCCATGGCCCTATCGGCCCAAGCAGCCCATGTCTCAGTGATCCAAACGGCATCACCTACTCCGCTGGCCCCGGCTATGCGGGCATTGCGGGAGTGAATGTCAGCCCTTACCCCTGTGGTTGGGCGGGCGCCTGCTGGGCCGCCGTCGGGTTGCCCTCGTTCAGCCTCGTTGGCAGGATTGGCGAAAGCGGCACCCCCTTCTTCGTTGGCAGCGGGCCGATTACGCTCACCGGCAGCGGTGAACTATATCTGACGTACAACGACTGGCTGTACAGCGACAACTCTGGCGGGTACAGCGTCACTGTGGCGCAGACTTTGAATCTCAGCTCGTGCCAGCAGGGTGGCTGGAAAAACTACGGGGTATTCACGAACCAGGGCGACTGCGTGAGTTTCGTCGCGACGGGCGGGAAGAATACGCCCGGGTTCGACGGAAAGGGCAAGTAGGAAGGGCAGCACGCGCGAGGGGCAGGCCGCCGCAGCCGGTCTGCCCCAGTGCCTGACCGCGGTCGCCGCTACGTGGTCACCTAGGTGTTCCCCACATAGAGAGACCGAAGGGCCCCGCGCAAGTCGCGAGGCCCTTCAGCGATCCTCCAAACGTACGATGGGCTCACCCAGCACGACGGGGGCGTCCCGGCCTGGACGGAGCCTGTGGTGCAGCGGGAATACGCCGAGGGCATCGTCTAGCCCGGGGACCAGCTTGCCGCATGCCTGCCCGCGATGCGCGCCCAGCTCGTTACCTGGCGAGCGTTTGGAGTGACTCCCGAGCCCGGGGTGCCGCCATTCAGCGATCGCGCGTCGATCGCTGCGGGCTTCGCGGGTACGGTTTGAGGTCCGGCACGGCGCTTAGCCGGGCGTGCTCAGCCTGAAGAGGCGGGACGGCCCCTTGCGCTCGTCGAATACCCCGGCCGTCGCATAGATAGCGCCGAACTGCTCTGTGAGGTCGAGCGGCGCCACGACCGGCGTGCTAAAGCGCAGGAGCCTTGGTGGATCTACAGGGCGCACCACCTGTCTGGTCGGGTCGATCACCAGATCGGTGACGGTGACCCGCGCACGTTCTGTGGCTGGACGTTGCGTGGAAGGCGTCAGCTCGCTTTCGCATACCCGCACGCCATGCTCCCGTACCGGCCCTGGGTGGAGGACGTCGAGGTAGGAGGCAAGATCCGCGGCCGCCACGACCCTGCCAAGGCGCAGGCGATCGACGGGCCGCACGGAGAACGTCACGACCCCTCGCTTGACAAAGAGAGCGATCTTGTTGCTTCTCGGATCGAGGCGACCGATCCGGTCGTTGAAGTTTGCGTCGGAGAACCAGACGCGTCCCAGACGGTCGAGGGAGATCACCTGGGGATTGGAGCCTGCCGGCAGCTGCCACTCCCGCAGGAGGGCGTTCCTCGGATGGAAGCGCGCGATGCGCGAGAGACGACGCTCGGCGAAGAAGAAGGCACCATCGCAGGCCGAAACCCCGCTGAAAGGAACCTGCTCCTCCGGCAAGGTCCAGCTGACCAGGCGTCCGTCACGAGGCACGAGCCGATGGAGGCTGCCCACGGGCTCCCCGCTGCTCGGCATCATGACGCTGCCGTCGTCAAGGACCGCGAGGCCGGCCGGTACGAACCCGAGAACCCCTTATGGTGGCGGCGGTCAAGCCCCCCCTTTGCGAGAACCGGTTCGGCTGTCTTTGTCCCGAGGTGAGCACGACCAGACGAGCCTGTCGGCCCTCTGGCTAGCTGCTTGAGCGGAGCCAGACCGCGACGGTCAACGGCCCGAAGCCTGCAGGGACGGCCGTCAGGTTGGGGCCTTGACAGGAGAGGTCGGCCCGCGAGACTGCACAGAGGGCCGACAGGCTCTACCCTGCCTGCTCGACGGTCGGCCTGAGCCGCGTCCAGATCTCGCCCACCTGGTACGGCTGGGCCTCACGCTGCACCCTGCGAAGCTTGGCCTGATACTTCCGCTGGTCGACTTCCGTGGCCAGTCGCTGTTCGCGCATCAGCGTCCACGCTGCGATCACCAGCTTGCGCGCCGTGGCGACCGCGGCCCGGCTGTGCCCGTGAACCTCCGCCATGCGCCGATGGTACTCGAAGAGTGGGCCCTTGCCCGAGCGGATGATCGACTTCACCGCTTCGACGGCGTACTTTCTGATGATCGATGGACCGTGGTGGCTGATGTGGCCGTTGTGGTTGATCTCACCGGATTGGAAGACGGTTGGATCGAAGCCGACGTAGCGGGTGACCCGTCTCTTGTTCGGGAAGCGCGCGGGGTCGCCGATGGCCGCCCAGATGACGGCCGCGGTGAGCCGCCCGATACCCTGCAGACTCAAGATAGCCTGGAACATGGCATCATCTTTCAGTAGCGCCTCGATCTCTGCGAGGATGGCTTGCGCCTCCTCTTCGGCTTCGCGGGACTTACGCATGGCGCTCGCAACGACGACCTGCGTAGATCTCGGCAGGGTGCGAAAGGCATCCCCGAGTCCCTCGATCGGGTCCTTGCCGCGCGGCAGGACGATCCCGACGGCGAGGAGTGCCATCTTGGCACGGTTGCGCATCGCAACCTCTTGCCGGACCAGCGTTTCCCGATACTTGAGGAGTTGCCGCACATCTCGCACCTTCTGCGGCGGCACCCACACCTTCACCTTCGAAACGGAACCTATGGCTAGTACAGCGTCCCGGAAGTTCGTTCCCGAATGGTGTCCAATTGGATGGTCACCAGGGAACGAGGACGAAGCCGAAGTCGCCGGTGAGCGTAGCGAGGAGATCGCTCATGGTGCCGATGTAAGGG
>JAJZAT010000003.1 GCA_021799275.1 Bacillota bacterium
AATGCCCCTATCCTAAAGCCCAGAGGTCCAGATATCTAATCTTGACCTCCGGTGTTGCAACCGTCCCCTAAGTGGTGTATAGTGGCATCAATCACTCAGAATTTCAACAGCACTTGAGCCAATCTCCGCCCGTGTGGCGTCGCCTGCCTGCGTTTTCAGACTCCGCTACTAGCCGCGCCAGGCCTCCCCGTTCACGAGCGCCCTCGGGCGACGGCCCGCCAGGGCCTCGAGGAGGTTCTCAGCGGCGAGCATGCCCATGGCGAGCCGCGTCTCGACGCTCGCGCTGCCGAGGTGCGGCACGAGGACGACGTTCGGCAGATCGCGCAGTTCAGCCGTCACCTCGGGCTCGCGCTCGTAGACGTCCAGGCCGGCCGCGAAAATGTCCCCACGCCGCAGGGCCTCGGCCAACGCCGCCTCGTCCACCACAGGTCCGCGCGCCGTGTTGACGAGTACGGCGGTAGGCTTCATGCGCCGCAGCTGCTTGGCGCCGATCAGGTGCCGGGTCTCGGGGGTCAGGGGGACGTGCAGCGAGACGAAGTCTGCCTCCGCCAGAAGGGCGTCGAGGTCGAGGCGCGTCGCGCCCAGCCGGCGCTCAATCTCAGCGGGCGCCGCACGGCGGCTCTGGTACACGACCCGCATGCCGAAGCCGAGCCCGCGCTGCGCCACCGCCTGGGCGATGCGTCCGAAACCGACAAGGCCGAGCGTCTTGTGGTGGACGTCCCATCCGAGCATCATGCCGGGATCCCAGATCCACGGCTCGGCCGAACGGACGAAGCGGTCGCCCTCCGCAACGCGGCGCGACGCCGCCAGCATGAGTGCCCAGGCCATGTCGGCCGTGCTTTCCGTGAGAACGCCCGGCGTGTTCGTCACGAGGACGCCCCTCCGGCTGCAGGCGTCCACGTCGATGTTGTCGTAGCCCACCGCGTAGTTGGCCACGACCCGCAGTCCGGGCCCGGCGGCGTCCAGCAGCTCCTCATCGATCCGATCGGTCAGGAGCGCGACGATGCCCGCCTTCCCCGCGGCGCGCCCCAGGAGTTCCTGCCGCGGCATGGCCAGCGGGCCCTGCCAGAGGTCCACGTCGCAGGCCTCCGCGATGCGCCTCAGCGCCCGCTCCGGCAGAATGCGGGTCACGAGGGCGGCTGGGCGACACGTCAACGCCATCGGGCGGCCTCCTTGGCTGAAACCGCGGCACAGGTTCGCTTCAGTTGTGGCGGGTCTTGGCGCTACCCATCTCGACGCAGCCGATCGACACGATCATCAGCAGGATGTGCCACCAGGGCGGCACCCCAGGCCAGAAGAGGAACCTGCCCACCACGAGCAGCGCCGCCAGCGTGCCGATCGCGGCGCCGGCCTGGGTAACCCTGCGCCGAGGGCCGGGCTGGTTCGCGAGCAGCCAGGCCGGCACAAGGAACAGAAGCCCGAACGCGATGTGCAGCCAGAGGACAAATCCCTGGTCCGGGTAGAGCCGCAGCAGGGCGCCGAGGCCCAGCAGCAGCGCGGCGACGAATCCAGTGCGGACGAGCATTTTCAGCATGGCTGGGCGCTTCGGCATCCTGCCACGTCGTTCCTCCCACCGGGCAAGACACGGCAGCCGTCACTGATCGCCGCCGCCGTCGTCGGAGCCGAAGCCGCCGTTCAAGCCCCCTCCCTGCCCGAAGCCGCCCTGCGCGGACCCGGGCTGGACCTCCAGCACCCCCTGCACGCCGCTTTGGCCGACGAGACCAAGTTGCCCCGTGAGCGTGAGGCTGCCGCCGCCGCCCGACACCACGGCCAGAAAGTCCCCGCCGTTCAGACGGCTCAGAGAACCACGGAACATGCCGGGATCGTTCGTCGTGCCGAGGGTCACCCCGCTCCCAGTCAAGGCGACGCCGCCGCCAGGCAGAGCCTGTCCCTGCAGGACGAGCGTCATGGCGTTATATTGTCCGCCCTGCACCTGCAGGTGGAAGGTCAAGGTGGTCACGCCCTGCCCGTTCGGGCCCTGCTCCGCGACGCTTCCGGCGAGCGACGCCGAATACGGCGTCAGCACGCTCACGGTGGTGGCCGGCACGCTGAACGTGCCGCCGGAGCCGTGGCCATTGTTCGCGATGGCGTTCCAGCCCGGCCGCAGCGGGCCGGCCGCCGCGAAACCGGCGACCGCCAACGCGGCGAGACCGGCGAGCGCCGCCCAGCCGGGTCTCGCCGCGACTCGCGGGCGTCCGGCCGGGAGCATCAGGCGCACGAGGGTCAGGCCGACGACCGCCGCCGAACTAGCGCCGTAGATCGCGATGGCCCAGATCGTGCGCGTGTCGCTGCCGTCTCCGAGGCCGTGCAGCGTCGCGAGCAGCCACACGAGGAACGTGAGGTAGTGCAGGCGCCGCCACCAGGGATAGCCGATCTTCGGTCTCAGCCAGCCGGTGACAACGATGGCGAGGCCGAGGTAGGCCGCGATGATGCCGAAGGCCATCCAGAGCGGCCTGTAGTGGCTCGTGAACGGCAGCAGCACTTCCTTCAGCGTGAAGGTGGTGAAGGGGTCGATCCAGACCGAGAGGCCATGGATCGCCGTGAAGACACCTGCGAGGAGCGTCGTGTACTGGTGCAGCTGGTCGTTGACGAGGCGCGGCCAGACCCTTCGCGACTGCCAGCGCTGGCTCAGCAGCAGCCCGAACACCACCGCCAGCGTGACGAGGACGTAGGCGGTGAACCCGGAGGCACGCGCCAGGAGCCATTGCCATTCCAAGCTTTCTCACTCCGTCCCTTCCGGCCAGCTTCCGGCCCTGGTCACGTCACCTGCCTCGGTCACGAAGATCCCCGCGAAGCCAAGCCCCGCCAGAAGTTCGGCGCCGCGCGCCGGGCCGCGGATGAATGCCGTCGTGGCGGCGACGTCCGCCTCCTCGCAGCTGGCAGCGACCACACTGACGGTCGTGAGTTCGTGCTCCGCCGGGAAACCCGTCGCGGGATCGAGCAGATGGTGCCTCTTCGCGCCGGCCTGCAGCCAGCGTCTGCGGCGCGTGCCCGACGTCGCCAAGGCGCCGCGGCGCAGGAGGAGCACCTCTCCCGGCACGCCCTCGAGTCCGATCGGCCAGCTGTCGCCTTCAGGGGGCAAGCCGCGGACGGCCAGATCGCCACCGGCATTCACGAGCGCACAGCCGAGGCCAGCGGAAACGAGCGCATCGAGTGACGCATCGACGGCCATGCCCTTCGCGATGCCGCCGAGGTCCAGTCCCACGCCGTCCGGCAACGTGATCCGTCTGCGCTGGGGATCCAGCTCGACAAGCCGCCAGCCGCCTCCCGCCGCCACCCCGCACGACGCAGGCGGCACGTCGCCGCCGGTCCCGATCTCCGCAAACGTGCGGCGGTAGCCGAGCAGCTCGATCTGGCGCAGGAGTGTCGGGTCGAAGGTGCCATCGGTCATTTGGGCCCAGCGCAGGGCCCGCGCCGTGACAAAGAACAGAAGTTCGCTCGCCGCGAAGGGTCTCCCCGCGGCGCGGTTCAACGCGGAAAGCTCGCTCTCGGGCCGAAATCGGCTGAGCGACTCGTCCCAGCTCCGAAAAACCCTTTGCACAACGCCAAGCGCAGGCGCGAGGGTGTCCTCCGGCGCAAACACCTCGACCATGGTGCCCATGGCGTCGAAGGAAACGGACGCAGTCTCACGCCGCGCCACCTCAGGAAACCGTCGACTGCGTGAAGGGCTGCACGCTCTGGCTGCTGCCGAAATCGAAGCCACCCGCAGGCTGGCCCTGTCCGAATCCCTGACCCGAACCCGGCGCCTGCGCAGGCGTCGATGACGACGGCCCCGCACCGGTTCGGCTCGTGACGCCCGTCAGGTGATGCGCGGCGGCCTGCCAGAGCAGCGCGAACGCCAGCACAGCCGACCAGCCGAGTGCGCGTTTCCACGTGCGCGCCCGGCGCACCGCTTGATCCTTGGTCAAGTCGGGACGCCCTTCGCGCGCGACATGCGCGGGGCGCTCGGCTCGGATGTCTTCCATGCTGGTGGCTCCCCCTCGGAGGCATTGTGGCATCTCGGCCTTAAAGAGTACTGAAAACGGCCTTAAAGGCCATTTTCCCGACAACCGGATCATGGCAGCCAGGCCTTCCGACCAGCGGCGCCGTCGACGTCCCTTCGGCGCAACGAGAGGGCCTAAGGCCGATGACCGCGCCACCTCCCCGCCGTTACGCTTCAAACATGCTTGATGCAAAACTTCTTGAAGCGACGCGTGCCGCGCAGTTCCAGGCTCTCGCGGATCCCGTGCGCCTTCAGATCGTGGCGGCGCTCTCCAGGCGCCCGCACTGCGTCTGCGAGATCCAGTCGGCCATCGGCCCGATCGCGGCCAATCTTCTCTCCTACCACCTCGCCATTCTGCGAGGCGCGGGCCTCGTCAGCGCGCAGCGCCGGGGACGCTGGCTCGACTACCGGCTGGAGCTCGCCGCCCTTGCGGCCCTGCGCGACAGTCTGCCTGGCACCGTCGCCGTTCTGGACGCCGCGACGGCGGCAGAGGACGCGTGCGGCTGCGGCACAGGCCGGCGTTCACCCCGACGGACCGGCGTGCCCACAGGAGCGACATCGCGTCGTGCCAAGAAGCGCGCCTAAGACGCCCAGGCTGGCGTCCGGCGCCGCCGGCTCCCCGATGCTCCACCCCGCCGCGCATCCGATGCGTACATCAGAGGAGGTCATCCGCTTGAGCCAGCTGTCCTACGAACCACCCGATTGGGCCTACGCGTTCCACGGCCACCGCTGCCCCTTCATGCCGCTCGGCTACCGCATGGGTGTCCTGGCGCTCTCCCGCCTTGGCGTAGGGCGCGAGATGGACCACACGCTGCACGTGATCTGCGAGCTCGGCGAGGGCCACCCCCAGACCTGTCTCATGGATGGCATCCAGGCCGCGACCGGGGCGACCGTCGGCAAGGCGCTGATCGAGAAGACCTACTGGGGCAAGCTCGCGGCTACCCTCTGGTACCCCGGCAAGACAGCGGTGCGCTATGCCCTGCGCCCGTCGTTTCTCGACGCCTTCGGCGCCCAGGAATTCTTCGCCTATCGGATGCGCGGCATCGAGCCGTCCGGCATTCCCGATGGCGTCACTGATCAGGCCGTTGCGTGGACGCTCGCGCAGCCCGACGAAGAGGTCTACGCCATAGAGGAGAGACCGGACTTCACGTATCAGCCGCCCAAGGGCTCCTTCAACCGCACCGCCTGCTCGGTCTGCGGAGAGTACGTCTTCGAGCGCTACGTGCGCATCAGGGACGGCAAGCCGGTTTGCATCCCCTGTTCGGGCTACAAGGGCTGACGCGGGATCGGCGCGCCCTCCCCCATTCGTCGGGGAGGGTGGCCGTCTGCCGGCCAGGCCACGCCGCAGCGGAGGAGGCGCATCCCGGATGATCGCTCTGGTCGCGTGGCTCATCTTCCTTGTCTCCGCGATCTTCGCCATGCTCGGGCTGGGCGGCGGCATGCTCTATGTGCCGATCTTCCATTGGCTCGGCTTCGGGCTGCAGTCGGTGGTCATCCCGCTTGGGCTGCTGCTCAACGGTCTCAACACGTTGCTCGCCTTGATCCCCTACGGTCGCAAGCACCTCGTGGACTGGACGGGCGGGCTGCCGATGGCGCTCGCGGCGCTTGTCTTCGCCCCGCTTGGCGCCCTGGCCGCGCCGCTTCTGCCGAACAGGTTGCTGCTCATCCTCTTCGCCGTGGCCGTACTCGTCGCTGCCGCGCGGACTCTGCTCGCAGCGGGAAAGGCCGACCCGACCGAGATGATGCCGCTCGGCAGGCGGATGCTGGTCGGCAGCGTGGTCGCCGCCGCCGCCGGCTTCATCGGCGGACTCCTCGGCATCGGCGGCGGGTTCATCATCGGCCCGCTCCTGATCTGGATCGGCTACGGCACGAAGCGCGCCGCCGCGACCACGGCGTACATCGTCACGTTCTCGAGCTTCTCCGGCTTCCTCGGCCACGTCGGAAACATGACCATCGAGTGGCCCTTGCTCCTAACCGCCGTGCTGGCGGTCGTCGTGGCATCGCTGCTCGGCTCCTGGTTCATGGCGAACCGGGCCAAGCCCGAGTGGGTGAAATGGTTCTACGGCATCCTGCTGCTCGGCGTCGCGTTGAAACTCGTAGTCTAACGGGGCGCATAGCCAGCTCCCTACATGACAAGGAAGGCCGCGGACCCGATCGTGCGATCGGGTCCGCGGCCTCTAGGGCCGATGCCTAGGCCTCGACGGCGGGCATCAGGCGCAGCCGCCCCGGAACGAAGGTCGTCGCGTCCGCTTCGATGCGCAGCAGCAGTTCCATCTCACCCAGTTCCGGCGCCTCGTCGGCGAGGAGACTCACCCGCAGGAGGGCGTCGGTCAGCCTCTCTTCCGCCCCCGCGAGCTCGTCGAGGTCCAGCGCATGCAGACACCGCCGCGCCAGGGCCTGCGCATCGCGGTCCGTCAGCGGCACGATGCGCTCGAGCGCGGCGGCCTGGCTTTCCAGGACCGGGCGCACGGCGATGATGGGGCCGAACAGGGGATCCTGCACGATCTGGACCCGCACCTGCTCCCGCTCGCCTCCGTCTCCCGCTTGCAGGCCGAGTTGGGTCAGGGCCAGCGCGAGCGCCTCTACAGGCGGCTCGCTCTCCCCCGCCGCCACCCGCTCCCGCAGCAGGTCGCGCGCGGCCGCGGCGTCGCAGCCCTCGAGGTCGGGGATCTGGCCATGCGGCTGGGCCTTGAAGCGCGCGTAGCGCACCGCCTGCCCCAGAGCGCGCACCGCCCGCTCGGGGAACGGGTAGACCGGGATACGCTGGCAGCAGGTGTCGATCCAGCCGACCGGCACGTTGCCGTCGAGCGGCAGGAGGAAGTTTGCGACGATCGGCTTCGGCGTGCCGCCGCCATCCCTGACGACCTCATCGACGGCCTCGGCGATCCGCCTCGCCACCTCGTCGCTCTGGGACATGCCCACAGGAATGAAGAGCACGATCACCGCGTCGACATCCGGATTGCGCAGCACCTCGGGCAAGGCCTTGCGATAGCCGTCCGCCAGGGCCTCGAAGCCGAGGTCGATCGGCGGCATGGCAAGCTCGAGCCCCTCCTTGGGCAGGCCGTCCACGGTGATCACGGCCCCACCCGCGGAATTGGTCAGAACGGCCACCCGCCCCCCCTGCGGCAAGGGGCTCCCGTCGAGCAGCGCGGCCACGTCGAAGAGTTCCTCGAGGGTGTCGGCGCGGATGATGCCCGCCTGGCGGAAGAGCCCCCCGAAGACGCGGTCCCGAGGTTCCGCGCCGAACTCGGACACCGCGGCGCCGCCGCGGGTGCGGGCGCTCTTCACGACGAGTACCGGCTTCTCCCGCGTCAGCCGCCGGCAGATGCGCGTAAACTTGCGCGGGTTGCCGAACGACTCGAGATAGAGCGCTATGAGGGACGTTTCCGGGTCAGTCTCCCAATACTGCAGGAGGTCGTTGCCCGAGACGTCCGCCTTGTTGCCCATGCTGACGAAGCTCGAGACGCCGACGCCAAGACGACTCGCGTAGTCCAGAATGGCGACGCCCAGAGCTCCGGACTGGCTCGCAATCGCGAGGCGTCCGCGCCTCGGCATGACGGGAGCGAAGCTCGCGTTGAGCGGCGCGTCCGGCGTCGTCGTCAGGAGTCCGAAGCAGCTCGGTCCGAGGAGGCGGATGCCCGCCTCGCGCAAGCGGTGCGCGAGCTCCTGCTGCTCGGAGACCGCCCCGGCGTCCGCAAAACCGGCGGAGAGCACGGCCACGCTGCCCACATGCGCCGCAATGCACTGCTGCACGAGGCCCTGCACCTGCATCGCCGGCACGACGAGCAGCGCGAGGTCGACCGCCTCCGGCAGGTCCTTGAGCTGCGCATAGGCGCGCACGCCGGCGACGGCGCGCGCGCTCGGGTTGACCGGATAGACGGTGCCCGTGAACCCGCTCTCCACGATGTGCCGGAACACCACGTGCCCAAGGTGGCTCGGGTCTCGCGACGCGCCGATCACGGCCACCGTCTGCGGATGCAGGAACGGCCTCAGGGAGGCGGCGGTCGCCATCTGCTCGCGCGTGTCGTGCAGCGCGCGGCTACGCTCGGTCTCCGCGAGCGGCAGGACCATGCGCACGGCGGTGTAGTCGTCGGGGTCGTAGTGGTGCTGCACCTCGAAGCCCGAGTTGCGGAAGACCTGGATCATCTTCTGGTTCTCCTGCAGCACGTAGGCCTCGAAGCGCCTCAGTCCATAGCGCCAGGCGACCTCGGCCATCTCCTCGAGCAGCAGGGTGCCGATGCCATAACCGTGGAAGCGCTCGTCCACGAAGAAGTCGATCTCGGCGCACTCCGGGTCGGTGCGGAGGAAGTGGCTGATGCCGATGATCGTGTCGCCGGAGATGCAGAGAAGCGCGTACTTGTCCGGCAACCGGCTCTCGAGCATCTCGACGATCTTGCGTTCGTCGACCTCGCGCACCGCATGGAAGAACCGATAGTAGAGCGACGTCTGCGACACGCCCTGGAACAGGGCCCCGAGCATCCTGCGCTCTTCGTCGCTGCCTGTCGCCTCGCGCACGTCCGCAACCCGACCGTCCCGCAGGATCACCCGCAAGGTGATCACCTCCGCCAATCGCTGCCCCTATTCTGACGCCCCGCGGGGGCACTTGCCATAGGCTCCATGTCGCGATCTCGGACGTGCGCGGCGTTTCTTCTACCACGATGTCCCTGCGCTTGGTTTCCAAGGGCCGCCCGATGGCGCTATGATTCCCATGCCGACGCTTACGCTGCCGCGCGAAAGGGGTGCCTGCCCTCTGTCGCATCCGGTCGCCCTCATCTACAGCGACGCGTATCAGGGCTACCGCTTCTCGTCGGATCACCCCTTCAACCCCATCCGGCTGCGCTGGACCTACGAGATGATCGAGGAGCTGGGGCTGCTCGCGCCCGGAGAACTGCGCGGCCCCGAGCCCGCGAGCGACGAGGACCTCCTGAGGGTCCACACCCCGTCGTACCTTGAGGAGGTCAGGCGTCTCTCGAGCGGCGGTGCGGTGCGCGAGTCCTCCCTGCTCTACGGGCTCGGCACCGAGGACGACCCGGGATTCCCTGGCATGCACGAGGCCGCGGCTCTGGCCGTCGGCGGGACCGGGGGCGCCGCCAGGGCGGTCGCCTCGGGCGACCTCGTGCACGCCTTCAACATCGGCGGTGGACTCCATCACGCGTTCGCGGCCCAGGCGGCCGGCTTCTGCATCTACAACGACATCGCCCTCGCCATCCTCGCCTTGCGCGATGCCGGCCTCAAGGTCGCGTACATCGATATCGACGTCCATCATGGCGACGGCGTGCAGGAGATCTTCTACAGGGACCCCGAGGTCCTCACCATCTCGTTCCACGAGAGCGGCCGCTACCTCTTCCC
Organism: Bacillota bacterium; assembly: GCA_021799275.1. Classification (GTDB taxonomy): domain Bacteria; phylum Bacillota; class Sulfobacillia; order JAJZYS01; family JAJYTV01; genus JAJZQO01. The sequence continues at coordinate 9,332 of JAJZAT010000003.1, forward strand.
GGGTACCGGCGGCGTCGAGGAGTTGGGCGCAGGTCCCGCGCTCGGGACGTCCCTCAACGTGCCGCTCGAGCCCTTCACGGACGACGCCTCCTGGCTCGAGCTCTTCGAGGCCATCGTGCCCCCGGCCCTGCGCAACTTCCGGCCGGACGCGCTCGTGACTCTGCACGGCTGTGACGGCCACGTGCTGGACCCGCTCGCCGACATGCGTCTCACGACCCGCTTCTACTGGCGAACGGCGGCCCGCCTGCACGAACTCGCCCACGAAGTGGCGGGCGGGCGCTGGCTCGGCCTCGGCGGCGGCGGCTACGAGCTGCTGCGCGTGGTGCCGCGGGCCTGGTCGCTCGTCTGGGCCGAAATGCGCGGCACGCCGCTCGCGGAGGAGACCCGGGTGCCCCCAGCGTTCAACCGCAGACACCAGCCTCCCGGCGAGGCGCCGCTGCCCGCTCTGGTCGTCGACCCCCAGGACCTCGTTCCGCCGCTCGACCGCCAGGGCGAGATCTCCGGGCGCAACCGCGCGACGCTCGCCCGCCTGCGCCAGATCTCGCCACTCCTCTGATCTGCCATGATCCGACAGGCCGACGAGGCAGGAGTTCGTCCGCCAAGTGCGAACCGTGCCTCTTATGATGGGTTGCTGGCGAAAATGGGCGGCGGCGCCCGCCCTTGCCCTGCTCCTTGTGTCGAACGTACCCGGAGGCACGGCGGCAGCCGCGTCTCTCACCGCACTCGAAAGTCAGCTGCACAGCGTGCACGTCAACCTCGTCGCGGACAAGGCCCAGCAGGCGAAGCTGCAGGCCGAGGTCAACCAGTCCCAGGTGCTGCTCGGCCAGGTCGACCAGCAGCTCACCATCACGCAGCAGAACATCGCCGCCACCCGGGCGGCCATTCTCGTGACCGAGAACAGGATCGGGACCGTTTCGCGGCGCCTCGCGCGGACGCGCGCGGCGTCGGAGATGCAGCAGGGCGGTCTCGACGCCGTCCTGCTCTACACCCAGCAGTACGGGCCGATCGGCTACCTGGCGGTGCTGCTGCACGTCGCAAGCTTCGGCGAGTTCGTGACGCGGCTCGGCAACGTGATCGAGGTGGCCACCTTCGAGCGCAGCATCGTGGAGAACCTCAACCACGACGCCGATCTCATCCACCACGACCTCGTCCTGCAGGACCAGGCGAAGGCGAAGTACGCCCGCCAGCAGGCGACGCTCGTGCGCCAGCGCGACCAGCAGGCGCAGGTGGCGAGTCAGCGGCGCCAGGTGCTCGCAACGCTGCAGAGCCAGCAGCAGCAGATCAATAGCGTGGTGGCGGACGAACAGCAGCAGGGGCAGAAGCTGTGGGACGCGATCCAGCAGCTCAAGGCGGAGCTCGCGGACGGACAGTTGAGCTCCTCGCAGATCTTCTCCATCGTCAAGTCGATCTCGGCGATCTACGGCATCAATCCCCTTCTGATCATGGCCGTCATCCGGGAGGAGAGCGGCGGCAACACCCACGCGGTCTCATCGGCCGGCGCGCAGGGCCTCATGCAGCTCATGCCGAGCACGGCCGCGGAGCTCGGGGTCACCGACGCCTTCAACGCGGAGCAGAATGTGCACGGCGGCATCGCCTACCTCTCGTACCTGCTGAAGCTCTTCAACAACAACATTCCGTTCGCGCTGGCCGCGTACAATGCGGGCCCGAACGCCGTCAAGCAGTACGGCGGCATCCCGCCCTACCCCGAGACGCAGAACTATGTGAAGAACATCATGTACATGTACCAGCACGGCATCTGATCTCCACCGTGCAGGATCTTGGCACGGGACGCGAAAATGCCCAATAGATCCGTCCTCTGAGTGGAGGTCTAGCATTGCGCGTCCTCGTGACCGGCGGGGCCGGCTTCATCGGCTCCAACACGGTAGATTACCTCGTGGCGCACGGCCATGAGGTCTCGGTCGTGGACAACCTCGTCACCGGTTTCCGCGAACAGGTACATCCGAAGGCGCACTTTCACGAGGTCGACGTGACCGACGCGGAGAGGCTGGAGCGGGTCTTCGCCGCCGAGCGGCCCGAAGCGGTCATCCACCTCGCCGCGCAGATGGACGTGCGCGTCTCGACGCGCCGGCCGGCCTACGACGCCCAGGTGAACATCCTTGGCAGCCTCAACGTGATCACCTGCGCGGTGGGCGCCGGCACGCGCAAGATCGTCTACGCGTCGAGCGGCGGCGCGATCTACGGCGAGCCGGACTACCTGCCCGTGCGGGAGGACCATCCGATCCGGCCGCTCTCGCAATACGGCGTGACGAAGCACACCGTCGAGCACTACCTCTTCCTCTACGCCCATCTGCACGGTCTGCGCTACACCGCCCTGCGCTACGCGAACGTCTTCGGGCCGAGGCAGAACCCCGCCGGCGAGGCTGGCGTCGTGGCCATCTTCGGCCGCAGCATGCTCCTCGCGGAGCCGTGCCGCATCTTCGGCGACGGCGAGCAGACGCGGGACTACGTGTACGTGGGCGACGTCGTCGCAGCCAACGCGATGGCCCTCGGCGCGGGCGACAACGAGTCGGTCCACATCGGCACCGGCGTCGAGACCAGCGTCAACGAGCTGCACCGGGCGCTCTCCGAGATCTGCGGCAGCCGGCTCCCGGCCAGGTACGAGCCGGAGCGCCCGGGCGAGGTGCAGCGGATCTCGCTCGATCCCGCCCTGGCCGCCGAACGTCTCGGTTGGGCGCCAAAGGTGCCCATGAGCGAAGGACTCGAGCGCACGGTCGGATTCCTGAGGGAGCGGCAGGCGGCGGGCAGGCTCGCCTGAGGTCTTGTGGTCGGGCAAGGAACGAGGCGGGAAGACGTCGATGTCTTCCCGCCTCGTTCTAGGTGCGGTACCAGGGGTCAGGGGGCAAGTTGCGCCGGGAATCCGGCCACCGTCGCCACGCCAGACCAGAGACCCTGGTCCATGAGGTGGGACCCCGCAGGACCAAGCACACTGCCGCAGGCGGGATCCACCGTGAAGGTCCAGTTGCCCGCCTTGGCGATGAAGCGCACCGTCGCGGCCGCACCGAAATCGGCAAGGCAGCCGTGGGCGCCGCGCGTGTCCACGGGCAGCGCGTTCACGACCGCGAGCAGGTGCCGCCAGGCGTCGGGAGTCCGCAGGGTGCGCGTGACCCAGGGCGAACTCGCCGACTGCCTCGCCCGCACCGTAACCTCCTCGAGCGTTGCCGGCACGATGCTCGCCTTCGGGCGGGCCGGTGCCACGATCAGCTCGCGGGCCAGCGAATAGACGCTCTTCCTGCCGTCCCGCTCCACCGTGAGCAGTACGGTGTCGTTCATGCCCGCTCCGCGCGTGAAGGACCAGTCCCAACTGGAGGTGCCCGAGCGGTTGCCCGCTGTGCCGTAGCCCTGCAGGCGGTAGCCGAGGTGCCTCAGGCGCGGCAGGTAGTAGGCGTAGAGCTCCTGTGGCGTCAGCGGCGCGACGTAGCTGCGGCTCGTCGTGTGGAGATACGGCGACGACACCGTCTCGTACGGCATCACCGCCACGCTGCTCGGCGCAGAGTTCTGCGGCGGGGCCACCAGAAAACCCGCCATCCTTTGAGGGGCGCCCGCCCTCGCCGCACCGAGCCAGGCTCCCCCGGCGAGGAGCACCATCGAGGCCAGGAACACGAGGTAGCGCCGACCTCGCATTGTCTCGTCCACCTTTCCTGCGAGCGGCGGGCCGCCGCGCCATGTTCTCGCCAGGAGAACACCTCGCCGCTGCGGCCGTGACGACGTGCCACCGGTCGTGCCCTGCCCGTCGTGTCTCCCCGCGAGACTCAGCGCGCCGCGGTTGCCCCGAGCAGCACCACCGCCACAGATGCGAGCGCGATGAAGGGGCCGAAGGCGAAGGCGTCCCTGCCGGTCGCGCGACGCGTCAGCAGCAGACCAGCCGCATAGAGACCGCCGCAGAGGACCGCGAGGAAGAGCGTCGCGAGGCCCCGTTGCCAGCCGAGCATCAGGCCCACGACCCCAAGATACTTGACGTCTCCGAGGCCGAATCCGCCTCGGCCGATCCATGCGATCAGGAATCCGATGCCGAGCAGCAGCAAGGCGCCTAGCGCGCCGGCCAGGTAGGCCGCGCCGCCCAGCGGCAAGAGCGCCAGGAGGCCCAGCACGGCGGCGACGAGCAGAAGGCGGTTCGGGATGATGCGTCGGCGCATGTCCACGGCGGCCACCGCAAGCCCCAGCCAAAGCACCAGGAGGTCGAGCGGAAGGGCCAGGCTGAAGCGGAGCCCGAAGAGCAGACCGCTGCCGCACACCGCGCCGAGCTCGAACCAGAGTTCCGAGCGGCGTGGCAGTGCGCCACACTGCCCGCAGCGGCCCCTGGCCGCGTGCCGCACGAGCGGCAGCTGTACCAGGGCCCCGAGTCGCCCGCCGCAATGCCGGCAGCGGGAGATCGCGGCGGCTCCGCCCTCGGCGAGGACTTCCACCAGCGGAATCAGGATGGCCGCGGCGGCATAGCCCACGAGCAGACCGAGACCCACGGCCAGAAGTCCCTGCAAACCGCCGGCCTCCTCCGCCTGACGTTCCGCGCTGGGCTAGGCGCTCTGTACCTGCGAGAGGATCCAGGCGCTCGCGTAATGCTGGATGGCGGCCTCACCGGCACCGAGTTCCGCCTCGAGCGCCGCCACCTGACTCAGGATGGCCGGCGCCGCCGCGCCACCCGGTTCGACGTCGAGGGCGCGCTGAAACTGGTCGAGTGCGGCGATCGGTACCCCGAGGCGCAGCAGGGCGTAAGCCCTCTGCAAGTAAACGAGCAGACGGTTGGGCGGCACGGCAGGATACCCGAACGACTCGTCTCCCGCGGCGACCGCGACCTCGCGCAGAGCCCTCTGCGCCAGCGCGCCGTAGAGCGATTCGTAGGCGCCCGTCGCCTTCTGGATCGTGAAGAAGCTCAAGGCGCGCTCGCGCGCGGCCGCACCCAGCCGCTGCCGCAACTCTTCGTCCTGCAGGAGGATGATCATCGCCACCGCGAGCCGTTCCGGCTCGCGTGACGGCACCGTGATGCCGGTGTCGGCGAGGGCCTCGGCCGTGCCGCCGACGTCGGTGGCCACGATGGGCAGACCGCTCATCATGCCTTCGATCACGGAGTACGGGAATGCCTCCGACACGCTCGACTGCACGAGGATGTCGGCCTGGCGGTAGAGCTCCGCCGCGTTCTGCGAGTGGCCCTGGAACAGGACGACATCGTCGAGTCCCAACGCGTGGCGCAGTTCCAGCATCTGCTGGTGGTAGTCCTCCACCGCGACGGCCCCCCACACCTCGAGCTTGATGTCGGGGAAGTGGCCGTGCACGATCGCCATGGCCCGCAGCAGCGTCTCGATGTCCTTGTTCGGGTCGATGCGCGCGATGCTGAGGAGGCGCGGCGGACCGCCGTGCGACTCCGGGTTCGGCGCGAAGACCTGCGGGGACACGCCGTTGTAGACGACGTCGATGCGCTCCTGTGGGGCGCCGAGGAGACGCTCCCAACGGGCGTTGAAGGCGCACACCGGGGTGATGCGATCCGCGAAGTGCAGGTTCGCCCGCACGATCGTGCGCACCGCGGCCAGGAGAAACCGCTTCGAGAAGCGGCTCATGTTGCTGCGTCCGACCGAGAGGTACTGCTCGCGCAGGTAGACGCCGTGCTCGGTCAGGAGGTAGGGCGTGCCGTACTCCACCTTGGCGACAATGCCCGCCATGCCGCAGAATGCGGCCGCGGACGAGTGCACGACGTCGACCTCCGGGATGGGCGTGTTGAGCACGGTGAAGAAGTGGTAGATCCAACCGAGCGCCTGGACCGCCTCGAACACGCTGGGCTCGGTCCAGGAGCCGGTCTCCGCAGCGTCGTGCAGGAAGTCTCGGAACGCCCGCCAGACGACTTCGGACTTGAACGTCTCGCGGTAGTCGAAGACCTGGAAGTGCCGGTGCATCGCCGCCAGGGCGTAGCCGACCGCCTCGGGGTCGTCGCCGCTCCGCCGCATCTGCTCGAGGAACGTCATCAGCTCGGGCAGGAAGCCTCTCGAGACCTCGTCGACCGTCGTGCGCTGCTTCTGCAGGAAGATCTCCGAGAACGGCATCTGCTCCTTGTGCTCGGACGGGTCCTGGGTACCCCAGAGCGGGATCGTGACCACCTGCCGCACGCTCTCAGGGAACTCGAAACGGCTGCGCACGAAGGGGTTCATGGCCACGGCGAAGACGGTGAACTCCGCATCGCCCACCAGTTTGACCAGCGTGTCGCACCACGTGCTCACGCCGCCCAGATGATAGGGATAGGTGCCCTCGGTCGCGAGCATGACCCGCACTTTCCTGGGCACTATCCATCCCCCTTTGTCGCACATCCGAAACCTTTGCCGCATCGAGACCCGTTGCAACTTGAAGTTTGGCACACAAAAACGAAGGCATTTTGCCCGTGTATGTCGTAGTTTGCCATGGTTATCCCGCATTTGGCAATGCCGAGGGACAATCGCCAGGGGAGTCACCCGAGATGAGCATCGCCAGGGGAGGTCGGGCCACCCGCACGTCCCGGACGGGTGAGGCCCGCGAGCGCCTCCTTCGCCAGGTGGTCGAGGCCAACGGCGACCTGCAGGATGTCATGGACGTGGCCGCCACGATCGAGTCGCTCGGCTGGAGCGACCGTCGCGTGGAGGACGTGTTCGGCATGCCCAGCGTGTTCGATCTCGCCGAGGACATCTACGCCGACTTCCTCGCCAGCGTCCGTACGGACCCGATACCGCCGCGCCACGATATGCGCTGGTACCATCTGCTGCGTCTCATCGCGGCCGACTTCTTCCACGGTCTTCTCTTCGCCCTGCCGATGGTCGTCTCGATCGCTGCGATGGTGATGCTGCACATCAGCATCTGGTCCTACCAGTACTACTCCGTCGCGCAGGCCACGGCGCTCGGCATCGCGACGTTCCTGAGTTTCGTCGTGACGGGCGGATTCACGCAGGCCATGGCCACGATCTATTACGTCCTGGTCGGCCTGCAGGAGGGGGACCTCGTCGAGCGCTCCCTCTACCAGATCATGCGCTGGGGCTTCGGCGCCGCCGTCGTGATCGCGATCGCCATCGTCGTCGCGGACTCGGTGTTCCCGATGTTCCCCTTCTCCCTGGCCTTCTTCATGGTCGTCTACATGATCATGCTGTCGCTGCTTTGGCTCGCGTACGCCAGCCTTTACGTTCTGCGGCGAGAGTACATGCTGACCCTGCTGACGGTTGGCTCCATCCTGATCGCCTACTTCATGTGGCGCTTCGGACACAACGTCATCCTGGCGCAGGCGATGGCCATGGCCGCGGCGACCGGCGGGGCCGTGCTCTCCTGGCTCGTCATCTTCCGCCGCCAGACCCGCAAGTGGCAACACATCGGCCGCATCGTCAAGACCAGGACCTCGCAGCTCGCCTATGCCTCGGCGAGCTACTTCTTCTACGGCATCCTCTACTTCAGCTTTGTGTTCTCGGACCGCCTGGTCGCCTGGACCACGGCCACGTCGTTCCTGCCGTACAGCATCTGGTTCCGCGGGGAGTACGAGCTCGGCATGGACTGGGCGCTCTTCGCCCTCATCCTGCCGCTCGGCGCGACCGAGGCGTTCGTCGGCTATGTCATCCGCTGGCTGATGGTCGCGCAGCACCGCGTCACGGAGCGGAACGTGCAGAACCTGGCTGCCGCGATGCGCGCCGTCTACCTGCGCTGCGTGGCCGGCTTCGTCGGCGTCGCGGCGATCGGCATGGTCATGGTGCGCATCGGCCTCGCGATCGCCCGCCAGTACCCGATCCTGCGCAACGCGATCCCGATCCACGGCGTCGAGCCGTTCGTCTTCTCCTGGGCGAGTTTCGCCTACGTCGTCCTGGCGCTCGCGCTCTTCAACGTCCTCCTGATGTTCAGCCTCGCCTACCCCCAGCTGGCCCTCAGGTCGCTGCTCATCTCCCTTGCGGCCGACATCACGGTCGGCATCATCGCCACGCGTATTCTCGGCGCGTACCAGTTCGCCGTGGTCGGCCTCATCGCCGGCGTCATCTGCCTGGTCGTGCTGACCACGGTGGACGTGCTCCGGCTGCTGCCGCGCGTCGACTTCATGCTCTACCGCATGGCCTGAGGAGGTCGCGGATGCCGCTCCCCCTTTCCATCGAACTCGATACCATGCTGAGGCTCGTGATCTGCGGACTCGTCCTCTTTTATCTCTGGCCGCGCTACGTCTTCGCCGTCGACGGCGACGTCGCCCGCGCGGACCGCCTTGCCGGCTACGCCGCCCGCATGCTGCTGCTCGTGGCCGGAGCCGCATTGGGGCTCGCGGCGGTGCATGCCTTCAGCTGGTTCACCCTGGCGGTCCTGGTCTTCGCACCGCGCCTTCTGAAGGTGCAACCGGACACCGGCCAGGGCCGCGGCGTAGGGGTCGGGTCACGTCTTCTGGGCGATCTCGACCGGCTCGGCAGCCTGCCCCGCCGCGCGTGGGCCTTCCTGCGCAAGGGCCTGCAAGGGCCCTGGCGGGTCACGTGGAGGCCGTCCGTCTACGTTCTCGCCGGTGGTTTCCTGCTCGCTGTCCTGCTCGGCGTCTCCGCCTACCTGCGTCTCGCCCCTGCCTTCGCCCATGCGGGCATCGCGTTTTCCGACTCGAATGTGGTGCTCTACTGGGTGCAGGCGATCGGACAGCAGATCCTGTTTCCGAACGGCATCTACCCGGAGGGCTTCCACGCCGCCGTCGCTGGGCTCATGCGCCTCAGCGTCGCGAGCCCGATCGCGACCATCAAGTTCATCGGCCCGATCATCGGCGTCGCCATGGTCGGTTCGGTGGGATTCGCCGCCTACCGCCTGACCGGGCGTTTCGCTCCGGCCGCGGTCGCCATGCTGGTCTACGGCACGCTGCCGCACCTGCTGCCCTACATCTATCTGCGCCAGGCCGGCACCGACTCGCAGGAGTTCGGCAACATGCTCGTGCTGCCGACGCTCTGGTTCGTCTACGCCTCCTGGGTGAAGCAGGGGAATTGGTATCGCGGCACCGCCATCGCCCTCTTGGCGATGGCGGCGCTCACCCATCCGATCGTCTCCCTCAACGCAGGTCTCGCGGCCGTCGCGGCGACAGTGGCCGCCTGGCTCACGGTGGGCGTGCGCTGGCAGACGCTGGGGTGGTGGTTGCGTTGGCTGCCAGTGGCGTTGGTATTGGCCGTGGCGCCGCTCGTCGTAGCCCTGGCGATCGGCATCCCCCTCAACACCGCCAGCGTGGGATTCGCCGCGCAGACCACGGCCGCCGCAGCTCCGCCGATCACCACGCTGGACAAGCTCGCGCTGCTCTCGGCTTGCATGCTCCTGCTGGTCCGCGCCGTGCGCCTTGTCGCCAGGAGGGCTGAACGCGCAGATCTCGGTATGCCGCTAGCCGCCCTCCTGACCCTCGTCGCGGCCCTCGCCATCCAGGAGGCCGCGACGTTCGGCATCCACCTGCTGGCGCTGCAATCCCGTTCCGGCGAATTCGTCGCGCTCGCCGTTGCGCTCTGCCTCGGTATGAGCGTCTCGGCCGTGCAGGAACTGCTCGAGCTTGTCCGCCCCGCCTTCGGGCGCTGGGCGGGTCTGCTGCTTGCGGCGGGTGTGGTCGCGGGCGCCTGGGCCCAGAGCGCACCCCAGCCGTTCAACCCCTTTCCGACCTACCGCTGGCTGCCCGACGACTTCGTCGTGGCGTACGCCCGCATCGCGGCCACCCAGCCGAGCGGCAGCTGGCTCGCGGTATCGGACGACAGCGGCTTCGACTACGCGTACGGCCAGGGTCTCTTCATGACCGCCGCCGACTTTGCGCAACACGTCGGTACCAAGGGCCCTTGGCCGACCTACCACCACCCAGGCCAGGCGACCAGGCCCCTTGCCACACGTCATCTCTTCATCTTCGTCGACCGCCGCATCGTCGTGGCGCCGTCCTACAGCACACCCACGGTGCCTCGCCGGCAGGCGGTGCAGAAGCTGATCCGCGGCTGGGTGAACCGCTGGGAGCGGACGCACGGCCCACTCCACGTCTACTTCCGTGGGCCCGACCTGACCGTTTACGAGTTGACAGCCCCGGGCTGGGGGTCGTCCTGAACGCCTCCCGCACCGACGTCGTCCACGCTGAAGGAGGACCAAGATGCCCTTACCCCTGGGGATCGAGCTATCCACCCTCGCGCGTCTGATCCTCGGCGGAGCCGTCGTGCTCTACCTCTGGCCGCGCTACGTCTTTGGCAGGGTACCGGACGCGCCGGGCGTCGACGCCGCCGTAGGCTACGTGGCCCGCATGGTCGTGGCGCTGATCGTGGCGGGGTATCTCCTGGTGGGGACGCACCTTTACAGTTGGGTCACCCTCGTGATCCTCCTGGCGCTGCTCGGTTTCCTGCACCCGAGAACCTCTCTGAACCCGTACGAACTGAACAGGAGCAGCCGCCTCGCGGCCCGTCTGCTCACCGAGATCGACCTGCTCGGCAGCTGGCCCGCGCGGCTGCGCGAACGCCTAAAGGCCCGCCGCGGCGGCGATGACGGGACACGGCGCAGGCTCGGCGCCTACGAGCTGGTCGGAGGACTCGTGCTGCTGGCCGTCCTCGCCGTTTCCGCCTGGCTCAGGCTCGGATCGCCGCTGCAGCACGCTGCCATCCCATTCTCCGACTCCGACGTGGTCCTCTATTGGGTGCAGTCGATCGAGCAGCAGATCCTGTTCCCGAGCGGCATCTATCCTGAAGGCTTTCACATCGTGATGGCCGATCTCATGCGCCTGACGGCGGCCAACCCGATCGTCACGGTGAAGTTCTTCGGCCCCCTGGTGGGCGTGGCGATGGTGCTGTCCGTCGGCTTCGCCACCTACCGCCTGACCGGCCGCCTCGCCCCCGCCGCGGTCGCCGTGCTGGTCTACGGCACCCTGCCCCACTTCCTCCCCTACGATTACCTGCGGCAGGTCGGCACGGACTCGCAGGAGTTCGGCAACGCCTTCGTCCTGCCGACGCTCTTCTTCGTCTACGCCTCCTGGGTCAACGACAAGGCATGGTATCGGGGCACGGCCGTGGCGCTACTCGCCATCACCGGGTTCACCCATCCGAACGTGGCCGTGAACGCGGCGCTGTCGGCGATCGCCGGCACCGTCGCGGCGTGGCTCGTCGCCGGCGTGCGCAAAGAGGCCCTGAGCTGGTACGTGCGCTGGACGTCGACCGCCATCGTGGTCGCCGTGCTGCCGATCATCATCGCGCTCGCCGTCGGCGTCCACCTGAACTCCTCCGGTGCCGGCTTCGCGACCGCCGTCAGCCATGCCCCGCCGCCGCCGATCAAGTGGGAGAACCTGCTCGCCATCGCGTCCGCCGTAGCGCTCGTCCTGGTCCGAGGGGTGCGCCTGATCGCCCGCCGCTGCGACCGCCTCGAGTTTGGGGCCCCGATCGCCGGGCTGCTCGCGCTCCTCGCCGCGCTCGCGGTCAGGGAGGCGGCGATGTTCGGCATCCATTCGGTGGCTCTGCTCTCGCGCTCCGGCGAGTTCGTCGCCCTGGCGGAGGCGCTGGCCTACGGCATGGGCCTTTCAGCCGTGCAGGAGGCCCTCGAACTTCTGCACGTGGCCACGGGCCGCTGGCTGGCGTTGGCGGGCGCGACCGCCCTCATCGCCTTCGGCTGGCTGCACTACCGCCCGCAGCCGTGGAACGCCTTCACCAGCTCACGCTGGCTGCCGGACGACTTCGTCGTGGCGTATGTCGACATCGGCTCGACGCTGCAGCGCGGCAACTGGCTCGCCGTCTCGGACGATAGCGGCTTCGACTACGCCTATGGCCAGGGCTACTTCCTGCGCGGTCCGGTCTTCCTCCAGCATGTCCCCACCACGGGGGCCTGGCCGAGATACGTGTCCGGCGGAAGCTCAACGCCGTTCGCCGAGCACCACATCTTCATCTTCGTCGACAAGGGACTGAAGGTCGCCAAGGGTTACCAGTATGTCGTCAAGCCCCGCCGCGCGAAGGCCCAGGCGGCGATCCGCAAGTGGGTCGCCGGGTGGCAGGCCAGCCACGGTCCCTTGCACGTCTATTTCCGCGGTCCGGACGTCACCGTCTACGAACTCTCGCGTTCGAGTGCCGCGCCGTCGCGCGCGGGCCGGGCCGACTGATGGCCGGCGCCGTGGCAACCGCCCTGCAGGTGACGATCGGCGTCCTGGTGGCGGTCCTGCTGCTGCCCTATCTGCTGGTGCGCCGCGACCACGGCCTCCGTCCCTTCGCGGCCCTCTGGCGCACGCTTGCGCTTGGCACGGCGGCATGGACGTCCCTCGGCTTCCTGCTGGCCGCTGCCTCCAGCGTGGAACTGGCCACCATCGGTCTCATCATCGCCTTCGCGGTCGGCCTCGCGGCCTACATGCGCCGCCGTCGCGGCAGCCTTGCGGTCCAGACCCAGCGCCGCAACCAGCAGACGGCGAAGCTGCTGGACGCCATGGACCCCGAAGGCGAGCATTCCTTCCTCTCCCTGGCCGCCGACGCCATGCGCCAGCTTGGGGCATGGCTCGGCAGGGTCGGGCGCTCCTTCATCCAGGCCGACGTGCTGCTCACTTGCCTCGCCCTCGCCGTGATCGCGGCGCGCCAGTTCGCCCCGCTTCTGGCGCAGGCCGCCCCGGGCACGCCAGCAGGCTATGTGCAGTTGCTCGCCACCAAAGACATCGCCTTGAACCTCGGCCTCTACCAGTCGGGCGTCTACCCGTTCGGCGTGCCGGTCCTGGCGGCGCTCGTCGCGACCACCTTCTTCTTCGACCCGCTCAACGTGCTGCGTTTCCTCGGGCCCCTCGTGGCCCTCCTCCTGCCGCTGGCCGGCGGCTTCCTGGCCATGGAGATCGCGGACAGCGGCTGGGCCGTCTTCGCCACCGTGGTGCTGATCGGCTTCTCCTTCTTCCCCGCGATCGGCCCAGGCTCCGTGACCACCTGGCATCCGCTCGCGCTGCACTTCGCGGCCATCTTCGTCCTGGCCGAGCTGGGCTTCAGCCTGCGCGCCCTGCGTCGCGACTCGCCGACCGACGCCGCGCTCGCGGGCGTCGCGGGCTTCGTCGCCGTCATGGCGCAGCCCCTGGCCTGGCCCTACGCCGTCGGCAGCGCCATCCTGATCTGCCTGCCATGGCTGCGCGGCCACCGCATGGCGCTGCGGCTCATCGGCCGCATCCTGCTCGGCAGCCTGGTCGGACTCGTACCGGTGGCCATCGGCCTCGTGGGCCACCATGCCATCAACACGCTCCTCATGGCGCCGCAAGCCCTGCCGAGCCAGCCCGTGCCAACCTGGCTCTCCGGCTGGAGCGGCCTGGCGCTGCTACTGTTGGCCGGCGCCATGGTGACGGTCGCCGCGCTCATGCGCTGGCAGTCGCTGGGGAACGACGCGCCGCTCTACTTGGGCATCGGCCTTCTGCTGGCCTGCCTCGGTGTCGTCGGTGCCCTGCCGCTGCAGGGTGTCTGGCGGACTCCCCTAGCCCTTGGCGACTTCCTCGGACTCCTGGCCGTACCCCTCGTCGTCGGCTACGCCTTCTCGCTCGTGGCGAATCGCCTATCCTATCCTTCGGCCGCCCATGGCCTGGCCGCCCTGGCACTCGCCGCCTGCCTCGCGGTGGGGATTCTACCGCCGCAGCCTTTGGCGCGCTATGAGGTGCCCGGCTCGGAGGAGGTGCTGCAGCAGATCTCCGGCTCGTTCGAGGCGTACCAGTGGACCGTCATCTCGCCCACGGAGCAGTACAGCGAACTCCTGGGCAAAGGTTGGCATGTGGAGCTGACGCAGTTCCTCTCGAAACTGCCGCTCTCGGTCGCGCGGGACGCCAGGATCAAGCCCTACGCCTGGCCGCATCTGGCCATTTTGACGTCGGACACGTTCCTCTACGTGCCCCGTGTCACCGCCGACGGCGTGCGGCCGACGGCCGGCGATCTGAAGCTCCCCGTGCCGCAGTCGCTGCAGGCCGCCGAGAACGTGGGCCCGGCAGGCGCCGTGCTCGATGCGCACGCCTACGCCTGGGCCATGGCCTACCATCATGCCCATCCGGCGACATCGAGCATCTATTACCGCAAGCCGGACCTTCTGGTGCTCTGGATCCGTCAGTGACCGGCCGGAACCAGCCTATCGCCGCTGAACGCCCAGGTCTCGAGCGGCTGCCGGGCAAGGTCCGGAACCTGGGGGCCCATCGGCACGAACGTCACCTGGCGCAGGAGGTCCCCGAGCAGCCGCCGCAGGTGGCCGCGGCCGAAGCCCATGCTGAAACGGGCCACGGCCCCGGCGGAGGCCGGTAGCGACCAGCCCGCCGGGGCCACTTCCCACGGATGGGCGTAGAGTACCCGCGGCGCGCCGCCTCTGAGCGCGGCGACCACCAGGGCCGACGGCAGGAGACGCCAGTAGATGCCCCCCGCGACCGGCACGCGCAGGCCGAACCAGGACTGCACCGCCGGCGGCAGCTCCAGGATCGAGCCGGAACCGGCCTGGGCCTGCAGTCGGTAGGGTGACGCAGGGGCGCCGGCCACGCCGTAGAGCGGCGTGCGCAGCGGAAAGACGCTCGAGTCGTAGCGAAAGCCGAGATCGGAGAGGGCCTCGACCGCCCAGGCGCTGCGCGGGGTGAGCGACCAGGTGGCCGCCCGGTAGCCCTGGACGCCGGTGCCCGCAAGGTCCTCGAGGATCGCCTTGGCGTCCTTGACCTCGCGGCGGAAGCGTTCCTCCCCGATCTGCCAGAGGAGGTCGTGCGTAAGGCCGTGGCAGGCTACCTCGTGTCCGGCCGCCGCGATCGCCCGGACGCTTTCGGGCAGTTCGCGGGCCAGGCCGCCGAGCACGAAGAACGTCGCCCTCGCGCCATGCGCGGCCAGGAGCCCCAAGACCGCGTCGAGCTCCCGGCGCGCGAAGTCGGGCTGTGGGGCGACGGGCGCCGTTGCCAGCGTGGCGTCGTACCAGTGCTCGACATCGATCGAGAGCATGTGTGGCCCTACCATCGCATCACCTGCCGCCATGTCCCGATATCGAAGAGGTGGCCCAGCACGGCGAGCAGGAAGCCCCCGACGGGCCCGAGGTCGCCCGGGTCGACGATGTCGTCCACCAGCCGCTCGCCGGGCAGGCGCCTCGGCGCACCCTTGGCGAGACCACGCAGCGGGTGGCGCAGGAGATGCAGGAGGTCCGACGGCAGAGACCAGCGGCAAAGCACTGCGGTATCGTAGGCTGCCGGCCCGCTCACGGTCTGTCCGAGCGCAAGTTCCGCCCAAAGCCGGGGGAAGTCCACCCCCGCCGCCACCGCGAGCCCCAGGGACGCCCAGGGCCTCGGGTTGATCTCCAGAAGCTGTGGTGAGCCGTCGGGTGCTTCGAGCCATTCCACCTCGGCGAGTCCCGTCCAGCCGATCGGCTGCAGCAGCTGGCGCGACAGCCCGACAAGATCGTCCCGCACCACGCTGCGCTGCAGGGTGCTCGTGCCGTGCTCCCCTGGGAACCAGCGCAGCTCCTCCTGGCAGAACGTGGCCCTAAGACTCCCATCCCTGGCGTAAAGGAGGCCCACGTCGAACTTGCGTCCGCGCGGCAGGCGCCGCTGCACGAGATGCCCTCGGAGGTCCGCGGGCAGGGCTTCGAGATGCTGCGGCAGATAGCGCACGCCGCGTCCCCCGGAACCCACGCGGGGCCGCAGCACGACTTCCCCCCCGAGCATGGCCCTGGCGTCGGCTAAGTCCCCTTCCGTCCCGACCGGAACGCTCTCGGGATGGGGTACGCCGGCCCGGACGGCGAGTTCCATCGTGCGCCACTTGTCGCGGCCAATCTCGAACTGCTCCGCCGTCGGCAGGAGGCTCTTCGCCGTCAGCGCGTCGCCGCAGGCGATCGCGGCCGCGGTGGAGAGGTCGTCCATCGGCAGCACGAGATCCACCTCTGCCGCGACGGCGAGAAGCCAGTCCTGGAATGCGGCACTCCCCGGTCGCGGGCTCCTCAGGGCCCGGCCGGCGTATCGGGACCACCGTGCGAGGCTGAACGTCGTATCGTCGGCGACCCACGGCTCATAGCCCGCCCGGCCCAGAGAGCGTGCGGCCACGAGCGTCTTGCGCTGCAGTCCATCGGTGAGGAGCACCCTCACCTTCATACAGGGGCGGCCCGGCGCATGATCTCAGGCAGGCAGGTCACCTCGTAGGAATCCTCCGGCGGCCTGCGCCGGCGCAGGCCGAACGTGACGCGCAGGAAGGCGATCAGGCCCATGGACATGTTGTTCAACCCGTCCCGGATCCGAGCCCCCTTGCGGTAGAACGCCACCCTCGTCGGCATGGTGTTGTCCATCTTCCAGCCGCGCCGAACCGGCAGGATGCCCAGTTCTTGCGCGCAGCCGTAATTTCGTCCGGTGAAGTACGGCATGATGTCAGCGATGACCTTGAGGCGCATGAGGCGGAAGCCGCACTCGATGTCCCGGAACATGTAACCCGTCAAGAGGCTGGCCCAGAGCGAGAGGCCCCAGTTGCCGATGCGCTTGCTGAGCGGGTAACCGGAGAGGTCCCTTTGGCCGAGCAGCACGTCCGCGCCACGCTCCTCGATGCTCCGTACGGCGGGCCCCGCCTCTTCCGGGATATGCTGGCCGTCGGCGTCCATCGTGATGACGATGTCCTCGGCCCCCAGAACGCCGAGGCGCATCAGGCCGAGCAGATAGTCGAATCCGGTCCGCAAGGCGCCAGACATGCCGCGGTTCGCCGGATGCGTCAGGAGCGCCACCTTGCCATGCGTCTGGCACCAGGTGCGCACCAATCTGCTCGAGGTGTCGCGCGAACCGTCGTCGACAACGACCAGGAGATCCGCGAACGGCTCCGCCCGGTGAAGCACGTCCACGATGGTGCGCTCCTCGTTGTAGGTAGGGATCAGAAACACGACCATACGTTACCTCTGCGGGCAACTCCGCCCGCTTTACTTAACCTTGGCGACGAATTACGCCAAAATTGGACAAATTCCTCCGTCCTCAGCGCCCCAGCGCGACGCGGCCATCCACCGTGCGGACGCCGCGGGCGTAGTCGAGGGGCGCGGCATAGGAAAGAAAGCCGTAGCGCTTCGACAGGTCGTCCAGTACGCGCAAGCGCGGGGCCGCCGCCGCATCGTCCGGGATCTCGCTCAAAAGCATCGGCGTGATGCCTTCCTGGCGCACCACCTTGGCGATCTGCTCCAGAACCATCCGCAGCCAAGGCCCTGTCGTCTCGTCCGGATCGAAGCTGCCCTCCCAGCAGACGCCGTCGATCAGCTGGGCGACGAGCGGTAGCAGCAGGAAAATGCCATTGTTCTGCAGCAGCAGCCGGTCGCCAACGGCCTGGCGCACGCCGCGCACGAGATCGGCCGCGGCGGGCAGCAGCCAGCCTGACCTGTCCTGGACGAGCTGATCCTCGACGTCGCCGAGGTTGTCGAGAAAGACGCCGTCCCAACCCTCGCCGACCAGGCGGCTCGCCTCCCGCAGCACGTGCTCGCGCCAGGGGCGCGCGCGAGGGTCGACGACGTAGGTGTCGAACTGCTCGCGCCGCCAGGGACCCTCTCCCGCGCGCAGCAGCTGGCGTTCTGCGACGCCGATGCGGTTCAAGGTCGCCCGCGTCGCCTCCATGGCGGAGAGATAGGCGATGCAGCGCACGCCATGGCTTCTAAGGGCCTGGACATCCTCGCGCCGCCACCCGGCGGGCTCCAGGATGGCGATGTCGTACGACGAGATCTCCGGCAGCGGACCGTATCCGTAATACACGACAAACGTGCGGCCTCGCAGTCGGGGTGCGCGCACATCGTGCCCTCCTTTGACGTCTCCTGGCTAGGCGCCCTGTTCGATGGGCAGGATGCCGCGATCGGCGAAGATCTCGATCAAGGCCCCCACCATATCGGGATCGAGCTGGCTGCCGGCGATGAGCTGCATCTCCCTGAGCGCCCTGGCGGGCGGCAGAGCCGCGCGGTACGTGCGGGCGGAGGTGCGCGCGACGTAGACCTCGGCGCACGCCACGATGCGGGCGAAGAGATCGATGTCGGTGCCCGCGAGGCCGTCCGGGTAGCCCTGGCCGTCCCAGCGCTCGTGGTGATGGCGCACCGCGAGCACGACGCCTGCCGGCACGACGTCCCCGGGCAGCCCCGACAGCAGGTTCGCGCCGACGACGGGATGCTGCTGGATGACCGTGCGGCTCTCGGCGCTCAGGCCGCCCCTGGTCTTCGGCAGGTCTAGGGCGACCGACACCATGCCGACGTCATGCAGCCGTCCGGCGAGGTGGAGCGCCTCGACCTGCGACGACTCGAGCCTCAGCCGCCTGCCGATGTCGCGCGCCACCTCCGCGACGCGCTTCGAATGGTCGTGGCTGAGGTCCTCCGCCGCGTCGAGCAGATCGGCCGCCGACAGCAGCGACTGAAGGTAGCTCTGGCCGAGACTGAACGTGTAGAGATGGCTGCCGATCGTACGCCGCAGGCTCTGCGAAAGGGAGGTCAGCACGAAGGTCACGCGCTCGCTCAGCTCGGGGCGGATCGCGAGGCCGTAACCCACCGCGCCGCCTCGCGTGTCCTCGCGCACGGACACGAGCGCGAAACCCTGGTAGCCGAGCTGGGCGACGCCGTCCGGCAGGTCCGGCGCGACCCAGAGCCCCGCCCGCAGACTGGGCAGACGCCGCGGGTCGAGGGCGAAAAACAGCTGTTCCCCGCCACCCATCCGCCAGATGTCCTCGACGACATCGTCATGCCAGGCGACGCAGTAGCCGGCCCCCGCCTCGATCGCCTCGCCGCCGAGGCGCGCGACCAGGCCAAGGAGCTTGTCCGACTGCAACGTGAACTCCGACGCCAGCTGCTTCGTGGTGCTCTCCACGGCGACGCGCTCGCCTTCCGCGGTCGTGTCGTCGAGCGCGAGCAGGACCTGCAGCATCGGCTCAAGCCGAGCGCCGTAGGAAAGGAGGAGCTTGCGCTCGGGCTCCGCCACGTGCTGGCGGCGCGCCAGCGCTGCGCGCAACAGGACGCGCGGCCCCACGCCGAGCGACAGGTACGGGTCACCCTGCGGCCCATCCTCCTGGCAGGTCAGGCCGGCGCGGCCAGGCGGCAGTTCGAGCGGCGCCTGCCGGATCGGCGCACCGGCGACCAGTCCGGCGTAGTTGATGCCTACCTGCGGCGTGCCTGTCTCCGCACGGGTCAGGCGCAACTGCAGCGGCGCGCCTTCGGCCGGCGCGACATAGGCGTAGTAGCCGTCGGCGGGCAGGAGGTCCGCCAGCCCTACAAGCGCGTAGAGAAGGATTTCCGCCACGTCGTAGGGCGGTGCCACCTTGGCGCGCAGTGCGTCCCACACCTCGTCCACGGTGGCCCTGCGCCCGCGAGGTCGGCTGAAGAGGCTTGCGCCGGCGAGCGCGGCATAGGAAAGCCACTGGGCGTGCAACAGTCCATCAACTCCAACGCTCAATTCGCCAAGGCCCCCGACGATTCCCTACCTTGGCGGCCGGATGCGGCGGAGCGCAGGCCGAGGGCAATAACCGCGCCGGCGCCGACCAGCTGGGCCAGAACGTAGCCGAGGATCAGCGAGTCGGGGCCGCCCGCCAAGGTGAGGCTCCATGCCACCCAGGCAACGCAGGTGGCCAGGATCGGCCACCAGTTGTGCAGCGAGCGCTGCGCGTCGGCGCCGCTCCAGAGATAGCTGGCGGCAAGGGCGCAGGTGCCGAGGAAATAGAGCGCCAGGACCCAGCCCGGCTCCCTGACGCCCATCAGCCGCATGGCGAACTCGCCGATCGCGAAGGCGATCATCACGCTGACGACCGCGATGATCCCGATGGCGAGACTGCCCTCGCTGCGTCGCGAGCGGCCCCAGCCCTCGTCACCGACCGCCATCAGCACCAGGGGCTGGGCTAGGTAGAAGGGAGCCTTCCCGAGCAGGGCGATCACCGCGAAGCCCGCCGCGCGCGCCGCACCGAGATGCAGCGTCGCCGCCAGCACGTCGACGGACAGCCAGGCGGTCACCGCGAGCGCGACCCAGCCGGACGCCCAGGGCGTCGCCTTGATCGGGCGGATCGCCGCCTGATCTCGGGTCCTGTACGGCAGCAAGACCCCGACGGCGCCGAGCACAAGGAAGCTCAGCACCTGGATCCAGAGTACGGCAAGGCCGCCGCCCGACCGGTGTCCCACCGCGAGGATGCCGACAAAGCGGCCGACGTTCGGCAGCATGTTGACGACCGCCGACCCGACGAACGACGCGCGTCCGATCAGCACGCCCGTCGCCACGGCCGGCATGTAGCTCGAGAGCGGCACGAGCAGCGCGACCGGCAGCACCCATGTACCGGGAAAGCGGCCGGCGAACAGGAGCATCGCCATGCCGCTCAAGAGACCGGCAACGAGAAACGCCACCTGGACGAAGGGCAGGTGGCGGCGCCACTTCGGTGACAGGCCGGCCCACGTCGCCACGGGCAGGCTGATGAGCGCCGCGGGCAGGCCGATGGTCGATCCGGCGCCCAAGGCCGCCAGAACCTGCGCCAGGACCTGCGGTCCGTAGAAGATGTCGATCAGCAGGTTGAAGCCGTACGAGACGACGCCGGACAGCAGCGATACGGCGAAGATGATCAGCGTGGTGCGGCTCACGATCGGACGCGATGCGGTGCCATGCCTCACTGGCCGTCCTCCGGCAGGGTCATGTAGACGATCATCTCCGGCAAGAGCCCCATGGCCTCCACCTCGGCGACCAGCTCGGGCGTGATGCGGGTGCCCTGGGCGGCGACGAGACGGCCCTCCTGGCCCACGAGGTCGCGCCCGACGACCTTGCCGGCGATGAATGCCAGGATGTTCAGCCCCGATGCTCCCGCCACCACCTTGGGTTCGGCGGCGGCCGCGGCGGGCCGCTGCCTTGGACGCGACGGAGGGGTTTGCGGCCTTGGCGCCTGCGGTCTCGCCGGCTCGGTCCTAGGCGTCTGTGGCCCACGCGGGGGTTGCCCCACCTGCAGCGGCGCAGACCCTGCGTCGCCGCTCTCGCCCGGCAGCTGCCAAGCGGGCCGCGGAAGCTCCTCCGGCCAGAGCGCCTCAGCGACCGTCTCAGCCTTCCCCGCGGCCGGCGCTTCCTCGGAATGCGGCTCAAGACTCGTCTTCGCTTGGTTCACGGGCGGCTGCTCCTCACGCGCGACCGATGGGGGTGGTGCCAGGGGCAGATCTCCGCCGCCTCCCGGATGCGCTGCCGGTTGGCCCTGTACGGCCATCCCCGGGCTGTCGCCCGCCGGACGGGAACTGGCTGCAACGGACTCCTCCGGCGCCGTGCCGTCCTCGGGGCCGATCTCGCCAGGAACTGAACCTGAGGCGGTCGGCTCAGGCGTCGCCTCGGCGGCGTCGTGGCCCGCACGGTCGAGGCCGGGCTCTTCAGCCGCATGGGCGGAGGACAGCGGCGCGGCCTGCCCGTCCTCGGAGCTCGCGGCACAGTCCGGAGCGATCGCCAAAGGCGGCGCTTCGGGCGCCTCCGGCTCCTGCGACGTGGGGGGCTCCGAAAACCCAGCCGCGAAGGGCAGGTCGTCCGCCTGGGGCTCGGCCAGCGGCGCATCCCGCAGATCGCCAGCCTCGTGCGAATCTTCGGCCTGCGATGGGCCATCGGGCTCGTCCTGCGGCTGGGGGAGTCCGGCGGTGGCAGGCATGGGCGGCTGGTCGGCCGTCTCGACAGCCTGGGGCTCCTCAGCCGGCGCGTCCCCAGCCGGCGCGGAGGTCCCCGGAAGCGCAGGATCCACCGCTTCGTAGTTGTTCTCTGCGCCTGACTCCGGGGGCTGGCTTCCCTCTGCCTGGGGCGGCACCACCCGCAGGATCTCGCCACGCGGCGCGTCCCCTGGCGCATTGCTCGCGGGGAGGCTGCCCTCCGCATCGGGCAGGTCGGCCCACTCCGCCGCCGCGGTCTCGTCCGCAGCGTTCCCAGGCAGGATCTCCTTCTCGTCATGCGTCTGGGACTTCGGCGGCAGCGCAACCGAAAACAGCACCCGGGTAGACTCCTCAGGTACCTCCTCGACGGCGAGCAGGCGATACTTGTCGCGCAAGAGCACCATGCCCTGGCGCAAAGCCACCACGTCGCCTGCCGGGATCACCCCGGACCCTTCCTCGCTCTCCGCCACAAACCCCAGCACCCGCGGCGGCGGTCCGCTCACCACCACGCCAGTCAGGTAGCCGAACGGGGCACCTCCCCGTACCTGCAGCCGGACGGCGCGCTCGGGCAGCAGGAACAGGGTGCGCTCGCCCGAGAGCCGCCGAACGGGTAGGTCCCCGGGCGGCTGCGCGAGCAGCGCAGCAGCGACGTCGGCGAATTCGGTCGAGGTCCCGAGGGCGTCGTCGATGGCCCCCCCCACCACCCGTTCGATTCCCGCGGCCAGCCTGCGCAGTTCCTGCTCCGCGACGGAGATGGCCCGGTCGACCTCCGGCAGGAACCCCTCGAGCCGCGCGCGTTCCTGCTTGTGCAAAGTTTCAAGATGGGAAACTTCCTCGCGCACGCCGGTGTCTATGACCGCAGCGTTCCCGCGGGCCAGTTCGAGCTGGTGGGACAGGCGCTCGCGATCGAGGCGCAGGCGCCGCAAGAGATCCTCAAGCGCGTCCCGCCGCGCCAGGGTACGAATGATGCGCTCGCGCTGGTCCGCCTCGACCACCGCGAAGGCCTCGCTCGCCCCCTGCTGCTCCGCCTCCATGCGCGTAGCCAGTTCGAGCACGTCGGCGCGGTTAAAACCAAACAGGCCCAGCGGCAGCCGCTGGACCCTGAACCGTGGTCGAGAACCCCTTGACGCCACGCCTAAGCCCCTGCCTTCTCCTGACGTGTCGCCTCTTCCCCGGTCTGTTCGGGCAAAGGCGCCGTCGCCGGCGCTGCCTCACGTTCCGCCTGCCCCGGTTCCTCCGCGACAGGCAAGGTCTCGATCTGCGTCAACGCGCGCCGCACCGCGGCAGCCACGTCGTCCCGCAGGACGTGGAGCATCTGCCGCCGATGCGCGAGCGCAAGTTCCCGGCGCGCGATCTCGCCAAGGAGCGCCGCCTCCTCTTCACCGAAGGCGGCCTTGGCGCTTTGGAGCATCTGCATGCCGCGCGCGCCGAGTTCGTCGAGAAGAGCCAGTAGGATCTGCCGCTGCTCTTGCTCGGCGGCAACGAGCGCCTCCGCGTCGCGCAGCGCCTGCGCGGCCGCGTTGAACTGGTTCGACAGCTCCGTCAGTTGCCGCTCCCGTGCCTCCTGCGCCGCCAGAGCCTCACGTTCGAGCGTCTCGAACAAGGCGAACGTGGGACGCCTGCGGTAGCCTATAAGAGCCCTCCGCAACGCAAGTTCCACGTTTCCAACACCTCTTCGCTGACGCTTCATGGCGATAAAGCAGATCGCCCAATGACCATACGGCGATTTGCCTGCGTTGATTCTACTCCATCCGTCAAGTTCCTGCAGCACTTTCCTCGCATGGCAGACCCGCCGGCGTGCCGCCACCACTGCCTGCGCCAGCCATTTGCATCCGTCCGTCCCGCCGATGCGCCCCGGCGATGAAATAGACCGACTGGTCCCAGGCGTCCTGACGATACGAGGCGGGCAACGTCAAGCCAGAACCGCCCACGGATTCGCCATGGCCCGGAACACGACCCCCAACAGATAGCGGGCCGCGGCGTCCAGCCCGAGCGGCAGCATGTTCCGCATGACCCGCTGGCGGTGTGCAGACGGCGCAGCCCAAGTCTCTGGGATCGCAGACGAGGAGAGCGTTGTCGCTCGTCACGCGCTAACGGTAGCTGTAGGTCACCTGCACGGACACCTGCACCTGCTGGTTGCCTGTGGCGATGGGCGCCGAGGCTGCGGTCTTCGCAAGGGAGAACGCGATCGGCTGGGGCGTCTGGGTGCTCGTGAGGCGCACGCTGCGCACGCCGCCCAGGGTGACGCTCAGTTCCTTGGCCTCGGCGAGCGCCTGGCGCTTCGCGGCCTTGATGGCCGCCTGCACGGCCTGCTGCTGCCCGGCGTTCGGGTCGGCGGTCATCAGTTGCAGTCCGTTCAGCTGATTGGCGCCGGCCGCGGTCGCCGCGGTGACCACCGCACCAAGCCTCGCAAGGTCCCGTGTGGTCACGGTGAACTGCTCCTGCGCCTGGTAGCCCTGCAACTGGCCGTTCGGTCCGTAGTTCTGGCTGAGGTTCAAGTTGGACGTCTGTACGTCCGCCGCCTGAACGCCATCCTTGCCGACCGCCCGCAGCAGGCTCGACGCCACCGCCGAAAGCTTCTGCAAGGCGGCCGGGGCGGTCGGGGCCGTCTCTTGCGCGCCGAGATTGATCTGGGCCTCGTCCGGCTGGACCCACGAGATACCGCTGGACGTCACCGTAAGCTGCCCCTGCGACGCGCCGGACGCGCTTCGCGCTCCTCCCCCCGCCAGAAAGCCGATGCCGAGCACCACGCAGAGCACCACCAGGGCAAGCACCGCCTCGGACCACCGCGGCCAGGTCATCTCGAGTCCTCCCCTCGCAGTCGTCCTGAGTACACCCGAAGGTTCCCGCCGTGACGCTAGGGGCTGAGGTGCACCGTCTTGATCGGCATCCAGCGGCCGGCAGGCCCCGACGCCAGGAGTTCGAGTTCCGGGGTGCCCCCCGGCACCGGGTCGAACAGGAGGGACACCTGATAGCCGCCGGGCACGCGGCGCACGGTGCGCTGGACCGGACGCTGCAGGCCCTGCGGGCTCGCAAGCGCGATCGCCTGGGCCGCCGCAGCCTTCTGGACGATGAGGTTCGCCGCAACCCCCCGCTCGCCAAGATCCAGCGAGACGAGGCGCACACCGGCAAGGCCCGTCGCCTGGCTGTCCGGCGCAAGACGCCACTGGCCCTCGGCCGCCGCTCCCGGCGGCAAGGGCAGCAGGACGGCGATGCCGTACCCACGCGGCAACCTGTACCAACCCGGCGCGAGCCCGGCAAAGCGCAGCAGCTCCACGCCGCGGCTCGCGCTGGCCGCGATCCTCAGCTCACGGCCGGCGAGGTCCTGAACTACAACCGACCGCCCGACCGGTGCCGCCGGGGCGGACAACGCGAGCACATCGCCCGCGAGCCACACGGGCCGCACCTTCACCTGCCCGAGGTCACCGCTCAAGGTGATCTGGACCGGGACTCCGTGCGCAGCCGTGGTCCCCAGCACGGCGGCGCCGTTCCGCGTCGTGGCCGCCTTCGGCATGGCGGTGGGCGCCACCGTCGCGAAGGCAGCTTGGGCACGAAGGGCTGCGCGCCGAGAAACCGGTGCCACCGTGGGCGTCACGGTGCTCACGGCCACAGGGGCGGGTAGCCTTGCCAGGAGCAGCGCGAGCAGGGCTGCCGCGGCGGCGCCGGGCCACACCCAGGCGGCGCGGCCGCGGCGAGAGGGTGGCATCAGCTCCAAAAGAAAGGCGTCCTCGTCGTCGGGCCAATTTGGTTCGCCGAGCCCGCGGATGGCCTGCGCGAGCTCCAAAGCCTCGGCCACGATCGGGTCCTCGGACGGTAAAGGGGCCTCGCCCAGGGCGAGCCGGTCCAACGCGGCGTCGATCGCCCGCAGGCGACGGTCCTCGTCCATGCTCACCCCTCCCCTCCCGCCGGTTCCGCCGCCAGCATGCCGCGCAGACGGATCAGGGCACGATACTGCAGCGCACGCACCGCTTCGGGCGAGCGTCCGAGCTCGCGACCGGCCTCCGCCGCGCTCTGGCCCTCGAGCAGCCGGAGTTCCAGCACCCTGCGCTGGTCCGGCTCGAGCGCGCCGAGCGCCGCCTTGAGCCGCTCGGCCTCCTCGCTCGCGAGCAGATGCTGCTCGGCGGAGGGACCCGGGTCCGCTCGCCGCTCCTCGGTGAGCTCCACCGCAGGATGGCGGTGGCTGTCCCGCAGCCTGTTGCGGCAAAGGTTCAAGGCGACCGTGCGCAGGTAAGGCCCGAGGCGTTCACCCTCGAACCGATCGATTTGGCGCCAGAAGCGCAGGAACGTCTCCTGTGTCAGATCCTCGGCCTCCGCGCGGTTGCCGAGGCGACGATAGACGACGCGGTACACCGCCTGCCAGTGCAGGCGGCACAGTTCCGCGGCCGCATCGCGAGCGCCGGCCTTCGCACGGCGGATCAGGTCGCCTTCCTCCATCGTCTTGCCGCGTCACCGCCGATCGATGAACACCTTCACGCCGCCTGCGTGACGTTCGGCAGGAATCCACCCGCCGTCAGCGGAATGCCATGTCCTGATATCGCGCCACGCAGCGCTTCCGCGGACCACGGAACAACTCCTGCCGCAGCGTGCGGCCATCGCGGGAGGAAGACCTTGAGAAAGCCGGACTACGACGACGTCATCGAACGCCTGCATGCGGTAGCGGACGACTACGGCGGCCAGTTGACGCAGTATGCCGAAGCAGACGGTTACCCGCTCTACCACCTCGATCTGCCCGGCCCGGAGGGCGCCCCGCGCTTCCTGCTCTCGGCGGGCATCCATGGCGAAGAGCCCGGCTCCACGACAGGCTTTCTTGCCTGGGGCGAACACGATCTCGCCAAGTGGCTGCACATCTTCCACATCGAGGCCTTTCCCTGCCTGAATCCCTGGGGCTTCGAGCGGGGCATCCGCTACGACGCCATGGAGCGCGACCTCAACCGCTGCTTCAAGGACGACCCCGCGCCGCCGGCCGTGCAGATGGTGCGCAGCCTGACCGAGGGCAAGCGCTACGCCATGGCCGTCGACATGCACGAGGACTGCGACTACTACGGCTTCTACGTCTACGAGCGGCGCGAGCGTGGACCGAACGTCGCGCCCGCGCTGCTGCAGCGCATCGCCCTCGAGGGCCCGCTCTCCTATGGCGAGGAGGGCGACGACCCGCCCATCGACCAGGGACTCGTCCGCATGCAGTGGCCGAACGACAAGACGCTCGTGCAGCTGGCGGCCGAGCGTCCGAAGTGGCCCCTGGCCTTCTACCTCTACCATGTGGCGGACCACGTCATCACCGTGGAGACTCCCGGCCTGCAGCCACTGGACGTACGTGTGCGCATGCAGCGGGCGGCGGCGGAGACGGCTCTCTCCTTCACGCAGCGACGGCTGGGGCTTTAAGATAGGCCCGGGCCGTTTCGCTCGGCTCGATACTTCCCCAAATGTATCGACGCAGGATTGCGGCACGTTCCACATCGACCTGGAGGTGGCACCCGTGACCATGTCCCCGGACGGCTGGCCCCTGGCGGAACCCTACAAGACGAAGATGATCGAATGGATCCGCCTGCTCGAGCCCACGGAGCGCGAAGCCGCCCTGCGGCGCGCCGGCTACAACCCCTTCAAGCTGCTCGCCCAGGAAGTCTACATCGACCTCCTGACCGACTCGGGCACGTCCGCGATGAGCCAGGAGCAGTGGGGCGCCCTGATGCGCGGCGACGAGTCTTACGCCGGTTCCCTGAGCTTTCAGGAGCTGGAGCGCTCGGTTGGCGACGTGCTCGGCTTCCCGCTGGTCCTGCCCACCCACCAGGGGCGCGCCGCCGAGCACGTGCTCTTCCGCGCCCTCGCCCACCCAGGCGACATCGTGCCGAACAACCTGCACTTCGACACGACGAAGGCCCACGTACTCACGGCGGGAGCCACGCCGCTCGACATCGTGATCAAGGAAGGCGAGGACCCGGAAGGCGACTACCCGTTCAAGGGCAACCTCGATCTCGAGCGCCTCGAAGCCCTCTTGCGCGATCAGGGCGACAAGGTGCCCGTCGTCATGGCCACGGTGACTTCGAACAACAACGGCGGCCAGCCGGTGTCGCTCGAGAACCTGCGCGCCGTGAGCGAGATCGCGCACCGCTACGGCAAGCCCTTCTTCCTGGACGCGGCGCGCTTCGCCGAGAACGCGTACCTGATCCAGCAGCGCGAGGCGGGCCAGGCGTCGCGCAGCGTCGCGGACATCGCGCGCGAGATGATGTCCTATGCCGACGGCTGCACGATGTCCGCCAAGAAGGACCCCATGGTGAACATCGGCGGTTTCGTCGCGCTTCGCGACGAGGACCTCTACCGTCGCCTGCGCGACTTCGGCATCCTCTACGAAGGCTACGCCACCTACGGCGGCCTGGCCGGACGCGATCTCGCCGCCCTCGCCCAAGGCATCCGCGAAGCGGTCTTCGAACCCCACCTGAGCTACCGCGTCGCGCAGGTCGGGCAGCTGCACGCCGCGCTGCGCGAGTATGGCGTACCGGTGATGTCGCCTGCCGGCGGCCACGGCGTCTACATCGACGCCGGCCGCATGTTCGATCACCTCAGGCGCGACGTGTTCCCGGGCTGGGCGCTCAGCGTCGAGCTTTACCGGGAGCGCGGCATCCGCTGCGTCGAGATCGGCACCGTGCTGGCCGGACGTGACCCGCGTACCGGCGAGCACGACTACCCGCCGCTTGATCTCGTGCGCCTCGCGATTCCGCGCCGCGTGTACAGCCAGGCCCACCTCGCGCAGGTGGCCGAGGCCGCGCGCCGGATTCTCCTGCGACGGCACGACGTGCCGGGCTACCGCTTCACCTACGAGCCACCGACGTTGCGTCATTTCGCGGCCGAATTCGAGCCGCTTGGCTGACGGCCGCCAGTCCTGCCGCACGTCCCCTGCGTTCCGCGCCGCATGGCGGCGGAGACTGTCGCTTGAGGAGGTATGAAGGCATTGGCGAAACTCATGAGCGACAGGCTCCGTGCCCAACTGGGCCAGCGGCTGGGCGTGAACGAAGAACTCGTGCGGCGTGAAGGCTGGGGGGCGATCCCCACGCGTACGTGCGGCTCGCTCGTGCGGGCCGCGGTCGAGGTGGCCGAAGAATCCATGCGGCAAAGGCAACCGCGTCGCTAGTACCCTTGCGCGATCCAGGCGGGACCGTCTTGCGGACGGTCCCGCCTCTTGCGTCAATATGGTAGCGTGAGATCGAATCCGCGTGTTGTATCGCCGCAATGTATTTGGTATATTCTGGATCATCGGCGTGATCGCGTGTCCGTGCCCGGCACAGGGCGGGTGGCTCTGCAGGAATTCCGCTGTCGGACGTTGCAATTGGTCCCCCACGGGAGAGGATGTCGCAATGCCGCGTAAGCGCTCGCACGACCGCGAAGAGAAAATTCTCGCCTTCATCCGGGAAAGCACCGAAGAGCAGGGCTATCCGCCTTCGATCCGCGAGATCTGCCAGGCGGCCGGTCTCAAGTCGACATCGACGGTCCACAGTTACCTGCAGCGGCTCGAGCAGTCCGGGCTCATCCGCCGCAATGGGCAGAAGAGCCGGACGATCGAGCTCGTGGGCGAGCGTCCCCGCCTGGTTCGCCTCCCGCTGGTCGGCAAGGTTGCGGCCGGCAAGCCGATCCTGGCGGAGGAGCTGCGGGAGGGCGACGTCACGCTGCCGGCCGACCTGGTCGGACCGGGCGAGCACTTCCTTCTGCGCGTGCGTGGCGACTCCATGACCGGTCGCGGCATCTTCGACGGCGACCTCGTGATCGTGCGCCAGCAGAGCTCGGCGGAACGCGGCTCGCTCGTCGTCGCGCTGATCGACGGCGAGGCGACCGTCAAGCAACTCGAGCGCGACGGCACCGCCTGGATCCTGCGCGCGGCGAATCCCGCCTACGCCGACATGCGCCCGCGCGACCTCAGCATCGTCGGCCGCGTCGTGGGGCTCTTGCGCATGTACAGCGCGGCGCAGGCCATTCGCTGATCCACTGCTCTTCGCCCAGGGGCCGCCGGGCCACATGCCCGCGGCCCCTTCGTCATGTCCACGATGCTTGGCCAAAATTCCTTGCCGTGACACCTCCCCACTCGTCCTGCTCGCGTGCGCCCGCACCTGCGGCACGCTTGGAGTTGCCGCAAAGTGGGATCGTTCGGCTGGGGCAGGAAGTTCCGGTGTTCACCGGGCGCGTGCGCAGTATCCTGGAAAGCGGAGGCTGTGCGATGCGTCCAAAGGCGATACTTCTCGCGACAGTGGCGGGTATGGTCTTCCTTGGCGGCTGCGGCCAGGCACCACCGACACCCGAAGCCGCCGTGAGGCAGTTTATGGGGCCGGAAAGCCACCCCGTCTTCCTCGGCGAGAATTTGCCGTTGCAGGGCGGTCAACTCGCCGTGTTCTACAAACTCTCGGGATCGACGGCGTACGCCGTTGTTCGGAGGCAGTCCGCGGGATGGCGTGAGCTTGGCAGCGGCTCCGGCTTCGGGTCGACGGCCGCTTGCGGTTGGGCGGCCTCCTCACGTGATGGAGTGACCTACATCGCCGGGCAGTTTTCCGCTGCGCCCGTGCCGTATTCGGTGCATGTGACGGCCGCCCACACGTTCCGGACCGGCCTTAGCGAGAACCTGTCCATGTACGTGCCTGTCGACGGCCATGGCTTTTGGGCCGTCCGCCTGCCCTTCAATTCCGGCAACGTGCCCATCGTAGGTCTCACACATCACGGAACCGTGCGGTGCAATTGACGCGGGCAGCCTCCAGGCCCTCTTTGGCCGCAAGACGGTCTCGCGATGGCGGACGTCGGTCGTCAGCACGGGATGGACCGCTAAAGAGAACCCACCATCCACCAGCGGTCAGGCGGACCTGCTTGCCGGTCGGATGGGCCGTAAGTCGGCCCCGAGGACGCATCCCATACGTCGCGACCAGGTGAGACGAGGGCCGCCATTCCAAGCATCCCAGCAGTTCGCTAAGTGTCAGCATCGGCCCGTGCGCAGCCGCGCACGGGCCGAGTTCCAATCTGGGGGTCCGCTCTCGACGTTGGCCCGGACATGGTCGTCGTCGACGGGCTAGCGCATGCATCTCCTGCATAAGGTGCGACGCGGGGTCGGACAGGGGCTCAGATGATCGCTGCCGCCGGGACCCCCTGGCCACCAGACAGCCCGCGCCAACCCCCGGTTGCCGCATAGGCTGGGAGCACGGTCCGATTCCGGCCACCAAGGGCGTCGCTACGGCGATGCCCGCTTCCCTTCCCCAGGCGGACCGTCCCTTGGCGTCCGATCAGATTCCCCAGGCCCACGTGAGGAAGCGACCCGAAGATGAACCAACTGGTGTCCGTAACGTCCGAGATCGGTCTCCTGGAGGCCGTCGTCGTGCACAGGCCGGGTCGCGAGATCGACAACCTGACCCCTGACGCCATGACCTCCCTGCTGTTCGACGACATCCCCTACCTCCCCGCCATGCAGCGGGAGCACGACCGTTTCGTCGAGGTCCTGCGGCAGCGGGGCGCCCAGGTGCTCTACCTCAAGGACCTCGTGCGCGACTCGCTGCGGGACGAAGCGGTGCGCGACGCCTTCCTCGACCAGTTCCTTCGGGAGAGCGGCGTGCAGGAGACGCGGGTGTTCTCGCGACTCAAGGCGCATCTCGTCTCCCTGGCGGCGGCGGATCTCGTGGACACGCTGATGGCCGGCGTGGCACGGCGTGACCTCGCCGAAGGCAGCCGCGACCATCTGAGCGATCTCGTGGCCGACCAGTCGCTCTTCCACCTTGAACCGATACCGAACCTCTACTTCACCCGGGACCCCGCCGCCGTGATCGGGCAGGGATTGTCGCTCAGCAGCATGCGCTGGCCGGCTCGCCGGCGCGAGACCCTGCTCATGCAGGTCGTGGCCGAGCACCACCAGCTCTTCCGCGATCTCCCCATCTGGTTCGACCGTGGGCACGTCTCGCCCATGGAGGGCGGCGACCAGCTCGTACTGTCGCCCGAGGTGCTCTTCGTCGGCATCAGCGAGCGCACGTCGGCGGACTCTGTCGAGCGCCTGGCGCGCCGCCTGCTCGCTGCCCCCGGCACCATGCGCACCGTGGTCGCGGTCGAGATCCCGAAGCTGCGCAGCAGCATGCACCTCGACACCGTCTTCACCCAGGTGGACCTCGACAAGTTCACGATCCATCCCGATGTGCTGGCGGGCAGCAGACGCCTTGGCCTCTTTGTCCTGGACATGGGCCCGGACGAGGACCTGCGCATCCGTCCCCACGACGACCTCGCGTCCCTGCTGACGTCCCTGCTGCACCTCGCAGAGGTGGATCTCATCCCTTGCGGCGGCGGTGACCGGGTCGCGGCGTCGCGCGAGCAGTGGAACGACGCCTCCAATACGTTCGCCGTTGCGCCAGGTGTCGTGCTGGCCTACGACCGCAACAGCATTTCGAACGCCGTGCTCCGCCGTCACGGCGTCGAGGTGATCGAGATCCCGAGTTCGGAGCTCAGCCGCGGCCGCGGCGGACCGCGCTGCATGAGCATGCCGCTGCGGCGGCGCCCTGTCGCCGCAAGGTCCTAGGAAAGGTGGTCCCGGCATGGGCCTGAATCTGCACGGCCGCAGCATCCTCGAACCCGCCGACCTCAGCCCGGAGGAACTTGACTACATCCTCGATCTCTCCGACGAGCTCAAACTGCTCAAGGCAGCCGGCAACCTGAGGCCGATCCTGCGGGGAAAGTCGGTCGCCCTGCTCTTCGAGAAGCCGTCGACCCGCACGCGCTGCGCCTTCGCCGTCGCCTGCGCGGAACTCGGCGCCCACCCCGAGTTCCTGGGCAAGGACGAGATCCACTTCGGCAAAAAGGAATCCGTGCGCGACACCGCGCGGGTGCTCGGCCGGCTGTTCGACGCGATCGAGTACCGCGGCTTCGACCACGCCACCGTGCAGGGCCTGGCGCGCGACGCCGGCGTGCCGGTCTACAACGGCCTCACCGACCTCTGGCACCCCACCCAGGTGCTCGCGGACCTGATGACGCTCCGGAGCCACGTCGGCTCCCTGCGCCATGCGCGCCTCGCCTACCTTGGCGACGCGCGCAACAACATGGGCAACAGCCTCCTCGTGGCCGCAGCCCAGGCCGGCCTCGACTTCCGCATCGCCGCGCCGGCGGATCTCCTGCCAAGCCAGGACGTCGTGCGGGCGGCGGAGGTTCTGGCGGCCCAGACGGGGGCCCGTCTGAGCGTCGGCGAGAGCGTCCGCGAGGCGGTGCGCGGCGCCGACGCGATCTACACGGACGTCTGGACCTCCATGGGCGAAGAGGCGAAACTCTCCGAACGCATCGCCCTGCTGAGGCCTTATCAGGTCACCGCGGACGTGCTCGCGGCGAGCGGCAATCCCGACGTCCTCTTCATGCACTGCCTGCCCGCGATCCACGACAGCCGCACTGCCCTGGGGCGGGAGGTCCGGGAGAAGTACGGCATGGAGGGTCTCGAGGTGACGGACGAGGTCTTCGAGAGCAGGCACTCGGTCGTGTTCGAACAGGCCGAGAACCGCCTGCACACCATCGGCGCGCTGCTCGTCTCGACGCTTGCCTGAAAGAAGGGTGACCCTGGAGCCGGCCCGCGGCACACCAGCCCTGCACGCCGGTTCCCTGGGCCCCTGCCCCGGTTCCGCAGTCGAACAGACGAAGGTGAACGTCGTGCCTGAGCTCGTGGTCGTCGCCCTCGGCGGCAATGCCATCGCCGAACGGGAGCGTGTGCGGGCGGAGCAGCAGGTGGAAAGGGTGCGCCAGACCGCGGACGCCATCGTGGAGATCGTCGAGGAGGGCTACAGGGTCTGCCTCGCCCACGGCAACGGCCCGCAGGTGGGGTCGATCGTCCTGCAGCAGCACGCTGCCGATTCCGGGAAGACCCCGGCGATGCCGCTCGACGTCTGCGGCGCGATGAGCCAGGGCATGATCGGCTACTGGCTGCAGCAGGCCCTGCAGGAGTCGCTTGAGGTCCGGGGCCTCGGAGCGCCGTGCGCCACGGTCATCTCGAGGACCCTCGTGGACCCGGCCGACCCGGCGTTCCAACACCCGACCAAGCCGATCGGCCCCTTCTACGGGGCTGAGGAAGCGCAGGCCCTCGCGCGGGAGAGCGGTCACATCTTCCGGGAAGACTCAGGCCGCGGCTATCGCCGCGTGGTGCCCTCTCCCCGCCCCGTCGAGATCCTCGAACTCCAGGCCGTGCGGCATCTCCTAAACGAGGGTTGCCTCGTCATCGCCGCAGGCGGCGGCGGCATCCCGGTGCTGCGGCATCCCGACACCCGCCGCTGCCAGGGCGTCGAGGCGGTCATCGACAAGGATCTCGCCGCGGCCACCCTGGCCGACCAGCTCGACGCGGACGTCCTTCTGATCCTCACGTCCGTACCGGGCGCCGCCCTCCATTTCGGTCGGCGCGACCAGACCTACCTGGGCCAGGTGACGATCCCCGAGCTCGAGGGCCACGTCCGCGACGGCGAGTTCGCCCCCGGCAGCATGCTGCCGAAGGTCGAGGCATGCATCGGTTTCGTCCGGGGACGCAGGCAGCGTCGCGCCGCGATCGCCACCATCGAGGACGCCGTCGCGGCGCTCCACGGACAGACTGGCACGCAGGTGCGGCCTTGACCGTCAGTAGGACATCAGGTACTGCTCGATCTCCCAGCCGTGCACCTGCGCCTCGTAGATCTGCCACTCGATCTCCTTGGCCTCGAGGATCTGCCGTGTGATGTGCTCGCCCAGGGCCGCGCGCACGAGCTCGTCCCCGCGCAGGGCGCGGGCGGCCGCCCCGAGCGTGCGCGGCAGTTCCTCGATGCCGAGTTCGCGCTGCTCCTCGCGTGTCAGGCGGTACATGTCCCTCGGCACCGGCGGCGGCGGCTCGAGCGCCCGCTGCACCCCGTCCAGCCCGGCCGCCAGCGTCGCGGCCAACACGAGATAAGGGTTGCAGGACGGGTCCGGCGAGCGCAGCTCGATGCGCGTGCGCTCGCCCCGCTCGTCCGGCACGCGGACGAGCGGGCTGCGGTTCGAGAGCGACCAGGCGATGTGGATCGGCGCCTCGTAGCCGGGCTGCAGACGCTTGTACGAATTGACGAGCGGATTCGCGACCAGCGTCAGTCCGCGAGCGTGCGCCATCACGCCGGCGATGAAGTGGCGGGCGGTGTCCGACAGTCCGTCCGCGGCCTCAAACGCCGCGAAGGCGTTGTGCCCGCCCTGCCAAAGCGCGAGGTGCAGGTGCAGTCCGGAGCCGTTGATGCCGAAGACCGGCTTGGGCATGAAGGTGGCATGCAGCCCGTGCTCGCGCGCCACGATGCGCGCGACGATGCGGAACGTGGCGAGGAGGTCCGCCGCCTCCAGGGCCGGCAGCTCCTTGAAGTCGATCTCGTGCTGTCCCGGCGACACTTCGTGGTGCGCGGCCTCCACGGCGACGCCCATGGCGGAGAGCTGGCTGACGATGTCCGCCCGGGCACGCTCCCCGGCGTCGGCAGGCGAGAGATCGAAGTAGCCGGACTGGTCCGTCGTCTCCGCCCGCACACGCCCGTCCGGTCCGACCGGGAACAGGAAGAATTCCGGCTCGGCGCCTGCGCGGAACGCGAAACCGGCCGCCTCGGCCGCCGCTAGCTGCCGCCGCAACGCCGTGCGCGGGCAGCCGCCGAACGGGCTGCCGTCCGGCCGCACGATGTCGCAGAGGAGGCGCGCCGTCTCGGGCTGCCAGGGATAGCGCAGGTAGGTCCCGGGATCGGGACGCAGGAACATGTCCGACTCCTCGATGCGCACAAAGCCCTCGATCGACGAGCCGTCGAACACGATGCCCTCCTCGAGGGCGCGCGGCAGTTCGCTGCGGGGGATGCTCACGCTCTTCATCGTGCCGAGGATGTCAGTGAACTGCAGCTGGACGACCTCGATGCCCTGCTCGCCGGCGAGATGCAGCACATCCTGGGCCGTGTGGGACGCCAATGTCTCAGCCCCTTCGTCCACAATCTAGCATCATTCGCCCCGCCCTGGCGATCTAGCGACCGGCGAGGATCTGCCCCCCGGGGCGCAGGCGCGCCATCAGGATCTCGTCCACGTAAGCGCCGGCACTGATGAGGCTGCCGCGCTTGCGCCCCTCGGCCTCGAAGCCGAGACGCTCATAGAGGCCCTGGGCGCGCGGGTTGGTCGCCAGCACCGTCAGCTCCACCCGCTCCAGCATCAGCCAGTTGTCGGCGAGATCAAGCAGCTGATGGAGCAAGGTCGTTCCGACGCCCTGTCCGTGTCGCCCTGCGTCCACGGCAAGGAACAGGTGCCCGACGTGCGCCTCCCGCCCTTGCATGCGGCGAAGGCCGGCGTAGCCGACCAGGAGGCCGTCCACCTCGGCCACGAAGTAGTGCATGTCCGGTCCCAGGCGCCCCAGGTACTCCGCCAGCTGGTCCACGCGGTCGCTCGGCTGCCGCATGATGTACGGCAGCACCTCGGGCTGCAGCATGATCGCATGCAGCGCCGGGGCGTCCGAGACGCGCACAGGTCGTATCGCGAGCTCCATCGTCCCACCTCAGGAGGTCGTTCGACACGCAGCGCGAGGAGTCCCCTGTCCTCAGGTCAAGCGGAAGATCAGCCAGACGGCCGAGATGAAGAGGCTGAGGACGCGGACGAACTCGGAGACCCAAAAGAGCGGGCTCAGGTGGCGCAGCTCCCCGCCGCCCCGCAGCCATCCCGCCACCAATGCCCCCAGGAAGCCGCCGTAGAGCGTCGCCGTCTGGTTGCCCGACAGCACGAGCCCGAGCCCCGCACCCAGGAGACCACCGGCGAGCGGCAGCCAGCGTGGCAGGCCGCGTCCGAGGCCGTTGTCGCGCAGGGCGGACTGCATGATGCTTTCGAAGACCAGCGCGACCAGCCAGAGTGCCCCGATCTCGAGGAAGTAGCGCGTGCCGAGCGCGCCCACGACGCGCGCCAGTACAAGGCCGAGGCCGATGAGCCAATGGCCGTGGCGGTATCCCGCGAGCACCAGGAGCCAGCCGAACGCGACCGACGTCGCGAGCAGGAAGGTCACATCGCGTCACCCGCTTACGCCTATGCGTCCGCGGCTAGTCTCAGGCCTTCCCGGAGGCCGCAGCGAAGGCGAGATCCAGAGCGAGCGTCGCGTACGCGACCGAGACGCCGCCCTGCAGGTAACCATCCCACGGTGGCCGCATCGGCGCGTCGATACTGAGTTCGAGCGATGCGCCGCTGATGAAGGTCCCGCCCGCCATCAGCACCGGATCCGGGTAACCCGGCAGGGCCTCCGGCTCGGGCAGCGCCCGGCTCTCGACCGGCGAAGCCGCCTGCAGGGCCGCTGCGAAGCGCAGGAGCCGCTCGCGCTCCCCGAAGCCGATCAGCTGCACGATGTCGCCGCGCGCGGCACCCGGCAGCGGGTCGACGTGCCAGCCGAGAGCCTGCGCATAGGCCGCCGCGTAGTCCGCGGCCGCCAAGGCTTCGGCCACCGCCTGCGGCGCGAGATAGAGACCCTGGAAGAGTTCCCGCTTGCCACCGGGAAACGCCCCCACGTCCGAGCCCAGGCCTGGCGCCGTGACCCTGTCCGCGACGGCCTCGACCAGCTCCTGGCGGCCCGCGACGTACCCCCCGCCCGGCGCCAGCCCACCGCCGGGGTTCTTCGTCAAGGAGCCGACGAGAAGGTCGGCGGCCGGCTCGCGCACATCCACGAACTCGCCGTAGCAGTTGTCCACGACCGACACGACGCCGGCCTTGCGGCACGCCTCGAGGGCTGGGTCAAGGTCCGACGGGCGCAGGGAGGGGCGTCGCGCGTAGCCGCGCGAGCGCTGGAACAGCACCGCCTGCGTCTTCTGGCCAAGCGCGGCCTTGAGCGCCTCGGCATCGAGTCCCTGCGCCATCGGCAGCACCCGCACCTCGATACCCCACTCCCGGAAGGAGCGCGGCGTCGGCCGCAGGCCGAGCACCGACCGCATGGTGTCGTAGGGCTCGCCCGTCGCGACGAGGAGTTCGCCGCCGGGGCGCAGGACGCCCCAGAGGGCGAGCGCGATGGCGTGCGTTCCCGACGCGATCTGCGGCCGGACCAGGGCGGCCTCGCAGCCGAAGGCCGCGGCGAACACCCGGCCAAGGCTTTCGCGGCCGCGGTCGCCATAGCCGTAGCCGACCGAAGGCGCGAAGTCGAATTCGGCCACGCCGGCGTCGCGGAACGCCTGGAGGACGCGGGCGGCGTTGTGCCGTGCAAGCCGCAAGCCCCGCTCCTGCGCGGAAGCGAGGGCCTCCTCGGCTGCCCGCCTGGCCGGCAGGACGCTATCCATGCAGTTCGGCCGCGATCCGGCCCGCCCACGCCCGGTCGATCAACGTCTCCACGCGGACAACCGTATCGTCCGCCTCCTCCGCCAGGATCTCGCCATGGGCCCGCACCTGCGCCAGGATGTCGCCACGGCTGAGCGGGATGGCGAACCTGCGGACCACCCTGCGCTCCGAGAGTCTTGCCGCGATGGCGGCCACAAGCTCCGCGACGCCCGTGCCGGCCAGGGCGGAGACCTGCAGGCCGGGCAGTTCCGCCGCGGATCCCGCCAGGCGGTCCACCTTGTTGAACACCTCGATCTGCGGCAGGTCCCCGGCGCCGATGGCCTCGAGGGTGGCCTGCACGGCATCCATCTGCCGGGCCCATTCCGGATGCGACGCGTCGACGACGTGCAGCAGCAGATCGGCGAACACCGTCTCCTCGAGGGTCGCCCTGAACGCCGCGACGAGTTCGGTCGGCAGGTCCTGCACGAAGCCCACCGTGTCCGTCAGGAGCGCCTCCTGCCGGCCAGGCAGGCGCAGTTTGCGCGTCAGGGGATCCAAGGTCGCGAACAGCCGGTCCTCCCCGCCGCCGCCGCCCTGCGTCAAGGCATGCAGCAAGGTGCTCTTGCCCGCGTTCGTGTAGCCGACGAGGGCGATGCGCGGCAGGTCGTGCCGCTCCTGGCGCGATACCGCCCGCTGCCGCTCCACGGCCGCCAACCTGCGCTCGATCTCGGCGATGCGCTGGCGCAGCCGGCGCCGATCGGTCTCGAGCTTCGACTCGCCGGGTCCGCGCGTGCCGATGCCGCCGCCGAGCCGCGACAGGCTGCCGGCCGACCGTCTCAGCCGCGGCAGGAGGTAGGAGAGCTGTGCCAGTTCCACCTGCAGCTTGCCCTCCTGACTCAGCGCTCGCTGGGCGAAGATATCAAGGATCAAGGCGGTGCGGTCCACGATCTTCAGCTGCGTCACGCGTTCGAGCTCCCGCTCCTGGCGGGCGCTGAGCGCCTGCGCCGCGACGAGGATGGTGGCCCCGAGTTCCGCCGCGTCCTGCGCCACCTCCTGGAGTCGGCCCGACCCGAGGTAGCCGCGCGGATCCGGCTGCGGCAGGTTCTGCACGATCTCCCCCGCCACCTCCGCCCCCGCGGCTTCGCAGAGGCCGCGCAGTTCCTCGAGGTAGAAGCTGAGGTCGGCGCCGCGCCTGGGTCCCGCGTATACCACGAGTGCGCGCTCGGGCAGTTCAGGCATAGGCGATCTCCTTGTCTCTTGGCGAAGTACAGCCGGCTGGCGATTCC
Organism: Bacillota bacterium; assembly: GCA_021799275.1. Taxonomy (GTDB): domain Bacteria; phylum Bacillota; class Sulfobacillia; order JAJZYS01; family JAJYTV01; genus JAJZQO01. Next base: position 48,325 of record JAJZAT010000003.1, read on the forward strand.
GGTTCGAAGCCAGCGAGGGATGTCCGCGATCGACCTCGAAGATCGATTTTAGACCGTTTGAGCCAGGAGGCGACAAGCGTTGCGGGCATTTCGCCCTAGGGACATCTTCCACCTGCGCCGCCTGAGCGATGTCGCCATCGCCCCGGACGGCCAGACCGTCGCTTACAGTCTTGCCGAAGCGGACCAACGCTCCAGCGGCTACTCGAGTTCCATCTACCGGCTCGGCCTCGACGATCGCACGCCGAGATCGCTTACGCACGGCGCCCGCGACCGCAGGCCGTGGTACGCCCCGGACGGCCGGCATCTCGCTTTTCTGCGCCAGGACGCGGGTGCCGACCAGGTCCATCTGCTCCCGCTGTCCGGCGGTGAGGCCCTGCAGCTCACGGCGCTGGGACACGGCGTCAGCGACTATGCCTGGGGCCCGCATGGGCGCCAGATGGCCGTTCTCTCACCGGTCGGACCAGGTGGTCGGACCGCCCGGCAGCTCTACCGCTTCGACCTCGACGGCACGTGGCGACAGCTGAGCGACGATGATCTCGACCACCGTGACCCTACCTTCGCGCCCGGAGGGCGCCATATCGCCTGCGTCCTCGTGGCCCCGGACGGCTCCGCCGCCATCGCGCTGGTACCCGTCGACGGTGGCAGCTGGCACCGTCTCACGCCCTGGGCCCATAGCTGGGCCAGACCCGTGTTCTCGCCGGACGGCGAAGCGATCTACGCCCTCGGGACGACCGAGGGTGAGGGGCCGGCCCTGTGGCGGATCGAACTGCGCGGCGCATCCGGGATGGTTTCGCAGGCACCGTGGCCTGACGCCTTTTTCCCCTACCTGATGCCGGGCCGCCAGACCAGCCCGGACCTCTTCGTGACCGGCGACGGCCAGTCGCTCCTGGGTCTCCTGCACACCCCGGAGGCCGACGTGCTGGCGCGTTGCAGCCTGCCGCTCGGGCGGTGGCACGTCGAGCAGACCCATGGCCTCAGGATCCAGTCGTTCGCCGCGAACGCGTCGGGCGAGCGGACCGTGTTGCTGGCCGGCCCGCCGGACCAGCCGCCGGAGATCCTGCTGCGCGACGAGAACGGCCGTGTCGCCCTGCGCAGCGATCACCACGAGCTACTGCTTGCCGATGTGGCGTTCACGCCGCCAAGTCCCGTCGGGCGAACGGCCTGTGGAGCCGCCCTGCTGCTGCCCCCCACACAAACGGCCGCGCCGCTTGCGGTGATCCTGGGCGATGTCGGGGATGCCGCCACCGGCGGCTCGTCGAGCCTGCTTGCGCAGGTTCTCTGTGGCCGCGGCGTCGCCGTCCTGCGCGTACCGCTCGAGCCCGCGGAGATGTCGCGGGCCGTACGCGAGCCGGGGCGCACCGAGGCGCGGGTGCGCGACCTGGTGGCGGACGTCGTGCAGGGACATGCGGTCGACGGCTCGAGGCTCGCGCTCCTCGGTGAGGGCCGGGCCGGATACCTCGCCCTCCTGCTGCTCACCCTGTCGAGCACCTTCCTGGCTGCGGCGACCCTGGGCGCGCCGACGGATCTCGTCAGCCTATGGGGCAGCGGCGATCTGCCTTCGGCCACTGGCATCGACGATCTGCCGCCACCCTGGCAGGTGCCAGGGCCATACCTCGAGGGTTCGCCCCTGCTGCGGGCCAACCGCATCGAAGCGGCCCTGCTGCTCCTGCATGGGCAGGAGGACGGCGTCGTGCCGGCGGATCAGGCGCGGGAGCTCGCCCGCGCGCTCGCAACGCTGGGACGGGAAGTCCGCTGCGAGATCTATCCAGGTCTCGGGCACGAGCCGCTCCACGCAGCGCCTTTGCGCCTGCAGGCGCAGATTCTGGACGTCGCGGCCGGCTTCATCGCCGATCAGCTGGCACGGTAGAGCCGATAGCCCTTGTCCATGGCAACATCGTCGACGCGGCTGAAGTGCCTCGAGAGTTCGTCGCGCAGGCTGCGGGCGCCCTGGTCCTTGCGCACCACCACCCAGAGCGAGCCACCCGGCAGCAGGTGTTCCCGGCTCCCCCCCAGCCAGGGATAGTAGACCTTCTTGCCGGCACGGATCGGCGGGTTCAGCAGAATGAGGTCGAAACGCTCGTCACCGATCGCCGAAAGGCCGTCGCCCAGCACGACGCGATGCTCGACGCCAAAGCGTTCGAGGTTGCGCTCACAGAGAGCGGCAGCCCGCGCATTGCTCTCGACCGCCCAGACCTCCGCCTTGTGGCGGTGGCCGACGACGACCCCAACGGGGCCCCAACCGGCACCGAGGTCCAGGACGCGCGCGGCGGGCCAGGCAGCGGCGTGCTCGATGAGAAGCCTCGATCCTTCGTCGAGACCGGACTTGCCAAAGACGCCCGCGTCGGTGGTGCAGCGGTATTCCTCACCAAACACCGTGAAGCGCACCTCCCGCTTCTGGGAAGCCACGCCGGGTTCCGCGCTGAAATAGTGCTCCAAGGTGCTTCCTCCCCCTCGCTATCCTGGCCGAACAGGGTGCTCCCCGTTGTACGCCGGCATGCCCGTCTACACCGCTCCGGGCCCGGGGCGCCTACTGCGACGGACAGGGTTGCCCGAAGAACTGCATACACTTATCCAATCTGGAGGTTTTGTGCGGGGCAAGGTAGAAGAAGAAACATCACTCAGGTGGCAGATTAGGCTCGCGGCTGCCGCAGTGCAAGGGGGAACCGGCGTGGAGGTGCGCAGGCTCGGCGCATCCGGTCTCAAAGTCAGCCGTTTGGGACTTGGCACGATGACATTCGGCCTCCAGTCGGACCGGAAGACGTCGTTTCAGATCCTTGACAGGGCAGTGGCGGCCGGGGTGTCGTTCATCGACACGGCCGACGTGTATCCCCTGGGGAGAACGCGTTCGGAGTTCGGGCTGACCGAGGAGATCCTCGGTGAGTGGCTCAAGGGGCACAGGCAGGAAGTCGTTCTGGCCACGAAGTGCCATGGCGTCATGGGTCCTGGACTCAACGATCAAGGACTCGGCCGCAAGCACATCATGGAGGCGGTCGAGGCCAGCCTGCGACGCCTTCGTACCGACTATCTCGACCTCTACCAGGCCCACCAGTTCGATCGAGCCACGCCGCTCGAGGAAACGCTCAGGGCTTTCGATGATCTTATCCGGCAAGGCAAGGTGCGCTATGTCGGCGTCTCCAACTGGCCTGCGTACCAGGTCCAGAGATCTCTCGCGATCGCCGATCGAAGGGATTTCGACCCGCTCGTGAGCGTGCAGCCACGCTATAACCTGCTCTACAGGGCGATCGAGACGGAGCTCGTTCCGCTCTGCCGGGAAGCTGGCGTCGGCATCATCGCCTACAACCCGCTGGCCGGTGGATTCTTGACCGGCCGCTACCGCCGGGGCCAGGAGGTCGAGCCGGGGACGCGCTTCGCGCTCGGCGGGATCGCCAAGCCGGGCGAGCGCTATCGTGGCCGCTACTGGAACGAGGCCGCGTTCGCCGCGGTGGAGACTTTCCGCACCTTCTGCGCCAACCGCGGCTGGGACATGGCGACGACGGCGGTGCGCTGGGTCATGCACCAGCCAGGCGTGAGCGTCGCACTGATCGGGGCGAGCCGCCCCGATCAACTTGAGCAGTCGCTTGCGGCCTCGGCCTTGGGCCCCCTCGGCCCTGAGGAACTCCAGGAGCTCGACGATCTCTGGTACCAGCTTCCGCGGCAGAAGGTGGAAGAGTAAGATGCAGGAGCCGACGGGTTGTGTCGCCCGGACTCTGGTATTATCCCCCTCTTTGTGTAGAATTGTGCCATGAGTGACACCGAACTATCCCTCAAGGGACATCGCCAATCGGTTCGCGATCTCATCTACGTCTCGCTACGGACGGCCATATCGCGCGGTGCCCTGGCGCCGGGCCAGATGTTGTCGGAGGAGCAGCTCTCGTCGTCGCTCAACGTCAGCCGCACGCCGCTGCGGGAAGCCTTGCAAAGACTGACCACGGAGGGACTCATTGAAAGGGCCGACAATGGCCGGATCAACGTCAAAAACGTATCGCTGAGGGAAGCGACCCAACTGTACGCGGTGCGCTCCGTCCTCGAGCAACTGGCAGCCCGGGAAGCGTGCCTGAACATGACGTCGGAGGGCCTCGCGCGGCTCGAGAGGGCCTATGGGCAGATGCTCACCGACGAGAACGACCCGTCGAAGGACGTCGCCGACAGCGGCGGCAGCTTCCACGCGATCCTGCACCAGATTGCGGACAATCCGATCAACCTGCGTCTGCTCGCAAATCTCCAGGTGCTCATCTCGCGCTATCGCTACCTGAGCACTGGCAGGGCGAAGAGGACGCACCACGCGGTCGAGGAGCACGAGGGCATTCTGAGAGCTCTCGCCGCCTGCGACGCCGACGCGGCGGCGGAGGCCATGCGCATCCACATCGAGGAAAGCTTCGCCTCCGTCCGCAGCGCCCTGGTCGCTCTCGAGGAGTCCCAGCGATTCAAGGTGTCGGAGTAGCCGAAGCATGGCGCAGCGCCGCGGTTAGTGCCTCGACGAATCCGGTCGCGTCTCCCACGATCCCGACGTCCGCCACATGAAAGATGGGCGCGCCGGGATCTTTGTTCACAGCGAGCATGTGCTTCGCATATACCCCAGAAACGTGCTGCGGGGCACCCGAAATGCCGATCGCCAAGTAGATCTCGGGGCGCACGGTGTTGCCCGTCTGCCCGATCTGCTCTTCCGGTCCGGCCCAGCCTGCCTCCACTGCTGCGAGGGTGGCGCCCACGTTCGCATCCAGAAACTCGGCCAGTGGGGTCAGCTTCTCGAAGGACTCCAGGCGGCCAAGGCCCAAGCCACCGGAGACGATGTAGCGGGCCATATCGATGCCGGACGCCTGGCTCGCCCGTCGCTCCACGGTTGTCCAGGCGGGCTCCGCTGCCTCCAGCCAGGCTACGTCCCTGGCGGGCGCCGCGGCCCGCAGCGCACCGTTCTCCACGTCCTCCCGGTCTCGCAAGGTGGCCACCAGCGGTAGGCGCACCACCTCGATCTCCGCCTCAGCACGACCGGCGAACGGCTTCATCGCAGCGCAAAGCGTGCCGTCCTCCCCCTGGTTCACGCTGTCGCAACCGGTCAGGCACGAGCCCTCGAGTCCCACGGCGAGTCCGGCCGCGATCTCACGTTGCAGGTTCCCGTCCCGGAGGTAGATGGCGTGCAGCCGACCGCCTTCGATCTGGGGCAGAATGTTCCTCACCACCTCGCGAGCGGCGGCAGACGGCGGTGCCTCAAAGATCAGCGCCGTGTCGCCCGTCCACGCCTCCCGCGGCGGGACGAGCCAGATGCCGAGGATCTCCTCCAGAGGAAAACGCCCGGCGAGAGTCGTCGGCAAGGCGGCATCCGCGGGGCTCAGCACGATGGCGCCGATCACTGGGCGGACCTCCATTCTGCGAGCACGTCCAGGGCCTTCGCTACCTGCTCCTCGAGCGTGCCATCGAGCAACCTACAGTTCTTCTGCGGTCGCGGCGCCTTCTCGAGCCTGGCAAGGGAGAGCGCCGGCACTACTTCCACCGTCTCGACCAGCACCTCGCGGCGCTTCGCGGCGATCATGTCCTTGAGCTTCGGCTGGCGCAGCTTGAGGTGGGGAATCATCGTGACGCTGGCGACAAAGGGCAGCGGCAAGCGCACGGTCTCCTCGGTGTGCTCGTCCACCACGTGGTCGACGAGCATTTCGCCCTTCCCGTCCGGGTTCACACTCAGGAGGCGGGGCACGAACGGCACGCCCATGAGCGCAGCGAGCGCAGGCCCGAAGATACCCTGATCCCAGTCCCCGGACTGCTCACCGACCAAGACGACATCCGGCTGACCGGTACCCGCGAGGTGTGCTGCTAGAGCGCGCGCCGCCGTCATGCTGTCCAATGCGCAGTCGACGTCGATGCGCCGCGCGTCGTCCACGAGGTAGGTCAAGGCGACGCGCAGGGCTTCCGTCGCGTCCTTGGGACCGATCGCGACGCAGCGCACCCGGGTCTCCAGCAGATGGTCCCGCAGGGCGAGTGCCACCTCAAGGCTGATCTTGTCGAAGAGGCCCACTGTGTGGGGCACACGCGCGCCCGGCCGGCCGTCCTCGAAGGTGAGGAGGGCGTCGGGAAGCTCGGGGTCCGGAATCCACTTGAGGGTAACGAGGATATCCAACTCGAGACCCCTCCGTTCTTCAGGTCCTGAGGCTCCCGACCTGGCGGGAGCCTCAGGAAGGTTCGCGGGAACCGATACGTGGCCTAGCCCCTGCCCGCAGCGAAGTCCGCGGCGTTGCGGCCTGCGATGCGGCCGTACACGGCACCCCTTAGGAACGACGTGGCCCCGGGATACTTGCCGTAGTAGAGCCCGGTGATCTCGCCCGCCGCATAGAGTCCCGGGATCGGCCGATCGTCGCGGTCGAGCACCCGGCTTTCGGTGTCGGTCGCGATGCCGCCGTAGGTGAAGACGATCGAGCAGACGAGAGGCCAGGCCACGTAAGGCGTCTTCGTCAATGGCATGGCCCAGTTGGACTTCGCGGGTGCGATGCCGCGCGCTGCGTTGCCGTCTTTGCGCAGCGGCTGGAAGTCGGCGGTCGCGTTGTGGGCCGCTGCTCTGTTGTAGTCCTCCATGGTGCGGGAGAGGGCTGCGGCCGGTAGGCCGAGCTTCTCCGCTAGCTCCTCCACTGTGGCGGCTGTGACCGGCTCGACATCGGTGCCCAGCGCGTGATGGTAATTCGGGATCTCGAACACCTGCTGGTCGCAGATGCAGTAGGCCGTCTGGCCGGGCTGGGTCAGGAACGTGCGGGAGATCCGCTCGTAGGTCTCGTCGATGCTGTCCTCGCCCTCGTCGACAAAGCGCTCGCCCAGCTTGTTGACGAGGATGCCGTACGGGAAAAGCATGACGACCGCCTCCGGCATCCTGCTGCGCGGGTCCACAGGCTCCGCGTGGAACGAGTTGTACTCGCCCGCGGGCTTGGCGCCGAGCGCAAGGGCCGCCTCGATCCCCTCGCCCTTGTTCTGTTCGCCGCCAGGAGAGATGTTGCGCAACCGATGCACCGGGTGTGGGAAGTACCGGGCCAGCATCTCGGGGTTCCCCTCGAAGCCGCCCGACGCCAGCACGACCGCCTTGGTCCCGATGGTCGCCGGGCCCTGCTGGGTGCCGACCTGTACGCCCACGATCCCGCCGCTCTCGTAGACAATGTGCTGGAAGGCCGTCTCGTAGAGGATTTCGACGCCGTACGACTCGACCTTGTCGGCAAGCCTCTCGACGACGGCCTTGCCACCCCCGACCGGCAGCAGGCGGGGACGCGCAGCCGTAAGGAAGATCGTCGGCAGGTGCTCGAACGCGACGCCCTGCTGCGCCAGCCAGTCGAGCGCGGCGGGCGCCTCGGCGGCCAGCCTGCGTACGATCTTCTCATCGCTGTAACCTTCGGAGAAGGCCATCATGTCCTCGACGAAGTGCTCGCTGACCGTGTTGTTGTCGGCCATGCGCAGATAGGCTCCGGTCCACCGCGAACTGCCGCCGCGCATCTCGCGCGAAGAGCGCTCAAGCACCGCGATCGACACGTCCTCCGCCCCGGCCTCCACCAGCTGCTCGACGCAGGCCAGCGCCGTCGAGAGTCCCGCAACGCCCGCTCCGACGACGATGATGTCGTAATGCCCTTCCATCGCTCCCGTGCCTCCTTCAGCCGAAATCTAGAACGTACGCCGTCCGCCGATCTCCGGCACCCAACACTCGGCACCCTGCCGCTCCCGGCGCAGCGCCTCGACGAACGGTTCCGCCGTCGGCACGAGGGCCGGGAAGGTGCCGTAGTGCAGCGGCAGGGCCAGCCGCGCGCCGAGGTAGGTGACCGCCCGCGCCGCGGCCCCAGGGCCCATGGTGAAGTGGTCGCCGATCGGCACCATGGCCAGGTCGATGGCGTACATCTCGCCGTAGAGCCCAAGATCCGAGAAGAGCGCGGTGTCCCCGAGGTGGGCGAAGGTGAATCCGTCCACCTTGACGATGTAGCCGCTGGCGAGGCCGCTACGCGAGGTGTGCAGGGCTGGGATCATGGTGACTTCGACGCCATCCGCGAGCCTCCGCGTGCCGCCCAGGTTCATCGTGAGGAAGGCATCCTCGGCGACGCCCTCCTCGCGGGACAGCCGCGCCAGCGTCTCCGGTTGGGTCACGATCTTGGCTCCGCTCTTGGCGAAGGCCGGGACGTCCTGCACGTGATCCCAGTGATCGTGCGTGACAAGCGCGAATCCGGGATGCTCAGGTGCTGCCGCCTTCGCCACGGGGCTCTTGCTGTACCAAGGATCAATCACGAGGCAAAGGCCCTGCGCATTGCGCACTTCCACCGTGGAGTGCGCTACCCAGGTGATCTCGACGGACATCTCTCCACTCCTCATCGAGCCGACTTGGCAATCACCATGCGGTCCAGCCGCCGTCGGCGAAGATCACCTGGCCGGTGACGTAATCCGACGCGGCGGTGGCCAGGAAGACGACGAGACCGCGCAGGTCCGTCTCCGGGTTGCCCAGCCGCCCTAGGAAGGTCCTCTGCCGCATCCACTCGAGCCGGTCGGGCTGCGCCCCGAGCGGTCCCGTCATCTGGGTCGGGTAGAAGACGCCGGGAGCGACGCAGTTGACCTGGATGTTGTGCTTGCCCCATTCCAGCGCGAGTCCTCGCGTCAGGTTGGCAACCCCCGCCTTGGAGGCGTAGTAGGCGGACTCGGGCAAGGGGCCCACGATGTTCGTGTAGAGCGTCGACGTGTTGATGACCTTGCCGCGCTTCTGCCTGACCATCTCGCGGGCGACGCGGCGGTCGACAAGCCACGTGCCGGTCAGGTTGATGTCCACGATGCGCTGCCACTCGGGCAGGGTCATCTCGAACGCATCCTTGCGCAGCATCACGCCGGCGTGGTGCACAAGGACATCGATCTTGCCGAACGTGTCCAAGGCCGCCGTGACCATCGCATCGACCGCGCCTTCGTCGGCAACGTCGACGAAGCCGATCTCGGCGTGCCGCCCCAGGCCCTCGACCGCCGCCTTGGTCCGCTCAAGGTCTTCCTTCCTTGACGCCTGGTCGGCGAGGTATACATCCGAGCCGTGTTCCGCAAGGGCAAGCGCCGAATGGTAGCCGAGCCCGCCCGCAGACGCGCCTGTAACGAGGGACACCTGGCCTGTCAGATCAAACTGGTTCATCGAATCGCCTCCTGTGTAGACCGGAGCCTGCGGGTCGTATCATGGGATCTCGCCTTCGCTCGGCCGGGTCAGGCAGCAGCCGCTTCACTTCCTCGTCGCCTCGCCTCCTGACATCCGGCTCACGCCTGGTCGGTGCGCCGCCAGCCTCCCCCCGCGAGTAGCCAGGGCAGGAGCCCCCCTTGCGCCACCATGTCCATCAGGAAGGCCGGCAGGGGTGTGGCCTGGATCTCGGCCTGCGTGCGAACGTTGCGTACGCGGCCGTGCTCGAGGTCGACTTCCAGCCGGTCGCCTGTCCGGGCGAAGCCCGCGATGCCCGGGACCTCCAGGGCGACGAGACCGTTGTTGAACGCGTTGCGGTAGAAGTTGCGGGCGATCGACTCCGCGAACACCGCCGCCACGCCCGCATGCCTCAGTCCGATCGCGGCGTGCTCGCGCGACGATCCCGAACCGAAGCTGCGTCCGGCCACGACGAAGTCGCCCGCCTCCACCCTGCGGGAGAAGTCCGGCATGACGCCCTCCATGATGTGGGCAGCCCAGACCGAAGGGTCGCGGTCGACCAGGTACATCGACGGAATGATGGCGTCCGTGTCCACGTCATCGCCGAAAGTCCATGCCATTCCTACGCGGATTGTCTCCATGCTCTACACCTCCCCCGCCGCGCGGATCTCCCCAGCAATCGCGGAGGCCGCGACCGTCGCCGGTGACGCAAGATAGACCTGCGAATCCGGGTGGCCAGATCTCCCGCGAAAGTTGCGGTTCTGCGTCGAGATCCGCACCTCGCCCCGGGCGAGCGTTCCCTCGTGGATGCCGGGACAGGAGCCGCAGCCCGGCGAGCACACCACGGCCCCGGCGTCGGTGAACACCTCCATCAGCCCCTCCGCCAACGCCTGACGGTACTCCCGCACGGTGGCGGGAGTTACGAGAAGGCGCACGTCCCGGTGAATGCGTCGCCCACGCAGCACCTCGGCGGCCACCCTGAGATCCTCGATCGTGCCGTGGGTGCAGCTGCCCAGGTAGGCCTGGTCGATGCGGATGCCGCGCACCTCCCCAAGGGGGTGGACGTTCGCCGGATTGGGCGGGGTCGACACGACAGGTTCGAAGTTGCCCGCATCGTAGTGGTGCACGGCCTCGAAGCCGGCGTCAGGGTCGCTCTCGAGTTCAGCGCACGGCTTGCCGTGGGCGGCGTGGTAGTTGCGCGTCACCTCGTCCACGGCGACAATGCCGTTTTTGGCCCCGAATTCGGTCGAAAGATTGCAGAGCGTCATGCGACCCGGAATCCCCATGCCCCTGATCGTCGTTCCCGCCCACTCGATCGCCTTGTAGGTCGCGGCGTGCCGTCCGTGCTCCCCCAGAAGCCTGAGACCGACGTCCATCGCCATGACCGCCGGCGGCAGCTCCCCATCGATCTCGAAGCGGATGGTGGGCGGCACGCGCATCCAGGTCCTGCCGGTCGCGAAAACGGCTGCAACGTCCGTCGGCCCAAGCGCCACGGCTAGCGCGCCGATCGCACCGGACGTGTTGGTGTGGGAGTCGGTCGCAACCAGGATGTCCCCGGCGCCGAGCAGGCCGCTGTCGAGAAAGAACTGGTGCTTGATGCCGTAGTCCGTCACCGTCCGAAGACCATGCTCTCTGGAGAACGCCACGAGCCCGCGCACAATCTCCGCCTCGTCCAGCCCCGAGGGCGGCATGTAATGGTCCGAGATGGCGATCGCGCGTTCTGGATCCCATGGCTTGCCACCCAGGCGATCGAACGTTTCGGCGAAGATCGAGAACTGGACGTCATCGATGCTGGCTAGGTCCACATCGACCACGACGAGGTCTCCCGGCTGCACGTGCTCGTGTCCGGAACGTCTCGCCAAGATCTTCTCGGTGATCGTCATGCCCATGGGCGTGGTCTCCTTTCGTCGGTTCGTGATCCGCCCAGCCTAGCCGGGCAGCGGTGCGGCCGCCTCGCCCAGGCGCGGCAGATCCCGCTTCGTCGCGACCAGCCACGCCACGATCAGACCCGCGAGGCCCAGCCAGAGGGCGAGCGCAAACCACGCGTCGCTGAAGCGGTGCGTCAGGTCGATGACATGGCCGAAGAGGGGTGGATAAAGCGCGGAACCGAGGAACGAAGCTGCTGACGGCCAGCTCATGGCCTCGCCGGAACGGGCCAGTGGCACGCATTCAGCCGCCCAGAGATTGGTCGTCGAAGACCAGCCGATCGTGCCCAGCCCCAGCAGGAAGAGCACGACAAGTACCGGGATGACGCCGATGCCGTGCGGCAGGAGCGCAACGCCGGCGCTGGCGAGGCTGGCCAGGAACGCGAGGGCGATCAGGACAGGTGCCCTCCGGCCACCGGCGAAATCGGTCAAGGTGCCCGCCATCAGGCGCCCGGTGATTCCGCCCACCTGGGCCACCGCCAGACCTAGCCCACCCAGCGCCGTCGTCCAGCCAAGGTTCGCGTGCAGATCCGGAATGATGTAGGCGATCACGGTGTACTGGCCCGACACGAGCATCCAGCTCAGCAGAGTCGGCCAGATGGCAGGCAGGATCCCACTGAGCGCCTGCCCTCCCGCGGCTCGGGACTGCCACTTGCGAGGCAGCTGGAAGAAGAAGACTGCGCTCGTCAGGACCAGCACCAGCGCTAGGCCCACCCAGACCAGGCGCAGCGGCAGGCGGGTGAGCGCAAAGGGTAGGAGGAGTGCAGCCAGGATGCCGCCGATAGGCACACCCGTCTGGCGAAGCGACATCACCAGGCCGCGCGCCGAATGGCGGAAGCCTTCGAAGATCGAGCGGGAACTCGAGAGCGGCACTGCGGCGGATGTGACGCCAATCGCGAACAGCACGGCGAGGAGCGGTACGTAGGATCTAATCAGCCCGGCCAGAACGACGAACACGGCCATCACGGCCACGCCTCGCGTCAGCAGCCAGCGGGGACCGCGACGATCCACCAGCCGGCCAGCGACGAGCATCCCAACGAAGACGCCGGCGAGGGTCGCCGAGGACAGGAGACCCATCTGGCTGAGGTCCAGGTTCATGTTGGCCCGGATGCGCAGGGAGATGATGGCGACGCCCTGCTGGACGAGTGCGGCGCCCATCTGGGCCATGATGCCCGTGGCGAGCAGGGCAAGCGCCTGCGGGGGCACGTTCAGAAGCGTCCTGGGCGTCGACATGTCTCTCTCACCTGTCTGCAAGGTTGGGAACTACGCTTCGAGCAGGCGTCTCGGCGTCTCGCAAGCCATGCGGCGGATGGCCGCGTGCGCGATGCCTGCGACGGCGAGGCGGCGCAGGAACGCGGCAAAGCCCTCGATGGGATCGCCGTGATCCTGGCGACCAAGATCGCTCGACAGCACGATCTGCTTCTCGCCGACGCCGCGGATGGCGGCCACGAGATCCAGCTCCGCGACAGCCTTCGGCTCCGCCAGTACCGTGGCACAGTGCTCGATCCAAGCGCCGAGTCCGGCGAGCGTCCGCTGGGCCTCCAGCGGGAGGTCCGGCCCTACGCGCCGGTTCATGGCGTGCGTCACCACCACCTTGCGGACCCCGATGGCTGTGGCGTGCCGCACCAGCGGCATGAGTTCGGTGGCGGGCAGGTGCCCCGTCGCGAGGATCATGTCGTGGTCGCGGATCAGCTCGAGGATCTCCGGCATGCCCGGCAGGAGCTTCGCTGGATCGTCCTCCCGCGTGACCCGCAAGTGTCCGGAGGTCGGCATCCAGACCACTTTCCCGCCGAGTCGTGCAGCGACGTCGACGGCTCTCGGATTGAGGCCGCCGTTCGGCGGATCGAGCGTGATGCCGCCGGCGATGACGAGCGTCGGGTGCCTCTGCGCCACCACCTGCGCCAGTGGTGCCGTGCCGAAACTGTGGCTCTTGAAGACGAAACCGCCCATGCCGTGCCGCTCCGCCTGCGCCGCAGCCTCCTCTACGTCGTAGAAACGCGACACGTACGGGTCTGGACCGAGGTGCAGGTGAAGGTCGATGGCCCCCGTCAGAGTCGCCTCAGCCGGCATTCCCGCTCCCTCCATCCGCATCGGCCAGGAGAGCGTCGAGCGCGAGATCGACGCGGTCGAACGGCCTCTCGTGCCAGGCCGGGTCGCGCGAGGCCAGGTAACGCAGGCGGCCCTTGGTCGCCCTCGTCATCTCCGCCGGCACCCCAAGCTCCTCGAGGAACGCCTCGACCTCCTCCATCTCGCCCACGCGTCGTCCGGCATGCTGGAGGCTGCCGCAGACGAAACGCTGCACCAGGTTGTCGAAGTCCCTCTGGTGGATCGACGCATCGATACCGCGCAGCACCTGCTCCTCCACGCCAGCCCTCCGAGCGGCCCAGAGCGCCTCGATCAGCAACATCGCGAACCCTTTCATGACAACACTTCTGGCCATCTTCAGGGTCGCGGCCATGCCGACTCTATCTCCCACCACGTCCACCTCGGCTCCATACGGCGCGAGCATCCCGGCCGCCTCGGCCGCGCAGGGCCCGGACAATGTCAGGGTGATGCGGCCGGACGAGGCAGGCGCGCCCATGATCGCTCCGTCAGCCGTGCGTACACCTCGCGCCTCGAGGGTCTGCGCGACGGTCGCCTTCGTCTTGGGGCCGACCGAGTTGACATCGAGGAACAGCTGCGGCCCGGCCAGGAATCCCGCGATGGCCGCGGCGACTCCCTGTGCGCCTTGGGGGCTCACGGCGCTCACGACAAGGTCGAGCCCCGCGGCGAAGGCGGCCGGATCCTCGTAGAACGCGACACCCACCCGCCGCGCTCGCTCGGCCGCGCGGTCCGGGTCCGCTCCTGGGCGCCCGCCGAGGTAGAGGGCCCGGACCTGCCTCTGCGGAAGTCCTCCCTCGACCAGTGCCCTGGCGTAGGACGAGCCAACCTCGCCCAGGCCGATGAATCCTACCTTCGGATGCATGGCCATCCTCCTCAGGGTGTCGCCGAGCGCGGCCAGTCGTAGGCGCGGTCCAGTTCGTCCAGGCGGCCTTCCGGCGGACTCTTCGAGAAGTAGCTGACCCGCGCGTGGCGGAGCCCCGTTAGCTGCTGCAGTCCAACCATCATCTCCGCAGTCTTGAGCGTGGCGGCCAGACCGTCCACGATCGGCACATCGCCAATGCGCCTGAGGTCCGCCTTCTGGATCACTGCGTTCAGCACAGCCTCGCCCGGGATCACCACCTCGACCCCCAGTTGCGCGAGCTCCCGAACCTTCGCCTCGAGTCGCTCTACCACAGGCCCTGGGTGGTCGAAGCCCTTCGACACCTCGGCGAACTCCATGCCGAGCCAGTGGGCACCGACGAACTGGCCGCCAAGCCCGTAGCGCCGGACGTTCGCGTCGTAGAGAGGCACGAGTTCCTTGATCATGCAGACGATGGCGAAGCGATAGCCGGACATGGCGGCCACCTGCATGCTGGACTGCCCGTAGCCGACCACCGGAATATCTACGAGGGTGCGCGCCTCGACGAGCCCCGCGTCCGGCAGGGTGCTGATCATGAAGCCGTCGTAGCCTTCACGCTCAGCCTGGCGGACGTTGCGCAGGATCTGCTGCGCGTGCAGGCCCTGCACGTAGACGTAGCGGATGTCTTCGCCGGGGTAGGCGGTGAGGTAGGTGCCCGGGTCCATGCCGTGCATCACCACTTCCGTTCCGGGAGCGGCCAGGCGGCGAAACTCCCGCTGGAGCACCGCCCGATAGGCCGGCACGCTGTCGAGCACGGTGAAGCTCTGGTGCCAAAGTTTCATTGCTCTGACCTCCGAGGAGCCGGAATGTCATGCCGTGATCTCAGCGGTAGATCTCGTCGCCGTAGAAGCGGCGGACCTCCTCGAGCACGCCTCCCGTCGGGGGCGCGTAGGTCAGCGCCTTGCTCGTGAAGGTACCCAGGATGCCCTGCAGCTTCACGGCCATCTCGCCCGTCTTGATCAGGGCCGGAACCCCGTCCAGGATTGGCGCCCCGTCGATGTCGCGGATGCCGTTGCGGCTTAGAAGTTGCATCACGACGCCACCGGCCGCGATCAGCACCTCCGCCCCATCGGCGATGCACCTGCGCCCTGCGTCGGTGAACTGCGCGACGATGGCGTCCTGCGCCGGTCCGGGCTCGAACCCGTCGCCGAGCGAGGTGATCTTGGGAATGCTCATGCGCTGGACCGATGCGAGCTGTTCCGTTAGGCCGTAGTAGCGGATGTTCTCGAGGATGCGGGTGGCGAATTTGGGGTTGATCGTGATCATGCCGTAGCGCCGGCCCATCATGCAGGCGAGATGAAGACTCGTCTCGCAGAGGCCAAGGGCTGGGATTCGGACGAGCTCGCGGATTTCGTGCAGGCCGGGATCGGCGATGTTGCCGAGCAGGAAGGCGTCGAATCCCTCGCGCTCGGCTCGTACGGCGTTCTCGATCACCTCCGAGGTGTCGAGGTACTGGATGTAGCGGTAGTCGTCAGCGACGCCGCCGCCGCGCTCGATGCCGTGGACCTCGATCTCCGTCCCCGGATCGATGGCGCTCCGTATCGTCGCCCGCAAGGTCTCAGCGTAGGGGCCGAATTCCGTGGCTCGTGCGAAGCTCTGGTACCAAAGACGCATGACGTGACCCTCCACTTCGTTATCTCTGGCCGCCCTGAAAGCGGCCGCTAGACCACGTCGCTACCGGCCTTGTGATGACGCCTGGTAATCAGGGCGTGGACAAGGCTCGCGACCGAGAGCAGCAGGAAAGCGAGCGCGATCGGCCGCGTGAAGATGGCCGACCAGAGCGAGCCATAGACCTGTAGGGCCTGGTAGAGGTTGGTTTCCAAGATCGGCCCTAGGATCAGGCCGAGCAGAAGCGGCACAGTGCTGATGCCCATGGACCTCAGCCCGTAGCCGAGCAGTCCCGCGAGCAGGGCTGTCAGCACGTCGAACCAGTTGTTGTTCACGGCGAACGCCCCGACCAGGGCCACGACGGTCACGATCGGCAGCAGGAAGCGCGTCGGCACGAGCGCGAGCTTGGCCGTCCATCGCGCGGCGAAGAGACCGATCACCAGCATCAGGATGTTGGCGACGAATGCGCCAGCGAAAATCGTGTAGACGAACGGTGCGTGCTGCATGAACAACGTCGGCCCAGGCTGCAGCCCGTGCAGCGTCAGGGCGGCGATGATAATCACCGTATCGACGCTGCCGGGGATGCCCAGCGTGAAGGCCGGGATGAGGCCCGAGAGCACGGCCGCGTTCGCCCCGGTGTCCGAGGCGATGACTCCGTCAATGTTCCCCTCGCCGAACGGCGGGTCAGACTTGTTGACACGACGGGCTTCGTTGTACGTGATGAAGCTCGAGATGGTTGGCCCGGCGCCGGGGTGGATGCCCATGAACACCCCGATGACGGCGGAGCGGACGAAGTTGAACCAATGCCGGGACCAGTCCTGGGCGCGAAACAGAAAGAGGTCCCGTTCCTGGCTCGGCTCGACCTGCACGATGCGCGGGCGCCTGTGCCGGATCAGATTGATCAGCTCCGGGAAGGTGAACAGCCCGATCAGGGCAGGAATCAGCGAAATTCCACTCAGGAGGTTCGGGGTGAAGGCGAAGCGCGGGAACCCGGAAGGAGCGAAGCCGACCGTCCCGATGAAAAGACCGATCAGCACGGAGATGATGCTCTTCGAGAGCGTGCCCCGCGTGATCGAGACCACCAGCGTGAGGCCGAACGAAGCGAAGGCGAAGATCTCCGCCGGGCCCAGATAGATCACGACGTTGCCGATCAGTGGCGCGACGAAGAGGAGCGCGATCGCCGCCGCGATGCTGCCCACGAACGCGCCGATGATGGACGTTCGGATCGCCCGCTGGGCGTGGCCCTGCATGGCGAGCGGATGGCCGTCCAGCAGCGTCGCCGCTGCCGCGGATGTGCCCGGGATATTCATCACGACGGCGGGGACGGCGCCGGCCCAGACGGCGGCGTTCCAGATCGCGATCAGGAGCAGCACCGCCGAGACGGCCGGCATGCCGTAGGAGAGCGGCAGGAGCATCGTCATGGCGGCGGCTCCCGTGAGTCCCGGGAGCGATGCGAACACGATGCCGATCACGACGCCGAGCGCCATCAAGCCGATGTTCAGCGGTGTAAGGCTTGCCGCGAAGCCTTGCAGGATCAGGTGAGTCACCGAATCTCCCTCATCTCAAGAAGAACCCTCTCGGCAAAGGCAAGTAGAGGAAGGACTGAAACACCACATACAGGAGCGCGGTCAGCACGACCGGCAGCGCGATGATCATCCAGATGCGGCGTTCGCCGTTCAAGACCACGAGGATCGCCGAGAAGATGAACACCGCTGGCAGGGTGCCGATCCAATTCCACGAGAGAATGAACAGCATGGTGAGCCCGATATAGATCACGACCGGCCACATGGCGCCGCGCTCAGGCTCGGGCTGCGTGGCCGCCTCCTCCCGCTCCTGGTCCTGCCGGCTAGCCCTGAACGATTGGTAGAGCCCGACGGCGGCCAAGATGGCGAGAAGCGTGAGCACGATGTGGGGATAGGCCCCGTCCTGCAAGGCGTACGAGCGGCTCACGTAGATCAGGACGGCAGCAGCCAGGATCATGGCGGCGTAGCCGACCTTCTCCCCGAGTCTCGTCACCCCGATACCCCCTCTTCAGCCAGGGTCGAAGCGGGGAGAAGGTACGCAACGCCAAGGGGCCGCGTCCTCCACCCTGCAGCCTCGTCGCTCATTTGCACCCCGGGCGGACGGGCAGGGGCTCCCCTGCCCGCCTCAGCTCGGGTGTTCTCCAGCCCGACTCCCCGGCCCATCGCGCGGCCGAAGGGTTAAGGGCCGACCTCCTACTTGGCTACGCCCAGCCTCTTGAAGAGTTGGCCGTCCGACTTGTACTCGCTGTAGATCAGCTTGGTCGTCTGCGCGGAGTTCAGGTAGTCGACGGTGATGCCGATCTTTGCGAAGTTGGCCTTGAGCTCGGGCGACTTGGCGGCCTCGGCCAACGCCTTATCGAGCACATTCATCACGTACTGCGGGGTCTTGGCCGGAGCCGCGAGGCCCTGCCACACGCCGACGGCAACCGGGTAGCCCTGCTGCTCGAACGTAGGAGCGTTCGGGAAGATGGGTGACCGCTTCGGCGCCGACGTCGCCAGGATGCGCACCTTGCCGGCGCGGACGTCCGACAGGACCTCACCCGTGTTGTTGTAGCTGAAGCTCGTTCGACCGGCGAGCGCGGACAGCAGTTCGGCCGGTCCGCCGGTAAAGCCGCTCACGGTCGTGAACTTGAGGTGCGCGTCGTACGCGAACTCCGCACCCATCACGTCCGTACTGGGCCAGCCGGCCGTGAACGGAGCCTTCAGCTTGTTGGGGTGCTTGCGGGCGTAGGCGACCAGTTGCTTCAAGGTCTTGAATGGGCTCGTTACGGGGACGTCCAGGTAGTTGGGAATGTACGTGATCTGGCCGACATACTTGAAGCTTTGCGGTCCGAACGGTACCCCCTTCTCGATCCAGGGCGCATCGATGATGCCCGGCGAGTCGAAGAACAGGGTGTAGCCGTCGGCCACGGAGTCCGACGCGACGCTCGTGCCGGTGATGCTACCGGCACCCGGGATGTCCGAAACGATGACAGGCACCTTGAGTTCCTGCTGCAGGATCGGCGCCAGCGCCCTCGCCGTCTGGTCCACGCCACCACCCGCGGCGTACGGGACGATGATCTCGATCGGCCGCGTCGGGTACTGAGGTACGGCGGCGCTCGCGATCGGAAGGGCCATGAGCGTCGTCGATGCCGCGAACACCAGGGCGGCGGATACACCTACTCCGGCACGAAACTTGCAAGCCATACGGTTACCTCCCCCGCTTCATTCCGTCTCCATCCGGGAACCGCGCAGACCTGGAATTCGGCGTGCTGCGTCACCCCCCTAAAGGACCAGGGCCGGCCAGCGGCCGGGAACACGACAAAACGGGCTACGCGATGGCCCGCGCGGCCCCTCGGCCCGCGATGCGGCCGAAGACCGTCGCCTTGCCAAGCGACGTACCCGTCATGTATGCGGCGCCATGGAACCCGCCCATGACCTCGCCAGCGGCGTAGAGGCCCGGGATCGAATCCCCGAAGATGTCGAGGACCCTCGCGTCTTCGTCGACCGTGATGCCCGCATAGGTGGCGATGATGGCCGACGTGGACGGATAGGCGTAGAACGGCGGTTCCTCCAGGGTAGCGAGGGACCCGAACCGGTGGGTGAGGTGCTTTCGCCCGAGAGGATCGTCGAGGCCCTCGCGAACCATCTCGTTGTAGCTCTCCACCGTCTTTTTGAGCCTTCCGGGGTCGATCCCGATCTTACCGGCGAGTTCCTCGAGGCTGGGCGCCGTAATCAACCGACCCTCGGTGATGCGGCGATGGAAGTCGAACATGGGATAGCCCGGCACGCTCTGACGCATCACGGCCTCGTCGAAGATCTGGAAGCCGAGCGCGTCCTCCTGCTCTAGACAGGCATCGCCGAGCAGCTTGTAGTCGAGCGACTCGTCGACGAATCGGCGGCCCTGCTTGTTCACGGCGATGGCGCCCTTGTAGACCGCCATGCAGGCTGTGTGATGGCCTGACTGCGCCTGCGGGTGATTCCCGAAGGTTCCCTTCACGTAAGGCATATCCCTAAGGCCTGCGCCAAGCTGCCAGGCCATCCTGAGGCCGTCACCGTAGTTGCCTAGTCCCCCGAGGCGCAGCGCACGCTCCTTGCCGGGCGCGAACGCCGCGATCATCTCCTTGTTCTGGCAGAAGCCGCCGCTCGTGAGCACGACTCCGCGCTCTGCCCTGAGGAAGAACTCCTGGTCTCCCTCGTGCGCCCGGACAGCGACGACTCTACCCGTCTCGTGGTCTTGCACGAGACGATCGGCCGTCACGCCGGTGACCACGGTGAGGTTCGGCACCTGACGCGCCGCGGCGTGCAGAAGGTCGATCACCCGCCTCGGATTGGACGGATGCGATCGCGGCACCGACTGTCCCGAGGCCGCCTGGACCTGTCCAAACTCGATCCCGTGCTCCCGGAGCCAATGGTAGGCAGCAAGGTTGTCTCTTACGTAGCGATCGACCAACCTGAGGTCGTTGCGGTGCTGCCCGACCTGGATCAGATCCTCGCGCAGCAGCTCGGGCGAGTCCTCGATCCCCTGGGCGGCTTGCAGGTCGGTGCCGGTGAAGCAGAACGAGCCGCCGCTCATCACGGTGCTGCCGCCCACTTCGTCCTGCTTCTCGCACAGGAGCACCTCGATACCTTGCTCGGCCGCCGTGAGGGCAGCCACAAAGCCCGCTAGTCCCGCTCCGACGACCACGACCGCACTCTGCAACTCTTCCATGCGCGTCTCCCTCCGCCTCGAGGACTCTGCGCCGGTTCGCCTGGCGGTTCAGACCTTCACGACGAACCGCCGCTCGAGATCGAAGATGCCTGGCAGGCCGAGCAGCTCGTTGATCTCCTCGAACGAGACCGCGAGGTCGCTGCGGTCGGGGACCGTGTCGGCCCGGACGGTTGTCTCGAACGCCTGGAGGGCGTTGATCATGCCCTGGATGGTCGCCGCCGTAAGCATGCGGGGATACTCCACCACCGCGGCGCCGAGTTCCTGAAGGCGCTTGGGCGACAAGAGCGGCGTGGTCCGCCGGGACCGGATGCCGAACCCCATGTTGATCGCGACGGGCTTCTCCACGTTGCGGCAGAAGGTGGCGATGTCGTCCTCAGACAGCAGGGCGTCGGCGAAGAGGAGGCTCGCTCCCGCTTCGCCGTACAGGTTTGCGCGGCGGATCGCCTCGGCGATGCCGAGCGGGGCGGCGGCGTCCGTCCTGGCCTTGATCACGAACTCAGAATCGCGACGCGCCTCGACCGCGGCGTGGATCTTCTCCACCATCTCCTCGGCCGGGATGACCTCCTTGCCGGCCATGTGCCCGCAGCGCTTCGGCCAGGTCTGGTCCTCGAGCATCAGACCGGCCGCACCGGCGTCCTCGAAGTCCCGCACGGCGTGGTACACGTTCACCGCGTTGCCGTAGCCTGTGTCTCCGTCTGCGATTAGCGGCATGTCGGTGATGCGGGCCAACATGCGGACCGCGTCGAGGTTCTGCTGCAGGCCCATGAGCCCGACGTCCGGGTAGCCGTAGCGGCTTTCCGACACTCCCGCGCCGGTGATGAGGGCCGCCTTGTAACCACGGCGCTCGGAGACCAGGGCGCTGAAGGCGTCGAACACGCCCGGCGCGATGAGGATCTCCGGTGCCTCGATCAGGCTCCTCAGTCGTCTTGAACGCTCACTCACGTCGACGAGCCTCCTCGTTTTGCCACCGCCCGGATCAACCTTTGAGCCCCGCCGGTCGACCCCAGCCCAGCAGCTCGATCTCGCTGCCCACCACCGCGGCCCTGCCGGCCGGCGATGCCACGAACCAGACCGCCTCCGCCACCGTCGCCGGCTCCATCCAGGTGGCCGCCTCCTCCGGCTTGACGAAGGGCCTGGTCATCTCCGTCAAGACCGGTCCGGGACTGATCGCCGCGAACTGGATTCCCTGACCGCGGAACTCCTCCGACAGCGACTTCGTCAGACCTAGAAGCCCCCACTTCGAGGCGATGTAGGCACTGCGTTTCACGCCCGCCATGCGGGACCAGATGGAGCAGATGTTGATCACCGTCCCGCCGCCGCGCCTGAGCATACCTGGCAGCACCGCCCGCGCCGTCGTGGCGGCGCCGGCCAGGTTGACGTCGATGATGCGATTCCAGCGTTCGGTCGGGAGGTCGAGAAAATCGTCGTACTGGGCAAGCCCCGCCGCGTTGACAAGGCAGCCGACTTGACCAAGCTCCGCCTGCGTGGCGGCGAGCGCTGCCGCGACGTCCCCCTCGTCGGTGATGTCGCACAGGAGGCTCTGCACCGCAGGCTCCGCCCCCGTCAGGGTCTTGACGTCCCAAACGCTGACCGGCCAACCCTCACGGGTAAACCGCTGCACGATCGCCTTGCCGATATCCCCTGCGCCGCCGGCCACCACCAACGCGTCCATCCCTGTGCACCTCCAGGTGCCACATCGTCGCATCCACGAACCCGAGGCCGCTGCCGACCTGTGCCATGGCAGGCCTGCCGACTTCCACCTCTGTCGGTCACTTCTGCATTCTTGTATACATCTCCTGCTGCACGGAAATTTCTTTTTACCACTCTGCACCGATTTGAGCCAAGGCCCGCTGCTAGCTTTGGGCGCTAGCCTCCGCATCCGGGCGGCCGAGGACTGCTTGCCGTCCGGTCACCTTTCTTTCGGTCGTTCGGCTGCTCCCCTGGCCGCATGGCCCCGTTCGAGACAAACGGCTAACGATAGACCTCGCGGTCGAAGATGCGGAAGTCATGGGGCGGCAGCAGCCGGCCCCCGAGACGCTCGAGTTGCAGGAAGGTCTCGTAATAGTCGGCAAGGCTGTAGTGGTGAGTGTCCGGAATGTGCGGCCATGCCGGCGGCTTGCCCTCCCAGTTCTCGTAGAGCGGGACGTTGTCGCTGGGCAGGACGTAGAGTCCCGTCGCCGCCTGGACCGTCACGGTCTGCATGCCTGGCGTGTGACCGGGCGAGAGCATGACGCCGAGACCCGGCATCAGCTCGCGGTCCCCGTCGATCACGTCCCATGCCGTTCTTGCCCAGGGCGGCGTGCGTCCCACGACGAATGAGTCGTAGCTTCTGGCGTGCCAGGGCAGCGGTGCCGCAGCGTAGCGAAGTTCCCTACCCTGCACGACGAAGCGCGCCTCGGGCAGGAGATCGAGGCCGTAGCAGTGGTCCCAGTGCAGGTGGCTGAGGATCACGAGACCGATCGACTTCGGGTCGACGCCGAGCGCGTCGAGCCGGGTCAGAAGATGCTGCTCGGGCGGCCGCTCGAACGGATGGTGATCGTCATGGGCTGTCAGCGGGTCGTCACAGCCTGTGTCCACCAGCACGCGCGTGTCGCCCTTCTCCAGCAGGAACGCCGTGACTGGCACGTCGAGGGCTTCCGGGCTCCCGCCAGCGTAGAGGAAACTCGAGCGCTTGCGATGCAAGGTGCCAATCCAGAGCGGGCGGATCGTCCAGTCCAAGTGCTCGCCTCCTTCGAGGGTTCGGCGCAAGATCAGTCGGCCAGTAGGGCGGTCAGTTCCCCAATACCGGCCACGTCCTCGAGGTGTGCGACGGCGTCCCGGATCGCGTCGAGACGGGACGTCGGAAACCTGGTTCCGGCGAGACTAAGGAACTTGCGCCAGTGGTCTTCCGGCGTCATCGGATTCTGCAAGGAGCCCTTCGGGTAGTCCACCTGTGCCTCAAACGACTCGCCGGAATCCAGCTTGACGCGAAGGTTACAGGAGACGCCGCGGGACAGGCCGGGATCGGCCTCGAACTGCAGCATGCGAGACAGACGCTGTACCTCGGGGAGCGCAATGAACTCTTCCTGGAACTGGTCGAGGAAGGCGGCGCCCTCCACTAGAGCCACCGCCACGGCGTGGTTCAGGCTGACCTGCGCCTCGTGATGGCTGCGCGGGCTGCGAATCTGGTGGTAGTGGGCCCAGGCCGGATGGCGGTAGATCGTCAGCTCCCGGATCTCCGCAAGCCGCCCTGCGACCTGCCGCCGCAGCTCAAGCGCGCAGTCGACCGCGTTGTGGATCGGCCTTGCGCAGGCATAGGCCTTGTACTCGATCCGCACGGGGTACTCCGTACCGAGGCGGTCGACGAGTGCTCGCGGATCGCCCCCACCTGTGAAAGCCTTGAGGACGCCCCTCTCACCTTCGAAGATGGTGTCGGCACCGGTATAGCCGCGCCGCGCTAGGCGCGCCGCCACGACGCCGTTCTGAGCCGCCGGTCCGGGGTTGATGCGCTTCTGCATCGAGGGTCCGTACATCTCCATGAGTCCGGCGGCGTGCGCTCCGGCGATGCCAAAGGTGCTGGCCACCTGCTCTGGCGAAAGCCCTTCGACGCGTGCCGCCGCCGCGGCGGCGCCAAACACGCCACAGGTGGCGGTACTGTGGAAGCCACGGTCGCGCATGGCCGGGTTGGCCGCGTTCGAGACGCGCGCCATGACTTCGCTGCCGGCGGCGGCGGCCAGGAGGTATCCCTTGCCGCCGAGCCCCGCCGCCTCTGTCGCCGCGAGCGCGGCCGACAGCACCGGTGGGCTGAAATGGAACAGCGCGAGGTCGTCGACGTCGTCGAGTTCGATGCTGTGGGCTGCCACCGCGTTCGCGAACGCCGCCGCCTGCGCGCTCACCTGCGCGCCGGAGCCGATGATCGTGGCTTCAGGTCGGGCCGCGCCATACTCCGTCTGGAATCCCGCCACGATGCGCGCGGAATCGGTCAAGGAGCCCCGCAGGGCCACGCCGAGATAGTCCAGGGTGAGGACCTTGAGTTCCTCGATGAGCGGCGTCGGAACGTCCTCGAACCTGAGGCTCGCGACATGGTCCGCTAGTTGCAGGGTCTCGTGCAATCGGGTTCCCTCCTCTGTGACACAGTGGCGATGGACGGAGCGCTCGAACTCAGTGCCGCCGGGACTCTCTCGCCGGGCCCTCCTCCCCTTGGGCCGGCAGCGCGATGGCTGTCAGCCAGGCGTCACGGATCGCCGTAAGAAAATCTCCCGGCTGGTTGCAGTCACCGACGAGTACATAGGACATCCCGAGATCCTCGAGCACAGGCACGACGGAGCGTTCCGGCCGCACCCCCATCGCCAGCACGAGGAAGTCGCCGCCGTCGAGCGTTCGCCGCTCCCCCTCGACGGTCAGTTGCAGGCTGCTGCCCTCGACCCTGTCCACCCTGGCGTCCGTAATCATCGCGACCCCCTGCGCCCGTAGCCGCAGGAGGAGGTCGGCTCGGTTGTTACGGGGCATGCTCGCCGCGATCTTCGGCAACATCTCGAGGACGGTCACGTGGCAGCCCCTCCCCGCGAGGACTTCGGCTGTCTCCACGCCCACGAGCCCCCCGCCGACGATGGTCACGCGCGCGCCAGGCGGGATGCGACCCTGCTCTGCAAGCACCTCCCAGGCAGTAAGGCAGGGCACTTCCGTCTGCTCGAACAGCGCAGGCCTGACAGGCGTCGCGCCTGTGGCCACGATCACGTGGTCCGGGGCGAATTCCCGCAAGGCCTGTGGGGTCGGACTGACGCCCAACCGAACCGGCACCCCAAGGTTCTGCAGCTGCTGCCAGCGATAGCTCCAGACACCGCGGACTTCTTCCTTGTGTGGAGGCACAAGGGCCAGGACGAGTTGGCCGCCGGGCTGCTGCCGTCGTTCCCAAACCTCGACGCTGTGTCCCTGGGCCGCGAGATGACGCGCCGCCTCGACGCCGGCGACGCCGGCGCCGATCACTAGGACGCGTCTGGGCTGGTGCGGCAGTGCCTCTTTCGCCACCTGAGGCTCGGCGCTTTCGATCGCCTCGAAGCGGCTGCCCGCCAGCGGGTTCTGCAGGCAGGCGACGTCCTGCTCCGTTGTCAGCCGCTCGAAGCAGACATTGCACGAGATGCACGGCCTGATGGGCGTAGAGAATTCGCCCGTGGCCTTGCGCACCCAGTAGGCATCCGCAAGCAATGCGCGACCGAGGGCCACGTAGTCGCACGCCCCCGCGGCGAGCAGCGTCTCGACATCCCCGGGTTCGATGATGCGGCCGGCCAGGATCACCGGAATATCCACCGCCGCTTTGACGGGACCCGCATGGCGCGCCAGGTACCCCCGCGGTACGGACGGCGGCTGGATGCAGAAACGCGAAAGATCGGGATGCTCGTTCGTGCCGCTCGAGAGGTCCAGCGCCGCCACGCCCTCCGCCTGGAGAGCCCGGGCCAGTTCCGCCGCCTCCTCGGCCGTGTAGCCGTCAGGGGCGTGCTCCACCACGGAGATGCGCACCATGACGGTCAGGTCGGGCAGAGCGTCCCGGATGCGCCGGATCGTCTCGCGCAGGAAGCGGCTGCGGTTGTCGAAGCTGCCGCCGTACTGGTCGACGCGGTGGTTGATGCGGCGGGAGAAGAACTGCTGAAAGAGGTAGCCGTTTGCGGCATGGATCTCGACCCCGTCGTAACCGGCGCGCCAGAGCCGTCGGCTCGCGTCGACGAAGTCCCTTTGGATTGCCTCGATCTCCTCGACGGCGAGTGGCCGCACTGCATCGCCGGTATTCGGGTTCACCCAAGGCGAAGGGCCGACCGGCTCCATGTTCAGCACCGACCGGCGCAGCAGGCCCCCACGATGGTTCAGTTGGCCGACCGCCACCGCTCCCTCCGCGTGGACCGCTTCGACGATCTCTCTCAGGCCAGGTATGAAGCGGTCGTGGAAGACCCCGAGCGAGCGCGTATGGTTGCGGGCTCGTGCCGAAATCGACATGGCCTCGGTGATGATCATCGCCGCGCCGCCTCTGGCCCGCTCGGCGTAGTAGAGCTGGTCGCGGACCGAGGCCAGACCGTCCGACGTGCCGTAGTTCGTACCCATGGGCGCCAGGACGATACGGTTGCGCATCGGCATCCGCCCGATCGTGCCCGGCTGCGTAAGCCTGAGCGTCCCGCCCCCTGACGCCTGCGGCGCGGCGCTACGCATGTGGCGCCTCAGCGCACACTCGGGCCGGCACGAAGGCGTACCCCTCCATCAGGCGCCTCGCCGTCCGGCCGAGCGTCGCTCGCAGCACCTTAGGCCCCTCCGGCCCAAACTCTACCTGGGACTCCGTCTCGATCACGCCAGCCGGATGGCCGATGCGCAGCGCGACCGCGCCTCGCGCCTCGGGCCGCAAGACCTCATGCACCACGGTGCCCGGAACATGCGCTGCGACACCGGTGCAGGCGGTGGAGGTGCCGGCGTACGTCTTGTGTGTCACCTGCATGTACATTAGGCGCGAGACGACATCCACCTCGGCCGCCCGCACCTGGCCCTCGCCCAGATAGCGCGGGTAGTCCTTCGGCGGCGAGACGACGCCGATGATGGGCGTGGCCGGACTTTCGGCCTTGCCACGGGATGGTGCGGAGATCATGCCCATGCGGAACGCGGCCGCGGAGCGGATCCGCTCCAGCCTCTCCAGGAGCGCGGGACTCCTGTCGATCTCGTCCGGGGATTCGTCGCCGCGCATGCCGACGTCCGCGGCTCGGACAAAGACATGCGCATTACCGATGTCCACAAGCGACACCTCGAGGGTCCCCAGTCCCTCCACCGGCAGCCGGTCGACCGGCGATCCGGTGGGCAGGAGACGACCCGTGGCACCACCCGCGGTATCCCCTAGATCCAGCTGGATGCGGGCACCCGTGCCGGGAACGCCAGGAATGGCGTAGTCGCCCGTGTCCACCGGCTTGCCGTCGCAGACCGGAACCTCGATGCGGAGCACGCGATCGAGGTTCGTATTGTACGCGCGCACGACGGTGACCGGTTCCACGGCCCGAACGAGCCCCTCGTAGACAGCGTAGTGGCCCACCGCTGACGATATGTTGCCGCACAAGCTGCGCAGGTCCACGACCGGCTCCGCGATCTCGACCTGCGCGAATGTGTAGTCGATGTCGACGTCTGGCTTGCGCGGCGGCCCGATGATCGCCAGCTTGCTCGTCAGTGGATCGGCACCGCCAAGTCCGTCGATCTGACGCCTGTCCGGCGACCCGAACAAGGCGAGAATGACCTGGTGGCGCAGGGCCGGATCCCGCGGCAGATCCCCCTCCCGCAGGAAGAGAGCCTTGCTCGTGCCGCCTCGCATGATGACACACCGGATCGGCGAACTCTTCATGTCGTTCCCCCCAAGACGCGACAGCGCCGCCGCCTGACACGCCCGGCGTCAGGCGTAGACATCCGGTCCGTAAAAGTGGTGCACCTGCGCGAGCACGTCGCCCTCGGGCGGTCGGTAAGTCAACGCCTTGCTTGTGAAGGTGCCGAGCAGCCCACCCAGCTTCACAGCTGTCTCGCCCATCTTGATCAGACTGGGGATACCGTCCAGGATTGGTGCTCCATCGACCTCCCGGATGCCGAGGTAGCTCAAAAGGACCATGAGGGTTCCCCCCGCGGGAAACAGGACCTCCGCCCCCTGGGCAAGGCACGACCGGGCCGCCGTCCGAAACTGGTCAAGAATGGCCGCCTGTGCATCACCGGGGACGAATCCGGCCGCCAGCGACGAGAGCCTGGTCACCCGCATCAGTTCGACGGCCGCCATCTGCTGCCAAAGCCCATAGCGCCGGACGTTCTCGAGGATCCGCGGAGTGAACTTCGGGTTGACGGTAATGACGCCGTAACGGCGTCCCATCATGCAGGCCAAGTGCAGGTTCGTCTCGCACAGTCCGAGCACCGGGATGTGCAGAAGCTCGCGGCATTCGTCGACACCGGGGTCGAGAATATTGCCGAGCAGGAAGGCGTCGAAGCCGAGCTTCTCGGCCTGGATCGCGTTGTCGAGCACTTCGCGGGTGTCCCGGTATTCGAGATAGCGGTACTGGTCCGCAACGCCGCCACCGCGCTCGATGGCGTGGATTTCCACCTCTGTCCCGGGATCCGCGGACATGCGGACGGCCGCCCGCAGCGCTTCCCCGTACTGACCGCGCTCGCTCGCGCGCGCAAAGCTCTGGTACCAAAGCCGCACACCGTTCACGCTCCTCGCAGGCGACCTTACCGCGATCGTCAGGAAGCCTTTCGGGTCGCGGCCTTACCGGCGATGCGGCCGAACACGGTGGCCTTGCCGAGCGAGGTGCCGGTCATGTAAGCGGCGCCATGGAAGCCGCCCATGATCTCGCCGGCCGCATAGAGATGCGGGATCGGTTCGCCGAACACGTCGGTGACCTCGGCCTGGGGACTGACGGTGATGCCAGCGTAGGTAGCCACGATGCCCGTGACGGACGGGTAGGCGTAGAAAGGCGGTCGGTCGATCTCGACGAGATCGCCAAAGCGGTGCGTCAGGTGTTTGCGCCCGAAGGGGTCCTCGCTGCCGCTGCGCACCATCTCGTTGTAGGTCCGCACGGTGTCCTCGAGTTGCGCCGCGGGCACCCCGATTTTGTCCGCCAGCTCGGCGAGAGTCGGGGCCGTCACCATCAGGCCCTGCTCGAGGCGGCGGCCGAAATCGAAGATCGTGTAGCCAGGGATGGACGCATCCATGACTTTCTGGTCGAGGATCTGGAATGAGATCGCGTCCTCCTGCAACAGGCAGGCGTCCCCCAGGAGCTTGTAGTCGAGCGACTCGTTGACGAACCTGCGTGCCGACTTGTTGACGGCGATCGCTCCCTTGTAGACGGCCTCGAGACCGAGGTGCTGCCCGACCTTGGTCTCAGGGAAGTTGCCGAACGTGCCCTTGACATACGGCATGTCCCGCAGGCCGGCACCGAGCTTCCATGCCATCTTGAGACCGTCGCCGACATTGCCCAGTGCGCCAAGCAGGAGGGCCTTCTCCTTGCCCGGGGCGAACGCCGCGATCATCTCCTTGTTCTGGCCGAAGCCGCCGCTCGTGAGGACGACGCCGCGCGCGGCCTCCAGGAGGTACTCCGTCGCGCCCTGGCGGGCTCGGACACCGCTCACCCGCTTGCTCTCGGAACCCTGGACGAGCCGCTCCGCCGCGCAACCGGTCACGATGTGGACGTTGGGGAGGCTCTCCGCCGTCCGGTGCAGGAGATCGACGACCATGCGCGGATTGGCGAGGTGCGAGCGCGGCACCGATTGTCCCGATGCCGCCTGGACGGACATGAACTCGACACCGCGCTCACGGAGCCAGTAGTAGGCGTCGAGCTGGCTGCGCGCGTACTGGGCGACCAGCTGCGGGTCGTTCTTGCCCTGACCAACCTCTAGGAGATCCTGGGTCAGCAATGCCTCGGAGTCTACGATGCCTCGCTCCTTCTGCATGTCGGTGCCGGCGAAGGCGAAGGAGCCACCCGCAAGCACGCTGCTGCCGCCAACCTCCGCCTGCTTCTCCATGAGCAGGACGTCCGCTCCTTCCTCCGCGGCCGACAATGCCGCGACATGCCCCCCAAGACCCCCACCAACCACCAGGACTTCGCACTCCAGCCGTTCCATGTCTGCTCCCCCTAAGTCCCACCAAAGACGTATCCCGTGTGGTCGGCCTGTATTTCTGCATTCCTGTATACAGTTCCTGCGTCCGTTGCCGCGATTTCCATATGCGATTAGTCCTCGGGTGTCCGTGGAGGCTGCTGGCGCCGCCCTCCGCGGGCCAGCCTCCACCAAGCCCCTAGGCGAAAAAGGCGCTGTCGGGCGCGACCCACGGTGGCGCGTCCCCCGCCGCCCGAGGGAGCACCGACTGGAGTTCGGGCAAGTCCGCTGCCTCTATGGTCGTCAGTTCGGCGCGCCGCCAGCTGCGCTGGCTATCCAGGCGAAGAGCCTGGCGGCGCAATCCCGCCTCCACCAGGTTACGCACCAGTCGGGCATTGCCGGTAAGGACCCCGCCGCGCCGCTCCGCTTCCTGGAGCAGGGCACGCATTCTCTCGCGGGCCCCCGGGTCGAAGTGGCAGTCCTGCTGCGAGAGCATTTCATCGGCGATCAAGAGGAGCTCTTCGGCGCAGTAGTCCGGGAAGTCGAGCAGGATCGGCAGGCGCGACGAGAGTCCCGGGTTGCTGGCGACGAACCGGTCCATCTCGCGCGGGTAGCCGGCCAAGACCACGATGATCTCCGCGCGCCGGTCCTCGATCGACTTGACGAGCGTGTCAATCGCCTCGCGGCCAAAGTCCCGATCGCCGCCCCTGGCGAGGGCATAGGCCTCGTCGACGAAGAGAACCCCGCCCAAGGCGCGGCGGATCGCCGCACGCGTCTTCTGGGCCGTATGGCCAATGTATTCCCCTACAAGGTCGGCGCGCTCCACCTCGACGAGATGTCCGCGCTGCAGGAGGCCCGCGCCGTAGAGAATCCGGCCAAGATGCCGTGCCACCGTCGTCTTGCCGGTACCGGGGTTTCCCTTAAACACCATGTGGAGGGTCTGGGGCTGTGTGCGCAGGCCGGCCGCCTGCTTGCGGGCCATCACGCGCTGCAGGGCCAGGAGCTCGTCGACGGTCTTCTTCACCGGCTCGAGTCCGATCAAGCGCCTGAACGACTGCAGGGCCTGCTCGCCCTCCAGGCGCCGCGCGACGTCAGCCCCGCCCTCCCGCCGAGCCGTTGCCCGCACCACCTGGATGCTTGGCCTGCGTGCCATGGAGACACCTCCCGCACGCTCCACTTCTTCGCCCGGCATGCAAGGGATCCTGGCCCGTCCCGACGCAGGGAAGCGGCAGTCTCTGCGCCGAATGCACTGTCCGGTGATGTGATGACCACGGGACCGAGATCCAAGGTGCCCGCGCTACTGCTCCTGGTGCTCGCCACCGCCGCGCAGGTCGGCATGTCCACCATGCAGCAGGGAGTCGCGGTCCTCAGCTACGCTCTTGGCAAACCGCTCGCTCTCAACCTGGCCCAGACAGGCACGCTTGTAAGCGCAACGTCCATCGGCATCATGCTGGCCATGTTTTTCGGCGGCATGCTTATCGACCGCTATGGCGTTCGTCCCGTGCTCCTCTCCGCTTCGGTCGTGACCGTGCTGGCCGGCGCGATCATCGCCAGCCAGACAACCTATTTCGGGCTCGCCCTTTCGCTGACGGCGACTGGCCTGGGTCTCGGGGCCCTGCCGATCGCCGGCGCCCGCGTCATCTTCGACGGCTACGCCGGACGCTCGCGCGGCCTCGCGATGGGGATTCGCCAGACCGGCGTCCCGCTCGGGGCGGCCATCGCCGCGGCTCTGCTGCCGTCACTCGCGCTGATCTACGGTCCACGCTTCCCCTGGCTTTGGCTGGCTCTGATCGCGGCCGTGCTCAATCTGATCCTGGCATCGGCAGCCCCAACCGCGCCGCGCTTGGCGCCGGCCGACCGGCCGCCGCTCGGAGGAGACCTGAGGCGTATCGCGCTGCCCGCCCTGCTCGCCTTCATGCTGGCATCGGGCCAGTATGGCCTCCTGACGTACACCGTGGTGTCGGTGCCCGGTGGTGTTGACCCTGCCACCGCCGGAATCCTCCTCGCGATCGCGCAGCTCGGCGGCGCCGCAGGGCGTGTCGGCTTTGGCCAGTTGAGCGACCGTCTGCGCAGCAGGTCGGCTGTCGTCGCCATGGCCGCCGTGCTCGGCGCGGTGGGCATCGCCGTCGCGACCCACCTGGGCGGCGTGCCGTTTGCGGTCCGCGGCGTAGCCTTCTTCTTCGCGGGTGCCGGGGCCATCGGCTGGAACGCGCTCGTCCTGACCTGGGGTGGAGAGCGGGTGTCGGGCGGGCGTTCGGGCCAGGCGATCGGGCTCATCGGCACGTCCGTCTTCGCGGGCTCCGCCGTCTGGCCGCCTCTCCTGGGACTCCTGGCCCAAGCGGGCGGCTTCGGCGTGGCCTGGTACGCTCTCTCCCTCCTGATCGCGCTCGCCGCGGTTCTGGCCTTCGCGGCAGGAACCTCGCGCGCTCCGGGGAACTCAAGGCTTGGCAGCCCGAACGGAGGTGCCTAAGTAGGATGGATTGGCAGATTTCCTCCGAGGAGGTCCTTCGCGTCGCGCGCGCCCTGATCCGTGTCCGCTCGGTGCGCGAAGCGCCGCAGCCGGATGCCCCGTTCGGTCTCAGCGTGCGCAAGGCGTTCGATGCCTTCTTCGCCGAGGCGACCCGCCTCGGCCTGACGCGCCAGCACGACGACAGCGGTTACGCGGCGGAGGTCGAGATCGGACAAGGGGACGAGATCGTGGGTGTGCTCGTCCACCTCGACGTCGTCGCCGAGGGTGACGGCTGGACCGTCCCACCTTACGCCGGCACGGTACAGGGAGGGCGGCTCTTTGGCCGCGGCGCGACCGACGACAAGGGACCGGCCGCCGCCGCGCTCATAGCCCTGGCCGCGGTCGCGGCCCAGGGCCCCAAGCTGCGGCGCAGGGTGCGGCTGATCGCCGGTGGCGACGAGGAGAGCTACTGGCAGTGCATGGAGCACTACCTCCAGCACCGCGAACGGCCGCAGGTCGGCTTCACCCCGGACGGCGACTTTCCGCTCGTGCATGGCGAGAAGGGCGGGCTCAGCCTGAGGTTGGAGCGTCCGGCCCAAGTGCCGCAGCGCTACGCCATCGAGGCGGGGCAGCAGCCGAACGTGGTGCCGGACCACGCCAGGATCGAACTCGCGCAGCCGATGTCGCCCGACGCCGTGCTCGAGACGGCGAAGGAACTTGGCGTGCAGGTGGTGCCGGACCTGGACGAACCGAAGCGCGTCTTCGACGTGGTGGGTGAGGCGGCCCATGCCTCGCAGCCCGAGCAGGGCGTGAACGCGATCCGCGAAGCCCACCGCCTGTTCGGACGGAACCTGCACGATCCCCTCCTGGACCTCCTCATCGCGGACGACTATGGCGAGGCCCTGGGCATCGCGAGCCAGGACGACCGGCTCGGGCGCCTGACCGCCAACCTCGGCGTAATCCGCCATGACGCCACGGGCACCAAGGCCTGGATCGACATTCGCTACCCCCTCGCGATCGAGGCGGATGAGATTGTAGAGCGCCTGAGGCGGAAACTCGCGCCGTTCGGGGTCGCCGTGACGGTGGAGTTCCAGGCGGCACCCCACTGGGTGCCGCCGGACGACTCTCTCGTCACCACCCTGCTCGGGGTCTACCGGCGCCACACGGACGATCCGACGCCGCCGCTCGTCATCGGCGGCCTCACCTATGCCCGCACGCTCGGCCATGCCGTCGCTTTCGGCCCTCTGTTTCCGGGCCGCAAGGACGTCGCGCATCAGGCCGACGAGTCGGTATCGGTCGCGGATCTCGAGCTCGCCGCGCGAATCTACGCCGACGCCATCCTGGCGCTCGCCACCTGAGGCCACGGAACTACGAGGCAAGGGCCCGTCGCCTGCGCGACGGGCCCTTGCGTGTCCGGTCGCTCAGTCGCCGGCCTCGATCGCCACGGCCCGCACGGCCTCGTCCGCCAGCTCGGTGTGGAGGCCGCTCGCCACGCCCCAGTAGTAGAAGACGAGCGCACCGACGACCACCACCACGAGGTCCGCCGGGTAGTGGATCATGCCATGGCCACCGTTCGCGGCGGCACCGAATCGCGCCGAGCCGAAGTACGACATGCCCAGCATGAAGAGGAGGTAGACGACAAGCCAGATGCCCGCTCCGATCGACTTGGCGTCAGGCCGCTCGATCTCCTTCGGCATGATCGCGGAGAAGACCAGGTACAGCACCACACCGACGAGCAGGGTAACAAGGAGCTTCCAGTCGGTGTTCCAGCCCGTCCAGTAGATGATCAGCGAAGCGACCACGAAGCCGATCGGCGCGATCACCGACATACCGCCGAGCTTGTAGGGACGTTTGGCGTCCGGATGCGTGCGCCGCAATACCGCGGCGGACACCGGGCCGATCGCGTAGGTGAAGACGGTCGCCGACGAGACGAGTCCCACCAGGCTCTGCCACGCCGGGAACGGCAGCAGGAACAAAAGGCCGAGGATGAACGCCACCCAGAGGGACGCGTACGGGATGCCCGTCCGCTCGTCGATCCTCCCCAGCGCCTTCGGAAAGTAACGGTTCTGGGCCAACGCGTAGATGACGCGCGCTGTCGAGGCGATGTAGATGTTGCCCGTGCCGGCCGGCGAGATGACCGCGTCCGCATAGAGCAGGACCGCGAGCCAGCCGAGGTTCAGGGCCGTCGCCACCTCGGCCATCGGCGCCGAGAAGGACACCTTGGCCCAGCCGCCCGCGAGGGCGCCAGGCGCTACGCCGCCGATGAAGACGAGCTGCAGCAGCACGTAGAGCGCGATGCCGATGCCGATCGCCGTGATGATGGCCCTGGGCACGTCGCGCTGCGGGTTCTTGGCCTCGCCGGCCAGGTCGACCGCCTGGCGGAAGCCGAGGTACGCGAACACGACGCCGGAGGTCGCCACCGCCTGCAGGACGCCCGCGGTGCCACCGGGAGCGAAGCCGTGGCTTGTGAAGTTGCCCCAGTGCAGCCCACCGACCAGGAAGATGATCACCGTGAGGGTCGGCATGATGAACTTCACGGCCGTCACCACGGTGTTGACGCGCGCGAAGAGCCGCACGCCGAAGTAGTTGATGAGGAAGAAGATCAGCATCAGCACCGCTGCGAGCGCGATGCCGCCACCCTGGATCAGTCCCGTCGTCGGGTTGTAGATCGACGGGATGTAGTGCGACGCGTACTGCACCACAGCCTCGGCTTCGATGGCCGGCACCGACGCGTAGGCGATCCACGCGCCCCAGCCCATGATGAAGCTCGTCAGGCTGCCATGGGAGTAGTGCGGATACCGGGCGATGCCGCCGGCCTCAGGCAGCATGCCGCCGAGTTCGGCGTAGACGAGTCCGACCAGCAGGACGGCGATACCGCCGATGACCCAGGAGATGATGGCTGAGGGACCGGCGGCGTTGGCCGCGTACAGGGATCCGAAGAGCCAGCCGGACCCGATGATGGCACCGAGGCTCGCCATCGTCAGATCTAGTCGACTCATCTCCTTCCTGAGCCCCTTGTTGATCAAGCGCGATTCCCTCCTTCATGCTGAAGCCTGACAAGCCATCAAGGCCGTTGAAGCACTCGATACCTCCCCTCCGTATCGATCTCGCCGACCGTCGCCAACACCGCGCACAGCCGACTTTGCCCACGTATATTCTTCGACCGGTCCATTGTTCCTCCAGTTTTCTGGATCTCATGGACGTCTCTAGGCCAGTTGTGCCTGTCCGGTTGTCCCTTCGGCCCATCGCCGTCCGGACAAAAACGAAAGACGCCGGCCGCTTGGGCCGGCCGTGCGCTCCCCCCGCTACAGCATGGCCAGCAACTGACGCAGGCCCTCATCGGGACGCAGCCAGATTGTGTCCGGTTCGCGCCGCCACCAGGTCAGCTGACGCTTGGCGAGGCGCCGCGTCTCCATCTGCACCTGGCGCATGGCCTCTTCCGGACCCGTTTCGCCCCGCAGGTGGCGCAGGGCCTCGCGGTAGCCGATGGTCCGCTCCACCAGCGCCGAGGCCTGCGGGCCGCGGGTGACCAGCAGGCTTGTCTCGCGCAAAAGGTGAGGCCATAGGGTGAGGGCCCGCTCGTCGATCCTCGCGTAAAGCTGCGCGCGCGGCAGCTGCAGGCCGATCTTGAGGAAGCGCACCGGGGTGGCGCCCCCGCCGCCGCCAGCCGCGCGGGACCGCTCGATGACGCGTATCAGGCGCGGACGGTCCTGCGGCGAGAGCCTCCGCGCGCCAAGCGGGTCCACCGCCATGGCCTTCTCGTAGACCTCCGCGATGTCCGCCGCCTCGGCCCAGCGGCGCACCTCGGGATCCGGCGGAGCGCCGAAGGCGTCCCACTCCCCGAGGGCTGCCCGCAGGTAGAGACCGGACCCGCCCGAGACGATCGGCACCGCCCCGCGCCGCTCGACCTCCCGGATCGCCTGCTGCGCCAGCAGCTGGTAGGTCGCGACCGTGATCCCCATGTCGGGGTCAGCGACGTCCAGGAGATGGTGCGGCACCCGCTCGCGCTCCTCGGCCGACGGCTTCGCGCTGCCGACGTCGAAGCCGCGATAGACCTGCACCGCGTCGGCGTTGACGATCTCGCCGCCGATCTCCGCGGCGAGCTGCAGGCAGAAGGCGCTCTTCCCCACCGCCGTGGGTCCGAAGACGGCGATTGGCCGGCTCACCGCCTGAGAAACCTCTGACGCAGCTCGTCGTAGCCGAGCCTCAGGTAGGTCGGCCGGCCGTGGGGGCAGAAGCGCGGCTCCCGGCAGTTCCAGAGCTGGCGGATAAGGCTCTGCTGCTCGATCGGGCTGAGACGGTCGTGTTCCTTGACGGACGCCCTGCAGGCCGCGAGCTCCCGGCGCACACGCTCCTCCCGCTCGATCGGGCCTTCCCCGCCCTGCGCGAGGGCGTCGAGAAGCTCCGGCAGCAGCGAGGGCGACGCCTCGCGGCCGAAGAGCCGCGGTACCGCGCGCACCAGGACATCCCGATCGCCGAAATGCTCCACCTCGAATCCGTACCGGACAAGGTCCTCGAGATGATCCCCGAGCGTTTGGCTCTCCAGCGCGCTGAGGCGCACGACAAGGGGTGAGAGCAGCATCTGGGCCGCACGCACGTCCTGAAGTTCGAGCTGCTCGTAATGAATGCGCTCATGCGCCGCGTGCTGGTCGAAGAGATAGATCGCATCGCGATCGGCGGCGACGAGGAAGAGCCCGCCCGCCTGGCCGAGGGCGGCAGGGGCTTCGGTCAAAGTCTCCGGCGGCCGCTCGACCCCGGGCGCCCGGCCGTACCGCTCAAGCTCTTCCGCGAGGGTGAAGAGCGGGGCCTCCCTACCTGCGGCAACCTCTGCGGCGGACGGCAGGGCCATGCCGCCCGTGTCGGGCGGGGGCGCCGCGCCTGTGGCGACCGAGGGCGCCACAACGGACCGCGGCTGAAAGCTCAGGGCGGCCGCAACGGCGTCGTGCAGGAGCGACGCCACCTCGCGCTCGCGGCGCAGTCGCACTTCGAGCTTCGCGGGATGGACGTTCACGTCGACATCGCCCGCCGGCACCTCGAGCCTCAGGCAGAAGACCGGGAACCTGCCCTTGAGCAGGCGCCCCTGGTAGGCGGCCTCGATCGCGTAGCGCAACCTGCCCGTCTCCACCGGCCGGCCACCAATGACGAGGAACTGCCACTGGCGGTTGCCGCGGTCGCGACCTGGGCGCGAGACGAGACCGTGGACGCGACCCGCGTCCGCGCGCCCGTCCACCGGGACCAGGTTCTCCGCAACCTCGACGCCGAAGAGATCGGCGAACACTTCGCTCAGATTGCCGCTGCCACTGGTGCGCAAGGCCTCCTGGCCGTCCAGCGAGAGCGAGAACGCCACCTGCGGCGCCGCCATGGCCATACGCTCCAGCACGCCGATCACGCGCCGGGCCTCCGCCGGGGGCGGCAGCAGGAACTTGCGCCTTGCCGGCACCTGCCGGAAGAGGTCCCGGACCGCGACGCGCGTGCCGTGCGACATAGCGATGGGCGTCGGCGCCTGGAGCCTGCCGCCCTCCGCCTCGATCAGCATGCCGCCGCTCAGTTCCGGCGGTCGCGAGGCGATCTGAAGCCGCGAGACCGACGCGATCGACGGCAGCGCCTCGCCGCGGAAACCGTAGCTTGAGATCCCCGCGAGCTCGTCGATCGCTAGGAGCTTCGACGTCTGGTGGCGTCCGAGCGCCAGGGCAAGCTCCTCCGGGGCGATGCCGCCACCGTCGTCCGTCACCTCGACGAGGTCGATGCCGCCGCCCTCGAGGCGCACGAAGACATGCCGCGCGCCCGCGTCGACCGCGTTCTCCACCAGTTCCTTGACCACGGACGCGGGACGCTCCACCACCTCGCCGGCCGCGATCTGGTCGATCACGTCGGGGGGCAGCAGCCGGATCGGCATCAGGGCACCTCCTCGCACAGGCCCTTGAGCGCGGCGAGTTCCGCGAGGGCCTCGAGCGGCGTCATGCGCATCGGGTCCAGGCCGCGCAGCCGCTCGATCGCCGGGTGCGGCGGCACGTCGAACAGCGCGAGCTGGACGGCGCCGTCGGACGCGGCCGCGGCCACGGGCGCCTGCAACCGCTCCTCCGCGCGCGCGAGCACCGCTTCCGGCACACCCGCGAGACGAGCGACGTCGAGCCCGTACGAGCGGCTGGCCGCCCCCGAGACGATGCGGTGCAGGAACACGACCTTCCTGCCCTCCTCGGCCACCGCGACCGTGAAGTTGCGGATGCCCCTCTCGCGTTCCGCGAGGCCGCAGAGCTCGAGGTAGTGCGTCGCGACGAGCGCGCGGCAGCGAACCACCGACGCGAGATATTCCGTCACGGCCGAGGCGATCGCGACGCCGTCCGCCGTACCGGTGCCGCGGCCCACCTCGTCCAGCACGACGAGGCTCTGCGCTGTCGCGTCGCGCAGGATCACCGCCACTTCAAGCATCTCCGCCATGAACGTGGATACGCCACGGGCCAGGTCATCCGAGGCCCCCACCCGCGTGAAGACGCGATCCGCGAGCCCGATCACGGCCCGTTCGGCCGGCACCAGCGATCCCGCCTGCGCCATGACCTGCAGCAGCGCGACCTGGCGCAGCACCGTCGACTTGCCGCCCATATTCGGGCCGGTGATCAGGTGCAAGCGCTGGCCGCGAGCATCGAGCCTCGTGTCGTTCGGCACGAAGGCACCTTGCGGCAGGAGCGCCTCCACCACGGGATGGCGCGCGCCGACGAGGTCCAGGACAGGCTCGCGGCGCAGCTCGGGCCGCACGTAGCCGCGGCGCCTGCCCACCTCCGCCAGGGACTGCAACACGTCGAGCTCGGCGAGCGCAGCCGCCCTCGCCTGCACCGCGGGCGCCTCGGCCAGCACGGCCTGCCGCAGGTTCTCGAGCACCGCCGCCTCGAGCGCCTGCAGTTCCCGCTCGGCGCGAGCGATGAGTTCCTCCTGGCGGCGCAGCTCGTCCGTGACGAAGCGCTCGCCGCTCGCGATGGTCTGCCGGCGCTCCCAATGCGCGGGCACCAGCTGGAGATTCGCCCGCGTCACCTCGATGTAGTAGCCGAAAACCTTGTTGAACCCGACCTTGAGCGTGCGGATGCCGGTCTCCTCGCGCGCCCTGCGCTCGAAGTCGACGAGGTACTCCTTGGCCCCGTCCTTGGCCGCGCGCAGACGGTCGATCTCGTCCGAGAAGCCCTGGCGCACAAAATTGCCGTCGCGTGCCAAGGCGGGTGGCTCGTCCTGCAGCGCGGCCCCGATCTCCGCCGCGACCGCGAGCGGCTCGCGCAGGACCTCGCCGATCGCCAAAAGCCGCTCGCCGCCGTCCTCGGGCAACCCTGCCGCGAGCTCTGGGCCGAGTGCGAGCGTCGCCGCGAGCGCGACGAAGTCGCGGGGGCCGGCGCTGCCGGCACCGAGCTTCGCGAGCAGCCGCTCCATGTCGCGCGCCCGCGAGAGCAGGTCGCGCAGGCGCGCGCGGCTGAGACCATCCTCGAAGAGCGCGACCACCGCCTCCTGGCGCGCCGCGATCTCGGCGAGGTCCGAGAGGGGCCGCTCGAGCCATTCGCGCAGGAGCCTGCGCCCTGCGACGCTGCGCGTATCGTCGAGCACCCAGAGGAGGCTGCCCTGGCGCTGGCCGTCGAGCCGCTCGACGATCTCGAGGTTGCGCCTGGTCGCGGGATCGAGGCCAAGTCCCCGCTCCACCTCGTAGAGATGGGGCTCCTCGAGGTGGCGCAGGGCGCCGCGTTGCGTCTCGAGGAGGTAGGCATGCCCAAGGAGCGCGGCCCTCGCCGCGGCCGGCGGCAGGCGATGCAGGGCGTCGCCGAGCGCCTCGCGACTCTCCGCGAGGGCTGCCGCGCCGGGCATCGGCGCCCGCGGCACGTCGTAAAACTCGGGGCATTCCACGCCGTCCGCCAGGAGTTCCGCGACGCCGTGCCGCTCGAGCTCCCGTACGGCTCCCCTCAGTCCCCGCTCGCCATGCTCGCCGCGCAAGGCGGCGACGCGGAAGTTGCCGTGGCCGAGGTCCAGGAGGCCGATGCCTGCGGCGGCGTCCACCTGCGTCAGCACGCCAAGCCAGCGCCTGGGGGCCTCCTCCGCCTCGCCCGCGTAAGTGGACGGCGTCACCACCCGCACCACCTCGCGCCGCACCAGGCCCTTGGCCTGCTTCGGGTCCTCCATCTGCTCACAGACGGCGACGCGGTAGCCGAGATCGACAAGGCGGCCGAGATAGGTCTCGGCCGCGTGGTAGGGCACGCCGCACATCGGCGTCTCCTTGTCGCGCGACGTGAGCACGAGATCGAGCAGGTTCGATACGAGCCGCGCGTCCTCGTCGAACAGTTCGTAAAAGTCGCCCAAGCGGAAGAAGAGAAGCGCGTCGGGGTGCTGCGCCTTGATCCGCCGGTATTGCTGCATCACCGGCGTCGACTCCGCCACTAGATCACTCCTGATCCTTCAGGCGCCGCAGCTGCTGCAGCCGCCATCCTGTCGCTGCTCCGGCGAGAGGTGCCCGGTCAGAGGGAAGAGGAACACGCTCGTGACCTGCTGCAGGAGCCGTTCCGCCCTGTACTTCGCGTCGGCGTAGGCCTGCACGCGCGGATCCGGGTCGTCCGGATCGATCGGGCCAAGGGCAAGCGGGCCGAGTTCCGCCTCGCGTGCCAGGAGATCAAGCACTTCCTTGGAATCCGAGACGGCGTCGGCGAGTTCCTGCGCCAGGCGCAGAATCTCGAGTCTCGACTTCACACGGCCTCGCCCTCCAGGGTCCAGGTGTTCACGGACGCGATGCGCACGGCGGCCAGCTGGCCGGCCTGCTCGGCGACGCCTGGGAAGACGACGGGCTGATTGAGCCGCGTCCTCCCCATCAGGCGCTGCCCGTTCTTCTTGGACACACCCTCGCAGAGTACCTCCACGGTCTTGCCGATCTGGCGCCGGTTCGCCTCCAGCGACAGGGCGTCGGTGACCTCGATCAGGCGCCCGAGGCGCTCCTTCTTCACGGCGAGAGGGATCTGCTCCGGGAAGGCCGCGGCCGGTGTGCCGCGCCGCGGCGAGAACATGAAGGTGAAGGACTTGTCGAACCGCAGCTGCCGGCAGAGGTCGAGCGTCTCCTCGAAGTCCGATTCGGTCTCGCCCGGGAAGCCGACGATCAGGTCGGTGGTGATGGAGGCCTCGGGCACGGTCCGACGGATGCGCTCGATCAGGTCGACATAGCGCTCGCGCGTGTAGCCGCGCGCCATGCGCTTCAGCATATGCGGGCTGCCGGACTGCACGGGCACATGGAAGTGCTCGCAGACCTTGCGCGACGACGCGATGGCGTCGATCATCTCCTGGGTGAAATCGCGGGGATGGCTCGTCGTGTAGCGGACGCGCTCGAGTCCGTCGACCTTGTCGAGTTCGGCGATCAGCGTCGCGAAGCTTTCGGCGCCGGGCAGATCCTTGCCATAGGCATTGACGTTCTGCCCTAGAAGCGTCACCTCGCGCACGCCGTCCCGCACCAGGGACTCGACCTCCGACCGGATCTCCCTAAGCGGGCGGGACATCTCCCGACCGCGCACGTACGGCACGATGCAGTAGGTGCAGCGCTTGTCGCAGCCGCGCAGGATCGTCACCCACGCCGTGACGCCTCCCTCGCGCACGCCACGGGGGAAGATCGGCATCTCCTCCGGCTCCGCGGCGACGTCGACCACCGTCGTCTGCGCGGTGCGCGCGTGCAGGAAGAGTTCGGGGAAGCGGTGCAGGTTGTGCGTGCCCATGACGAGGTTGACGTAGGGGTAGCGCTTCGCGAGCGCCGGCCCTACGCCCGGCTGCTGGGTCATGCAGCCGGCGATGCCGATGACGAGTTCGGGGCGCTCGGCCTTGAGGAGCTTGAGCTCGCCCAGCTTGCCGTACACCTTGTCCTCGGCCGACTCGCGCACGCAGCAAGTGTTGAGCAGCACCACGTCCGCGTCCTGGACCGACGGGATGCTTTCGTAACCGAGCTCCTCCAGATAGGCGAGGAGGATCTCGCTGTCGTTCTCGTTCATCTGGCAGCCATAGGTTTCGACGTGGCACTTTGGCCTGAGATCCATGCCGCCATATCCCCCCAAAAGCCGGGCTAATGCCAAGTATACCATTGGGCTCGGGGAGCCCCGCGGAGCGGCCGGCGCATTTGTGCACAGGTTTTTCTACAGCATACACAGCCCCGCCGCGGGACTCTAGACGACACCCGGGGCCTAGAAGAGCCCTCATTCGACAGAAAGCCCCAGGAATGTTCCACCGAGGGCCCAAGAACGCTGTCAAACCGGCGCCACATGGCCGTGCCGACACCACAAGGCCGCTCCCCGAGAGCTGCCGATCCGCGTCACCTCGCGCCGTCTCGTGTTGCAGACCGTCGCACCGACCTTGTCCGCCCGGGCCTTGGCGCAAGGCAGGTACGACGCCTTCGCGGCGCGAAGTGGCGGCATTCGGGAGGACCTGCACTTTGTCGATACTGGCGCATGAACTCGGACCCTTCGTCAATGGACTTGCGACGGTGGTCGGGTCGCTGCTCGGTCTCCTCTTTCGACGCATCCCGGCGAAGGTGCGCGATCTCGTCCAGCAGGTGCTCGGCGCCGCCGCGGCTCTGATCGGCATCTCGATGGCCCTCGAGAAGCCCAACTTTCTCATCGTCATCGCCTCGCTCGCGATCGGCGCCGCGATCGGCCAGTCGCTGGAGCTCGAGGAACGCCTGGAGCGGTTCGCCGAGCGGCTGCGTCAGCGCTTCGGCGGCCAGGGCGGCTTCGTCGAGGGCTTCATGCTCGCGACCTTGGTCTGGTGCATCGGCGCGATGGCGGTCCTCGGGGCGATCCAGAGCGGACTCACCGGCCACAACACGATCCTCTACACGAAGTCCGCCCTCGACGGCACCAGCGCGATCTTCTTCGCCGCGGCCTTCGGCCCCGGCGTCGTGCTGGCCTCGGGCTCGGTCTTCCTCTACGAGGCGATCATCGCTGCCCTCGCGACGCTCGTCGCGCCGCTGCTCGGCAGCGCCGTGATCGCGCCCCTGACCTATGTCGGCGGGGTTCTGATCGCTCTTATCGGCCTCAACATGCTGGGCGCGACGAAGATCCGCGTGGGCAACCTCCTGCCGGCGATCCTGATCGCGATGGTGATCGGTGGCGTCGTGGCCCAGGTGCACCTCTAGGAGCCGTCCTCCGAAACGTTTGGCGGAAGGGTTGGTCTTCGTGATCGCCGACCAGCACCTGCACCTCGAGCGCGGGCTCTACAGCCCGGAGACCTACCCCGTGAGCTGGCTCGAGCGATATCTCGAGACAGGGCGTGCCCGCGGAGTCGGGCGACTTGGCGTCGTCGAGCACGGCTACCGCTTCCTCGAGGCGAAGGGCCTGCTGCCGGGAGCCTGGGCCGAGGGTCGCTGCCGTTACCACCTCGAGCCGTACCTCTCGTTCGTCGAGCGGGTGAAGACGCTCGGTCTGCCCGTCTCCTTCGGCATCGAGATGGACTACGTCCCGGGCGCGGAAGCTGGCATCGAGCGCTTCCTCGCCCGTTATCCCTGGGACTTCGTGCTGGGCTCGGTCCACTTCGTTGACGGCGTCGGCGTCGATCTCGAGACGGACGAGCCGCGGAGGCTCGAGATGGGTACGGGGAAGCTCTGGCAGCGCTACTTCTCGCTCAGCCGCGACGCGGCCACCTCCGGCCTCTTCGACGTCCTCACGCACCCGGATCTGCCCAAGATCTTCGGGGTCAGGGCCCCCTTCCCGCTCGACGAGGAGTTTCGGCGGACCGCCGAGACGCTGGCCGAGGCCGGCATGGCGATCGAGTGCAACACGGCGGGTCTGCGCAAGAAGGTCGCCGAGATCTATCCCGTGCCCGCCTATCTCGCCGCCGCCCGCAAGGCCGGCGTACCCGTGAGCCTCGGCTCGGACGCCCACGAGCCCGAAAACGTCGGCTACGGCTTCGGGGAGGGTATCGATCTGCTCCGCTCCTACGGCTACGGCGAAGCCGTCCACTTCATCGGCCGTCGGCGCATCGCCTCGAGCATCTGAAGCGCCGGAGGGGGAGGACATTGGCAGAAGGACCTCCGCGCATCCGTCAGGCGCTCGACGAAGCGCTCGGTTTCACGGTGATCGAGGATACCGGTACGGCCGTGGCGGCGGAGTTGCCCCTCCAGGGCCTCGCCGTCAACAGTCTCGGCCAGGCGCACGGCGGAGCCCTCGTGTCCGTCGCCGACGCCCTGATGGCGAACCTCTGCGGCCCGCCCATGGACCTGCGCGGCGTCCAGCAGGCCGTGACC
Source organism: Bacillota bacterium (assembly GCA_021799275.1). Taxonomy (GTDB): domain Bacteria; phylum Bacillota; class Sulfobacillia; order JAJZYS01; family JAJYTV01; genus JAJZQO01. Next base: position 92,941 of record JAJZAT010000003.1, read on the forward strand.
GTCGACCTCCACGTCCATTTCCTGCGTCCCGCCCGCGGCGAGCCGCTGCGCTTCGTGGCGGAGCTGCTGCAGCGGGGAAACCGCCTCGCCTTCGCCGAGTGCCGCGTTCAGGACGGCGAGGGCCGCCTCGCCGCGCACATCACGGCGAGCTACGCCTTGCGCCCGAAGGACTGACCGGGCGGGCTATTCGGCGATCGCTTCCACCTTCGCACGCACGCTGTAGAACGTGGCGCCGCCACCGTAGTCCGCGAGTTCCTGCGAGGTGAGCTGGTTGATGTTGCGCCCGTTTGCCTCGTGGTTCCAGCGCACGGCATAGCTGACGACGGTTCCGGGCTGGGGCACGTCGCTCGCGACAGCCGTCAGGACCACCTCACCGCGCTCGTTGTGGACGCGCACCCGCGACCCGGCGGTGACGCCCAGCCGACGCATGTCCTCCTCCACCATCAGCAGCTCGGGCACGGGATGTCCCTGCCGCAGCGTCGCCACGTTGCCGAAGCTCGACTTGATCGTCTCCCGCGAGGAAGGCGTCAGGAGGTGGAAGTCGTCGGTCCCCGCCCCGGCGGGTGGGGTGACCTGCCTCAAGGCGCCGGGTGGCGGCATGAGGCGCATCCGCCCCCCGGGCAGGGCAACCGGGGTGTCGATGAAGGGCCGCGTCCCGACACCGAGGCGAAGCTTCTGCACGGGCGTCTCCATCAGGCGTTCGAGGGTGATCCCTTCAAGCCACGGGTGGCTCGTCGCCAGGGCCTCGCGCAGCAGCGAAAGATCGTCCTGCTGCAGTTCCTCGTCCTCGAGGCCGAGGGCACGCGCGAGGCGGCGGAAGAACTCGGGGTTCGAGACCGCTTCTCCGGGCGGCGGCGCGGCCGGGCGGTTCAGCTGCACGTAGCGGTGCCAGTAGGACGTGTGCAGGTCCCAGACCTCCATCGCCATCGCGGCCGGCAGCACGAAGTCCGCGTACTTCGCGGTGTCGGTCATCATCTGCTCGTGCACGACCGTGAAGAGGTCCTCACGCGCGAGCCCTCGCAGCACCTGGCTCTGATCGGGCGCCGTCGCCGCGGGGTTCGCGTTGTAGACGACGAGAGCGCGCACGGCAGGGTCGGCGTGACCGGTCAGCACATCGCCCAGCTGCAGCATGTTGACAGGCCGCGTCTTGCGCTCGGGTCCCGAGAGCGAGCGCAGCGGAAAAGCCCCGCCGTTGCTCAGAAGAAGGCCCCCGCCGACGTCCCGCCAAGCGCCCGTGAGGATCGAGAGGGCAGCGATGGCCCAGACCGCCCCGGCGCTGTGCCCCTGCCGCTGCACGCCGTAGCCCGGCCGCAGCAGGAGCGGCCGCACCGATCCGATCCGGTCGGCGAGCTCGGCGATCGCCGCCTCGGCGAGGCCGGTGACCTCCGCCGTGCGGCCGAGCGTCCAGGGCTCCGCGGCGGCGCGGTATTCCGCGAATCCCACCGTCCGCTGCTCGATGAACTCGCGGTCGTAGCGGCCGGACACGACCAGCTCCCGCCCGAGTCCGAGGGCGAGCCAGAGATCGGTGCCGGGTCTTGGCTGCAGATGCCTGCCGTACCGCTTCGCGGTGTCGGTCCTGAGCGGGTCGATCGTCCAGATCTCGCCGCCCGCCTTGCGGCTCTCGTCGAGCAGCGGGATCTCGTGCACATTCGTCGCCATCGGGTTCTGTCCCCAGAGCAGCACGAGGCGGGCCGACGGGATCGCCTCCGGGTCCGGTCCCATCGCCTTGCCGAACACCCAGCGCAAAGCCGCGTTGCCCGAAGCCGTGCAGATCGTGCGCTCGAGCCGCGAGGCGCCGATCCGGCGCCAGAGGCGCTCGTCCAGGGCGCCGCCGCCGAGAGCGCCCATGTTGCCTGCGAAATGGTAGGGCAGGATCGCCTCGCCGCCGGCGGCCGCAATGATCTCACGGAGGCGCTCAGCGATCTCCGCCATCGCCTCGTCCCAGGAGACCCTCTCGAATCGTCCCGCTCCCTTCGGGCCCGTCCGCCTCAAGGGGTGGAGCACGCGGTCCGGGTGGTAGAGGCGTTCCATGTAGTGGTTCACCTTGAAGCAGAGGAAGCCCCTTGTGGTCGGATGATCGGGATCTCCCTCGATGCGGCGGATGACGCCGTCCTGGGCGTACACCCTGAGACCGCATGTATCGTAACAGTCGTGCGGGCAGGCGCCGTGCACGACGACCTCGGCGGACAACGTACTCCCCCTGTCGCGACGAAACGGCTACTCCCTCGGCGATCCGGCCGGGTGCGGCTCGCCCTCCTGTTCGAGATAGAGCTGGCGGGATTCCTGGTCATAGGCAAAGATTTCGGCGTAGCGGCCCCAGTCGATCAAGGTGTCGACCTGCCGCTCGGCCTCGTCGACACCGTAGCTCTGCTCCATCGCGTCGACGAAGAACTCGCGGTTCATGCGCCCGTTCGACTTCTGTCCGAGCACTTTCGCGATCTGCGCGATCGCGGGACAGCGCTCGAGAGCCTGGGTGCGGAAGATCTCCTTGCGCTCGAGGAGGCTCGCGGCGGCGTAGCGACGCCCTTCCTCCGTCAGCTCGATGTCGCCCTCCTGCACCTTCGCGAGACCCAGGAGCTCCAGGGCCTCGACGATCGGCAGGAGGTCGTCGACCTCGAACTGCAGCTCCTCGCCAAGGCGGTAGATGTCCTCGCGCGGCGCGTCCTCGAGGAGCTCCACGAGACCGTTCAAGGCGCCCGAACGCACCGCCGGGATGGGATCCGGCCGGCGGCGCCCCTGCGCCGCCGCGGACTCCACCTGGCGCTGGGTGAGGAGCGAGTAGATCTGGTCGACGAGCGCGGCGAAGCGCCGGTCCTCGCGGTCTCGCCAGTGCGGCAGGGTAATCGGCACCTCCGCCCGCACCTCGGCGGGATCCCGCGACAGCACGACCGCCCGGTCGGCCAGATAGACGGCCTCTTCGATCGAGTGCGTCACGATCACGACCGCCTTGGTCGGGATGCGGTGCTCGAGCCAAAGCTCCAGGAGGTCGCGCCTCAGGTTCTCGGCCGTCAGGACGTCGAGCGCGGAGAAGGGCTCGTCCATCAGCAGAACGTCCGGATCGACCACAAGCGCGCGGGCAAAGCCGACGCGCTGGCGCATGCCCCCCGAAAGCTCCTTCGGGAAGGCGCCCTCGAAACCGTCGAGGCCGATCATGTCGATCACCCGAAGCGCCCGCTCGCGCCGTTCGGCCTCCGGCAGTCCCCGGGCTCTCAGACCGAGCTCCACGTTCTCCTGCACCGTGAGCCACGGGAAGAGGGCGAACGACTGGAACACCATCGCCACGCCGTCGCCGCCGCGCTCCGCCATCGCGCCCTGGTAGCCCAGCCTGCCACGCGTCGGCGCGACGAGACCGGCAATGATGCGCAGGAGGGTCGACTTGCCGGAGCCTGACGGGCCCAGCACCGCCAGCACCTCGCCCTCGCGCACGGCGAGGTCGATGCCGCGCAGGACCTGCTTGGCGCCGCCGCCAGGCATATCGTAGATCTTGTCGATGTGCTCCGCGACGATCAGCGGCTGCGGCACGGTCATCGCCTCCTAATCGAGATGATAGCGCGTCTCCGCCAGGCGGTAGAGCGGGCGCCAGACCAGACGGTTCATCGCGATGACCAGGAGCGACATCACCGCGATGCCGAGTAGCACGTGCGCGCCCTGGCCCTGCGCCGTCGCGAGCGTGATGTAGGCGCCAAGCCCGTGCGCCACCAGGGTGTGGTGCTGCCAGCTCGCCACCTCGGCGACGATCGAGGCGTTCCAGGCACCGCCGGCCGCCGTCACACCGCCCGTGACGAGCGAGGGGAAGATGGCCGGCAGGATCAGTCGGCGCCAGCGCAGGGCTCCCCTGAGGCCGAAGATGCGTCCGGCCTCCTTGAGGTCCTGCGGGATGGCCATGCTGCCCGCGATGACATTGAAGAGGATGTACCACTGCGTGCCCAGCATCATCAGCGGGATCGCGCCGATGTCGAGCCCGGCGTGGATCCTCAGAAGCCACGCGACGACGATCGGGAACAGCATGTTCGCGGGGAAGGACGCGGCGATCTGCGCGAGCGGTTGCGCCCAGCGCCCGATGCGCGGGCTGAGGCCGATCGCGACCCCGACGGGCACCGTCCAGACGGCGCCGAGCAGGACGGCCACGGTCACCCTGAACCAGGTCAGGATGCCGAGCCAGCCGACGTGCAGCACCTGAGCGAGGGCGATGCCCTTGAGGAGGTGCCAGCCCGTGCGCAGAGCGAGGCCCAGCACCAGCAGGCCGAGCAGCGTGAAGACGCCGCGCCACACGAGGCTCGCCCCGGCCCGGCCGATCTCCCGCGCCATCGGCCGCGAGAATCTGCGCCAGATGGCCTCCCAGGCCGGGTGGAGCAGGCGCTGCAGCCCCTCGACCAGCACCGACCTGCGCAGGATCGTCAGCACGAACGACGTGGGTCCGTCGGCGGAGGGCGTCTGCTCGAGCTTGAAGCGCTGCGACCAGGCGATGATCGGCCGCCAGAAGAGCTGGTCCACGAGCACGATCAGAAGGATCATGATCGCCACGGCCGCGATCATGGCGGGGACGTCACCGCGCTGCTCGGCGAGCGCCATGTAGGAGCCGATCCCCGGCAATATGACCTGCCGCCCGGAGAAGGTCACGGTCTCCGACGCGGCGAGAAAGAACCATGAGCCGCCGAAGGACAACATGCTGTTGAGCACCAGCGTGATGGCGGAACTCGGCAATTCGAGGTACCATAGCCGCGACCAGCGGCCGAGGCGGTAGACGTGCGACGCCTCCTCGAGGTCGCGCGGCAAGGTCACGAGTGTGTGATAGAAGGCAAAGGTCATGTTCCAGGCCTGCGCCGTGAAGATGGCGAAGACGGCGGCGATCTCGAGCCCGAGCGAGCTGCCTGGGAAGAGTCCGGCGAAGAAGGCCAGGGTGGCCGATAGGAAGCCGAGCACCGGCACCGACTGCAGGATGTCGAGCAGCGGCACCAGGACACGGCCGGCCCAGGGGCTCTTCGCGGCGACATAGCCGTAGCCCATGGCGAAGATCAGGGAAGCGAGGAAGGCGATGAAGATGCGCAGCAGGCTCTCGCCAGCGTACAACGGCAACTGCGACGGGCTCAGCGAGATGGTTCCGAGCGTGTGCATCGGCGCCGCCATGCGGCCGCCCAGGCGCAGCACCGCAAGCAGCAGCAGAAGCACCGCCGCGAAGACGAGCAGGTCGACCCAGCCCAGGCGGACGCGGCGAGCGATGCCGGGAGCAGGAAACCAGCTCACGCTGCACCTCCCCTGCCTGCCGCCCGGATGCTTGCGGCAGGGAGCCTGGCCATTATACCGAAGCGTCGGCCATGTCGAAACATGCGGGTGGCCTCGGTGACCTGCGACTGGGCCGCGCTGCAGGAGCTGGCCCTTGAACTCTCGGGGCTGCGTGGCGCCCGCGTCGACCGGGTAGACCTCGATGAACGTCGGCTGGTGCTGGTGCTGCGCCATCGCGAGACGTTCGGTCTCGCCTTCGACACCCGCCAGGAGATCGCGCCCGTCTACCGCGAGGCGGTGGGAGGCCGCCGCGGCGGCGGTGCGCCTCCGGCCGAGCAGCTCCTGCGCCGACATCTCGAGGGTGCAAGGCTCAAGGGCGCGCGCAGCCCGTTCGGCGAGCGCCTGCTTCAGGTCTGCCTTGAGGGCCGCGACCGCTTCGGCGACCCGCGGAATCTCTACCTGGTGGCCGAGTTCTTCGGCACGCACCCCGATCTCCTGCTCGTCGCGGAGGGGCACGTCGTCTGGGCGCTCTATGCGCGCCGCCGGGATCCTGGCTCCCCTTACACCCTCCCGGGACCGAGGCTCCTGCCGCCCTCGCGGCGCCTCCCCGCCTATCGTCTCCCGCCCGACGAAATCATGCGCCTCGCCGCCGCGGGCCGCTTCTCGCCCGTCCTCGTGGAGCTTGACGGCCAGCCGACGCAAGCCCTGCCCTTCGCTCCGCGGGACGGGGCGACGAAGGAGCTTCCGGATCTGCTCCACGGTCTCTCCCTGGTCGCGGCGCACGAGATCCGGCGCCGGCGCGAGCATGACCTCAGGCAGAGCCTCAGCCGGGCCCTCGCGCAGCGCATCGCCGCGCGCGAGACCGCCCTCGCACGCAAGGAGGAGGAGTACCTCGAGACCCATGGCGCCGAGGACCTGAGGCTAGACGGCGAGAGTCTCAAGGCGGGCCTGCACCTCGTCGGGGCCGGCCAGGGCGAGGCGCTGCTGCCGGACGTGGAGGAGCCGGATCGCCTGCGGCGCGTCACGCTCGATCCGCAGCTCGGTCCCAGCGAGAACATGGCCCTGATCTTCCGCCGCTACCGCAAGCTCAAAAGCCGACAGAGCTATCTCGGCGGGGACCTCGAGCGCCTGCGCGAGGAACTGGGGGAACTGGAGCGGCTGCGCGAGGAGGTCGCGAGGGCTGACGGGCTGCAGGCCCTCGAGGACCTGCGTCCCGCCATCGTGGCCACACGCGAGGGCAGCCGGCAGGGCAAGGACCAGGGACCTTTGCGTTTTCGCACCGCCGGCGGGCACGAGGTCCTGGTCGGACGCAGCGCCAAGGAGAACGACCAGCTGACCCGTTCCGCGCGGCCAAGCGACCTCTGGTTCCACACCAAGGACAGGCAGGGGGCGCACTGCATCCTGCGTCCCTTGCCCGGGCGCGCCGTCGGCGCCCCGGACCGGCTCGAGGCGGCGCTCCTGGCGGCCTACTATTCGAAGCAGCGGCGCTCGAGCCAGGTGCCGGTCGACTACACCTTTGTCCGTCATGTGCGCAGGCCGCGCGGGGCCGCGCCCGGATTCGTCCTCTACGACCACCACGAGACGCTCTTCGTCACGCCGAGCGACGAGGCGATCGCCCGCATCAGGGACCGGTGAGGTAGCTCCAGATGCTCGGATCCTCGAGCCCGAGGCGCCAGAGCACGATGCCGCGCAGGCCGTAGCCCGACGCCAGCCGGACCTTGCTCTCGAAGTCCGTGAGGCCGGCGTAGTAGGCGATGTGGCGCACGCCGTCCTGCCAGTAGACGAGGTCCTGCGCGGACGGCGACTCGCCGTGCTGCAGCGCGATCTGGCGGAATGCCGCGAACGAGAGGCCCTGGGCTGTGCTCGAGCCGCCCCAGTCGTAGCCGTAGAGGGGTATGCCGAGCACGACGCGCCGCGGCGGGATGGTGCGCGCAGCGAAGTTCGCCACCTGCTGCACCCACGCGGTGCTGTCGATCGGGCCGGCGCTGCCTCCGGCGTAGTGCTGGTCGTAGGCCATGACCATGACGAGGTCGGCCTCCTTGCCGAGCGCCTTGTAGTCGTAGGCGCCGGTCCAGGAGTTCCCGGGCTCGTCCTGGGTCTCCGCGGGCACGGAAAGTGTCAGGTAGTAGCCGTAGCGGTGCAAGAGATCCGCAATCTGCCCGACAAAGCTCGTGTAGGCCTGCCGATCGTTCGGCGGCACGCCCTCGAAGTCGAGATTGATCCCGTCGAAGCCTTCCGTCTCGCACAGGCCCAGGAGGCTTTCCATGGCGCGGCGGGAGGCCACGGGACTCTGCAGCAGGGGACCCAGGACCTGTCCACCGTACTGGTTCTGCTGGACGAGCGCGAAGACCCAGAGATCGTGGTCCCGCGCGTACTGCAGCACCCGCTCGTCGGGCTGTCCGGTGATCGCGCCGTTGGCCCAGATGGTGTACCAGTCGGGCACGATGCCGGACAGGAGATGTGCGTCCTGCTCCAAGGTCTTGTAGCCGGCTCCGCCGGCGCCGCCCTCGTAGTAGCCGAGCACCAGGGGCGTCGGCAGCCCGGCCGCGTGCGGTGCCCCGAGCACGACCGGCGCAGGCGCCACGCCATGGCCACCTACCGGCGAGAAGAGCGCGTCGACCTCATGGGCCACGCGTCCCAGCACCTCATGTTGCAAGAAGGCCCCCGCCGCAATGATCGCACCGACCAGTACGGCGAGGGCAAGGACTTGCCTTATGTCGATGAAGCCGCGCCGCACGGGCTTCCCCCCACCTTCAGGGTTCGCCCATGCCTATGCGCCAGGGTGCCGTCCCATGCGGGTCGCCTAGGCGTCTGGTCGCCTGGCCACCGCCTCGATCTCCACGAGCTGGTCCTGGTAGCCGAGAAAGGTGACGCCGAGCAGGGTACTGGGCGCGGGGTGCGCTTCGAAGAACGCCTCCACGACCCGCCAGGCCTCGATGAGATCGCGGCGTTCCCGGGCGGCCACATAGACCGTCGTCTTCAGGACGTCCGCGAGCCCGCAGCCTGCCTCGGCGAGGGCACGCTCCAGGTTGTCACAGGCCCGCTGCATCTGCGCCGGGACGTCCCCCGGGCCAACGACAGCACCTTCCTCGTCCAGCGGGCAGGCACCGGCTGTAAAGACGAGGCCCGTCCCCTCCGCGACCGCGGCGTACGCATACGGTGCGCCCGGATAGAGAACGCCTGGTCCTACCAGCGACACAGCCATCTGCGTCACGCTCCTCTGCTGAACATCCAGGCACTCTTCGCAACCTCGGTACAGCACGAACCCGCGCCCGTGAGGAGCAGGCCGAAGGGCTTCGGCAAGCGCCCGGAACCCTGCGCGGGTTCTGCGTCGCCCAAGGCTGTGCGAGCCACTCCCCAAGGCAGACGGATGCCGAGGGTACGCAAGCGGCCCTTCAGGCCCGGCTCGCTCCCCCTTCGGCCAGGATGGCCTCCTCGTAGGCTCCCGGGTCGAAACCGACCAGCACCCGGTCGCCGAACTGGGTGACCGGCACCGTCCGCGCGTCCGTGAGCTGGCGCATTTCCCGCATATATCTGCTGCTCGTGAGGATGTTCCGCTCCTCCCACTTGACTCCTCTCGCCGAGAGGAAACGCCGCGCCTGGGCGCAGTGCGGTCAGAGCGGAACGACGTACATGACGACCGACATCTTGGAACCTGCCTCCCTCCGCCGTCTCCGACATGCTGGGCCAATTGGCCCCGGCGCTCACTCGACCTGCAGCGCCAGCTTGAGCGTATTCCCGCCAGCGGTGATAACGACCGGCCAGTTGCCCGGCGTCGTCCGGCTGCCGACTTTCCACGACCAGGCGACGTGGCCCTCGCCGTCCGCCTGCTTCGCCACGAGACCGGCTGCCCGGCTCGGCCCGCTCGCGTACAGGGCCTCGATCGCCGCCGTCACTCCCGGAGTCGTGCGGATCTCCACGCTGGCGTACTGGCCCGGCGCCACCCGAAGCATCGAGGCGACAACCGCCAGCCCCTTGGCGGAACCCGTGAGGCCAGTGCTGCCGCCGGTCTCCGCACTTCCCTTCGGGCAGTCCCGGTCGCCGTTGCCGCAGATCCCAGTGGTGACGGACGCGGCGGCCGCCGCCTTGGTGAACGCGATCGTGCCACGGCCGTTGACGATCCAGGCCGGGTGGATCTCGTTCCAGTCGTGGTCCTTGTCGTCCACCCAGGCACCCCAGACGGTGATGGCCTGCCCAACCGCCGGCACCCGGACGTGCGGCTGATCCATGGGGATGATCTCGACGACGAGGTTGCCGCCTTGGTATCGGTCGTTGCCGCGTGAGAGCAGTCCCTTGTACCTCGGTGCCAGCCGCACGTCCAGATGCCAGTCGTGGTCGGCCTCCCGCCGCTCGCTCACGACGACTCCGGCCGCCGTCCTGCAAAAAGACAGCAGCTTGAACCGGTAGGTATGGTAGACGCCCGCGGACCAGTCGGGGCGACACTGTGGGCGAGCGTGGCTCGCAGCGATGGACGCGAAGGCTTTCGCCGAGTCCACCGGCGACAGCGCCAAAGACCGCAAGCCGGCGCCGGCCGCCTGCGCCGGCCCGACGGCCGCAAGCACCAAGGTCAGGGCCCCTAGGGCCACCGGCAGACGCCGCGCCAGCCTACGCGGCCGCAGGCCGCTGCGCAAGGCCGCAAGAACGAGGCCGGCGGAGAGGAACAGCCATACCGCGATCGACACCGACACGCGACCATCTCCTGATTCTCCGGGGGGCGTCCGCAAGGCGCTACGCGAACCACCCAGCCGCAGGGCCGGGTGGTTCGCATCGCGCGCCCATGCTCTACCCTGCCAGTTCCTTGGCGATCGCGATCTCCGCGCCATACTCCTTCCAGTCGTCCACCGGCGTCTCGAGGATCAGCGGCAGGCTGCGAATGAACTCGTTGCGCAGGATGGCCCCAATGCCGTCGCGTCCGATCTGGCCCTGGCCGAGCTTCTCGTGCCGGTCCCGGTGGGAGCCGAGGGGCTGCTTCGAGTCGTTGAGGTGCATGGCGCGGACGTGCTCGAGGCCGACGATGTCCTCGAGCTCCCCCACCATGTGCGCAACGCCTGCCGGCGTACGCAGGTCGTAACCCGCGGCGAACAGGTGGCAGCTGTCGAGGCAGACGCCGAGACGCTGGTCCTGCACGCGGTCGAGCACCTCGCGGATCTGCTGGAACGTGCAGCCCACTTCGCTGCCCTGGCCGGACATCGTCTCGATCAGCAGCATCGTCTCGCCGGTCGGCACCGCAAGCACGTCCTTGAGCGTCGCGACCAGCCTGTCGATCCCCGCTTCGGGCCCGTCCCCCTGGTGGCTCCCGGGATGGAAGTTGAGGAACTCGCCACCGAAGCTGCCCGCGCGCAGGAGGTCCTCGCGCAGCACCATGCGGGCGAACTCCGCCACCTTCGGGTCGCGGCCGGCCGGATTGACCGTGTACGGCAGGTGCCCGACCGTGTCGCGCACGTCGGTTTCACGGCTCAGCACCTTGAAGCGCTCCGCCTCTTCCGCGGGGATCTGGCGCGCCGCGCCGCCGCGCGGGTTCCGCGTGAAGTACGCGAAGGTGTTGGCGCCGATCGCCTGCGCGTCGGCAATCGCCTTCGACAGGCCCTGGCTGATCGAAAGATGCGCCCCAAGCCTCAGTTGCGTCATGAGGCGTAGTCGTAGAAGCCGGCGCCAGACTTGCGGCCCATGCGGCCGGCCCGCACCAGCTGGTGCAGCAGCAGCGGCGGCTTGTAGGCCGGATCGCCGAACTCCCGGTAGAAGTAGTCCATCACGGCGTAGCAGACGTCAACGCCGGTGAAGTCGAGCAGGGTGAAGGGACCCATCGGATGGTTGAGGCCGAGCTTCACGGCGGTGTCGACGTCCTCGACGCTCGCGACGCCCTCCTCCACCACCTTGCAGGCCTCCGCGAGGAACGGCATCAGCACGCGGTTGACGACGAAGCCCGGCTGGTCCTTCTGCACCGCGATCGGCGTCTTGCCGAGCTGCGTGGCGAACGCCTGGGCCTCGGCCATGGTCGCGTCGCTCGTGTTGTAGCCGCGCACCACCTCGACGAGCTTCATCACCTGCGCCGGGTTGAAGAAGTGCAGGCCGCAGGTGCGGTCGGGGCGCGCCGTGACGCGGCCGATCTCGGTGATCGACATCGAGGAGGTGTTCGTGGCGAGGATCACGCCGGGTCGCGCCACCTCGTCGAGGCGGCGGAAGATCGCCTTCTTGGCCTCGAGATCCTCGTAGATCGCCTCGACGCAGAGGTCCGCGCTGCCGAGGGCGTCGAGATCCTGCTCGAAGCTCAGCCGCGCGAACGTCTGCGCGGCCGCCTCCTCGGTCAGCCGTCCCTTGGCGACCGACCGCCGGTCGATTTCCCGGATGTAGTCCTGCGCGCGCGCAAGCTGCCGCGCATCCGTCTCCACCACGGTGACCTTCAGTCCCGACTGCGCCGCGACGTGCGCGATGCCCGATCCCATCGTGCCGGCGCCGACGACGCCTAGGGTGCGAATCTCCGCCATGGTGCTCCTCCTCGCTCAGCTACGTTCGATCGCCATCGCGATGCCCTGGCCGCCGCCGATGCAGAGCGACGCCACGCCGCGCCGCAGACCCCGGCGCCGCAGCTGGTACGCGAGCGTCAGCAGCAGGCGAGCTCCGCTCGCCCCCACGGGATGGCCGAGCGCGACGGCCCCACCCTGCACGTTGGTGCGCTCGCGCGGCAGCGCAAGCTCCTTCTCCACCGCGAGGTACTGCGCCGCGAACGCCTCGTTCACCTCGAAGAGGTCGACCTCGTCGAGGCTCCAGCCGGCCATCTTGAGCGCGCCCCGGATCGCCTCGACCGGCCCGATGCCCATATAGCGCGGATCGACGCCGACGGAGGCGTACCCGGCGATGCGCGCGAGCGGCTGGGCGCCCGCCCTCGTCACCGCTTCCTCGCCCGCCACGACGACGGCCGCGGCGCCGTCGTTGATGCCCGAGGCGTTCCCCGCCGTCACCGTGCCGTTCTGGCGGAAGCGCGCCGGGAGCTTCTGCAGCTTCTCCATGCTGGTTTCGCGCGGATGCTCATCGCGGGTCACGTCGCCCTTCCTGGTCTCGACGGGCACGATCTCCTCGGCCATGAGGCCGTCCGCCATGGCCCGGAGCGCCCGCTGGTGGCTCTCGAGGCTGAAGGCGTCCTGCGCTTCGCGGGAGATCTCGTAGCGCTCCGCGAGGTTCTCCGCCGTGTCTGCCATCGCGCAGCCGCAGTAATCGTCCGTCAGGGTGTCCCAGAGGGCGTCCAGCACCTGCGCGCCACCGAGGCCCCAGCCGAACCGCACCCCCTGCAGATGGTAAGGCGCGTTCGACATCGACTCCGTGCCGCCGGCCAACGCCGCCTGCGCCTCGCCGAGCACGATCGCCTTGTAGGCCTGGACCGCAGCTTCGAGGCCGCTGCCGCAGAGCCGGTTGACCGTCAGGGCCGGCACCCGCTCGTCAAGGCCGGACTTGAGCGCCACATGGCGCGACAGATAGGCGGCGCCGCGGCCCGCCTGGATGACGTTGCCGAAGAAGCACGCGTCGATGGCGTCGGACGCGAAACCGCTGCGCGCGATCGCCCCCTTGGCCGCGTGCACCCCGAGGTCCAGCGCGGAGACGTCCTTCAATCCCCCACCGAAGCTGCCGAACGCCGTGCGCGCCCCCTCGACCACATAGACGCGGGCTGCGGCCATCACTCCGCCTCCTCCTTGCGATGCTTCTCCCGGAGCCGCAGGCGCTCGGTCCGCCGCTCGGCCGCCTGACGGAAGCGCAGGCGTTCCTCGTCGGTCTCGAGCTCGAGCCGGGGCACCTCGGTCGGCGCGCCCTGCTCGTCCACGGCGACCATGGTCAGATAGGCCGTCGACGTCCGGCGCCGCTCCCCTGTCAGGAGATTCTCCGAAAAAACCGCCACCTGCGCTTCCATGGAGCTGCGGCCGACCCAGTTGAGCCAGGACCGCACGACGATCGCCTCGCCGACGTGCACCGGTCCCTTGAACTCCAGGCTGTCGGCCGACGCCGTGACGACATTGCAGCGCGCATGCCGAAAGCAGGTGATCGATGCCGCGATGTCCATGAGCTGCATGACGCGCCCGCCGAAGATCGTCCCGAGCGGGTTCGCGTCGTTCGGCATGACGATCTCCGTCATCTCCACGCGCGAGTCCGACACATGCCTCGCCAATATACCACCACCAAACTGAAGCTACCGTTTCCCAGGGGTGAACACAAGGAGCGCGAACCGGGAGCCCTGCGCCCGAAATCGACGCGAAACGCCTCGCGCTCATGGTAGGATCGGCGTGGAGGGATGCGCCATGTCGGACGGACGCCTGCCGGAGCGACTCGCGGAGGTGATCGCCCAGCGCCATTGCACCGCACCGGACGTGCCACTGCCGTCCGAGCGGCGTCTCGCGGGGGAACTCGGAGCCAGCCGCGCCATGGTGCGCGAGGCCCTTGCCATTCTGCGCGCGCAGGGCCAGATCCGCGGCGATGGCGGGCACCCTGCCGTGGCGGCGGTGATCCAGGTGCACCCGGAGCCGCCGCTTGCCGACCGCGCGGCGATGCTGGAGGCGCGCAGCGTGCTGGAAGGCGAGGTGGCGGCACTGGCCGCCCTGAGGACAGGCCCTGAGGAGTATGCGCGTCTCAGGGACCGCCTGCGCGCCCTCTTCGCGGCCGAGTCGCCCGAAGCCGCCTGGCGGGCCGAGGCCGATCTCCACCGGGACCTCCTGGCCGCGGCCGGCAACCCCATCCTGGAAAGTCTTTGCCTGCCCCTGCTCGAGGCGGCCTACCGCGAGCCGCCCGAGGCCACCGGGCCCGAGCGGCTGCGCGCGCACCAGCGCCTGATCGCCGCGATCGGTCGGCAGCAGCCTCAGCTGGCGCGCGACATGGTGCTTGAGCTCCTGGTCCCGCGGGAAGTGTCGCCTGGGGTCACAGGTAGCGATTGAACCAGTCCAGGATCGCCCGGTAGCGGTGCACCCTGTGCCAGGGCTTGCCGCTGCGGCTCATGCCATGGCTCTCCCCCGGATAGCGGAGCATCTCCACCGTCCTGCCCAGAAGGCGCAGGACGGTGAACAGTTGCTCGCCCTGCTCGATCGGCAGGCGCATGTCCTGCTCCTGATGCTCGATCAGGAGCGGCGTGCGAATCTCGGACGCGTAGGTGAGCGGGGACTGCTGCAGGTAGGGCACGGGATCCTCCCACCAGAGCGGGCCATATTGCGGCACCCGTTCGAAGCCGGTGTCGGATGTCCCCATGGCGCTCATGCGGTTGACGACGGACCGCATCGTCACAGCCGCGCGGAAACGCCTCGTGTGCGAGATCGCCCAGTTCACCATGAAGCCGCCGTAGCTGCCGCCGGCGATGCCGAGCCGCAGCGGCGAGAGCCGCGGATAGCGGCGCAGGGCCTCGTCCAGGGCCGCCATGACGTCCCTATAGTCCTTGTCGCCCCAGCGGCCGACGATGGCGCTGCAGAACCCTTCGCCGTAGCCCTGGCTGCCGCGGGGGTTCGTGAACAGCACGGCGTAGCCCGCCGCCCGCAGGAGCTGGAACTCGAGGTGCAGGCGCATGCCGTACATGCTCATAGGGCCGCCGTGCACCTCCACCACGAGCGGCACGCCGACCTCCTCGCCGTCGGGCATGAGCAGCCAGCAGTCGATCTTCGGGCCGCCTTCCGCCCGGGCCAGGAAATGTTCGGGCCTCCTGACCGACTTGCGCAGGTCCTCCGGCAGGCTGCCCGCGGCGAGCAGGCGTTCCTCCCCCGCCTGGGCCAGCGCGATCGCGGACACCTCGTCGAAATCGGCATAGGCGATGGCGAAGCCGACCTCCGGATGATGGTCGAAGGCGTAGATCACCCGCTCACCGGTGACGAGCGGACGTAGGCCGCCGTCCCCGAGCTGCCAGATGCCGACCCGGCCTTCATCCGAGACCTGCGCGTAGACCGAGCCGCCGTGGGCGACGAGGCGCATGCCGCCCGGCGCCCCGAGATCGGTGCCGCTCTGGTCCCCGAGGGAGCGGTCCAGGGCGCGGCTGAGGCAGCGCACCCCCTCCCCCTCGCTCCAGGCGTAGAGGCGGGTGTGGCCGTAGCCGAGGTCGATCGGGTCGTCCGCCGCGAAGTAGATGGTCCCTCCATCCTCCGCGAAGGTGTGGGCCATGACGCCGAGACGTCCGTCGGTGAGGCGTCGCGCGGTGCGCAGGCCGAGGTCGTAGAGGTAGACGTCCTCGAGGCCAGGCCGCCGTTCGGCGTCCGGACGGCGGTAGGACAGGAAGGCGATCTTCGTCCCGTCCGGCGACACCACGGGATCCTGGCAATCGAAGGCGCCGCTCTGCAGGATGTCGATCCGGCCTTCGGCAAGGTCCATCAGGGCGAGCGCCTTGCGCGTATCGGGCAGGAAGCCCTCGCCGTCGAGCTTGTGGTAGAGCGACTTGATCCGGCGGACATCCTGATTGAAGCGGATGTACGCATCGTCGCTCTCCGGCCGCTTGCCCGAGCGCAGGCGTTCGTCCTTGAGCGGCACGCTGAGGACGAGCCGGTCCGGCCCGAGCCACGCGAAGTCCGAGACGCCGTAGGTGAGGTCCGTGAGGACCCGCGGCTCGCCGCCATCCGATGGCATCAGCCAGAGCTGCGCCGGCCCGTCGGTGCGCCGCAGGAAGGCGATCATCCGGCCATCCGGCGAGAAGAGGGGGTGCTGGTCCGAGGGCCCCGAGGTCATGGGCCTTGTGTCCCCCGACACGATGTCGAGACGCAAGATGCGGCTCTTCTGACGGTTCTCGTCGGGGACAAAGAAGGACTCGGTGACGAGCAGGCTCCTGCCGGCCGGGTCGAAGACCGGTTGGCCGATCGCGCGGATGCCCATCAGGACCTGCGGGTCCAGTGCCCCAGAGCGCTCTAGGTTGTTCATGTGTTTCCCATTCCGCACGTGCGGCGGGCCTCCTGCAGGGAGGCGGCCGCGCGCCTGCTCAGCGGGCGAAAGCCTGCCAGAACGGCTCCTTGGACTGGTCACGGTCGTGGCCGAAGAAGACGGCGGCATCCTCGGCTTCCGCGACCGCACGCAGCCGGTCGACGCTCGCCTGCCCCTGGGCCCTGTCCGTCATGGCGCCCAGGATGTCGTCCTGCCAGTTGCGCCGCGTATACACCGCGTCGATCGTCAGGAGCAGCGGGCGCACGCCTTGAGGCCGCAGCAAAAGCGACATGTGGCCCGGCGTATGGCCCGGTGTGTGGACGAGCCTGACGCCCGGCATCGGCTCCGCCCCGTCCTGCACGGTCTCGTAGCGCAGGCCGAGATCGATCCACTCCGGGAGCTCGGGATCCTGCCGCAGGGCCTGCAGTTCGTCCGTGTGGATCAGGATGCGGGTGCCCTGGAAGATACCGCTGCCGCCCGCGTGGTCGAAGTGCCTATGCGTGAAGATGACGCCGTCGATGTCTTGCGGGTGCAGGCCCTGGCGGTCCAGCACCTCAGCCACCATGTCGCCACTCTGCATCTGCGGCATGATGAGGTCTCCCGGCTCCATCTCGCCGAAGTAGCGCTCGTTGCCGACGCAGCCCCTCGGCATGCCCGTATCCACCAGCAGGAGGCCGTCGTCTCCCCGCAAGAGGTAGGCCCAGATCGGGATCCGCACCACGTCGCCCACGGGATGGCCCGTTACGAGCTGCGATTGGTCGATGAGGCAGTAGCCCATGTTCAGAAACCGCACGTCGCGCAGCATGGCAAGCCTCCGTTTCCGCTGTCCCGCAGGGGCAACATGCCATGGGGTTGGCGATCGGGCGCTGCCGCTCCTGCCGCCTGCCAGCGCGTTGCGCTAGTCCGCCGCCTGCGGGTCGAGGGCCCAAGCCATCGGCCCATCGGATCGACACGCGTCTCGAGACGGCAAGCGGCGCCGGGATGCTGGGCCAGATCGCCAGACCCAGCAGATCCATGGGAGCGGTTGCCCGTTTCGGGCTCGGTGAGGTTTGCCTCGCGGACGACGACGCCGAGTTCAGGCCCGTTTCGCTTTTGGCGGCTTCCTGCGGCTGGCAGCGGTGGGGCCACCTGCGACGTCCGAACGGCCACGACGGTTCGTCGCTGCCGAACACCGAGCCGGTGGTCGCTGAAGCTAGCTCCGTCGGGCATCCGGGGTGCCCGCACGCAGCCTGCGACAACACCCAGACGCTGCTATCCCTGATTCCACGCGGTGGTAGTCCCGAGATCCCTCCAGCCACTCGGCAGGGTTCGACGTTTTCCGACTGGACATGTCGAATGAGGCCAATGGCCCATGTAGCCTCCCTCTAGCGGAGTTAGCCTCTGGATAATCGATACCACCTATGGACGTCCGCCGGGTGACCGGTCCCGCGTACAGATGGCGGTGGTCGTGAAGACGAGAGGGAGGCAGGAACAATGGCGGGAAACGTGTGGCCGAACTTCGTCGTTGAGGGCCTCCTGCTGCTGGCGTTCATCGGCGCGCTCGTTCTGAGATACCCGCACCATGAGTAGGCGGGACCACGGGTCCGCCAACTGGACCGCAGCGGTGCGCAAGCAGGCGGAAACCTTCACCTGGGACATGCTGCTGCCCACGGAGCAGCCGATCTACGTGCGATCCGTGGTATACAGCTTCGGCGCTCTCACCCTTGGCGCCCTGGTGGTCGTGGTCCTGAGCGGCATCGTCCTCGCCGCGAACGGCCCCTTCTGGTGGCAGACGCCAGGCGCCGGCGCGTTCATGCGCGGAATCCACTACTGGGGCGTCCAGGCGTTCTTCTTCTTCATGATCCTGCACCTGACGGCGCAGTTCTTCATGGGCTCCTGGCGTCTTGGCCGACAAGGCACCTGGGTTCTCGGCGTCCTCAGCTTCGCCGTGTCGGTGGTCACCGCGTTCACCGGCTACCTGTCGCGCGGGGACTTCTTCTCGCAGTGGAACCAGGTGCAGTCGAAGGACGCCTTCAACGGCGCCGGCATCGGCGGCTGGTTCAACGTCCTCAACAACGGCCAGATCTACGGACTGCACATCGCCGTCCTGCCCGCGATCCTGATCGCCATGGTCAGCCTGCACCTCCTGCTCGTGCGCAGGCACGGCGTGGTGCCGCCCTACCCTGCCGAGAATGAGCGGTTGGAAAGGGGGCCCGCCCGATGAGGCGCTACCTGACGGACCCTGAGAAGTATCCCCAGACGCGCTTCGACCTGGTGAAGGAAGCCGTGATCAGCGGCCTCGTGGTGCTGGTCCTCGTGGTCATCGCGTCCGCCGCCCTCGGCGTGCCCTACGTCAAGCCCCTCACCATCCAGCAGGTGGCCACCTCGGAGCCGGTGCTCTTCCTGCAGACGGCGGCGCACGAACTCGACGACACATCGGCGATCGCGCAGTACGGTCCGCCCTACAACAACGGGACCGGCAGCCTGCAGGCGATCGGCTCCTTCCATCCGCAGACGCTCCTCGGCGTCACCACGCCGATCAACCCGGCACAGGTCGATGTGCTACGGCCCCTCTCCATGGCGGTACCCCTTGACCCTGCGCTGAAGCCCGCGCTGTCACGGTGGGCCGCGGCGTCGCGCAGCCAGCAGGACGCCTGGGTCAACGCCTACCTGCAAGCCCTTTCCCGCGCAAGCGCGGCCGGCAGTTCGGTCCAGGTGCCAATGGCCGCCGACGGCCCGGTTCCCGCCATGCTCTCCGCCCTCAGGGCCCTCGGCTCAGGCGGGCTCATGTCGGGCGCGCTCGACCGCCTCAACCCCGTGTACCGCTACGACGTGGCCCCCAGCCTCCTGTTCCTGCAAGGGACGGCCCTGCAGCAGATGGCGCAGAAGTATGACCTTCTCGGCGGCGAGTGGGGCATCATGCACGACGAACTCAACTACCCAGGGCCCTGGTGGCTGACACCCTACACCGCCCTCTACCAGATCCCGCCCTACTCAACATCCCCAGCAGGCGACCTGATGGCCGCGTACAGCATGCTGATCATCCTGCTGCTTCTCCTGGCCATTCCGTTCCTGCCGGGCGTGCGCGAACTGCCGAACAAGCTGCGCGTCTACCGCCTGGTCTGGCGGGACTGGTACCACAGCGTCGAGCGGGGACCCGGCGCCGCCACGCGCAGCGCGCAGGCCGAACAGAGGAGGCAGGCGACATGAGGGGCGTGCTCTTTCCCGTGCTGTGGTTTGGCGGGCTCGGCCTCGGCACCCTTGGCACGGGTTTCCTCTACGAGGCCGCCACGCGCGGCAGCGGCGGCGACCTTGTCCTGGGTCTCTTGCTCTTCCTGCCGGGACTCTACATCGCGGGCACGGTGCTGGCGCGCGCCCGGCTGGCCTACCGCGCCGCGAAAAACCGTCATCCGGGCGCAGAGCGCACGTCGGCGCAGGCGACGCCCTGAAGCCCGCATGTGCTGAGCGCCCGCGACCGCGGCAACCGAGGTAGCGGATCAGCTAGCGACGGTGCATCCGAACGACATCCCACCGGGTCCGGGGTGCGGCCACACAGGGCCGCGCCCCGGACCTCTCGTTGGTCTCTTTCCCTGCTGACAACGGCATATTTGTCGGATTGCACGCTATCGTAGACCGCGGGCCCGTGCGACACAGTTCTGCCCGCGGGAGGTATGAACGAGCGTGGACCTAGATCCGGCTGAAGTCATGTCCCTGCTTGAGGCGGTGCAACCGGACGTCCTCGGCTGGCGGCGACACCTGCACGCTCATCCCGAAGTCTCGTTCCACGAGCGCGAGACGGCCGAATTCGTGTACCAGACGCTTCAGCGGTTTGAGGGTCTTGAGCTCACCCGGCCCACCGAGTTTAGCGTCGTCGCCCGACTCGTGGGCACGGCGCCCGGCCCCGTCCTGGCGATGCGCGCCGACATCGACGCGCTGCCGATCACCGAGGAGAACGAGATCGAGTTCGGGTCCCAGAACCCGGGCGCTATGCACGCCTGCGGTCACGACGCGCATACCGCGATGCTGCTCGGCACGGCCAAGGTGCTCTGCGCTCTGCGCGACCGGCTCCAGGGCGAGATACGCTTCGTCTTCCAGCCGGCCGAGGAGCTGCCCCCCGGCGGGGCGCAGCCGCTCTGCGACAGCGGCGCGATCGACGGTGTCGACGCCGTGATCGGCGCGCATGTCTGGACTCCCCTGCCGGTCGGCACGGTGGCCGTGAAGAGCGGTCCCATGATGGCGTCGTCCGACACCTTCGATCTTGTCATCCGCGGGCGCGGCGGGCACGCGGCCCAGCCCCACCTGGGCGTGGACTGCGTCGCAGTCGCCGCCCAGGCCATCGTCAACCTGCAGCAGGTCGTCTCGCGCGCCACCGACCCTCTGAAGCCCCTCGTCGTCTCGATCACGAAGATCCACGCCGGGACCACCAGCAACGTGATCCCCGACGAGGCGGAACTCGCCGGCACGGTGCGCTCCTTCGACCCCGAGCAGAGGCGGCAGGTACCCGGCATCATGGAGCGCGTCCTGCGTGGCGTGACGCAAGCCCATGGCGCCGAGTACGACCTTCGCTACCAGTTTGGCTACCGGCCGGTGATCAACGACCCCAGGGTCTCCGCCTGGGTCGAGGAGGCGCTTCTCGCCGAATTCGGCCGGGATGCCGTCGTGGCGCCCGAGCCGAGCATGGGCGGCGAGGACTTCTCCGCCTACCTGACCAAGGCCCCGGGGACCTTCTTCCTCATCGGCGCGGGCAACGCCGCCAAGGGCCTCGCCTACCCCCACCACAACGCCCGCTTCAATATCGACGAAGACGCACTACGGATCGGCACCAGGGCGGAAGTGCACGCGGCCCTGCACCTGCTCGAGCAGTTGCGTGCGGCCGGTCGCTGATTCCTCTGAAGGAACGGAGGCGGTACACGTGGCGATTCGCTGGCTGGCCATCCTCCCGCCGCTCGCCTTCCTGGTGGGCGTCCTGTTTGCCAACTCGGTCACGCCGTATGTCCTGGGCCTGCCATTCCTCTGGTTCTACATCTCCGCCTGCGTCGTGTTCACTGCGCTCGTGATGATCGTCGTCTACGTGCTGGATCCGGCCAACAAAGGGCCGGAACTCCAGGACTAGAAGGAGGGGATGAGGTTGCACAGTGCGGCTCTGGTCATCATCTTCCTGACGGTCGTCATAGCGCTCATCCTCGGTCTCCTGGCCGCCCGCGGCAAGCAGATGAACCTGCAGCAGTGGACGGTGGCGGGCCGCAGCTTCGGCGCCCTCTTCGTCTTCCTGCTGATGGCGGGCGACATCTACACGACGTTCACGTTCCTCGGCGGCAGCGGCTGGTCGTACGGGGTGGGCGGGCCGACGCTCTACATCCTGAGCTACGGCTCGCTTGCGTACGTCCTCGCCTACTTCATGCTGCCGCGCATCTGGCGCTACGCGAAGACGCACAACCTCATCTCCCAGCCGGACTACTTCGAGCAGCGCTTCCAGAGTAAGGGCCTCTCCATGCTGGTCGCGCTCGTCGGCGTCGTCGCCATCATCCCGTACCTGCAGTCGCAGTTCACCGGTCTCGGCCTGATCGTGGAGATCGCGTCCTACGGCAGCATCAGCGCCGTCTGGGGCATGGTCATCGCGATGTTCGTCATCGCCATCTACGTCACGCTGAGCGGCGTGCGCGGCTCCGCCTGGACCGCCGCCCTCAAGGACATCGTGCTCCTGGCCGTGGTGCTGTTCATCGGCATCGCCCTGCCCCTCCACGTCGGCGGCTTCTCCGCCATGTTCCACAAGATCGACGCCCTGAAGCCCGGCTTCCTGACCTTCGGCTCCACCGCGCAGGGCATCCCCTGGTTCATCTCCACGGTGCTGATGACGGCGGTCGGCTTCTACATGTGGCCGCACGCCTTCGGAGCCGTCTACACCGCCAAGAACGAGCGCGTGTTCCGCAACAACGCCATGTTCCTGCCGCTCTACCAGCTCATCCTGCTGTTCGTCTTCTTCGTCGGCTTCGCCGCCATCCTGATCGTGCCGGGCCTGACCAACTCGAACCTCGCCCTGATGTCCGCCGTGACCAAGGTCTACGCGCCCTGGTTCGTCGGCGTCATCGGCGGCGCTGGCATGCTGGCGGCCCTCGTGCCCGGCTCGCTCATGCTGATCGGCGCGAGTACCCTCCTGGCGGAGAACATCTACCGGCCCTTGAGCCGCAGCGCGACCCCCTCCCAGGTGCAGCTCGTCGCGCGCGTCCTTGTATGGGTCATCGCCGCCATCACCCTCTTCTTCTCGGCGAACAGCAACGCCACGATCGTCGCCCTGCTGCTGATGGGCTACAACTTCGTGACGCAGTTCTTCCCCGCCGTGATCCTCGGCATCTTCACGCAGCGCGGCGCCAACCGGATCGGCGCCATCTCCGGCATCGTGGTCGGCGTGATCCTGGTCGCGATCTTCGCCCTCACGGGCACGTCGATCATCTGGGGCCTCAACTCCGGCTTCCTGGCGGTCATCGCGAACGCGATCGTCGTGCTCGCCGTGTCCGCTGCCACGCCGAGCTCGGCGGTGGTCGAGTCTCCATCGGCGAAGGCCACCCCGGCCGACTGAGTCCTGTCTTCTCCCGATCGCACAAGCGGGCGGAGGAAGCCGAAAAGGCTTCCTCCGCCCGCTTCCTGGTCAGGGCCGTTGGCCGCTGGACGCGCGGGACTCCTGCCCACCTTTGGTCCAATGGTCCGTGCCCAAACGTCGCACAAGGACTATAATCGACCCAGTTCCTACGGAAAGGGGGCGAGCCGATGGATCTCCTGTCACCAGTCCATCTGGTGATCATCCTGGTGGTCGCGCTGCTCATCTTTGGCCCCAAGCGACTTCCCGAGATCGGCTCGGGCCTCGGCAAGACGATCCGGGAGTTCCGCAAATCGATGAACGACATCCAGCAGGACGCGGGCCTCGACCAGAAGGCCAGCGCGCAAGAGCCGGACACGACCAAGCAGGACTGACCGGGACATGCCCGCGCGGGGCCGACTGAGCGCGTGGCTTCCGGCAGGCAGACCGACAGGCGGAGGGCGGCGACCATGTCGCTGTCCTCCGCCTTTGCCTATGGTGCGGTCCCCGGCCCAGGGGGCCGATCAGGCCTTGGGGCGCTCGAGCGGTCTGCCCTCACGGCAGAGCGGGCAGTCGTCGGGGGTGTAGGATGGGATCTCGAGCGTCATGAGCGCCTTGAGGGGCACGCCGAGATCCACCTTGCCGCCGGTGCGGTCGGCGATGATGCCGACGCCACGCACGTCCGCCTGCGCCGCCTTGCAGATGTCGAGCACCTTCTGCACCGAGCCGCCGGTCGAGACGGCGTCCTCCACGACGAGCACCCGCTCGCCGGCCCGCAGGGCGAAGCCGCGCTTGAAGGCCATGCGCTCGCCGTCCTTCTCGGCGAAGATCGACCGCACGCCGAGGGCCCTCGCCACCTCGTGCGCCAGGATCACGCCGCCCATCGCCGGCCCGACCACCGTCTCGATGTCCTGCCGCTTGAAGAGTTCTGCCACCGCCTGTCCGAGTTCCGTGGCCGCCCGCGGCAGGGAGAAGGCCGGCGCGAAGAGGAGGAAGCGGCTCGAGTGCCGGCCGGAGGTGAGGAGAAAGTGTCCTTCGCGCAACACCCCCCACGCCGTGAGCCGCTCGAGCCAATACCCTTGGTCCCGCATCACTCGGTCTCCCCTTCCGCGATCTCCTCGACGAAAGCTCCGGCGGCGGCGGCGGGATCCTGGGCTTCCGTGATGGCTCGCCCGACGATGATCAGGTGCGCGCCAGCCCTCCGCGCCATGGCCGGCGTCACCACGCGCCGTTGATCCTGGCGCCCGTCCACGGCCCGGCGCACGCCCGGCACCGCAAGCGTCGCCCCTGGGAACAGGCGCCTGAGCTCGGGGGCCTCCTCGCCCGAGGTGACGTAGCCGTCGACGCCGGCCTCCTGGCCGATGCGCGCCAGACGCAGCACGATGTCCTTGGGCGTTCCCCGCCAGCCGACGGACTCGGCCGTCGACTCGTCGATGCTCGTGAGGAGCGTCACGGCGAGGAGCCGCACCTCGTCGCCCGCCGCTTCCTTGGCCGCGCGCAGCATGGCGGCGCCGCCCGAGGCGTGGACGTTGACGTAGCGCACGCCGAGGTCGCGCACCGCCCGAACCCCGCGCGCCACGGTCTGCGGGATGTCGTGCAGCTTGAGGTCGAGAAAGACCGGACGACCCAGCGCGACCACCTCGCGCACGACGGGCGGACCGCCCTGGTTGAAGAGATCCATGCCCACCTTGAACCCTCCGACCTCGGGCGCCACCTGGCGGGCCAGAGCGAGCGCACTCTCGGGGCTCATCTGGTCCAGGGCGACGAAGAGGTATTCGCGCGCCTCACGCATCCTGTGTCCTCCTTTTCGCATCGGGATTGGCCGCGGCCCACGCCTCGCCCACCGAGGCGAATCCGGCCGCCTCGAGCTCCCGCTCGAGTTCCCCGATGATGCGGGGCGGCGCCAGAGGATCGCGGAACACGGCCGTCCCCACGGCTACGGCCCTGGCGCCGGCCATCAGGTACTCGAGCGCGTCGCGGCCGCTCTCGATGCCGCCCATGCCGATCACGGGGATGTCGAGGCTGCGCGCGAGGTCGTAGACGATCCTGAGCCCGACCGGTTTGACGGCGGGCCCCGAGAGACCGCCCGTTCGGTTCGCGATCACGGGGCGGCGGCGCACGACGTCGATCGCCATGCCGAGCACGGTGTTGATCGCGGAGAGCGAATCGGCGCCCGCCTCCGCGCAGGCCCGGCCGAGCGCCACGGGATCCGTGACGTTCGGCGAGATCTTGACGATCAGCGGCAGGCTGGTGGCCTGCCGCACCCTGGCCACCAGACCCGCGGCCCGATCGGGGTCCTGGGAAAAGAGCAGGCCGTCCGCGACGTTCGGGCAGGAGATGTTGAGCTCGATCGCCGCGACGCCGCTCTGCCCGTCGACGCCGCGTACGACGGCCAGGAAGCCTTCCTCGTCGTGGCCGACGACGTTCACGATCACCCTGGTGTCGTACTGGCGCAGGAAGGGCAGGTCGACCGTGAGGAAATGGTCGAGGCCCGGGTTCTGCAGTCCGATCGCGTTGAGCATGCCACCCGGTGCGCGGGCGATGCGGATGGGCGGGTTGCCGGACCAGGGTTCGCGCGAGACGCCCTTCACCATCACGCCGCCCAGGAGCGAGAGGTCGTAGAGCTCCGCGGCCTCGCGCCCGTAGCCGAAGGTGCCCGAGGCCGTCAGGACGGGGTTCTTGAAGGCGATCCCCGCAACCTCTGTCGCGAGTCCCATCAGAGCTTCACCTCGTCCCAGCGGAAGACGGGACCCTCCCGGCAGACGCGGGCGTAGATACCGTAGGGGCCGAGTTCGGGGTCGGGACTGCTGCGCTCCACCGCGCAGCCGAGGCAAACCCCGTAACCACAGGCCATCGCCGCCTCGAGCGCCAGATAGGTGTCTTGAAGCGGCCTGCGCTCCGCGAACGCCTGGACCGCCCGCAGCATGGGCTCCGGGCCGCAGGCGAAGACCGCGTCGGCCTCCATGTCCTCGAGGAGGTCCGTCACGGGACCGTGGTATCCGCGCGAGCCGTCGTCGGTCGCCGTGCGCACCTCGATCCCGAGCCCCTGGAGCTCGGACTGTCCGAGGAGCCCGGAGCGCGTCCTGGCGCCGATCAGCGCGGTCACGTCGCAGCCCCGCTGGCGCAGGGCGCGGCCGAGCGACCAGAGCGGCGGCACGCCCACCCCTCCGCCGACGAGCACTGCCCGCAGCGGCCGCTCTGGCAGCGGAAAGCCATGCCCGAGCGGCCCCATGGCCTGCAGGCGGTCCCGGGCCCTGAGCTGCCCGAGCGCCGCGGTGCCCGGGCCGACGATGCGGAAGAGGAAGCTCATCCGCCGCGGCGAGAAGGTGCGGAAGAAGGAGAGCGGCCTCGGCAGGTAGGTATCGCGCCCGTCGCCGGCCGACAGCATGTAGAACTGACCGGGCTCCGGCTCTTCGTCCTCAGGGAACTCGAGCACCAGTTCGACGCAGTCCGGCGCCGGCTGCAGCCGCTCCACCACGCGGACGTCCTGCGGCCTCACGGCAGGTCCGCCGCGAAGTAGTCCTGCAGGGCCCGCACCTCCATGCTGCGCGGCTTCGCCATCACGCCGAGCATCGCTTGCGCGGTGTCGAGCGAGGTGACGCAGGGCACGCCGTGCTCCACCGCCGTCCTGCGGATCTGGAAGCCGTCCCGCTGGGGGCTCCTGCCCTGCGTGAACGTGTTGACCACGAGGTCGATGTCGCCGGAGCGGATGCGCTCGAGGATGTCGGGGGCCGCCTCGCCAATCTTCGGCACCTCCTCCACCTCGACGCCGGCCGCCCTCAGGGCGGCCGCGGTGCCGCGGGTCGCGTAGAGCCTCGCCCCGGCGCGGTAGAGGTCGGCCGCCAGCGGCAGCACCTCCTCCTTGTCGCGGTCGGCGATCGTCAAGAGAACCCGCGG
Source organism: Bacillota bacterium (assembly GCA_021799275.1). Taxonomy (GTDB): domain Bacteria; phylum Bacillota; class Sulfobacillia; order JAJZYS01; family JAJYTV01; genus JAJZQO01. The sequence goes on from JAJZAT010000003.1 coordinate 119,480, forward strand.
ACGCTCGGGGACGCGGTAGCCCGCCGCGGCGAATGCCTTGATGAGCGCCTGCGAGAACTCGGGGTCGATGCCGAGCACCTCGCCCGTGGACTTCATCTCCGGTCCCAGCGTCGCGTCGACGCGCCTGAGCTTGGCCCACGAGAAGACTGGGCACTTGATGCCGACGTGCGGGCTCTTCGGCCAGAGGCCCGGCGTGATGCCCTGCTTGCGCAGGCTCCGGCCGAGGGCGACCTGCGTCGCGATGGCCGCGAGCGGCACGCCCGCGACCTTCATGAGATACGGCAGGGTGCGGGACGCGCGCGGGTTCGCCTCGATCACATAGAGCTGTCCCTCGTAGGCGACGAACTGGACGTTCAGGAGCCCGCGCGTTTCGAGCCCGAGCGCCAGGCGCCGCGTCGCTTCGCAGATCTCTTCCTCCATCCGCTCGTCGATGCCCGGCGCCGGGTAGACGGCGATCGAGTCGCCCGAGTGCACCCCAGCCCGCTCGATGTGCTGCATGATGCCGCCGACGAGCACGTCCTCGCCGTCCGCCACCGCGTCCACCTCGAGTTCGAGGCCCGGCAGGTACTGGTCGACGAGGATCGGCCGGCCGGGCATGGCTCCTGCGGCCCGCTCGAGGTACTCGCCGAGGTCTTCGGGACCGTAGCAGATCTCCATCGCGCGGCCGCCGAGCACGAACGACGGGCGCACCAGCACGGGGTAGCCGATCTCGCCCGCCACCTTGAGCGCGGCCGCGGCGTCGAGCACCGTCTCCCCCCGCGGCCGCCTGAGTTCGAGCCGCTGCAGGAGCGCGTCGAACTGGCGGCGGTCCTCCGCCGCGTCGATGCCCTGCGCCTGCGTGCCGAGGATCGGAATGCCGGCCGCCTGCAGGCTGCTCGCGAGGTTGATCGCGGTCTGGCCGCCGAACTGCACCAGGACGCCCTCCACATGCTCGCGCTCCGCGATCTCCTGCACGTCCTCGAACCCGAGCGGCTCGAAGTACAGGCGGTCGGACTGGGTCCAGTCGGTGGAGACGGTCTCCGGGTTCGAGTTGATCATGATCGAGCGCCGCCCGGTCCCTCGGAGAGCCCCGAGGGCATGCACCGCCGAGCAGTCGAACTCGATGCCCTGCCCGATTCTGATCGGACCCGAGCCGAGGACGAGGACCGAGCGCTCCCCCTGCGGCACCGGCGCCTCGTCCTCCATCTCGTAGCTCGAGTAGTAGTACGGCGTCTCGGCGTCGAACTCGGCCGCGCAGGTGTCGACCATTTTGTAGGTCGGGACGATGCCGTGCTCCTGGCGCAGCCGCCGCACGTCGGCGGCGTCCCTCGCCCAGAGCTCCGCGATGACGCGGTCGGAGAAGCCGTCGCGCTTCGCCGCGCGCAAGAGCTCGACGTCGCCTGGACGCGCGGCGAGTTCCCCTTCGAGCGCGACGATGCGGGCGAGCTCGCGCAGGAAGTGGCGGTCGATCGCCGTGAGGCCCCAGAGTTCCTCGATCTCGTGGCCGCGCCGCATGAGCTCCGCCACCGCGAAGAGGCGCCGGTCGTCCGGAGTCTGCGCGAGGGCGCAAAGCTCCTCGTCCGACTTGCCCGCGAGCTCCTTGAGCTGCAGGTGGTAGGTGCCGATCTCGAGCGAACGCACCGCCTTCAGGAGCGCGGCGCGCAGGGTGCGGCCGATCGCCATCACCTCGCCCGTCGCCTGCATCTGCGTGCCGAGGCGCCGGTCCGCCTGGGCGAACTTGTCGAACGGCCAGCGCGGAATCTTGACGACGACGTAGTCGAGCGCCGGCTCGAAGAGGGCGGAGGTTCTGCCCGTGACGGGGTTGCGCAGCTCGTCGAGCGTGAGCCCGAGGGCGAGCTTCGCGGCGAGCTTGGCGATCGGGTAGCCCGTGGCCTTCGAGGCGAGGGCGCTCGAGCGGCTGACGCGCGGGTTCACCTCGATGACCCGGTACTCCCCGGTGACCGGGTGCAGGCCGAACTGCACGTTGCAGCCGCCCTCGACCTCTAGCGCGCGGATGATGCGCAGCGCGGCCGAGCGCAGCACCTGGTAGTCGCGATCCGTCAGGGTCAGGCTGGGGGCCACGACGATCGAGTCGCCGGTGTGCACCCCGACCGGGTCGATGTTCTCCATGTTGCAGACCGTGATCGCCTGGTCCAGGCGATCGCGCATGACCTCGTACTCGACTTCCTTCCAGCCCTGGATCGACTCTTCGACAAGGCACTGGTGGATCGGCGAGAGCGCAAGCCCGCGCGCCAGGACCGCCTCGAGCTCGGATTCGTCCGGGGCGATGCCGCCGCCGGTGCCGCCGAGGGTGTAGGCCGGCCGCACGATCACGGGGTAGCCGACCTCCCGCGCGAACGCGACGCCGTCCCCGATGCTCTCCACCGTGCGGCTCTGCGGAATCGGCTCGCCGAGCTCCAGCATGAGGGCGCGGAAGGCCTCGCGGTCCTCGGCCCGCTTGATCGCGGCGACGCCCGTGCCGAGGAGGCGCACGCCGTGGCGCTCCAGCACCCCGGACTCCTCGAGCTGCACTGCCAGGTTCAGCCCGACCTGCCCGCCCAGGGTGGGCAGGAGGCCGTCGGGGCGCTCGCGGGCGATGATGCGCTCGAGGTACTCCGGCAGCAGCGGCTCGAGGTAGACGCGGTCGGCGATGCCGGGGTCCGTCATGATGGTGGCCGGGTTCGAATTGACCAGCACCACCTCGACGCCCTCCTCGCGCAGGGACTGGCAGGCTTGCGTCCCCGCGTAGTCGAACTCGGCCGCCTGCCCGATCACGATCGGGCCAGAGCCGATCACCAGAACCTTGCGCGGCAGTCCCTGCCGGCCCATCAGGCGACACCTCCCAGCGATGCGACGAAGCGCCTCAGCGTGTCGCGGGCTTCCCACGGTCCGGGTCCCGCCTCCGGGTGGTACTGCACCGACAGGACCGGCCGTCCCGTGTGCCGGAGGCCCTCGACGGTGCCGTCGTTGAGATGCCGCTCCGTGACGATGAGTGGAGTTCCGACGAGGCTCTCCTCCGCCACCGCATAGCCGTGGTTCTGGCTCGTCACCTCGCCGGGGCGTCCCTCGCCGTGCCCGACCGGGTGGTTCGCGCCGCGGTGGCCGAACGGCAGCTTGAACGTCTTCCCGCCGTAGCCGAGCGCCAGGAGCTGATGGCCGAGGCAGATGCCGAGCGTCGGCCAGCGGTCCGCGACCTGCCTCGCCTTCGCGGCGAACTCGGGCATGAGCGACGGGTCGCCGGGACCGTTCGAGAGCACGACGCCCTGGGCACCGGCGCCTTCGATCTCGGCGAGCGGCGCGTCGGGCGACACGACGAACACCCTGGCGCCGGCGGCCTGGAGCTGCCGCAGGATGTCGGACTTGAGGCCGAAGTCGAGAACGGCCACGACGGGACCGTCGCCCTCGCGCGAGAACCAGTAGCTCGCGCGGGTGGCCATCTCGCGCACGAGCTGGCAGGACGTCTCGGGCACCGCGCCGCGCGCGGCCAAGGCGATCCTGCCGGCCATCGTGCCGGCCTTGCGCAGATGCCGCGTCAAGGCGCGGGTGTCCACGTCCGAGAGGATCGGCACGCCGGCCTCCTGCAGGAAGGGGACGATGCCGAGCTGGCTCGTCGCGTGGCTCGGCTCCTCCTGCAGCGAGCGCACGACGAGGCCGCGCAGGGTCGGGCGCGGCGCCTCGAGCCGGCCGGGGTCGATGCCGTAGACGCCGATCTCCGGGAAGGTCATGACCACGATCTGCCCCGCGTAGGAAGCGTCGGTCGCGATCTCTCCGTATCCAGTCATCGCGGTCGTGAAGACGACCTCGCCGACCACGTCATCCGGTCCCTTGAGGCTACCGGGAAAAATCCGTCCGTCCTCGAGTTCGAGCACGGCCAAGACACGATCAGTCCGCAACCGGATGCCACCTGCCTTCCGTGATGATGCCAAGCGCCCTGCCCTGGAGGGTTCGCCCCAGGAGGGCCGAGTTGCCGCTTCTCGAACGCAGCGTTCCCGGTCCCACCGTCCAGCGGGCGGTGAGGTCGAAGACGCTGAGTCGGGCCTCCTGGCCCTCGCGCACCGCGACCGCCTTGAGGCCGAAGACGGCGCGCGGTCCCGCCGTCATCGCCGTCACGAGCCGCTCGAGCGGGAGGTGTCCCTCCTGCACGAGACCGCTGTAGAGCGAGCTGAACGCCGTCTCGAGTCCGATCACGCCGTTTGGCGCCGCGAGCATGCCCTGGCTCTTCTCCTGGGCCGTGTGCGGGGCGTGGTCGGTCGCGATGCAGTCGATCAGTCCCTCCCGCAGCGCCTCGCGCAAAGCCTCGCGGTCGGAGACCTCCCTGAGCGGCGGGTTCATCTTCGCGAGGCTCCCGAGCTCCGCCACCGCCTCGTCCGTCAGGAGGAGATGGTGCGGCGTCACCTCGCCGCTTACCGCGAGGCCGTCCTCGCGGCCCCTGCGCAGAAGAGCGAGGGTCTCCTTGGTCGATACGTGCGCGACGTGCAGCCGGCCGCCGACATCGCGCAAGAGCTCGAGGTCGCGCGCGACAATCGAGGATTCCGCGCTGCGCGGCTGGCCGGGGAGCCCGAGCCGGTACGAGACCTTTCCCTCGTGCATCACGCCCGAGCCGGCGAGGTCCGGATCCTCGGCATGGCTGACGATCAGTGCGCCGAAGGCCTGCGCGTACTGCAGCGCGAGCCGCATCACCGTGCTGCGCGCGACACCGTGTCCGTCGTCGGAGAACGCGACGGCGCCCTCGCCGAGGAGCGCGCCGAACTCCGTCAGATCCGCTCCCGCCTGGCCCTTGGTCATGGCGGCGATCTGGTGCATGCGCACCGGGTGGCCGGCCGCCCGCCCGAGCACCTGGCGCAGGAGCCAGGCGTCGTCGATCGGCGGCCGGGTGTTCGGCATGGCGCAGACATCGGTGAAGCCGCCGGCGAGCGCCGCCCGCAGGCCGGAGTCGATGTCCTCCTTCTGCGTCTGACCCGGCTCGCGCAGATGGACGTGCACGTCGCAGAGGCCCGGCGTCACGACAGCCCCCTCGGCCTCGACCGTCGCGTCGCCGTGCGGCAGACCATGGCCGATCGCGGCGATGACGCCGTCCTCGACCAACAGGTCCGCGACGCGGTCGAGACCCGCGGCCGGGTCGAAGAGGCGCACGCCTCTCAGGTCAACGCGCATCGAGCATCGCCTCCATCAGGGCTGCGCGCATTGCGACGCCGCATGCGATCTGGCGGTGGATCAGGCTGCGCGGATCGTAGATGACTTCGGCGTCCAGCTCGACGCCGCGGTTCTGCGGCCCTGGATGGAGCACCAGCGCGTCCGGGCGCAAGCGCCCGAGACGCTCCGCCGTGAGGCCCCACTCCCGCCGATACTCGCCGAGCGACGGCAGGTAGCCGCGCTCCATGCGCTCCTGCTGGAGCCGCAGAACCATCACGAGATCGGCTTCCCGCAGGCCGTCCTCCAGGGTCACCAGCCGCGCGCCGAGCGCCGGCGCGAGGCCGGGCGGCAGGAGCGTCGGCGGGCCCGCGAGATAGATCTCCGCGCCGAGCATCGCGAAGCCGTCCGCCGCGGAGCGCGCGACGCGGCTGTGCAGGATGTCGCCGACGATCAGGAGGCGCGCTCCCTGAATCTCGCGGCCGGCGAGACGTACCGCGAGGAGATCGGCCAGGGCCTGCGTCGGGTGCTGGCGCCAGCCGTCGCCCGCGTTGACGAGCGGGATGCCGACGTCCGGCAGCTCCGCAAGCGCGCCGGGCTCCGGCGTGCGCACGGCGGCGATCACCGCGCCGAGCGCACGAAGGGTGTGCAGGGTGTCCTCCAGGGTCTCACCCTTCTGGATGCTCGAGCCCTCGCGGCCGACCTGCAGCGTGTCTAGCCCCAGCCGGCGCCCGGCCTCCTGGAACGAGTTCCTGGTGCGCGTGGAGTTCTCGTAGAAGACGGTCGCGACGGCTCCCTGGAACTGCTCGGCGGGCTGCCCCTCGAAGAGCTCGCGCCCACGGACGAGCAGCCGGTCGAGTTCGCCCGCATCGAGGTCCCGCATCGTGACGAGGCGATCCTGGCGCAGGCGGACGGGCGACTTCAGGCGACCTGGCATCCCTTTCCCTCCCTGCGCGCCACCGAAACCGAAACGCCCTTCCCCGCTCATCGGCGGGAAAGGGCGTGGCAAAATCCACCTAAGCACCCTTGCCGGCCTCACGGGACCGAACTTAAAGGGACGCGCTCTATTCCTCGGTATTGTCTCGCTCGAGCACGACCTCGTCAAGCCCGTCGGTCTCGGAAAGCCGCACGAACACGCGTTCGCGTTGCGCCGTGGGCACGTTCTTCCCCACGAAGTCTGCGCGAATCGGCAGTTCGCGATGCCCGCGGTCCACCATGACCAGCAGGAGAACGCGCTGCGGCCGGCCCCAGTCGACGATGGCGTCGAGCGCCGCGCGCACCGTGCGCCCGGTGTGCAGCACATCGTCCACGAGCACGACCGACTTGCCGGCGACGGGCATGCCCGGCGCCGGACCGGTGCCGCTGCGGCGGTCGTCTCGGTACGGCCCGATCTCGACGCGTGCCACGGGCGGCCTGCGGCCCTCGATCTGCTCGATGAAGGACGCGAGACGCTGCGCGAGGGGCTCGCCTCGGCTCGGGATGCCGACGAGGATCAGGTCCTGCGGCCCGCCGAGCTGCTCCAGAATCTCGTGCGCCATCCGCCAGAGCGCGCGACGCATCGCGTCGGCGTCAAGAATCCTCGCGGCCAATCCGCTCGACCACCTCTCCGAAATCGAGATGCTGCGCCCGGCAAAGATCCTCGAGATGCCTCAGCATGTCCTGCGGCCAGGGCGCGAAGAACGAAAGTTCCGCCATCGTGACGGGATGCTGGAGGCGCAGGCGCACGGCGTGCAGGAGCTGCCCCGGGCCCTGGGGGTCGCGACCGTAGACGGGATCGCCCACCACCGGCAGCCCGATCGACTGCAGGTGCACGCGGATCTGGTGCGTGCGCCCGGTCTCGAGCTGGAGGCGCAGCCAGCTTTCGCGCCCGAAGCTCTCGCGCAGCCGCCAGTGCGTCACCGCCTCGCGCCCGCCCTGGACCACGCCGAAGCGCTGGCGGTCCCCTGGGCGCCGGCCGATCGGTCGGGCCACCGTGCCCGCCGCGAGCTTGGGGGTGCCGTAAACGAGCGCGTCGTAGGTGCGGTGCACGGCGCGCCCTGCGATCATGCGCTGCAGGCGGCGGAACGCGAGCTCGCTCTTGGCCACGAGCATCAGGCCGGACGTGTCCTTGTCGAGGCGGTGGACGATGCCGGGACGCATCTCATCTCCGCCCGGCAGCTCCCCCACGTGATGCAGCACGGCGTTGACGAGGGTGCCGTCGCGGTGGCCCGCGGCGGGATGCACCACCTGGCCGCGCGGCTTCACGACCACCATGAGGTGCTCGTCCTCGAAGACGACGGCGAGCGGCAGGTCCTGGGGGAGCGCGTGCAGGTGCTCGGGCTCGCGGGGCGGCCAGGAGATCTCCTCTCCCGGCGATACCTTGCGCGACGGGTGGGCCGCATGGCCGCCCAGCCTGGCTAAGCCCTGCCGGATCACGATTTGCGCCTGGTTGCGCGTGAGGCCCGAGAGACTCGACAGCGCGACGTCGAAGCGCTCGCCCGCGAGCTCCTGGGGTACCCGGGCGGTCAGTTCTGGCGCCATAGGGCCACGATCAGCACGATCGCGCCGAGGGTGATGCCGATGTCCGCCACGTTGAACACGTAGGGCCAGAGCCGCACGTCGATGAAGTCGATGACGCTGTGCTGCATGATGCGGTCGTAAAGATTGCCGAGCGCCCCGCCCAGGACGCCGCCGACGCCCAGCTGCACGACGATCGAGGGACTGCGGCGCAAGAGGACGATCAGGCCGATAATCGCGGCCAGGGCGACCACGATGAGCCCGGCTGTGGCGCCGGAGAGCATGCCGAAGGCCGCGCCCCGGTTCTCGACGAGCGTCCAGTCGACGAGCGGCAGGACAGGGACGCTCGCGCCGAGCACCAGATGGGTCACGGCCCAGGTCTTGGTGATGCGGTCCAGGATGAAGACCACGATGGCCACGAGAATGGCGATCAAATGTCCGGATCGACCTCCCTGCTGCGGACGCGCAGCGGTTCGCCCTCGGAATCGATGAGCAGCTCGACGCCTTCGACGGCGTTGCGCAGCTCCATGGAATCGACGTAAGCCTCGTCGCTGCGGATGGCGGGCGGCACATCCTGCGGCGTGTTGGCGTTGCCCCAAGCGGCCATGGACTGCCAGGTGTCCTCGCCGTCGAACTCGACTTCATCCTTGCCGTCGCGGAAGGAATGCGCGAACATCTCGCGGTCACGCGGCAGGGCGTGCCCGACGGGCGGCCGCCTGCGATTGCGCTCGACTTCCTCCGTGGCGCAGCGGGCGCAGGTCTCCGCCCAGGGCAGGGCCTCAAGGCGTTCCGGCTCGATCCTGCCGCCGCAGCGTACGCAGCGGCCGTAGCTGCCAGCCCTGAGGCGATGCTGCGCGTCTTCCACCTTCTCGAGCTGCGAGCGCAGGCCCTCGAGAAGTCCGTAGTCCTTCTCCCGTTCGTAGAGTTCGCTCGCGCTGTCTGCGAGTTCGTTGTCGTAGCTCGAAAGCTCCTGCGTCGACTCCTTGAACGACATCGCGAGCCCGTCGTCCTGCAATTCGTCGATGCGCCCCAGCAGTTCCTGCCTGCGCCGCTCAAGCCTTGCCTCGATCTCCAATGAAGTCCTACCTCCCGCCGCCCGCTCCCGTGCCAAGACGCGCACGAGCCGGCGATGATCTTGCCGAACAGGGGTAGGTTGTCCAGGAAGCTTGAGCTCGAGCGAATGGAGCCTTCGCGGCGGCCCCGCCTACCTGCGCACGGAGCCCATCTGCAACTCGTGCTCGACGATGCGCACGAGCTCGGCGATCACCCTGCCGACCACCGGCAGGTTGTCGAGGAACGACGAACTCAGGATGTAGATGAGCAAGGCGCCCAGGATGGCGAAGCCGACGGCCATGCCGACGCCACGCGCGGTCCCCGCGGCGAAGTTGAGCCAGAGCATGCGCCAGGGGCGGCGGTAGAGGTCGACGTAGGCGCCCAGGTTGACCGACTCCATGTAGGCGGCGATCCGCTCGATCAGCTCGGGGTGCACCTCGGCGGCCTTGGCGGACGAGCCCGCCGTCGGCCTCTGCCGTTCCTCGGACATCAGGCGACAACCGATCGGCAGCGTCCGCAGAGGTCGTCCTCGACGTCCTCGCGGTGCAGCCAGCAGCGCTCGCACCGCGGTGCCGCCGCTGCCTCGACGGCCACCGAGCGCTCGCCCTGCTGGACCCGCACGTGCGAGACGATGCAGAGGTCCGCTAGCAGCTCCCGCTCGCGCTCCGCAAGGTCGCCTAGGCCGCCCGGGGGCAGCGAGAAGACGAGATCCGCGTCGGTCGACTTGCCGATGCGCTTGTCCGCCCGCGCGAGCTCGAGCGCCTTGAGCCCTTCATCGCGCAGGTCGAGGAGCAGGCTGAACTTCTGCTCGAGCCCTTCGTCGAGGGCATAGTCGGCGGCCCGCGGGAAGTCCGCGAGATGTACCGACCAGGCCTCGTCCTTCGCTCCGGGCAGGTAGGACCAGACTTCGTCCGCCGTGAAGCAGAGGATCGGCGCGAAGAGGCGCGCCAGGGCCGACGCCGCATGCCAGATGAAACTCTGGGCGGCACGGCGGGAGCGGTCCGCGCGGCCGCCGCAGTAGAGCAGGTCCTTGCGCACGTCGAGGTAGAGGCTCGAGAGATCGACCGCGCAGAAGTTGAGCCCGTGGTAGTAGATGGCCTGGTACTGGTACTGGCTGTACGCCCGCTCGCAGGTCTCGATCAGGCGGCCAAGCCGGCCTCGCATGTAGCCCTCGAGGCCATCGAGCTCCGCGAGCGGGACCATGTCGGTCGCCGGGTCGAAGTCCTGCAGGTTGCCAAGCAGGAAACGCCACGTGTTGCGGATCTTGCGGTAGCCTTCGGCCACCTGGCCGAGGATCTCCTGGTTGACGTGCACGTCGGCCGTGAAGTCGGCGCTCGTCGCCCAGAGCCGCAGGATATCCGCGCCGTACTTGTCGAGGATCTCCGAGGGACGCACGACGTTGCCCAAAGACTTCGACATCTTGCGCCCTTCGCCGTCCACGACGAAGCCGTGGCAGAGCACCGCGCGGTAGGGAGGCTCTCCCTGCGTGGCGACCGCCGTCGTCAGGGACGAATTGAACCAGCCGCGGAACTGGTCCGGGCCCTCGAGGTAGAGGTCGGCGGGCCAGTGGAGCTCAGGACGCGTCTGCAGCACGGCGGCGTGCGACGAACCCGAGTCGAACCAGACGTCGAGGATGTCCTTCTCCTTGCGGAAGCTCCCGCCGCCGCAGTGCGGGCAGCGCTGGCCGGCGGGCAGGAGTTGCTCGGCGCTCATCTGCCACCAGGCGTCGGCGCCCTTCTCCTGCACGATGTCGGCGACGCAGACGACCGTCTCGCGCGTCACCAGCACCTCGCCGCAGCCCTCGCAGTAGAAGGCCGGGATCGGCACGCCCCACACCCGCTGGCGCGAGATGCACCAGTCGGCGCGCTCAGCCGTCATCTGGCGCATGCGCGCCTCTCCCCAGGCGGGCACCCACTGCACCTTCTCCGTCGCGTGCAGGATCTCGTCACGGATCGACTCGACCGAGCCGAACCACTGCTCGGTCGCACGGAACAGCACGGGGCCCCGGCAGCGCCAGCAGTGCGGGTACTGGTGGCGGATCTCCTCGGAGCGCAGGAGCCTGCCGCGCTCCCGCACGTACTCGAGGATCTTCGGCTGCGCCTCGTCGTAGCGCAGGCCCTCAAAAGGCCCGGCGAGCGCGTTGAAGACACCGTGGTCGTCCACGGGCACGGTCACCGGCAGCCCGTACTGCCGGCCCATCTCGAAGTCCTCCTCGCCGTGTCCCGGCGCGGTGTGCACGGCGCCCGTGCCGTCCTCCGCCGTCACGTGCTCGCCGTAAACGACGGGCACCCGCCGGTCGAAGACCGGGTGGCCGAGAAGCGCTCCTTCGAGCTCCCGGGCCGGTACCTGCCGCAGCTTCGGGCCGAGGCCGAGCTTCTCCCTGAGACGCTCCTCCGCGGCCACGGCGATGACGACGGGTCCGTGCCCGCTCTCGTAGAGGCCATACACGAGATCCGGATGCAGCGCCACCGCCTCGTTGGCGGGCAGCGTCCAGGGCGTCGTCGTCCAGATCACGAGGCCCGCCCCCAGGAGGTCCTCCGCCTTGGGTGCCGCCTCGATCGGGAAGCTGACGTAGATCGATGGCGACGAGACATCCTTGTACTCGATCTCCGCCTCCGCCAGGGCCGTCTCGTCGACGGGGCACCAGTGCACGGACTTGAAGCCCTTGTAGACGAGGCCGCGCTCATACATCTCGCCGAACACCCGCAGCTCCTGCGCCTCGTAGACGGCGTTCATCGTGACGTAGGGGTTCCGCCAATCGCCGAGCACCCCAAGGCGCTTGAACTGCTCCGTCATCTGGGCGATGTGGCGCTCGGCGAAGGCCCGGCAAGCCTGGCGCAAGGCGAGGTCGTCGAGGCTGTGGCGGTCGCGGCGCATCTCGCGCAGGGCGAGCATCTCGATCGGCAGCCCGTGCGTATCCCAGCCGGGCACGTACGGCGACGGCCTGCCCTGCATCGTCTGGAAGCGCGTCACGGTGTCCTTCAGGACCTTGTTGATCGCCGTGCCCATGTGGATGTCGCCGTTGGCGTAGGGCGGGCCGTCGTGCAGGATGAAGGGCTCGGCTCCCGCGCGCAGCTTGAGCGCGGCCTCGTAGAGGCCCTGCTCCTGCCAGTAGGCGAGCCAGCCGGGCTCACGCTCCGGCAGATTCGCGCGCATGGGGAACTCCGTCTTGGGCAGCAGAACCGTCTCACGATAGTCCATGGCAGTAGCCTCCCCTGTTTCTGGAATAAAAAGCGGTGACAGCCTGCACGAGGGCGGGCTGTCACCGCGATACCACCTTGTTTCCCCGACCGGGGTCGGGCTCAAAGCGCGTAACGCGCGCCTCGCGTCGCCGGCTACCTCGCCGCCCTTGGGCGGCGCCTCGCCGCGAACCTTGGAAGTGATCTTCGCGCCCTGCCGCCGTCCCGGCTCGCACCAGTTCCGGTTCGCTGCACTTTGGCCCGGGCGTTACTCTCTTCCGCATCGGTCTCCCCCGCCATGACGGGGCTCAATTGTGGCAAACCGCGAACAGAAAGGCTCTTAGCGTGACTTTACCGTGGGCGCCGAGGTCGGTCAAGCGCGAGGCTTCATCGCGATGGCCGGTGAAAGATCGCCCTGAGGAGGGACCCGAGCTTCCCGATGCCTCTGCCGGAGCCGTCCTCCCGCTCGGGCACGACCAGCGTCTGCTCGTCGCGCTGCGCCTGCTCGCTGAGGAACTCCTGCGCGCGAATGTTCTCCATCTGCTGGAACGGCTCCATGCGGTGTCACCTCACCGGCGATTCACGAACGCGACCTTCACTGCGGAGCGACTCTGCCACGAGAATATGCGTATCTTCCAGTTCCGGCAATCGAAATGGGTATGGGGCTGGGACATGGCTCCGAAAAGCTCAGGGAGACGCCTCCACCGCCGCTGTGCTGCGCCCACACGCCGATACGGCGAGGCTCAGGGCGGCGGCGGCGAACATGAGGCCGCTGCCAGCCGCCAGCCAGGTTGCCGCTGACGCAGGTCGCCAGACACTGCCCGCGACAAGCGCTCCGAGCGGAGACGCGGCATAGAGAAAGGTGCGGATATAGGCTAGCACGACGGGCCGCTCCTGCTCGCCGGTCGCGTCGAAGCGCAGCCGTAGGACCCACGTGGCGGTGGACGCGCCGATCGCGCCGGAGATGCCGAGGGCCACGAACGCGAAGAGCGGACGGTGCAACCCGGGCAAGAGCAGCAGCGACGCAAGGCTCGCAACCATCTCCCACGCCGTCACTTTGCGCAGGAGGTCACCACGTTGGGCGCCCGCCAGCGTGACGCTGCCGAGGACGCCGCCAAACGCGCCCACGCCCAGGAGCGCGCCATAAAGCCAGGCCGGTCCCCGCCAGAACGTATGGACGATGAGCGGCAGGAATACGCCTTGCAGCCCACCGACCAGGTTGAGCACCCAGAAGAGCAGTGTCGGAAGCAGCAGTGCGCGCTGGCCTACGACAATCCGCCAGACATCCCGCATGCCCGCTTGCGGCGCACCGAGCGTCGCGGGCTGCGCCAGCCCGTCGGGCGGACGGAGAGGGAGCGTCAGGAGATTGAGCGCGAGGCCCAGGAAGACCATCGCTCCCGCGAGCGAGATGGCTGGCAGGCCCGTCGCCGTGACGACCAGGCCGGCCATGAGTGGCCCGGCAATGGCGCTCAGGTTCCAGCCAAGCTGCTCCGCCTGCATGGCGCGCCCGACGTCCTGCCCCGCCAGGAGCCGCGGCCAGAGGCTCGGTCCGCCGGCTGAAGAAGCCATCAGGAAGAGCGCGGTCCAAGCCGCAGCGAGATCGAATGCCCATAGCGGAATCGCGCTACGAGCTGCCAGTAGAAGCGCAGCGCCGAGTAGAGCGTAAGCAAACGCGCGCGCGACGAGATCGAGCACCATCACCGTCTGGACGCTGGCGCGGCGAAACAGTTGCGCCAGGAGCGCACCGCCGATCAGGACCGGGGCGGCGGCGAAGAACTGGTACCAGCCCACTGCCCGTGGCGACCAACCCGCCAGATACCACGTCGCCGCCACCTGCAGGATCTCCCCCAAAATGCCGGCGCCAAGGTCGCCGAACCAGTACCGTCGGTAGGCGGCCAAGCCGAATATGCGCCACATAGACACAAAAACCCCCTCGTGGTCTGTCATGACGACGGGCACACGAGGGGTCTAAATGCTCGGCTGAACGATCGTGGGGTTCCGCCTCATCATCGTCGGCGGGACCCCCTTTGCCAAACATTGGACTCTGCAGCGCCATCGTAGCATCCGGGCGAGAGTCCGACAACATGCGCAATCGACCCCGCCAGAGGAAGCTCAGTGGCGGTGACGAAGTTCCATCCAGACAATCCAGTGGGAGGCCCGTTCCATGGCGCATGTCGACGTGGCACCCGACCGGCTGCAGATCACGCTCAGCCTTGGCGATGAGATCCTCTCGCTGCACGGCGCCTTCCATATCCCGTACAGCCACATCGCCTCCGTCTCCATGGATCCCGTCCCGGAAGCGTTCTTCCGCGGGCTACGCATCGGCACGAACCTGCCGGGCGTCAAGACGGCCGGCACCTTCATCACGGGCGACGGCACCATCGTCTACGACTTCCACGACCCGGACCACTGCCTCACGCTGAACCTCGGCCACGAGACCTACCGACAGGTCGTCGTCGAGGTGGACCGCGACCAGGATCGCGAGAGTCTTGCCTCCGCGATCCGCCGGCACATCGAGGGCCGCTGAGGCGGGTTTTGGGCGGAGGGCGCCACAGGGCCTATAATGGTGCGGACATGACGCGCCTTGGGAGGCCCCTTCATGCGTAACCTCGTTGCCCTCCTGGTACCGCCCGAGATCAGCGGCGACAAGTCGCTCGCCGACAGCATCCAGAACGTGCAGTCGCTCCTCGCCGCCGCGCGTCCGGACCTCCTCGTCGCCATCGACGCGGGCTGGCGCTCGCGCGCGTTCGCAGTCGGGCAGGTCGAACCGCCCCGCGGCGCGGGCGGCCTCTACCGCAACCCGTCCGTGCGCGCCATGGCCCAGACCCTGATCGACACGGCGATCGAGTTCGGCCTGCCCGCCTTTGCCGAGGATGCGCCCCTGACGCAGGAAACCGCCGACGTGCTGCGCCATCTCTGGCCGGCCGAAGACCTCCCCGTCCTGGCGCTTGGCGTGGCGACCGCCTCGCCGGCGCTCCTGCAGGAGTTCGGCCAGGCGATCGTCGCCTCGGGCCAGCACCTCGGCCTCAGGGTCGTGACGATCTGCGTCGGCGCCATCGCTCGCGATCACCAGGCGGAGCACGACCGGCGCGAGAACCCGGCCGTCCGCAAGTTCGGCGAGGAGGTGCTGGAGCGCCTTGCCCGCAGCGGCGGCGAGGAGCTCTTCGAGATCGACGGCGGGCTCTGGGTCCAGGCCCATCCCGAGACAGACCTTGGACACCTCGCGCTCCTCCTGGGTACCACCGGCGTCGAGACCGAATGCGAGGTGCTCGGCCGCTCGGCCGGTCCCGGTGTCTTCTCGGCCACGGTCGCCTTCTTCCGGGCGGAGGGCTTCCAGCTCGCGGCGACCAGGGACTACGACGCCACCGACCACCCGAAACCGTTGTGATCGGCGATCCCAGCGCAAAGCAGCCAGGGGGCCTTCCCCTGGCTGCTTTCGTCGGATAGCGCCTCTACGCGGCCTTGCGCCCGCCGCGCCGCACGGCGCCCCGGATGGCGAGGGCGATGAAGAGGAGCGGCAGCGCAACGCCGAGCCCCGCAAGGATATTCGCGATCCAGCCCCCTGGCTGGCCGAGTTCGAGCATCCAGCGTTCCGTGAAGCCGGCTGACAGGTTCTTGGCGCTGAAGCTCACCAGCGACTGACCGCCCACCTCGACCCTCCCGCCGAGCGAGAACGGCGCCATGCCGAGCCCCGACGGGTGCACCGAAGGGCCTGTCAGCATGAGCACCCTCGCGATCGGCGCCTCGGTGTGCCAGACGAAGAGGAGGTCCCGGTTCGTGGCGGTCGGGATGGCGTAGCGCACGCTCACCTGGCCGCTCGCGCTCTGGACGCGGACCGCCGTACGCCGGGGCGAAAGCCGGTAGCTGCCGCCAGTCACCCGCAGGCTCGTCGCCCCCGCGGCCAGAGGCACCGACACCTCGCCCCCCGCAGTCGCCGCGGCGATCTCGTAGACCTGCAGCGCCCCATGCGCGTAGGTGACCGCCATCTCGAGCGCCGAAAGCGGCCGCGGGACGGGAGCGGCGGCCTGCGCCGGCCCCGCGAGCAGCCCTAGGCAGACGACCGCCCAAGGCAACAGGAGCAGAGACCGCCGCCTCATGCCTCTTCCTCCCGCTCTGCCGTTGCGTATTCCTCGGCGCTGATCTTCCCCGTGCGCAGGTCCTCCTCGAGGGCCGAACGCAGCGACGGCCGCGCCTCGTCGTGCGGCGTCTCGGTTGAGGCCCCCGGCCGCAGGAGCGGCAGCACGGCAAGCAGCACGACGGCCAGGGCGACCAGGATCAGGGTCAGGCGATCCATGCCTTCGCCTCCTTGGTCACGGGATGCCCCTTGGCGCCGCCGCGCACGTCCGCGAGCGAGAGCAGGATGCCGAGCACCACGACGAGGGCCCCTGCCCAGATCCAACTGACGAGCGGCTCGACGATGAGGAGCAGCGTCGCCTCCTGCCCCTGCCAACCCGAGAGCACGGTGTAGACGTCGGCGAAGGGGCCCGAGGCCAAGGCCGGCAGCCCGTTCGCCTGCGCCGGCCCCGTCACCTGCGGGTAGAAGGTCTGCGAGGGGCGGAGCGTCACGGCGCCACCGAAACTCGAGACGGTGAGCTCGGCCGCCACGGTGCGCTCTCCCCGCGGATAGCCGGTGGTGAGCCCCGTCAGCCGCACCGTATAGGCGCCGATCCGGGCTGTCTGGCCCGGCCGCAAGGTCACGGTCTTCTGCACGGACTGCAGCGTCGAGAAGCCGATACCCGCGGCCAGGACCAGGATGCCGAGGTGGACGATGTAGCCGCCGTACCGCCGGCGATTCTGACCGAGGAAGCCAAGGGCCGCGCGCAACGGCCCCTCCTTGCGCCCTTGGCGCCTTGCGCGCCAGCCGAGGTAGAACTCGCGCAGCAGGGTCGCAGCCGCGAGCCAGAGTCCGCCTACCAGCACCGCGAGACCGGCGGAACCCGTGAGGACAAGGACCGCGAGCAGGCCGAGAACCCCCAGGACGAAGGGCGCCGCAAGGCCGCGCAGGGTGCGCCGCAAGGTGGTCGATCGCCAGGGGATCAGAGGGCAGATGCCCATCAGCACGATGATCCCGATCGCGATCGGCGCGGAGACGGCGTCGTAGAACGGTGGTCCCACCGTCACCGGCAGGCCGCCCGTAGCCTGGCTGATCAAGGGGTAGAGGGTGCCCCAGAGGATCGCCACCGCGAGGCCGACGAGCAGCACGTTGTTGACGAGGAAGCTGCCTTCCTTCGAGACGACACCGGCCGCCTGCGCGGTGTCCCGCAGCAGCTCCCGGCGGTAGACGATGAGGATGACACTGAGGACGGCGGCCACCGCGAGGTAGCTCAGGAAGTACGGCCAGACGCCGTTCTCGTTCGAGAAGGTGTGGACCGAGTTGACGATGCCCGAGCGCGTGATGAACGTGCCCAGGATGGTCAGGAGGAACGTGGCGACCACCAGGATGACATTCCAGGCCCGCATCAGGCCGCGCCGCTGCTGTACGTTCGCGGAATGCAGGAACGCGGTCGCGGTCACCCAAGGCAGGAAGGCCGCGTTTTCGACGGGGTCCCACGCCCAGTAGCCACCCCAGCCCAGCACCCGATAGGACCAGTGCGCGCCGAGCGTGATGCCGGCGCTCAGGAAGAGCCAGGCGACAAGGGTCGTGCGGCGGGTCTGCAGAAGCCAGCCGAGGTCGCGCCTGCCCAGCAGCAGAGCGGCCATGGCATAGGCGAAGGGCACCGTAAGGCCGACGTAGCCCGCATAGAGCAGCAGCGGGTGGATCATCATCTCGGGATACTGCAGCAGAGGATTGAGCCCGGCGCCTTCGTAGACCTGGCCCGTGCTCTGGGCGAACGGGCTCGAGACGAAGTTGACGACGTAGATGTAGAAGAGCGCCACGAGCTCCATCACCGCGATCGCCGGCCCCTGGAGTTCTGGGTCGTGGCGTGGCGGGCGCAGCGTCGCGTAGAGGATGTAGAGCGCCAGCACGAGGAGCCAGAGCAGGAGCGAGCCCGAAAAGCCGCTCCAGAACGCCGAGATCTTGTAGGCAAGGGGCAGGGTGCGCGACGTCTCCTGGGCCACCGCGAGCAGGCTGAACTGGTCCGTCACGAGGGCACGCCAGAGCACCGTCGCCGCCGCGATCACGCTCAGGGAGAAGCCGATCGCCGCGCCGCGGGCGCTCTCCGTCAGCCTCGGGATGCGCTTCATGTGCCCGATGGCGTAGGCCACCACCGAATAGAGCGCCGCGATCCCCGCGAGACGCAAGAGATCCGTGCCTAGGCTCGCGAGAGAGATGGCCCACTCCTCCTTCGGCCGGGGTTGCAGCCCATTATACCCAACCAGGTGCTCAGACTTCTGGCCACCCGACCCGGCGGACCTCCTCGCCCAGCGCCCGCAGGCGCTCGGCCGAGACCGCAACCGCAGCCGGCGAAACGTCACCGACCAGCGCCAGGCGCCCCTGGCGTCTCGCCGCCACCGCGGTCGTGCCGGAGCCGCAGCAGGGGTCCAGCACGAGGTCTCCCGGATCCGAGCAGGTGGCGATCAGGCGCTCCAATAGCATGAGCGGTTTCTGCGTAGGGTAGCCGGTGCGCTCGGGGTTCCACCCCGTGACCGTCGGGATGTCGGTCCACCAGTCGGTCAGAGGGGTCCCCCGCTCGAGGTCGATGGCCACTTCCCTGGCATAGGTCGAGTGGCGACCGACGGCCTGCGTGTTCTCCTTGAAGGGACGGCGCTCGACGTGGAACCTCGGCTCGCCCTTGGCGTAGCGCAGGATCACGTCGTGCTTGCGCGCGTAGTCGCTGCGCGCCACGCCCCCGCCGCTGTAGCACCAGACAATCTCGTTGCGGAACGAGTCGATGCCGCAGACCTCGTCCAACAGCACCTTGACGTAGTGGCTCGCGTGGTGGTCAAGGTGGAGGAGCAGGGTGCCGCGAGCGTCCAGGGCGCGCCAAAGGAGGTCGAGCAAGGGACGCAACGTCTCAGCGTATTCGCGCGGATGTCGGCCGGGGTCCTCGTAACTGCCCGCACTGCCCTTGCGCCGCTTGCCGGTGCCAAAGGGCGGGTCGATGTAGGCGAGCTGCGCCGAGCCCGCCGGCAGTTCGCCGAGCCAGCCCTCTGCCCTGCCCTCCACGAGCACGACGGGCTCCGGGCCCGGCCGGAGTTCGGGACCCTTGACAGGAAAGAGGGTCGGCGCCTGCGCCGACCCTCGCTCGCCGATGTTCACTCTTCCCGGGTCGCGGCGGTGGAACCGCCTTCGTCGGCCAAAAGCGCCAGTTCGGACTCGAGCAGCGAGCGCACCCTGGCCTTCCAGACATCGAGCTCGCGCCGACGCTCGAGGAGATCGTGCTCGAGGATCTTGAGCTGCGCCCTCGCCTCGTCCATCAACTGTTCGGCGCGCTGCTGGGCCTCGCGCGTAATGAGCTCGGCCTCCCGCTGCGCGTTCTGCCGCACCTCGTCGGCGGTCTGCTGCGCGACGACGAGTGCCCGCTGCAGGTGCTCCTCGAGTTCCTGAAAACGGGAGAGGCGCTGTTCCGCGTCTTCGGCCTGGAGTCTCAGTTCCTGCCGCTCGCGCAGCAACACCTCGAACTCCCGCACCACTTCGTCGAGGAACTCGTCCACCTCGTTCTCGGCGTAGCCCCGGAAACCGCGGTGAAACTCCTTGTTGTGAATGTCGTTCGGGGTAAGGGCCACCGTCTAGAACCCCTTTCAGAGCAGCAGGTTGCGCAGGACGAGAAGCGCAAGCCAGATGACCACGAGGGCCACAAGCGGTGAAAAATCGATGACACCGGTATCCGGCATGAACCGGCGGATGGGCTCGAGCACCGGCTCCGTCACGCGGTGGAGCAGGCGATCGAGCTCATAGAGAGGCGACGATGGCCGCGGCGGCGCCAAAAAGCTCAGCACGGCGCGGACGATCAGGAGCAACGTCAGGATATTGCCGATCAGCGCCAGAACGCTGTAGACCAGCGCTCCCACGTCCGCTTATTTCCCGAAGAGGCCGACGGTCCTCTCCTTGGGGGTTTCCTCGCGCTGCTCGCGCAGCGCCACCTCCACGTTCGGCGGCGCGAAAAGGAAGATGCTCGTGGAGATGCGCTGCATCTGACCATCGAGGGCGTAGATCGTGCCGGAGAGGAAGTGCAAAAGGCGCTGGGCGGGTTCCTTGTCCATCGCCTCGAGATTGACGATGACGGGCCTGCGGCCCTTGAGCTGATCGGCGATGGACTGGACCTCGTCGAACGAAGTGGGGTCCGCTACGACCACCCGCACCGGCCTACCCCCTCCCGGCAGACTCACAAGCGACGTCTTGCGACCGCGCGGCTCGACGCTGGTGCGCGGCTGCGCCGCGACCGACTCGACTTCCGGCTCCTCCTCGACCTCCTCGATCCCGATCAGGTTCATCAGCTTGTCCATGAGACCCATCGCGTCAACCTCCCTGACGTGCACCGAAGATAGCTGTGCCGATGCGGACCATCGTCGCTCCCTCGGCGATGGCGGCCTCGAAGTCGCCGCTCATCCCCATCGAAAGCTGGTCCAGCGGAAGATCCGGGAAATTCTCGCGCAATCGAGAGAGGAGCGTCCGCAGATCCCGGAAGTACGGGCGTGGATCGCCTGTGGCCGGTGGTACGGTCATGAGACCCCGCACCTTGAGCATCGGGTAGTCCCTGCAGGCTGCAACGATACCTGCCGCCGCCTCCGGTTCGCTGCCCCCTTTCTGCTGTTCTCCCGCGAGATTGACTTGGACGAGGACCTCGAGCGGATGCTCCCGCGCCTGCGCGGCCTCTCCGACCACAGGCACGAGTTCCGGGCGGTCCAGCGAGTGCAGCCAGGCGAAGATCCTCGCAGCCAGGGCCGCCTTGTTCGACTGCAGCCGGCCGATCATGTGCCATGTGGCACCCGGAACGGCCTGCATCTTCGTCCGCGCTTCCTGGACGCGGTTCTCGCCGATGTCCACGAGTCCAGCGGCCACCGCCTGCGCGACGGCCTCGGCCGGGTGGAACTTGGCGACAGCGATGATGCGGACGGATCCCTTCGGGCGTCCGCTCGCCCGACATGCTGCATCGACCCGGGCCCGAATCTCCTCTGCCTCTAGCACCAGATTAGGCCTCTCCTCCCAGACGGCCAAGGCATTCGCCAAGTCCCGGGCGTTTCCTGCCAGAGGGGGCGCCGAATCCGCATCCTGTGCGGTCTAGGGCCCCACGCGCTGCCAGCTGCCGGTCACTTTGGCAAAGCTGGCGCCGCCGATGCCGATCGCCATCACCTCGACGTACGCGCCCTGCAGGTGCAGGAGTGCCGTGCGCTGCATGAGCCCCCCGACCAGCGACGACGCCCGCCACAGGCCCTGCTTGTCCCGGACGGCGCCAGGCGGCGGCGCGATCGCGTCGGGCGACTCGAAGACACTGAGGAGTCCCTCGCCCCCCTCGAAGCTCAGCCACGCCATGTGGGACCCGATGCGCTGCACCTTGCCGAGGCGCATGCCGGAAGGCAGGCGGGTGGGCAGGTAGATGGACGCCCCGATCTGCCTGCCCACCCGCACGGCGGCCGCGGGCGCGCAGGCGGAGAGCGCCAGCCCGGCGAGCAGGCAGGCTGTCAAGAGACGCCCCTTCACGTGGCGGACGGCGTATCCTCGACGTCGACCAGGATGACGTCCTGGCCGAACGTGCGGATGCGGTCCCACGGCACGATCACGTCGTGGTCGCGGCCGAAGACTCCGAGCCAGCGTCCCGCCGCCGGCACCACGAGCGCCACCACCCGGCCGCTCTGCAGGTCGAGTTCGAGATCGCTGATGTTGCCGAGCCGCCGGCCGTCTCGCAGGTTGACAACTTCCTTGACGCGCAGTTCCGACGTCTTGACCATGTGTAAGGCCCTCCTGGGGCCAGCCTATGCGCCAGGAGGTGAAACTAGGCTAGGGATGCCGCACGCCGGGTGTGGCCTCGAGGGGATGCAGGAGCTCCCAGAACCGCCAGAGGAGCCCCTGCGGGCGCAGCTGCAGAGCAGAGCGCACAGGGGTCTTCGTGCCCAGCGCTAGGAAGCCGGACGGGCTCGCCGCCGCGCCTTCGGACGATCCCACGGCCGCACCGCCGTCGCTCAGGCAGAGCTCGGGGAAGAGCATGCACCACCAGTTCTGGCCGCGACCCTGCCCCAGCACGACGTCGAGCGTGAGATACCGTCCCGCTTTGAGGGTTTGTCCAAGATAGCGGCGCGTCGGCATCCTCGCGGTTCCCACCTGGATCTTCGCCCCGTAGGGCAGTCCGTAGCCCCTGAGCGTCTCATCGACGACGCGCGTCAAGGCCGGCGTCAAGACCCGGAGCCGACGCGCGGCCGCCTGCGCGCTCGTCGCGCCCTCGATGCGGCCGCCGAGGAAGCCGAGCAGGGCGGTGCGCACCGCCACCTTCGCCGTGATGTCCGCCGGACGGTTCGAGTTCGCCACGATGTGCAGCCGCAGCACCGAGGGAGGCGCGGCCGCGGCTTTGGGCGCCCCGGTCGGCGCGGCACCCGCAAGGAGCACCAGGACCGGCAGCAGGAGCGCAGGCCAGCTGCGCCTAGACATGGCGGCGCATGTGCTGCAGGGCGGCCTTCTCGAGGCGCGAGACCTGCGCCTGCGATATGCCGATCTCCTGCGCGACCTCCATCTGCGTCTTGCCGTCGAAGAACCTGAGGTTCAAAATCAGCTTCTCGCGATCGTTCAAGCGGCGCATCGCCTCCTTGAGCGCGATCCCCTCGAGCCACTGGGCGTCCTGCGTCTTCTCGTCCGCCACCTGGTCGACCACATAGATCGGGTCGCCGCCGTCGTGATAGATGGGCTCGAAGAGCGAGATCGGCTCCTGGATCGCGTCGAGCGCGTACACGACCTCGTCCACATCCGCGCCGAGCTCGCCCGCGATCTCCTTGACCGCCGGTTCCCGACCCAGCCGGCCGACGAGGGCGTCGCGCGTCTGCAGGGCCTTGTAGGCCAGATCTCTGAGCGAGCGGCTGACGCGGATCGGGTTGTTGTCCCGCAGGTAGCGCCGGATCTCGCCGATGATCATCGGCACCGCGTAGGTGGAAAACTTGACGTTCTGCCCGAGGTCGAAGTTGTCGATCGCCTTGATAAGCCCGATGCAGCCCACCTGGAACAGGTCGTCCACATATTCGCCGCGGTTGTTGAACCGCTGGATGACGGAGAGGACGAGCCGCAGGTTGCCGTTGACGAGCTCCTCGCGCGCGCTCTTCCTGCCTGACTGCATCGCAGCGAACAACTCTCGCATACGGGCATTGGTCAGCACCGGCAGCTTCGCCGTGTTGACGCCGCAGATCTCGACCTTGTTGACGAGCATTCCACGTCCCCTTCGCCAGACATTCTGGCCGAAGGCGCGGGGGCGTATGCGGCGGGACTACTCCATGTTGCGGATCTCCTTGCGCAGCCGGCGCAGGATCCGCTTCTCGAGACGCGAGATATAGCTCTGGGAGATCCCAAGGAGGTCCGCGACCTCCTTCTGGGTGCGCTCGCGTCCGTCGAGCAGGCCGAAGCGCAGCTCCATGATGCGGCGCTCGCGCCCCGCGAGCAGATCCATTGCCCGGTGCAGGAGGACGCGGTCGACCTCCTCCTCGAGCGGGCGGCAAACGAGGTCGCCCTCGGTGCCGAGCACGTCGCTCAGCAAAAGCTCGTTGCCGTCCCAGTCCACGTTGAGCGGCTCGTCGAACGAGACTTCCGCCCGTACCTTCTGGTTGCGGCGCAGGAACATCAGGATTTCGTTCTCGATGCATTTCGAGGCGTAGGTCGCGAGCTTGATGCGCTTCGAGGGGTCGAACGTGTTGACCGCCTTGATCAGGCCGATCGTGCCGATCGAGATGAGGTCCTCGATATGAATGCCGGTGTTCTCGAACTTGCGTGCGATGTAGACGACAAGGCGCAGGTTGCGCTCGATGAGGACGCTGCGCACGCGCGCGTCGCCGGTCGGCAGATCCGCGAGCAGCGAACTCTCCTCCGCCGCCGAAAGCGGCGGGGGCAGGGTCTCGCTCGAACCCACATAGTAGACGTGCCCCGCGTCCCCAGACTCGTCGAGGCGCTGGCGCAGGCTGCGCAAGGCGGTGAACAGATGGACGGCCGCTGCGCTCATGAGCCCGTTCCCTCCCCCATGCGGCACATTTGCGGTCCAACCAGCGCCGCGAACGTCCCCTCCTGCGAGAGGCGGCGCGGCGTGAGACAGAGCACGATCGGCTGCTCCTGGCCGCCCAGGATCCGGCCCACGGCCCTAAGGCCGAAAAGCCACTCGGCCTCGCCCACCGTCCTCAGCTGCAGGAGCCTGAGGCTCCGCTCGATGCGGTCGTCGCCCTGGGCCGCCGCCGCGACGTCGGCGCTGGCCGCAAGAGCCGGCCGCCCGAGCGCCTCGTAGAGGCGATGGGGCAGGAGGCGCCGGAGCGCCGACCGCTCCGCCACCACGACCGGCAGGCCGCTCAGGGGATCCCGCGCCTCGCAACCGGTGTCGACGAGGGCCCAGAGGAGCCCTCGCCTGCCCTGCCAGCGCACCTCGAGCGGCCGGATCTCCCGGCGCGGCGCCGCCAGGTGCCGCCAGCGATAGGCTCCTTCCACCGCGGCCCAGAAGAGCACCGCGCCGGCGGCGAAGGCGGGCCAGGGGCTGCCCGCGAAGGCACCCTGCGTGAGCCCCTCGGCCAGCAGGGTGAGTCCCGCCAGCGCCGCCGCCAGGAGCAGCAGAAGAAGGAGGTCCTGGAGGGCACTCCGCCAGCCGCGATGCGGCCGCGCGATCGCGACCATCAGGATGCCAGCCGCGAGGTCCTGGACCAGCCCGCCCAGTTCCCTCAGGCCTGGCAGCACCGACGCGGTCGCCCAGATGGCCCCAGCCGCGGCACCGAGGAGAATGCGCAAACTGGCGCGGTCGCCGCGCAGGCGGACGAGCGCTGCCAGCAGGAGGCCGTCCGCGACCAGGTTGATGGCCAGAAGCTGGTCGAGGTTGACCATGCGCTCTCCTCCCATGCCATGGCTACGAAGCTCTGGCCCGTCCTATGCTACAAGGCATGGCTGGCAGTTCTTGCTGTACCCTGGCGCACCGCGTCCGACCGCTTGGACGACAAAAAGCCCGGATCCCCCACGAGGGGGACCCGGGCTGACCCGAACCGACCTTATCTACCTGTTGCGCCTCAGGAACTCCGGTATGTCGAGGTCGTTCGGCGTGAAGGACCTCAGTTCCACTTCGCCCGGACGGGCCGAAGGCGCCGCCTCCCGGCGGGCGCGCGCGGCCTGTGGCCGCTCCTGCCCCGGGAAGCCGGTCGCGATCACCGTGACGCGGACCCGGTCGCCCATCGCCTCGTCGATCACGGCGCCGAAGATGATGTTGGCCTCGGGATCGACGGCCTGCATGATCACGGCCGCCGCGTCGTTCACCTCGAAGAGCGTCAGTTCCGGCCCACCCGTGATGTTGAGCAGAACGCCGCGCGCCCCCTCGATCGAAGTCTCGAGGAGGGGGCTCGAGATGGCGGCCATGGCCGCCTCCTGCGCCCGCGTCTCGCCGCCCGACACGCCGATGCCCATCAGCGCCGAGCCGGTCTCCGACATCACCGTGCGCACGTCGGCAAAGTCGAGGTTGATGAGACCGGGCACCATGATGAGGTCCGAGATGCCCTGCACGCCTTGGCGCAGAACGTCGTCCGCCATGCGGAAGGCCTCGATCACGCTCGTCTTCTTGTCGACAACCTGCAAGAGGCGGTCGTTCGGGATCGTGATCAGGGTGTCGACCTTCAAGCGCAGCTCCTCCGTCCCAGACTGCGCGTAGGACTGGCGCTTGGCACCCTCGAAGGTGAAGGGCTTCGTGACGACGCCGACCGTCAGGGCGCCGGCCTCCTTGGCGACCTCGGCGACGATCGGGGCGGCACCGGTACCGGTGCCTCCGCCCATCCCAGCGGTGATGAAGATCATGTCGGCGCCGCGCAGGGCAGCGAGCAACTGCTCGCGGCTCTCCTCCGCGGCCTTCTGTCCCACGGAGGGGTCTGCCCCCGCACCGAGTCCCTTGGTCAGTTTCTCTCCGATCTGTATGCGCTGGCGCGCCTTCGACCCGGCCAGGGCTTGCGCATCCGTATTCACGGCGATGAAGTCCACACCGCGCAAGCCTGCATCGATCATGCGATTCACGGCGTTGTTGCCGCCGCCGCCGACGCCGACCACTTTGATCACGGCAAACTGGTCGAGGCTTGCGTCCAGTTCAAGCATCGATGAACCTCCCTGCGGCCCCCACCAACGGGACTTGCTGTCGATACCCGTTTCGCTAGGCTTGCGTCTTTCCCTGCCGCTCCAGGCGCCGCTTGCGCCAGTCGGTCAAAAGTTCTCGCCGAATGACGCCGAGGTTCAGGAAGATGCGGTAGCCGAACGCGAACAGAGCGGCGTAGTACAGTTCGACACCGAGGCGGTCCCCCACGTAGGTGAGCCCAGCCGCCATGATGCCGTTGACGATGAATCCGGAAGAGAAGACCGCGAAATCGAACTTGCCCTCGATGCCCGCGCGCAGACCTCCGAGGGCCGCGTCGAGTGCGGCCAGGAGCACCACCGAAAGGTAGCGGGCCCAGATCAAGGGGATGCTGAGCGGCGCCAGGGCGCCGAGCAGGATGCCGAACACGAGGGCGATCGCGAAGTACCACACGGTGCTTACTCTCCTCCAAGCCGAGGCGCGTGGTATGCCGGAACCACCACCGATGGCATGGTCGTCAGACGGATGCGGATGCCGTAGAGCGACAGCAGCCTGATCTCACCCGTCGGTCCCCCGAGGCTCTGCGCGAGCCGCTTCGGGTTGCCCACGGCCAGGATGGTCACCGGGATGCTTGTCCTGACCGGTCCCACGGAGACGACGGCGCCGGCACAGCGCACGTCCGTCGCCGCGAGCAGGCGCAGTCCGTTGATCGAGATGGCTCTCGCGCCGGCGCCGTTGAGGTCGTTGACCACCACCAGGAGGTCCTGGTCGTGAATCAGGTACTCGTCGGGGTTCACGCCGATCTGGGCCGGCGCGATGCTGTCGTCGAGCCAGAGCTTGATCCCGGGGCCCTTGACGGGTGTCCGGCCGGCGGCAGCCAGGGCACGCCTCAGGGCAGCCTGCTCTGAACGCAGGGCTTCGGCGGCGATGCGGTGGGCAGGCGCGGCACGGAGCGATCCGATCTCGGCCCGCAGCTGCTGGCCCTCGTCCTGCTGCTGCTGCAGCAGGCCCGTCATCGCCACGAAGCGCTGGTAGGTCAGGTTGCCGCCCTCGGAAAGCTGCGTGCGCAGCTCCATGCCGAGAAAGAGGCCGATCACGAGCCCGACCAGAGCGAGGAGCGGCCAGTGGCCCTTCATCGCCTTAGCTCCACGAGCGGCCGCTGCGCGACGCGCAGGTCGATCGAGGCGGCCACCACCCCCTGTTTTTTGAGTGCCAGCTCGATCGCCTTCAGCTCCTTGAGCGTCCCTGGGACATTCGTCCCCTCAGGCCACAGCACCTCTGTCCCCGAGGGGAGGTAGACGGCGAGCGGAGGACCCGCCACCACCTGGGACACCGGGAAGCGCTGCGCCTTGAGCTCGGCAATCAGGTCGAGCGCGGCCAGCACCTGCGTTCCCCTGAGGTCGCGGTAGCTCCCGACCTGGCCAGCGGCCACGCCACCGAGCACGGTCATGCCCTGCGTGCCGGCAAGCGGCGTCAGTATCCGCCCGGAGGCGTCGACGCCGTAAAAGGTGCCCCCCCGGCCGGCCACGGCCGCGAGCGGCACGCGGCGCTGCACCTCGATCTCCACGGTCTGCGGCCACTGCCGCAGCACGACGGCCGTCCTGAGATAGGGCGCCCGCCTCAAAAGGTCCCTGGCGGCGGCCTTCGTATTGACCGACCACATGGGCTCGTCCATCCTCAGCCCGCTCAGCGACGCGAGCGCCTGACGGCCGCCGCGCACATCGACGTGCTGCAGTCTCAGGAGCGGCGAGCGCTCCAGCTGCCATGCCCCGATCAGCGCGGCAAGCACCACCGCCGTCGCGATGAGCCGCGGCCAGTGCAGCCGGCGACGCCTGCGCACCGGGCGAGGGCCCGGGCGTGCCATGCGAGTCCTCCCCCTTCATCCGGCGAGGGTCTGGGTCCCCCGCCTGAGGCCATTCTAGCCCAGTCGCCCGCCCAGGCGGGAGACCTCGCGCGCAGCCGCCCGGGCGGCGTCCGGCCGCCCAAGGGCCTGTGCGGCCAGGCCCATCGCACGCCTGCGCCCCTCGTCGCGCACGATCGGCAGAAGTTCCTGCCAGAGCGCCTCGGGCGTCAGCCGTTCCTCGGGCAGCACCGCCGCCGCGCCCGCCTCGGCGAGCACCTGGGCATTGTCGTCCTGATGCACCGCGGGATTCGGCAGCGGCACGAGAACCGCCGCCACACCTGCGCAAAGGATCTCGGCACAGGTCATGGCCCCGGCCCGCCCGACGAAGACGTCGGCCGCGGCAAGCACGAGGTCCATGTCCCAGAAGTACGGTTCGACGCGCAGGCGGTCGGTCGCCTCCTGCGCCCAGCGTTCGTGTTCCCGCTGTCCTGTGGCCAGGATCACCTGCTCGCCTTCCCCGAGCAGCGGGGCCATGCCGCAGACGGCGGCATTGAGGGCGCGGGCGCCCTGGCTGCCTCCGGTCACGGCGATCAGGACGGCGTCCTGGGCCACCCCGAGGGCGTCGCGCGCCTCGCGCCTCGGCACCTGCCGCCTCGGACGGACCGGCACGCCAGTCACGACGGCCCGCTCCTGCAGCTCCTTGGGCAGTTCCTTGCGCGCGGCCTCGTAGGCGATCAGGATGCGCGCCGCGTAGCGCATCGCCACCCGGTTGGCGAGTCCGGGCGTGGCGTTCGGCTCGATGAGTGCCAAGGGAATACCCCTGAGGCGGGCAGCGAATGTGGTCGGCAAGGCGGCATAGCCGCCTGAGCTCAACACGACGGCGGGTCTCAGCCGCCCGAGCAGGCGGTACGCCGCGAGCACGCCGACTCCGCTGCGCATCAGGCTGCGCAGCCGTACGGGCAGGCTCTTGCCGCGCACGCCGCCGGCCGCGACCGCGTGGAAGTCGATGCCGCTCTTCGGCACGATCTGCGATTCGAGCCCGACCGTGGAGCCGATGAAGCTCGTCTGCCAGTCGCGCGCAGCCGCAGCGACCGCCAGGAGCGGGTAGATGTGGCCCCCGGTGCCGCCCCCCGTGAGCACGACCCGCATCAGGTCCTCACCGCCTGGCGGGAGATGTTGAGCAGGATGCCAATCGCCCCGAGGGCAAAGATGAGCGACGACCCACCGTAGGAGATGAACGGCAGCGGGATGCCGGTGATCGGCATCGACGCCGTCACGACGGCGATGTTCATCAGGGCCTGCACGGCCACCATGGCCGTCAGGCCGACGGCCAGGAGGGCGCCGAAGCGGTCCGGCGCCAGCATCGCGACGCGCAGGCCGCGCCAGGTGAGCACCAGGAAGAGCGCCAGCACCGCGACCGCGCCGATCAGGCCCAGTTCCTCGCCGACGATCGCGAAGATGAAGTCGGTGTGCTGCTCGGGCAGGTAGAAATACTTGAGTGCGCCCTGCCCGAGACCGCTGCCGAAGAGGCCGCCGGAGCCGAGCGCGTAGAGCGACTGGATGATGTGGTAGCCGGCCCCTTGCGGGTCCGCCGTCGGGTGGAGGAACGCGAGGAAGCGCTGCAGGCGGTACGGCGCGACGATGATTGCCACGCCCACCGCAGGCAGCACGAGGGAGACGACGCCGAAGAACTGCCAGAGGTTGACGCCGGCGACGAACAGCATGGTGAAGACGGTGCCACCGAGCGCGAGGGCCGTGCCGAGGTCCGGCTCCTTGATGATCAGGAGCGCGATCGGCAGGTAGATGGCAAGCGGCACGCCGATGCCCTGCCAGAAGCGGTCGGTGCGCGGCATGCGCGCCAGCCAGAGCGCGAACAGCAGCACGAGCGAGAACTTCGCCAGCTCCGAAGGTTGGAAGAGCAGGCTGCCGAAGCCGAGCCAGCGCCTTGCGCCGTTGACGTCGCGGCCGATGTGCGGCACCAGTACGAGGATCAGGAGCAGGACCGTCGCGATGGCCACCGGTTGTGCCAGCGGTACCAGCCGGTGGTAGTCGAAGCGCACGAAGAACGCCATGATCGCGAGTCCGAGACCCGCCCAGACGAGCTGGCGCTCAAGATAGAAGTAGGGGTTGTGGTTGACGACGCTCGCCTCGATCGAGGACGCCGAGAACACCATGACGACACCGAACCCGAGCAGTGTCAGGACGGCGGCCAGTAGGATGTGGTCGATCGGCTTGCGCTGCACGCCGTCCCTCCTCCTTCGTACCCCTTGGTCTCAAGCCCAGAACGCTGCATACGCGAGGACCGCGCAGATCAGTCCGAGGATCCAGAAGCGGTAGACGACCGCCGTCTCCGCCATGCCTCCGAGCTCCATATGATGGTGGAGCGGAGACATGCGCAAAAGCCGCCGGCCGGTGCGCCGGAACCAGATCACCTGCACGGCGACCGACAGGGTCTCGATGGCGAACACGAAGCCCGCCACGACCAGCACGAATTCGAGACGCAGCAGCACCGCGACGGCCGCAAGCGCGCCGCCCAGGGCGAAGGAGCCGACGTCGCCCATGATCACCCTGGCCGGATGCAGGTTGTAGTAGAGGTAGCCACCGAGCGCCCCGGCGAGGGCCAGGGAGAAGGTGGCGAGGGAGAAAACCCCGTCCGCGACCGCGAACGCGGAGAAGAGCATGGCCACGATCAGCCCGAGACCGCCGGCGAGGCCGTCCAGGCCGTCCGTGAGGTTCACCGCGTTGGTGGTGGCAAGCCCCGTTAGGAGCACGAGGACGACGAACAGCACGGGATCGGGCTGCCAGACGAGGTGCGTGAACGGGACGAGCACATCCGTGCCAAGCTTCAGCGGCCCAAGCGCGAGCAGGCCGAACGCGAGACCAAGGAGCGCGCCGAGGCCGAGCTTGGTCCGCGCCCGGACGCCCAGCGGCCGGTGCAGGCGCACCTTGATGAAGTCGTCCGCGAACCCGATCAGGCCGTTGCCCCAGGTGAAGGCGAGCGCCGCCCACATCAGGCTGTCGCGAGGACCGAAGGCCACGGCGGCCAGTGTCGCCGCCACGAGGAACAGGAGGCCGCCCATGGTCGGCGTGCCGGTCTTCTTGAGGTGCGACTGCGGCCCCACCTCGCGCACCGTCTGCCCGAAGTGGAGCGTCCGCAGCAGGCGGATCGCCAAGGGCCCCAGTCCGAAGGCGAGCACGAACCCGAGCCCGAGAGACCACAGCGGGCTCATGGGGCCACCTCCAGCCAGTCGCCGAGCGCCCGCTCGAGACCGATCGCGCGCGACGCCTTGAAGAGCACGACATCGCCTTCCCTGCAGAACCCCCTGAGCCATGGGGCCACGGCCCCGACCCCGGCGAACGCCTCGGCGGACGCGCCTGCCGCCCTGGCCGCCTCGGCCACCAGCGGGGCGAACTCCCCGACCGCCACCACGACGTCCGCGCTCACCGCCGCCGAACGGCCCATGTCCCGGTGCAGTTCGGCCTCCTCGTCGCCGAGTTCCCGCATGTCCCCGAGCACCGCGATGCGGCGACCCTGGCACGGCAGCTCCCGCAGGAGTTTCAAGGCCACGTCGAGAGACTGCGGTGATGCATTGTAGGTGTCGTCGATGGCCGTCATGCCTCGCCTGGTCAAGGTGCGCAGGCGGCCGTGCGGCGGCTCGGCCCGCGACAGCGCCTCGGCTGCCTGCGCAAAGGGGACACCTGCGGCCAGTGCGCCACCGACCGCAAGCGCGGCGTCGAGCACCGCACCCTCCCCGACCAGAGTGAGGCGGCACGTGATGTCCGCTCCGCCGTAACCGAGGTGCAGGAGGCTCCCCTCGACGCCCAGGTTCTCGCTGCCCAGGATGCGCAGGTCGGCCGAAGGATCTCTGCCCACGAGCAGGATCCGGTGCGGCGCCGAAAGGCGCAGGAAGGGCAGCCACGGGTCGTCGGCGTTCAGCACCGCCGTGCCGTCTTGCGGCAAGGCGCTCAGGAGCTCGGATTTGGCGCGGGCGATCGCCTCCACGCTGCCCAGCACCTCGAGGTGTGCATGGCCGATCACCGTAATGATGCCGATCCGAGGGCGCACGATGCCCGCGAGGCGCGCGATCTCGCCGCGCCCCCGCATGCCGAGCTCGAAGACCGCGCTGCGATGCTCCTCCGTAAGCCCGAAGAGGGCCAATGGCATGCCGATGTCCGAATTGAAGTTGCCCGGGTTGCGGAACACGGGACCAAGCGGCGTCAGAGTGGCCGCCCAGAGTTCCTTGGTGGTCGTTTTGCCCACCGAACCCGTCACGGCCCCGACGAGCCCGCCATAACGGGCCGCCATGTACCGCGCGGCCGCGAGCAGAGCCCGCCGCACGTCGTCGACCAGCACCGCCGGCACGCCCGCGGGCAACGCGACGGCCCGTTCCATCAGGACGCCGGCCGCGCCCGCCTCGAGAGCCTTGCCGATGTAAAAGTGTCCGTCGGTCCGCTCGCCCTGGACCGCAACGAAGAGGTCGCCCGGCTGCACCTTGCGCGAGTCGACCGCCGCGCGGGCGATCGTCCAGTCTTGATCCCCCTGCAGGAGACGGCCGTCGGTCGCGGCCGCCAGTTCCCCGATCTTCAACGAAGAAGTTCCTCCAACGCGGCTGCCGCCTCTTCACGATCGCTGAAATGCTCGACCACGTCACCGAGCAGCTGGTAGTCCTCATGTCCCTTGCCCGCGATCACCACGGTGTCGCCGGGCTTCGCGGCGTGCATGGCCAGCCTGATCGCCCGCCTGCGATCCAGTTCGCGGACGAAGTTGCGCTTGCCCAGTTCCCTGATGCCGGACTCGATCTGCTCGGTGATCACGGCCGGATCCTCGGACCTCGGGTTGTCGGTCGTCAGGAAGATCTGGTCGGCCATGGTCGCCGCAAGGGCACCCATCTGGGGGCGCTTGCCGCGGTCGCGATCGCCGCCGCAGCCGAAGACGATGAACACCCGGCCGGGCGTGATCGCCCGCACGGCGCCGAGCAGCTTGGCGATGCCGTCCGGCGTGTGCGCGTAGTCGACGATCACCGAGAAGGGCTGGCCCCTGTCCACGCGTTCGAACCGCCCCGGCGGGGCGGGGGCATCCTCGAGCGCGGCCGCGATGTCCTCGAGTCCGAGGCCGGCGCCGAGAGCGGCCGCGGCGGCGGCCAGGGCGTTCTGCACGTTGTAGAGACCCGCGATCGGCAGGTCGACCGGTACCTCGGCCCGGGATGTCGCCAGGGTGAAGCGGCTGCCTTCCGCGCGCAGCTCGACACCGCGTGCGCTGAGGTCTGCGGGCTCCGTAACGCCGAACCGGATCGGCCTGCCGCGCAGCTGGCGCGTAAACGCGGTCGCGGCGGGATCGTCGACGTTGACGACGCCGAAGCCGCTCGGCGGGATCATGGCAAAGAGCTTCAGCTTGGCCGCCAGGTAGCGATCAAAGGTGACGTGGTAGTCGAGATGATCCTGCGTCAGGTTCGTGAAGACGGCCCCCGCGAACTCGACCCCGTGCACGCGGCCCATGTCGAGCGCGTGCGACGAGACCTCCATGACGACGTCCTGCGTGCCCAGTTCCAGCATGTGGCGGAACCAGCGCTGCAGGTCGGTGGCCTC
The DNA here is from genome assembly GCA_021799275.1 of Bacillota bacterium. Taxonomy (GTDB): domain Bacteria; phylum Bacillota; class Sulfobacillia; order JAJZYS01; family JAJYTV01; genus JAJZQO01. Next base: position 152,899 of record JAJZAT010000003.1, read on the forward strand.
CGGCGTCGTGCGGTGCGCCTTCTCCGCGTGACCGCCGATCGTCTGCTCGACCGTGCCGATCAGGTCCACCTTGCGACCCGCCCTGCGCAGGATGTGGCGCAAGAGGTACGTCGTCGTGGTCTTGCCGTTGGTGCCGGTGACGCCGATGATCCGCAGGCTGCGGGTCGGCTCGCCGTGCACCCGCGCGGCCAAAAGACCGAGCGCGTCGCGCGTGTCGTCCACCAGGACCGCCGGCACCCCTGGCGGCACCTCCGTCGACCTGCTGACGCAGATCGCGGACGCACCCGCCGCAAGGGCCTCACGGATGAAGCCGTGGCCGTCGTGAACCCGGCCGACAATGGCGCAGTAGAGGTCGCCGGGCCCAACCTCGCGCGAGTCGTGCTGGACGTCCCGGACCTCCACGTCGACACCGGCGACCTGACCGATTCCCTTGGCCAACTCCGAAAGCAGCATGTGCGCATAACCTCCGACAGCCTTGGGCTGCACATCCAGTATGATGGGATTGTCTACGTGTTATGCGAAGCGGGCGGCGATGTGGCGTGAATCCACACGGTTCCTCCCAGGGGCAGCTTGGCGCCGGGCGCCGGTTCCTGCTCGACCACCTTGCCCTCGCCGTCCACGCGCAGGCGCAGTCCGAGGCGATCGAGGGCCAGAGCGGCCGCGTCCACCGTCAGGGAACGCAGGTCCGGCACCGTCACTTCGCCACCCGCGCCCAGGTACACAAGCACGCGCGATCCCGGCTGGATCGCAGCCCCTGCCGGCGGAAACTGGCTCGTGACACGCTCGCCCGGGCCGATCAGGTTCGCGCTGAGGCCGAGCGCCTTGAGCGAGGCGGCCGCCTTCTGGCCGCTCAGGCCGAGCAGATCGGGGATCGGCTGCGGCGGGGCCGCCCGTGGCGGGATCTTGAGAGCGGCGAGCACCCTGCCCATCGCCCGCCCCACGACAGGCGCGGCGATCTGGCCTCCGTAGTAGGGGCCGACAGGCTCGAAGATCTGGACCAGCATCGCCACCTGGGGGTTCTGGGCCGGCCCGAAGCCCACAAAGGACGAGATGTACTTGCCCTCGACGTAACGGCCGTTGATCACCGCCTGGGCCGTGCCCGTCTTGCCCGCGAGGTCATAGCCGGGCACCTGCGCCGGGCGGCCGCTGCCCTTTCGGACAACACCTTCCAGCAGGCGAACCGCGGTCTTCGCGGCGGACTGCGGCACGATCTGCTCCGATACTCCCTGCCAGCGGCTGAGTACTTTCCCGTCCGGCGCCTCGATCTCCTTCATCAGATGCGGCTGGTTCCAAGTCCCTCCATCCGCGATCGCGCCGATCGCCGAGATGAGGCTGATCGGCGACAGCGCGAGCGTCTGCCCGAAGGCCATCGTCGCCAGGTCGATCGGCTTGACACGCGCCTGCGGCGGGACGATCGAGCGCGCCTCGCCCGGCAGGTCGATGCCTGTCGTGCCGAGCACCCGGAACTTCTGGAGGTAGTCGTAGAACCTGGCGGTGCCAAGGCGCAGTCCGACCTCCACGAAGCCGACGTTGCACGAGTGCGCCACGACGTCCGCGAAGTTGATCGATCCGTGCCCCGAGCGCTTCCAGCAGCGCAGCGGCACGCCGTCCACCCGCACGAAGCCCGGGTCGTAGAAGCCCGAGTCCGGCGTCACGACGCCTTGCGCCAGGGCTGCCGCGGCGGTGATGGCCTTGAAGGTCGAGCCAGGCGGCAGGATGTCGCTCACGGCCGCATTGCGCCGCTGTTCCGCCGGGTAGGCGGCAAAGTCGCTCGGGTCGTAGGAGGGGTCGAGTGCCATGCCGAGGACGCCGCCGGTGCGCACGTCGAGGACCAGGACGCTCACGAGCTTGGCGCCCGTGTCGGCCCTGGCCGTCTCCGCGGCCTCGGTGGCGATCTGCTGGACGTCGGAGCGCAGCGTCAGCACGACCTTGTCGCCGGGCGTCGGCGGCGTGTAGGTGACGCGCGGCTGCTGGAGCAGGCGGTTGTAGGCGTCCATCTCGATCCCGATCGCGCCGTTCTTGCCGCGCAGCACCTTGTCGTACGATCGCTCGATGCCCTCGAGGCCCTGGTTGTCGATGCCGGAGAAGCCCAGCACCGCGCCGGCGAGCTTGCCGTTCGGATAGACGCGCGTCGCCTTCGGCGCGAGACCGAGCCCCGCGACATGGAGAGCCCGGATCGCCGCCACCTGCTGGTCGCTCAGCGAGCGCGCCAGCCAGACGAGCGTGACGCGCTGCTGCAGGAGCTTCAGAAGCTTATCTGGGGATCTCTGCACGATCGGCGCTAGTTCCGCCGCCACCTTCGGTCGATCCTTGACCTGTCGTGGCACCGCATAGAGCTGGTAGGTCGTGCGCGAGCCCGCGAGCACCACTCCATCCGCCGTGACGATCTCGCCGCGTGGCGCGCCCACCGGGATCTTGCGCAGACGCACCTGCTTGCCGGTGTCGGCAAGGTCCGGCCCCCGCACCAGCATGACGAAGGAGGTGCGCACGACCAGCGCCGCCACGATCGCCAGGACCAAATATAGCGCCGCGAGCATGCGGCGCCGCTGGGTACCCGTGGGTGGCACTACGCATCCCTCCGCTCCGTTACATGCCGGTCACCGCCTTGGTGATCGACTGGATCAGTGCGCCGACGACGGCGACGACACCGGACTTGTGCGAACTGCGGACTCCCTGTTGCGCCGACACGCTGCCGCCCGTCGGCACCGTGACCGCCAGAACTGGCGGAGCTGGCACCAAGTCGAGCTTCGGCGCGATGGCGGCGAGACGTCCCGCCGACGTCAGGGCGGCGATCTGCCCCTGCAAGGCCAGTTCCTGCGCCTGCGCCACCTGGAACTGGGCCTGCGTGCGGTCGATGGCGTAGCCGACCTGGGCGGCGGCGGCGAAACGCGAGACCGCCAGGATCGCGACCACCACGGTCACGCCCCAACGCACGTAGAAGGTCCGCATCTGGAGCTTCGGACGAACCTTCGGGCGGAACTTCCGCTCGTCGACGGCCGTCTCGATGAGGCGTCTCTCCGGGACCATCGCTATGCCTCCTCCGTCTGCGGGAGAACGATCGCGACGCGCAGCTTCGCGCTGCGTGCGCGGGGGTTGCGTTCCTGCTCTGCGGCGCTGGCCTGCAGAGGCTTCTTGGTCGTCTGGCGGTAGGGCGGCGCGTGGAACCGCCGCTTGACGATGCGATCCTCGAGCGAGTGGAAGCTGATCACCGCTACCCTCCCGCCCGGCCGGACCACCGACGGCACGACGTCGAGCAGGTCGGCCAAGGCGCCAAGTTCGTCATTGACCGCGATGCGCAGGGCCTGAAAGGTCCGGCGGGCCGGATGCCCCGCGCCCTTTCCGGCTGCCACGGCCGAGGCGACGATCGCCCTGAGTTCGCCCGTCGTCCGGATCGGGCGGTGGGCGACGATGCGCTGAGCGACGCGTCTCGCGTGACGCTCCTCGCCATACTCGCGAATGATGCGCGCGAGTTCCTCTTCGTCCCAGTCGTTGACGATGTCCGCGGCCGTGAGCGGCTGGCCGGGATCCATCCGCATGTCGAGCGGTCCGTCGCTGCGGAAGGAAAAGCCCCGCTCCGCGCGGTCGATCTGCGCGGAGGAGACTCCGAGATCCACCAGCAGGGCGTCCGCCGGCACAAAGCCCGCCTCACCGGCGATGGCTGCGACATCGCGAAAGTTGCCGTGCCGCAATTCTGCCTCGGCAGGCAGGCGCTGCCGCGCGGACGCGAGGGCGTCGGGGTCCTGGTCGATGCCGAGCAGCCTGCCCTCCGGCGTGATGGCGGCCCACATGGCGACCGCGTGGCCGGCGAAGCCGACCGTCGCGTCGATCACGGTGGACCCGGGCTTCAGGTCGAGCTCCTGGAGCACCTCCGCCAGCAGGACGGGCTGATGGATGGGTTTCATCAGAGCAACCCCAGCTTGCCGAGGTTCTCGGCAAGCTCCTCGGGCGAGGTCTGGCTCTCGACCGCATACTGCTGCCAGCCTTCGGCCGGCCAGATCTCCACCCGTGTCGCGACACCCACGATGACGGTCTCGCGTACGAGGTCGGCGTGCTGGCGCAGTGGTTGGGGCACCAGGATGCGCCCCTGCTTGTCCGGCTCGCACTCCGAGGCGCCGGAGAAGAAGAAACGGGCGAAGGCGCGCGCCTCCGCACTGGAGAGCGGCAACTGGGAGAGCCTCTCCTGCACGCCCTCCCACTCCTTGCCGGAGTAGAGGAAGAGGCAGTGGTCGAGACCCTTGGTGATGACGAAGCGGCCGCCGAGGAGCTCGCGCATGCGTGCCGGAATGAAGAGGCGGCCCTTGTCGTCCAGACTGTGCCGGAACTCCCCCATGAACACGCGCGTCACCTCCCGCCACCACGTCTCCCCACTTTCCCCCACTATGTTCGGTCCATACCGGCGAACTCCTGCTGCCGCCCACCACGGCCGGAAAAAAATAACGGGCGCCCCGGCAGTGCCGGAACGCCCGTGCTCTTATGTGCCTAGACGGCGATTGGCTCGCTATGCTGTTGCACGCCGATCAGCAGGTGGAGGGTATGCCCACAGGCCGGGCAGTGCAGCTCGCCGACCGGACTGGCCGGCTCGTGGCTCACGGTTAATCCCTGAGCCCCACAGACAGCGCACAGGAACTCGACAAGATGCTCCTGTTCCATTCGCCTGCCTCCCCTAGGGCGGCCGTCGAGGCCCCCTGGCTGATGCTTCGGCGAGCGTCGCGCGAACCCTCCCCGCCCTGGGTGCATGCGGTGAATTCTTGCGCGGCTGGACGGACCATTCGTCTCAGTCCGCACCAGGAGCCGGCAGCGGTGCCCCGGCGGACCTTGGCCGCCAGCGGTGGCGGGGCCTCAAGGCGCGTGGCTTGCGGCTCGGGAGTGGCCAGCGCCATCCCCAGCCGACAATCGCGGTGGCCGCCGGCACGAAGAACCCCAGGAGGACCAGCGTGTAGATGAAGAGCCCCAGCACCACCACGACACCGAGCTCTTCAAGACTGGTCACGCCCGATACCACCATCGACCCGAACGTACCGCCCATGATCACCGCGGCCGAGAGGATCACGTGTCCCATGCGGCGCATGGCCTCCCGAATGGCCTGCTTCGGCGTCATGCGCTCCCGCAGCATCTCCTCGAAGCGCGTCATCAGGAAGATCGCGTAGTCGACGCCGAGCGCCACCAGCAGGAGCAGCACGAAGAACGGCAGTACCCAGTAGATGCCGGTGTGGTGCAGGAGGTCGACGAACAGCAGTTGGCCGAGTCCCATCGCGACGTAATAGGTGGCGTAGAGCGATGCGATCAGGTAGAGCGGGATCACGAGCGAACCCATTAGGACGACGAGCAGGACGAAGATCGCACCCAGCACAAGCCATGCGGTCTGCTGGAAGTCATGGGCCGAGATCGCGCTGAGGTTCTCCTGCAGGCCGCTCTGGCCGCCTGCGTAAAGGGATCCCTTGCGCACGGGACTGGTCTGCAGCGCATGGCCTGCGGCGCTGACGAGGGTCGGCATGAGGTCGATCGCCTTGGCGGAGTACGGGTTGGCGGCGAGCGCCACGGTGAACGAGGCGACATGGCCGTCCGGCGAGATGTAGCTCGCCATGGCGCTCTTGAGACTCGGGTTGGCCAGGGCCGCGGCCGGCAGATAGAAGCCGGAGTCGGACGCCCCCTGCGACATGCCCGCAAGGGCCCCTTGCGCCTTCGCGACACCCTGGCCGATCTCGCCTGCCGCCCCGGCGGCGGACGATAGGCCTGGTCCGAGCTTCTCCGCTCCCTGTGCGGCCTGCCCCACGCCGGCCGCGATGGCTGCGCTCGAACGGGCGTAGGTCGCGACGCCCGAGGCGAGCTTGGGTGCCGCCGCCGAGAGCGCCGAGAGGCCATCGGCGACGCGCGACGCGCCGGTGGCAAGGCTCTTTGCCCCCTGCGCCGACTGCGCGGTGCCCTGCGAGATTCCCTGAGCAGCCTGCGCCAACTGCTGCGCCGACGAAGTGAGAGCGTTCGCGGCCTGGCTCGTCGTCGCGACGCCCTGCGCCAAGGACGCGGCGCCGCCCGTGGCCTGCTGGAGCCCTTGGTCGAGCGCGGACGCCGTCTGCGAGATCTGCTGCCAATCCGGCGACTGGGACGTTCCAGGGTGGGCGGCCGCCCAGGCGGATATGGCCTGACTGAGACTCTGCGCCGCCTGCGACAGCTGCGTTTCCGACTGGCTGAGACCGACCGCGCCTTGCGCCAGCGATGCATCCCCGCTGGCAGCCTGCGCAAGGCCGCCGGCAAGTTTTCCCGCACCGGCGGCCACGGCCTGGGCGCCTTGCGCCAGTTTTGACGCACCTTGCGCCAGGCTCGATGATCCACTGCCCAGGCTGGTGGCAGCCGACCCAAGCCGGCTCGCCTGGCGACCGAAACCGAGGAGTCCGTTCGTGAGGGTTGGCGTCGCGGCCTCGAGCTCCTTGGCCGCGGCGGCCAGTTTCGCACCGCCTGCCGCCGAGGCCTCGACCTCGCGACTCGCCTCGCCCAGTTGCGCTGCAAGCTGGTTCGCGCCCTGCACAGCGGACTTTAGCCCGCGGGCGAGGCTGCCGCTCTGGTTCGCCAGCGTGAACTGGGCCACCGGCTTCCCGAGCGGCCAAGCGGCGCTCTCCACGGCCGTCACGCCGTGCACGGCCGCGAGAGCCTGCGAGACCCGGTCGATGGTGGCGAGGCCCTGGGGCGTGCGCAGGTTTGCCTTCGTCTGCAGCACGATCTGCGCCGGCATGGCCTTGCCCTCGCCGAAGCTCTTCGCGACGGCGTGGAAACCCTGGACCGATGCGGCCTGGGGGATCTGGTGCAGGGTATTGAACGAGCGTTGCCCCGTGTAGAGGAGGGCGACGGGCGTCAACACGGCGACGAGCGCCAGGGCCGTCCACCAGGGGTGGTTCGTGGCGACGCGCCCGCTGAAGTTCCAGAGGCCGAGCGGCCGGGTCGCCTCGCCCGTCACCGGCGGGCGGGGCCAGAAGAGATTGCGCCCGAAGATCGCCATGAGCGCCGGGATCAGGGTCAGGCAAGCGAGCAGCGTGATGGCGATGCCGATGGCGACCCCGGTGCCGGACCTGTACAGGCTGAACTCGGCGAAGTACAGCGTCGCGAACGAGACAAGCACCGTGAGCGAACTGAACAGCACCGTGCGCCCGGCACCCGAGAAGGTGCGCGCGATCGCCTCCTCCACGCTCTCGTGGTTCCGCTGCAGTTCCTCGCGGAAGCGGTTCAGCAGGATGATCGCGTAGTCTGTGCCGGCACCGAACAGGACGGCGATCAAAAACGTCTGCGTGAACGTGGTGAGCGGCAGGCCGAAGCGTCCCAGGTAGGCATCGACGCCGGACGTGATCAGGAACGAGAGGCCGATCGTGAAGAGATTGACCAGCGGGGCGAGCGCGGATCGCAGCACCAGCACCAGGATCACCAGCACGAGCGCCACCGTGACCGCCGCCGTGCGGTTCACGCCCTGCTGGGAGATGGCGATGTTGTCCTGCATGATCGGCACGTCGCCCGTGTAGTAGATGCTGAGGCCCCGTGGCCTCCCGCCAAAGCTGTCTTCCACCCTCTTCAGGGCGCTGGCGGTCACGGGATTGACGTCCGATTGACGGAAGCCGACGACCGCGATCTCGGTGGACTTGTCGCGGCTGAGGAACGCGGATGCGGCCCCGGAAGCGACGGTCCAGCGGTCCTGGACGAAGCTGATGCCGTTCTTTGATGTGTTCTGCGCAAGGGATGCCATGTGGCCGCGGAAGAAGCTTTCATCGCTGGCCGTCAGTCCGCCCTTGCGGACGATGGCGACGATCATGCTGCTCTTTTGCGGATGTCCAGGGTCGATGCGCGCGACGAGCTTCTGCGCCTGCTCGTAGCTTGCGGTCTTAGGCAGCGTGACGGCGTCCTGCTGCGCCACCACCGCGCTGAGCTGCGGCAGGAACCCTAGCGTCAACAGCGCGAGCGCGAGCCACACGATCACGATCGGCCAGCGCAGGCGGACGATGAGGCGGGTCATGCGCTCTGGCGTCATGGCTCCCTGCTGCCCGGCTGCAGCTGCCGCAGCACACCGGAGACAGCCGCCAGCAGGTCGAGCAGTTCGCCCCCCCGCTCGGCGCCGAATTCGTGCACGATAGTGCCCCAAAGGCCCAAAAGGTGCTTTTCGGCCTCCGCCAACAGCGCCTGACCGCGTTCCGTGACGGAGAACCAGGCAACGCGACGGTCGTCCTCGTCGGTGCGTCGGTCCACGAGCCCCTGCGTGATCATCCGCTTCGTCAAGCCACTCACGGGACCCGATGTGATCCCGAGCGCATCACCCACCTGCGCCGCCGTCCAGGGGCCATCGCGGCGCAGTTGGCGCAGGAAGTAGAATTGGGCCACTGTCAGCCCAACCTTCTGCGTCTCCCGCGTCACATGCTGCAGGAGGTTTTGCATCAACACCGGGAAGAGTTGGTCGAAGAGTTCCGCCAGCTGCCGCTCCCGCTCCGTCAAGTCCGTCCCTCCAGCCGAACCATCTTCCGTTCGAAGAGTCTTCATGCTGAAGATAGTTGTCCGCCAAGTGATCGTCAAGAGGAATGCGCCACAGCCACGTTCGTTGTCTTGACGCTCCAGGACCTAGACGCTATGATGTTCTTTGCGTCGTGGGGGCGTAGCTCAGCTGGGAGAGCGATAGGTTCGCAATCTATAGGTCGCGGGTTCGAATCCCGCCGCCTCCACCAAAGATTAGTCGGCACCGTCGAAGAGACGGTGCCGACTTTTTTGTTTGATCGCGGATGCCGCAGACCCACCCAGGAAGGAACACCAACGCAGGCGTACTTGACGAAACAGCGCCTGCTTGTCCTCGGCGCGCCAGGAAAGCCATGGCAGTTGCCGAATGTGGTTTTTGGGGGGTGACGTGATGCTTGTGCGGCAGGCGTATCGCTATGAGCTTGATCCGAACGCCGCGCAGCGCACCCTGCTCGCGAAGCACGCAGGCACCGCGCGATTCGCGCACAACTTTGGGCTCGCGCTTTGTCGGGAACGGCTCAAGAAGGGCGAGAAGTTGCCGCGCGCCGCGGAGCTGCACCGTCTGTGGAACGCCTTCAAGCGGGAGAAAGCTCCATGGTGGGTTGAGGTGTCGAAGTGTGCCCCTCAGGAGGCGCTGCGCGACCTCGACCGGGCTTTCGGCAATGCCTGGCGCGGCCGCAAGGAGGGCCGGCACGTCGGCTTGCCGCGCTTTCGCAGGAAGGGAGTCCACGATGCCTTCCGGCTCACGGGCAGCATCCATGTCCAGCCGAGGCATGTCGTCCTGCCGCGACTCGGCAAGGTGCGGACGAAGGAGCCCACGCACAAGTTCCAGGGCAGGATCCTCTCGGCCAGCGTGGTGCGGGAGGCTGACCGCTGGTACGTCTCCCTGCCCCGAAAACGAAGCCTTCGTGAGAACGCCCGAAGGGCATAGAAGTCTGGAGGCCGCATTGGGAGGCCTCAGGACGCAGGTTACGCTGTCGGGAGGGCTTACGCCGCCGTGTCGGGCTGGAGG
>JAJZAT010000044.1 GCA_021799275.1 Bacillota bacterium
TCCCACGCACGATGGTTATCTCTCGCCTCGCACACGTCTGCCGTATCAACTCTCGCGCCCGTTGCGCTACCTCGCCCGCTAGCACCGCGTATCGGTACTGTAGCGGGGCGCGCTATTTGAGAAAGGGTGCACCACGATAAATGAGAGCGATCATGGACGAAGGCTGGCGGCAGCCCAAGAGATAGCATCATGGACGAGGGTTTCGGGGGCGTCGGGGAACTCGCGCCTGAGGGCAAGGGTGGCGGCGTCATGGGCGGTGCCGGCAAGGAGCAGTTGGTGAGCGCGGAAGTAGACGCGGCCGAGCGGGTTTGGGCGTGGCGGCGGCGAGGCGGGCAGCAAAGCCGGAGGCTTCCGGGTCAGCGCGGCGTGATCGTCGCGGATGCCTCGGAGCACGCCGCGGAAGAAGGCGCCTGGGGAACGGATGGAGCTGGAGAGGTAGGTGCGATGGCGCAGGATGCGGCGCAAGGCCTCCTCGGCATCCTCTGGCGTAGCGCCCTCTTCCTTCAGGATGCGCTCGCAAGCCCTTGGCGGGATGCCAAGTGCCCTGGCAATGGTCTTGACGTCCATCACCGGAGGTCGAACTCCGCGACGGCGCGGGCGACGTCATCCGCGGAGACCGGCCCGTCGTGGTCCTGGGCGGAGCGTTGGGCCAGGCGGGCGAGCGCGGCGACGACGCGGGGAATGGCGCGGGAGCGGTGGAAGAGCAGTTCTGTAGCATCGTCGGCGAAGGGCTTGGCAGCGTCCTGAAGGCTCTCTTTGAGGAAGGCCTCGGTCTCCGGGCGGGTGAAGCCGAAGAGGCGAACGCGTACGGCGACACGCTGGGCGATGGGCTCCATGGCCTGTGCGCGCAGACGCGCGGGCAACGAGAGGGTGCCGACGAGCAGGATGCGTACGGGCAAGGGGTCACCGAGCGGGGTGGCGAGCAGGCTGCGCAGGCCGGAGAGCACGTCCTGGGGCAGGTCCTGCGCCTCGTCCAAGGTGATCAGCAGGAGCTTTTGGGCCTCGCCCCAGGGGGTTACGATGGCGCGCACCTGTGCGAGCAGTTCCGCGGTGGTCCAGGCGGGGTGCTCGCCGAGGGCGAGCACCAAGGTGCGCAGAAAGGCCCGAAGGTTTGGTAGCGGGGCCGAGAGGGGCACCGTGACGATGCTGCGCGGGTCGAGGCCCGCGACGAAGGCGCGCACGGCCATCGTTTTGCCGACGCCTGGCTCGCCGCTGACGAGAGCGATGCCTCCGATGGTGAGGAAGTAGTCGAGCTCCCGGTCGAGTTCCTTGCGTCCTTCGGAGTAGAGCAGCATCAAAGCTCACCGTCCCGCGTGATCGCCGCAAGATACCGGCTGAGGTGGAGAACGCGGCCGGAACGGCGGACGAAGGCCAGAAGGCGCCGCTCGGCCTCGCCTGGGATAGGTAGGCCGGGGCGGGAGAGCACCAGACGGATAAGGTCTCCCTCCTCCGGGCGCAGTTCCCGGCCGAGCGCTGCCCGGAGCATGTCTCGTAGCGAGCGGTCGGTGAGGACGTAGGCCGGGGGCTGCGGTGGCTCCTGGCCCGGCGGCTTGGGGAGGTGTCTCAGGTAGTCCGCCGGTGCGGTGGGCTGGCGGCGCGAGGCCCTCTGCTGCAGCTTGGGGTGGGCGATGTGGGCCACGGGCTGAGAGGGCTGCGCGGTGATCGTCTGGCCCTCAACCTCGATATAGACCTCGCTCAGATCAAAAGGGTGGAAGGCCACCACGACGCGCAAGCCGACAAGATCATCTGGCGTAGCATAGTGGTTTCCGCCCAAGGCGATCTCACCTCTCTTGGTCACCCTGCGCTCCTCGCGCCAGAGGAAAATCTCGCCGAGACGCCGCAGATCCGGATAGGGCCTAGTCTCGCCCAGGAGTTCATAGGGCGGCTTCTTCGTAGTGCCGTGCGGCCGACGGTTATACTCCTCGAGCCAACGGGTGAAGAGCTCGTTGGCCTCATCCAAGGTGGAGACCTCGCCGCTCTGGATCATCGCGCGCAGCGCCGGCTCGAACTGTGTCTGGCACACTTTGAACCAGCGCTCCAAACGTCCCTTGCCCATCGGGTGGTAGGGAATGGCATGGATAGGCAGGACGCTGAGGTCAGCTAGGACGCGCAAGAAGTGATGGCTGACGTAGGCACTACCATTGTCGACGTGGACAGATCTGGGAACTCCGTAACGTGCGATGCCGCGCCAGAGGCAATCGTCGAAGGCGGGGAGCCGCTGATTCTCGTAATACTGGGCCGACACGATGGCGCGGGAGAAGGCATCCATCCAGGCGTAGAGCTGCAAGTGACGCTCACCAAGGTAGGGGCCTGGGGAGGCGTCACCCTGCCACATCGCCATCGGGCCCTCCGGCTCCCAGCGCCGGTAGGCCCTTTTGCCCTCCGCAGAGACTGCCTGCGGCGCGCGCTGGCGCAGGAACCGACGCACGGTGGACGGGCAGAGCGTGCCTGCAGGTACGTCCTTCTGCAGCTCCAGGGTGCGGATCAGTACCGGCACCGAAGCCCAGGGGTGCTCGGTGCGCAGCGCCACGAGCTTCTCGACGGTCTCCGGCTGGATCGCCCGCACGCTCCCCTTGTCCGTGCGGGTCTTGCGCACAAGGGCCCGGGCACCCCCCTCCCGGGCCTTCTTATAGATGCGGTAGATCGTGGCGCGGCTGAAGTGGCGCCGCTTCTCATGCGGTAGCAAGAGCTCGCTCTGCGCAAGTTCAGTAACTTCCCGGACCACCTCACCACGCCGGCCGCGACGGTGCACCAGCGAGCCAACCAAGGCATAGCGGTGCACGCCCCGTTGCAGCTTCGGATCCATCGATTCGTCCATTCCTCGCACCTCCCGGCCGCGAGGTTGGCCGTCCGGTGCGTAGCCGCCTATCTGAATCAGGTGGATCCGGTTGTCGGCGAGAGAAGCGGCCGAGGCTTATCGCGATCCCTGGATGCGCTCAGCCAACGATTGGCCTCCCGAAACACCGATGCGCCCGCCGCGATGCCGAGCAGTTGCCGCAACGCGGCGATCCGCGTCGACGCCGGCACGAACAAAAGCCGCGGCAACCGCGGACCGGAGAGCAGCCAAAGCTTAATGAAATCGGTGAGGAGCTGAGCCTGGATGCTCCAGTCCCTGGCCCAGGCGCCGACGCGTTCGAGACTCATTCCGCCGACCTGGCGCGAAACTTCTGATTTCGCCGCGCCTTCCTCGACAGCGGCGCACACCTGCTCCAGGACGTCGATGCGGTAGCGCTTGTACGGCCCGAGTTCCGGCTGCAACAGCGTGTGCGTCTCTCCGCACGCACTGCAGCGCACTCGCCCTACCAGCGTCCACGAACGTCGCTGGTGCCGCGCCACAGGCCGAACCTGATTGCAGCGCGGGCGCGAGCCGTGACCCACCAGCGTCTGTCCACCGCAGGCAGGGCACACCCGACCGAGTTCCACGAGTGCAGCCGCTACATCGACCGGCGGAAGAGGATCTTCGATGCATACCGGCAACCGCTCGCCGCCAACAATGATGACTGACGTTGTGGTTCCGTCGAAGAAGGCCTGCCAGGGCCTTCTTCGAGTTTCTCTCCCCTCATAACCATCCGCCCAATACCTTGCCTCCGTACCGACACCTCCACTCGCAGCAGGTGGCCCACCCCTCGCCGGGGCGGGCCACCTGTCTCTCTGTCCTTCACTCTCAAATACCCTGCCCGATCCTTTGTCTGTCTGTCGCACGTACCGCGCTCGCTCACATCGGTACTTCGTCACCCATACCACGTGATACTCAATGTTGTAGACCGTGTGGCTCCCTCGTCGGTACTCCACAACTCCCACCCCTCACCCCCATCTTAGGTCAACTGTGCCTGCCCTTGCCGGACTGCTGAAAGCTCTTCGCCTGAAGGCGAAGGCTTCAGACCTGTCGGTTGGAAAGTGAAGGGACCATATCTCCGCGTCGGCTTGCATGGTTCCGGCCAACCTGCTGATCACACTGAGCGGGCGGGGGCGCCCCCCGAGAGGAGCGCCCCCGCTGTGGACCCTGGCTCAGAGCACCTGGACGCTGTCGGCTTCGCCCGACTTGATCACGTACTCCCCGATGCCGACGATGTCGTCCACGAGGTCGACGAAGTCCTCGAGCGCCGTCGCGCCCCAGATCTTGCCCGCCGTGGCGCAGACGTGGATGTGCAAGCGGCCGTCCGCCTTGAGCTGGCGCAGCATCGCGTACGGGTCCGGGATCTGGTTCTCCTTGAGCCCGGCCTCCATCTCCGCCCGCAGCTGCGGATAGTCGTGGACCATCCTGTCGCTGCCCGCCACGTCCTTGCGGCCGGCGAGCGCGCCGCCGAGCAGCAGGTAGACGTCCACCTCCGTGTCGAGCGCCACCGCCCCCCCGATCATGGTGCTGGCGACGATGAGCTTCTCGACGCTGCCGCTCGCCATGCCGACGACCATCTTGGACATATCGGGTCCTCCCTTCCTGTCATCCCGGCCCCCATGGGTCGGGGCGGAGCCACGGCGTCAGGGAGCGGCGAGGATCGCATGAACAAGTGCCTGTCGGACTTTGCGCGTCCGCTCCCTGGGCTGGCCGAGAGACGACGGCGGCCGCCTGGTCCTCCCCGCCGCCGTACTCAAGCGCTCTCGCGCCATCGCAGCGTATGCCACCAGTTGCAGGATCACGCCTGTCGCTCGTCGGAGGCTCCTTCCGGCTAGAGGACCTGAAGCGTCGGCTTGCGCGGCTCGGGTTCCTGCGCCTTCTCCTCGGCGCATGGCCCGAAGTAGGCGTGCAGCACCCCGGGTCCTTCCGAACTGTCCACATAGCTGCCGAGACCCACCACGTCGTCGACGAGCGGCGAGAAGTCCTTCAGTCGTGCGCGCGCCCTGCCAGCATCCGTCGGGCAGGCGTGGATCCTCGCCTTGCCGGTCGCGCGAAGTCTCGCGAAGCCCTGCAACGGGTCAGGTACGTCCGCCGCGTTGGCGAGCGGGTGCTTGAGCACGCCGCGATCGCGAAAGGCCTGCATGCCACCCTGAAACAGGAAGATGTCCACGTCGAGCCCGAGCTCCACCGCCTTCGTGGCCAGCGCGGCGGAAAGCAACAGCTGCTCCGGCGCTCCGTTCCCGATGCCGATGACCATCTTTGCCACAGAATCGCTTCCTTCCCGCCACGCTCCTCCATACGGCCCGATAGGCAAGGCGGGGGCGCCGCTCGGCCCCCGCCTCATGCTTTCCGAAGGCCTTCAGGTCCGCTTCAGTCGGCCGCGCTCTCCCCGGCCGTGCCCTCCGTCTCTCCGGCGCGCGCCAGATAGTAGAGGGCCACCGGACGGTAGATGGCGTGGGCAAACTTCATGAACGGTGCCAGCAGGATGAGCTCCATGGCGACCGACACGTGGAAGAGGAAGAGCCAGTAGCCCCACGCGGGCGGCTGGGGCAGGTAGAGGGAGATCTCGATCAGGAATCCGCTCACGCCAACCACCCAGAGCAGGACGAGCAGCATCCAGTCGGCCGGCTCCGAGTTCTTCGCAGACTGATTGTCCTTGCGCACACGGTCGATGAAGAACATGGTCACGCCGTAGATCATGGCGAGCCCCGCGAGCGTTCCCAGCAGGCGTGTCGGGTACCAGATCGCCACAGGTGTTCCCGGCATCTTCACACCGATCAGGCTGAGGCCGTAGTCGACGACCGTCGCGACGAGCAGGCCAAGGAATCCCCACATCGTCAGGGAGTGGATGAGCCAGCGGCGGCGGTACCAGGGCTTAACCTCCTGGACCGCGGAGCAGTCCTGCCGGTAGCGTTTCTGCCCGATCGACTCGACGCCGATGGCAGACCAGAGCGCCTTCCAGCCACTGATGCGGCTCCTGCCGCGCAGCTTCACCTCACGGCGCGAGATGCCCCGCACCATCGTGATGATGCCGGCGAGACCGGCGAGGAAGGCGATCACCATGACCACGAGCCCGGTGTAGTGGATCAGGGGCTCGGGGATGAAGCCGAAGAGCGCCATCGAGGTCCGGCTCTGCGCGCCGTGCGAGGCGTACATGAACACGGCGAAGAAGACCGCCAGCACGATCGCGATCAGGGACGCCAGCACGGGCTGCGTGTACATGGTCCAGGCCAGGCGCGTACGGTCGTAGCTCGCGATGGCATAGCGGCGCGCCGCCGCCATGAAGCCGCCGGGATCGGCCTGCGTCGGGCAGGTGTCGGAGCAGAGCCCACAGTGGTAGCAGGTCCAGAGCTCCTTGCTCGAAAGGAGGGCATCCTTCATGCCCACCTGGGCGTAGCGGATCATCCGCCGCGGGAACGCCCCGTCGTTGGTCGAGAGTGGGCAGATCGCGGTGCAGTTGCCGCAGCTGAAGCACGCAGAGACGTCGGCCGCACCGAACTTCTTGATGTCGGTCAGGAGACTTGCGTCGACCAGAGAGCTCATGAGGGCACCCCCCCGTCCACCGCGGTGAACGTGTAGTAGCCGTCGTCGTCGGGATCCACCGAGGTCACGAGCTTGCCGTAGCGGCGCATCCCCATCACCCAGTAGAGCACCTCGCGCGGCGGACAACCGATCGCTTCCGCGATCTGGGGTACGGTCATGGGCCCCGCCGCCACCGCTTCGAGGATGGGCCGATGCATCAGAGGCTCCTCGCGGATGACCTCCCGGACGTCTCGGGGCATCGTGCGGTTCATACGACAGGCACCTCCGCCAGGTTCTCGATCATGGCGCGAATCTGCGCGTCGGTGTAGCCCCTGAGGTCGATGGCGTCCTCCGGGCAGATCGGTGCGCAGCCGCCGCAGCCCTTGCAGACCGCCGCGTTGATCTGGGCCACTTCGCGGTCCTCGAACTCGGTGCGGCTGACAGCGTCGTAGGGGCAGGTCTCCTCGCAGAGTCCGCACATCGTGCAGGACTCCGGGGTCACCTGGGCAACCATCGGGTCGAGCTCCGCCACGCCCTTCTTGAGCATCGTCGCGCTCTGCGTCACGGCCGCCAGGCCCGACGCGACGCTCTCGTACGAGCTCTTCGGTCCCTGGCAGGCGCCGGCGATCATCACGCCGTCGACGACCGTCTCGACCGGGCGAAGCTTCGGGTGGATCTCGTTGTAGAACCCGTCGCTGCCCACGGGCAGCTTGAGGGCGCTCGTGAGCGTCTCGTTCTTGCGCGGCACCATCCCCGTGACGAGCACCACGAGGTCGACCGGGATCTCCAGCTCCTCGCCGCCCGTCAGGAGGTCATGCGTCGTGACCGTGAGCTGGCCCGACGATCTGCGGGAGACCGACGGCGGCGTCTCTTCGGGGTACTTCATGTAGACCGAGCCGCGCTCGCGCGACTGTGTGTACATGAGCTCGAACTTGCCGTAGGTGCGGATGTCCCGGTAGAGGTGGTACTGGTGGATGCTGGGGTCGACGTCCGCCACCTCGAGCGAGGCGTGGACCGTCGCGGCGCAGCAGTAGCGCGAGCAGTAGGCGTTGCCTTCGGGCTGGCGGCTGCCGACGCAGTAGATGTAGGCGATGTTCTTCACGGGCCTGCCGTGGTAGACGAGCTCACCCTTCGCGCTGTCGACCATCTGCTTGAATTTCGGCAGGGTGACGACGCCATCGATGCCGTAACCGTACTCGCCGACCTCGGGCTGGTAGGTGTCGAAGCCCGTGGCGACGACGATCGAGCCGACGTCGAGCGCAAGGCCCATCGACTTCTCGCCGCTGATCTTGATCTCGACCTTGTAGTTGCCGAAGCTGCCGGACTTCGAGATGAGTTCGGCGTTCGTGAAGACCGCGATCTCCGGCCGCCGCCGGACTTCCTCGATCAGCTCGTCGATCAGCTTGCCGCCCTGGCGGCCGCTCGGGTACATCGTGCCGAACTTCTTGACCCAGCCGCCGATCTCCGCCTCCTTCTCGATCAGGAAGACGCCGAGGCCGATGTCCGCGAGTCCGACGGCGGCCCTGAGGCCGGCGATGCCGCCACCGATCACGAGCGTCTTCGGCGTCGTCTCCACCTCGAGCGGCGTGAGCGGCGTCGAGAGGCGCGTCTTCGCGATGCCCGCCCTGACGAGCTGGATCGCCTTGCGCGTCGCGCCCTCGTGGTCGTCGGTGTGCGCCCACGAGTTCTGCTCGCGGATGTTGACCTGCGTGTAGAGGTACGGGTTCATGCCCGCGCGGCGGGAGACGCCCCGAAATGTGAAGGTATGCAGCTTCGGGGAGCACGACGCCACCACGAGCCCGTCGAGGTTGTGGTCCCTGATGGCCTGCACCATGTCGGTCTGGGTGGCGTCGGCGCAGGCGAAGATCGTCGTCTCCGCCACCACGACGTCCGGTTCGTCCTTGATGGCGTCCCGCACGGCCGCCACGTCAACGTAGTCGGAGATGTTGCCGCCGCAGTGGCAGATGAAGACGCCTATGCGACGCTCGCTCATACGGACACCTTCTTCGCGCTGGCCTTCTCGAGGTGGGATGCCGCTTGGGCCACGGCGGATCCCGCATGCAGGATGGAGTCCACGATGTCCTTGGCGCCTGAGGCCGCGCCGGCCACGAAGACGCCTGGCAGGTTGGTCTCGCCTGGGCTGAGGTCGTCGTTCTGCTCGTTGACGAAGAAGAAGTCGTCGAGGTGCAACGTCTCGTCCGGGAACAGCTTCTCGGCCTCATGGTTGGGCTGCACACCGACGGCGAGCACCACGAGATCGTACTCGGCTTCGGTGATCGCGCCGCCCTGGTCGATGTCCTCGTAGCGCAGGATCAGGTTGCCGTTCTCGAGCTCCGTGATCTTGGAAACGCGGCCCTTGATGTAGTTCGCGCCCATCGCCTTGGCCTGCTCGTAGAACTCCTCGTACCGCTTGCCGGCGGCGCGCACGTCCATGTAGTGGACCGAGACGTCGGCGAGCGGCAGGGCGCCCATGATCAGCTGGTTCTGCTTCGCGGTGTACATGCAGCAGATCTTGGAGCAGAGCGGGTTGCCGACGGTCTTGTCGCGCGAGCCGACGCAGGAGACGTAGGCGATGCGGTCGGGCACCCTGCCGTCGCTCGGGCGCAGGATGTTGTTGAACGGCCGCGTCGGCGCGAGCTGACGGTCCATCTGCGTCGCCGTGATGACGTTGGGGTACTTGCCGAAGCCGTAGTCCTCCTTGAGGGCGGCGTCAAAGAGCTTGAAGCCGGTCGCGAGGACGACGGCCCCGACCTCCAGTTCGAAGGTCTCGGGCTTCGCGTCCAGGTGGATGGCGTCCGGCGGACAGACGGCGACGCACTGGCCGCACTCGGAGCAGACGCCGCAGTCGAGGCAGCTTCCGGCTCCCCGCAGAGCCTCCTCCTCGGTCAACGCGGGCTCGATCTCGTGGAAGTCCTGCGGCGCCACTTCGTGCTGCAGGCTAAGCGTGACCGGGTCGCGGTGCGAGAAGGACTTCTGGCGCGCCATGACCTTGGCCTTGTCGATGACCGCGAGCCGGTCGTCGAGGGCGAAGAAACCGTCCATCGGCTGATCCTGCAGCCAGCGGTCGATGAAGTGGGCGGCGCGGCGGCCGTGCCCGACGGCCTGCGTGATGTCCGACGGACCCGTGACGACGTCGCCGGCGGCGAAGATATAGGGTACCTCGGTCTGCAGGGTCTTCGCGTCGACCTTGATGCGGCGCCCCTCGCCAAGCGAGAGCAGGCGCGTGAACATCGCGGTGTCGGGCGACATGCCGATCGCGGCCACGACCACGTCGCACGGGATGACGAAGTCGCTGCCCGGCACCGGCTGCGGACGGCGACGGCCCGACGCGTCCGGCTGCCCGAGCTCCATGCGTTGGCACCTGAGGCCCGTCACCTTGCCGGAGGCGTCGCCGACGACCTCCACAGGAGCCACGAGGAACTGGAACTTCACGCCTTCCGCCTCGGCGTCGTCGACCTCCGCCTTGTGCGCCGGCATCTCCTCACGCCCGCGGCGGTAGGCGACCAGAGTCTCCTGGGCACCTAGGCGGCGCGAGGTGCGCGCGGCGTCCATCGCGACGTTGCCGCCACCGACGATGACGACCTTCTTGCCCCGCATCTCCGGAACCGTGCCGTGGCGCACGTCGCGCAGGAAGTCGAGACCGCCGAGCACGCCCTTCATCTGCTCGCCCGGCACGCCCATGCTGGTCGAGAGAGGCGTCCCGGTCGCGAGCAGGACCGCGTCGAAGCCATCCAGCTTGAGGGCGTCGAGGTCCTGCACCGGTGCGTTCACGGCGATCTCGACACCGAGCGCCGTCACGTTGGCGATGTCCTGCGCCACGACCTCCTGCGGCAGGCGGTAGGTCGGCAGGGCGTAGCGAAGGAAGCCGCCCGGCTCCTTGTCCGCCTCGAAGATCTTGACGCGGTAGCCTTTGCGGGCCAGCTGCCATGCCGCCGTCAGGCCGGCAGGGCCGGATCCGACGATCGCCACCGCCTTGCCGTTGGGCTCGTCGGGCGTGACGTTCGGTCCGTCGTAACTCGCGTAGTGCCGGTCGGCGACGAAACGCTTGATCCGGCGGATCGGCAGGGTGCCTTCGAGGTCCCCGCGCGTGCACTCGCCCTCGCACGGCGCGTAGCAGGCGCGACCGAGCGTTCCGACGAGCGGCGTCGCCTCGAGGATGAGCTGGAAGGCTTCCTCATACTTGCCGCTGCGCGTCAGGGAGACGTAGCCGTGCGCCTTGATGCCCGCGGGGCAGGTGTCGGTGCAGGGCGACGTGCCCTCGCGTTGGATGACGGCCTTCTTGGGCACGGCCTGGGGGAACGGGATGTACGCCGCGCGCCGCGCGATGAGGTCATAGTTGAACTCGTCCGGCACCGCCACGGTGCACGCGGGCTCGCACAGCTGGCAGCCGGTGCAGGCGGCTTCGTCCACGTACCGCGCCTTGCGCTGCACCGTGACCTTGAAGCTTCCGTCCGGATTGCGCCGGATGGCTTCCACCTCGGAGTAGGTCCACGGCGTGATGTTGTCATGGTGGATCGACGCCGCCATGCGCGGCGTCGTGATGCAGCTGGCGCAGTCGAGGGTCGGGAAGACCTTGCTGAGCAGGATGACGCGACCGCCGACACTGCCTTCCCGCTCGACCATCAGGACCTTCTTGCCCATGTCGCCGAGCTTGATGGCGGACTCCATGCCCGCGATCCCGCTGCCGACAACCAGGACGTCGTAGTCCATCTATACCACCGCCTCCGAGAGCTCCTCGACGAATTCGGTGACCTGCTTGGTGAACGGTTCGGCACAGACCGAGCAGATGGCGGCGAGGCGCACCCGGCTCGGTGAGAGGCCAAGTTCGGCGAGCTCGGCCTGCGCCTGCTCGGCGATGCCCGCGGACCGCTTGCTGCAGTCGGTGAGGTAGGCGCACTCATCCCCGTCCGCGGCGATGAAGACGCCGTCGAAGCCGTGGGTGAGCGCGTGGACGATCCAGCTCGGCTTGATGCCGCTCGCGCACGGCAGGCTGATCACGACGACACCGGGAGAGTAGTGCAGGTGCCTGCTCCCGGCCAGGTCGATGCCAGGGTCCGAGATGTTGTTCGTGGAGAACACGAGGACGCGGGTCGTGGCCGATTGACTCACTTCAAGCCCTCCTTGCCGTCGATGACCTTCGTCATACCGGGCGTCGGGAAATGCCGCCCGCTTGCCGGGCGGCCCGCGGATCCTGGCGGCCAGGCGCCACGCGGCGCCACGCCAGGCTCGGATGCGTCAGATGAACAGGTTGACTCCGGCTTCGTCCGCCTCGCCCAGATACGTCGCGACGCCGACGTAATCCAGTCCGTCGATCAACTCGTCCTCGCTCAGGCCGAGCACGTCCATCGACATCTTGCAGGCGATCATCTTGATGCCCTGCTCGCGCGCGGTGGCGATCAGCTCCTCCAGCGAGGTCACGTTCTGCTGGCGCATCACCCGCCGCATCAGCTTGGGGCCGACCCCTGCGAAGTTCATCTTGGAGAGCCCGAGCTTGCCCGGACCCTTCGGCATCATTCCGCCGAACATGCCCTGCAGAAAGCTCTTCTTATGTGGCGGCGCGACCGACTTGCGCAACACGTTGAGACCCCAGAACGTGAAGAACATGGTCACGTCGTCGCCCATCGCGGCGGCGCCGTTCGCGATGATAAACGCGGCCAGGGCCTTGTCGAGATCGCCGCTGAACAGGATGATGGTCTTCTTCGTGGTATCCATCGACGGTTGCCTCCTCTGGCACCAGGCCTCCAGGGCCTGACGCAGGCAAGTTCCGGATAGCCGGATCGCGTGCCCCGCCCGAGATGCGTCGCGCTCAGCGTCTCCGCCCGTCTCGCCGTACGCGCGACGGTTCTAGGGCTACGGGGCACGCTGCGCGTCCTGCGCATCTGCCGTTTGCGGGTAGAGGAACCCACAGGGCCCCGCGGCGCCCTTTTCGGGCGCTCGCGTGCTCTGGCTCGCAGGTTGGGTCGTCCGTTTGCGGCAGCTCGCGCAGCTACCGAGCGATCAGCTTACTTGAGCCGCTTGACGTAGAGCTTGAAGATACCGCTTTCCTCGAGGACGCCGAGATAGTCGTGACCCATCTTCTTGGCCCAGGCCGGCAGGTCTTTCTTGGTGCCGCTGTCGGTGGCGAGGACCATCATGATCTCCCCAACCTTCACGTCCACGATGCCCTTCTTGGCCGCCAAGATCGGACCCGGGCACGAGGTTCCTCGCGCATCCACCGTCTTGCTGACCTGCAGCGTCGCCAGTTCCACAACCGACATCTTGTTCTGCCTCCCACATAGCGCCATGTCGGCGCCTTGTGATTTCGTTCCCAATTGCAATGTACGTCGATCAACCGTCCCATCCCATCACCAAACGGGGTCAATGCTTACTCCCTTCGCCCTACGTCCAATGCCATGGTCCAAACGCCCAAAAAGTCGCCGCGCTAGGGCCTATCGGCCCGGAAACGAAGAAATGGGCGACAAACGACCGTCCGGAAACTTCCCCCGAGGGCCGTCTGTCACGCCTGAGCGGCCACCGGGCATGCAAGCAGGGCCACCCAGGTTCGCGTCGGCCCGTCCCGTGCGCGCTGCATTCGCCCCGCCTCTCGGCCCGCGGTTCCGCCGCGGGCCCATTGCGGGGCCAAACGTGATACGCTAGTCTGGCAAAGGGCATGCGTCCGGGCTCAGGACAGCCGTACGTCGGGTCCGGCCCGGGAGAGCCTTCGCAGTGCGTCAGGTCAAGGGAGCGACCGCTGCTTGCTGACGGAGACGACGTCGGATATCCAGTCGGTGTACCACGCGCTCGACGAGGCAGATTTCTCGCGCTACCATTGGCGCACCGTTCTCATCGCCGGCATGGGCTTCTTTACAGACGCCTACGATCTTTTCATCATCGGCACCGTCACGGCGATCCTGACACCTCTCTGGCACCTCTCCACCACGGACCTGATGTGGCTGAACTCGACGTCCCTCCTGGCGTCCATGCTGGGGGCCATCGTCTTCGGCCGGGTGATGGACCTTCTCGGGCGCAAGAGCATCTACGGCATCGAGGTCATTCTCCTGACCCTCGGTGCCGTTTTCTCTGCCTTCTCGCACACGGTCTGGCAACTGATGCTGTTCCGTGCCCTGGTGGGCTTCGGCGTCGGCGGCGACTACGCGGGCTCAGCGATCATCACGAGCGAGTACGCGAACCGCTCGAACCGCGGCCAGATGATCGGCACCGTCTTCTCCATGCAGGGGCTCGGGCTTCTGGCCGGCCCCGCCATCGCCTCCTTGCTCCTCGCGACAGGCGTGCCCCACGACCTCGCGTGGCGGCTCATGCTCGCCCTCGGCGCGATCCCCGCCGCCTCCGTGATCTATCTCAGGCGCACCATCAAGGAGACTCCGCGCTACGCGCTCACCGTCCGCGGCGAGGCGCAGTCGGCGGCACAGGTGGTGCACGACGTCGCAGGTCTCGACCTCCAGAACGCGACCGTGCGGACGCGCAGCCGCAAGGCCCGTCTCTGGGACCCGATCTACCGCAAGCGGCTGCTCGGCACGGCGGGCGCATGGCTTTTGATGGACGTCGCCTTCTACGGCACCGGCGTCTCGTCGCAGATCATCCTGCGCGCCCTGCTGCCAGGCGCCTCGCTCCTCAATTCGACGCTGATCGCGGCGCTGATCTTCCTCGTCGCGGCGGTCCCGGGCTATTGGCTCGCTGTCCGCCGCGTGGACAAGAGCGGCCGCAAGCGCATCCAGTGGCGAGGCTTCCTCGTGATGGCGGCCGCCTACGGCGTCATCGCCCTGATCCCGGCGGTGCGAGCCCTGCCGATCGTCTTCCTCGCCGTCTACGCGGTCAGCTACTTCTTCATCGAGTTCGGCCCGAACGTCACCACGTTCATCTTCCCGGCCGAGGTGTTCCCTGTGGAGATCCGGGGCCTCGGCGACGGCGTCTCCGCGGGCAGCGGCAAGCTCGGCGCCTTCCTCGGGGCCTTCCTCATGCCGCTTCTCGTCCTGCACCTGCAGCTGGCTGGCACGATGGCGATCCTGGCCGGTGTCTCGCTGCTTGGCGCTCTGGTCACCATCTACGCCCTGCCGGAGCCGAAGGGGCTGCCACTCGAGATCGCGGCCGCCGAAGACCGCATCTGAGCTGTTGCGTCGCGAAGGCCCCCTCCACCGGGAGGGGGCCTTCGTTCGCTTCTCTTACCAGCCGGAACTTCCGGACGAGCCGCTACTCGAGGAGCCGCTGCTCGACGAGGTGGCGACACCGCCGCCCGCCCCGCTCGCGAGGCCCACGGTGGCGACATACCACTTGCCCTGCAGTCCCTCGCCGTTCGCCTGTCCCGGCTTCTTGTCGCCGGAGAAGGCGTAGAGCGGGTGGCCGTTGTAGGTCACCTGCAGGCCGTTCGCGCCCTGCACGGTGCCCAGCGTCCCCGTGAGGCCGGACGGCCCCGACGGCTGCCCCGAGCCGAGCACGAGCGGCGGCCAGATCTTGGCGCAGGCGCCGCTGCAGGTGGCCTTGGTCGCGGTGTCGGGCGTGAAGTAGTAGAGCGTCAGGCCCGACGGCGTCGTCAGCACCTGTTCGCTCTTGCCACCCACCGTGACCGTCCCTGTCGCCACGGAGGCCGTACTGCTGGCGGTAGCGCCGCTGGTTTGGAAGGAGCTGGCCTGCTTCGCGTGATGCTGTCCGCTCGCCGCCCTCGCGGTCGTGCCGCAGGCGGCAAGCAGGAACATCAGAGGCAGGGCCAGCATCCAGGTCTTGCGCATCATCGAGGCTCCCCCCTCACACGGCGAGGACCCGGCGTTGCCTCGGGTCCGGCCGATTGGGCCCGCCCGCGCCGCCACCGGACACAGGCGGCGGCTTACTAGACCCTGTCGGAACCGAATCGGCCGCTACCCGCAAGCGCGGTTCGCCGCGATGGCGATTTGCGATCGGCGACCCTTCTTCCTGCTCGGCGACGAAAATCCAGTTGCGCAGGGCCATGGTCGCGGAGCGCATGACGCCCTGCCCGGTCTCTGGCGGGTACCTGCCCATCCGCAGCGGCGGGCGCCCCAGGCGCCAGGCGCCCTGCCAGACGAATCCGGCGCCGGCCGGCGCCAGGCAGACGACGGCGGCTGCGAGCCATACAGCCAGAGTCGCCTGCACGCCCGAGCGCACGAGGATGCCGAGCACCGTCGCGATCAGGAGGCAGAGCACGGCAAGACGGAGCGAAACCGTGAGCACCTGCCGGCGCCAGAGCTCAAGCAAAGCCCTGGGCGCGTTCACGGGACCGACGTCGGCCGCTGCGGCGGACAGCATCGCGAGCCAGCCGACGGCTATGAGGCCCACGAGGAAGGCAGGCCAGCGCAGCAGCGGCACGAGCGCAAACACCAGCGCCAAGGTCGGTGCCACCACGCCGCCCACCACGGCCAGGCCCAGGAGTCCGCCGATGGCCGCGGCGAGCGTGCGCGCCCTGAACTCCTGCCAGGAGAGGCCCTGCAGCCGGACCGTCACGGCCGCGACCGCCGCGCTCGACCCGAGCAGCAGGAGACCTGTGCTGAAAGCGGCGAACACAAGGAGAGCCAGAAAACCGCCAAGGCCACCTGACGTGCCCAGTCCCGGCGCCAGGGCGGCCGGCACGAGCGTGGCCAGCGGCACGAGGCCGACCGTGACCGCGAAGATGACGCGGCGCGCGTTGCGATCGGCGAGAAGCTCCCAAAGGAGCGATAGCGTACCCAAGAGAGAATCCCTCCCGTGACGCACCCGCTGCGAGGCGGGGCGCATTGCAGTAAGGCGGTTCGCTAGAGCAATGCGCGCCGAGCGGAGGGTCTCTGGGGGTTTCAAGGGGGCTGGTCCCTATTTCTTAGCGGCTTCTTGTCTTGGCGCACCACCCACCGCAAGGAGATGTTGCCATGTCGGGACCGGGCGCCGAGAACGCGGGCCTCGCGAGTTACGACGACCTTTATCGCCAGCCCGGCTTCTACTGGGGCCAGGAGCCGAATGACCTCTGCGTGCAGGCCTGCTCGGCACTGCGCGCCGGCGAGGACGGTGCGCCTCCGCGGGCCGTCGATCTCGGCTGCGGCGAGGGCCGGGACGCCATCTATCTCGCCAGGAGGGGCATCAACGTCACCGCCGTCGACATCTCGCGACCGGGCCTCGACAAGGCGGAGCGCTGGGCGGCCGCGGCGGGTCTGCGGCTCCGTACGGTGCAGGCCGATCTGAACGACTGCCGCCTCGACGGCCCCTACGACCTCGTCTACGCGAGCGGCGCCGTCAGTTTCCTCCGCCCGCTGCGGCGGGCGGAGGTCTTCGCCCACCTGAAGGCCGAGACACGCCCGGGCGGCGTGAACGCCTTCAACGCGTTCGTCCTGAAGCCGTACCTCCCGACGCCGCCGGACTTCGGCCGCGACGAGCATTTCTTTCGTTCGGGCGAACTCCTGGGGTTCTACTGGGACTGGGAGATCCTCCGGTGCGACGAGGTGACGTTCCGCTGCTCCTCGGGCGGCGTGCCGCATGTGCACGCGATGGACGTGCTGATCGCCCGCCGTCCGGCCTCCGCCTGACCGGCAGAAGGCATCCGGGCGAACCGTTCGATCTTGGTCGCCCGCGTCGGGCCCGCGGTGGCTCGCCGGCTGCGGGAACCCGCCGCAGCCGGCGAGCCGTCCACCTCGCAAGAGACGCAAACCGACCTGCCCGGCCATGGGACGTTGTCCGCCGTCGCGACGAACAGGAAGCGACGCCCAGAAGAGCGTCGCTTCCCGTTGCCTGTCACAAGAAACGAGGGGGCCGCCACCGCCGCGCCCCCGAACGGGGTTTCGAACCTCGGTGGCGTCCGGCTACCTTTCGAGCAGACGCAACGCGGCGGCCGTCAGGACGGCCGCACCGATCGGGAGAGCCCGTTCGTCGATGGCGAACTTCGGATGGTGGTTCGCGTAGGCGGCCTTGAGCTCCTCGCTGCCGCAGCCGAGCCAGAGGAATGCCCCGGGCCGCTCCTGCAGGATGTAGGCGAAGTCTTCCGCCCCCATCATCGGCACCGCCGCCTCCAGGGCGTCGGTTCCGTAGAGGTCCCGGATAACCCCCCGGACCACCTCCGCCTGCTCGGCGGCGTTGACGAGCGGCGGATAGCCGCGGATGTACTCGATGTCCGCCGTCGCCCCGAACGCATCCGCCGTCTGCCGGACGATGCGCCTGAGACTCTCCTCCATGCGGTCGCGGACTGACTCGTCGAACGCCCGCACCGTGCCGGTCAGCTCGGCCTGCGGCGCGATCACGTTGAAGTTGTACCCCGCGTGGAACGTGCCTACGGTGACCACGGCCGGCTGCAGCGGGTCCACCTGGCGGCTGACGATGTGCTGCAGGGCGTTCACCACCTGCGTCGCACAGGCGATGGCGTCCACCGCGGTGTGCGGTGCCGCGCCGTGCCCGCCCACGCCCCGGATGCGAATGCGGAACTCCTCCGCGGCGGCCATGGCCGGACCGTCGATCAGGGCCGCCCTCCCGACCGGGAACACCCCGCCAGGGGCCCAGAGCCTCATGGGCATGAGGTGCAGTCCGATCGCCTCATCGACGCCCTCCAGCACCCCGGCGCGGATCATCATCGGCGCCCCGCCGGGCAGCTTCTCCTCGGCCGGCTGGAACAAGACCCGGACGCGTCCGGCGATCTCCCCCCGCCGCTCGAGCAGGAGCTTCGTCACCCCGAGCGCGATCGCCGTATGCCCGTCGTGGCCGCAGGCGTGCATGACGCCGGGCCGTCCCGACCTGTACGGGACGTCCGCCTCCTCCTCGATCGGCAAGGCGTCGATATCCGCACGCACCAGCACGGTGCGCCCGCTCCTCGGACCCTCGATGTCGAACCAGAGGCCGGTTTCGGTCTTGCGCACCGGGTCGACGCCGAAGCCCCGCAAGGTGCGCTCAAGGAAGTCCGTGGTCTCATGCTCCTGGAAACTCAGTTCCGGATGCTCGTGCAGGTGGCGCCTCCACTCCGTGAGCTGCCCCGACAGGGCCTCGGCGCTGGTCACGATCCCGTCTCCCGCCGACATGTCCCTACCTCCCCGCTCTCGTTCCTCCGCATGCTTTCTGGGCCCGCAAGCGATCTCCTCGGCGCCAAGCCGTTCCGTCGGACCTATCCAAAACTACGCAAAGGTAGCTTTGGAGCCGACTTCCTGCTTCAACGGGGCCGGTTGCACAGCAGCGGGATGCCTGCTGCCAGAGCCTTCCCCTCCACAGGCAGACGCCGTGGAACTCACGGCGTATTGGGCCAGGTTGATGGCTGCGTTCAGGTCACGATCGTGCATGGTTT
>JAJZAT010000061.1 GCA_021799275.1 Bacillota bacterium
TCCTCCAGCCCGACACGGCGGCGTAAGCCCTCCCGACAGCGTAACCTGCGTCCTGAGGCCTCCCAATGCGGCCTCCAGACTTCTATGCCCTTCGGGCGTTCTCACGAAGGCTTCGTTTTCGGGGCAGCAAACCGTTAGCAAATGCCCCTTGAGGCGTCTCCAACTTCGGTCCTCGATGGGCTCCGATCCTGTCCTGCTCAGTACGCAGTTAGGTGAGCCGAACCACGGCCAGTTCCGGGGCGAGCGAGTACCTGCCGTAGAGGACGAGCACCGTTCCGAGCCCCGCTAAGACCGGACCCGCAGGCATCGTGCGCAGGAAGATCAGACCCATGTGGACAACCAGCGGAGAGGCGGACCTTGGAGGCGCAGGGCGTTGCCTCCCCGTGTCGAAGTCGCCGATGCGGGACGTCGCGATTCTGGACGTCGATTTCGTCGCGTCCCTTCGACGAATAGGGAGAGCCGTGCACGGAAGGAGAGATCAATATGGCCAAATATGTGGTCATGCTCTATGCCCCTGCCGCAGACGCCGCCGTCGAGGCCACCGCGGAGGAAATGGAGGTGCACGACCGCCACGCCGAAGAGCTTGAGCGCGAGGGAGTAATGTCCGGTGCCTTTGCCCTCGAGCCGGCCGCGACGGCGACTTCGCTGCGCGGCGACCTCGTCACCGATGGGCCATTCATCGAGGCCAAGGAGGTCATCGTCGGCTTCTACATCATCGAGGCCCCGGACCTCGACGGCGCCCTGCGCGTCGCGCGGCGCAATCCGATTCTGCAGCGGGGTGGCGGGCTGGAGGTGCGGCCCATTGCCGGTGAGCGGACCGTCTGACATCCAGCGGGCGCTCGAGGATGCGCACCGCGCCGCGTGGGCGATGGTCGTTGCAGCTGCGGTGCGCATCACGCGCGACCTCGACCTCGCCGAGGACTGCGTGCAGGAGGCGTATGCCGCGGCGCTCAAGTCCTGGCCCCGGGACGGAGTCCCCGCGAACGCGGCCGCCTGGCTCACCACCATCACCAAGCGCCGGGCCGTGGACGCCGTGCGGCGCGCGGCGACGCTCCGGTCGAAGCTTCCGTTGCTCGTAGAGGCGCAGACTGCTGCGGTCGACGGGGGGACGGCGGAAAGTGCACGGTCTACGCAGGTGGCGACGGTGATCCCGGACGAGCGGCTGCGCCTGATCTTCCTCTGCTGCCACCCCGCGCTGGCGCCCGAGGCGCAAATTGCGCTCACACTGCGACTGGTGTGCGGCCTCTCTACGGCGGACATCGCCCGGGCCTTCCTCGTGTCCGACACGACGATGGGCGCCCGGCTGACGCGCGCGAAGCGCAAGATCGCGACGGCCCGAATCCCCTTCGCCATGCCGGACGAGGCCGAGTTTTCGGATCGCTTGGCCGTCGTGTTGGGCGTGATCTATCTGCTGTTCACTGCGGGCCACGCGGCACCATCGGGCGACACCCTGACGCGCGACGCGTTGCTGGACCGCTCGCTCCACCTTGCGCGTCTCATGGCCGAGCTCATGCCGCATGAGCCGGAGTCCCAAGCGCTGCTCGCACTCCTACTGGTCACGGGTGCACGCCGCGCCACCCGTGTGGACGCATCCGGCGCGGCGCTTCGCCTCGAGGAGCAGGACCGCGCGAAGTGGGACCGGACCGCAATCCGCGAAGCCCGTACGCTGATTGACGATGCCTCGCGCGCCGGTCCCCTTGGCCGTTACGGAGTGCAGGCGGAGATCGCGCTCTGCCACGCCGAGGCGCCGACGTACGCCGAGACGGACTGGGCACGCATCGTGCTGCTCTACGACCGTCTGCTATCGCTCTGGCCCTCCCCGGTCGTGGCACTGAACCGGGCGGTGGCGGTCTTCGTGTCGGCGGGACCGCAGCCGGCCCTTGTAGAGGTTGAGGCGCTCGAGGCGGACGGCCGGCTCGCGGACTACCACTATCTCTTCGCCATCAAGGCGGAACTTCTTGACCGGCTGGGGCGCGCGGACGAAGCGGCTTCCGCCTTGCGTCGCGCCGTGCAGCTCGTGCGCAACGACGCGGAGCGGCAGTTTCTCTCTAAGCGGATGCAGTCGCTCCACCGAAACTAATTCATCCCGCGCTTCGGCCGTGCCTCGCGGAGCGACGGTAAGCGTTCCGGCCGCATGCCGAGGCACACGACGGATGCGCATCGTGTCGAAATCCTCCACGCCACTCGACGGTTTGGTGACGGCGCCCCAGTGCGTCGTACGAAGGGAGAGGAGAACCAAGATGCGCAAGGTCGTGGTGAACAATCTGGTTTCCTTGGATGGCTACTACGAAGCTCCGGGCAGAAGTGTCGATGACCTGTTCGAGTACTGGCACAAGGACTATGCGCAAGACGACAGTTTTCACCGCTACAGCGCCGAGCGACTCCGGGCCGCGGATACGCTGGTACTAAACAGCAAAGCGGCGTTCCTGGCGTTTCGCGACCACTGGTCCGCGATGCCGAACGACCCCAGTGCCGCGCCAATCTTTCTCGAGATTGCGCAGCTGATGAACCCGATCGACAAGTTGGTGGTCTCCGACCACCTGACGGAGGTTGAACTCGGGTCCTGGAACAACACGCGCATCGTGAGGCGGGCGGATGCACGCAAGGAGATCGGCGCACTCAGGCAGCAGGAGGGCCGGGACATCCTCATCTTCTCCGGCCGACTTCTATGGAACGATCTGCTCGCGCACGGCCTCGTGGACGAGCTGCAGTTCACCATCTTCCCACTGATCGGAGGCGGCGGCACGCCGCTCTTTGAAGGTCGGCCGCCGGTGTCGCTCAAGCTGCTCAGCACGCGGGTTTCCGAAAGCTCGGGGAGCATCTTGGCTTGTTATCGGGTAGACCACAGGCCGGCATAGGACACCCTCGCGGGAGATCTCGCCTCCGTGGCGCCTTTTGCCGCGCGCGCTGGCCGAGGGTGTCCATCCAAAGATCGTCCAAGAACGTCTTGGCCACAGCCGCATCGACACGACCATGGACACGTATAGCCATGTCCTTCCGAACCTGCAACGGGCAGCGGCTGTAGATTTCGGCGCAAAGCGGCACCCCAGGACGGTTGA
Source organism: Bacillota bacterium (assembly GCA_021799275.1). Classification (GTDB taxonomy): domain Bacteria; phylum Bacillota; class Sulfobacillia; order JAJZYS01; family JAJYTV01; genus JAJZQO01. The sequence continues at coordinate 3,060 of JAJZAT010000061.1, forward strand.
ATCCGGCACCTGAGAACGGCGCAAACCAGCCACCGCGTACGGTTGAAAGCGGCTGGGTTGTGCGGCTAAGCCAGCCGCCGAAAACGGCGAAAGCGGCTGGGGAAAACGGCCAAAGCGGCACCCCAGGGTGAAGACGAGAGGGACCCCATCGAGATGGACCACCACTACTACAGCGTGCCGTTCGTGCATGCCCACAAGGAGGTGGACGTCCGCGTTACCGAGCGCACCGTGGAGGTCTTCCTCAAGGGCGAGCGCATCGCCAGCCACCGCCGCCT
>JAJZAT010000045.1 GCA_021799275.1 Bacillota bacterium
AACAGCCTGTCCCCGATTCTGAACGGCGGGTCCCATCGCGAGTTCGTTGCCTACCACCCCGAACTTACGATGCTACGCCTGCCTCACATTGTCAACCGCCTGCACTCTGCTCGCGGACGGCTCCTAAGGTCAACAAAGTTTTGCCTGTCTTCCGCGCATGCTCGACGAATGGTGTAGCTTGGCACACTGTTCCCCCTGGTTCAGCCCCCGTAGCACAGGGGGCCAGTACGTATCCCTTTCTGCCAACCTCATACCGGTTGGGCCGGGCTGTGTCAAAGAAGATGTCCGATGATCGACGTAGGATAGACGCCTACTGTGCCACGTCGACGTAGGTGGTCGTGCTCGACGGATCTGGAACGGGCAGGCCGTCCTCACGCAGTCCTCTTAGATGCAGTGCAATGACTTCCCGCATGTTCGCCAAGGTCTCCTCTACGGATTCTCCGGTGGCAACGCAACCGGGAAGGTCCGGGACGTATGCGGAATAGTTGGCGCCGATGTGTTCAACGACCACGGCATAACGGCGCATCATCTCACTCCCTTGAGACCAGCCTGCTTCAACAGGGTTCCGGCGGCGAGATCGTGGCTGAGTTTTCCCGCGATCGTTACTCTGCCAAGCATAAGAGTTGGAGGGTCACTACACATTAAGGGATATTGCTTTGTTCAGTGCGAAACAGGTCGCATTTGAGTGCGTGCGGTTGCCGGTAGCGATGGTGTGTGCACTGGCGACATCTCACTGCACAGCGTTTACGCCAGACCAAGCCATAGCGCCAGCAGGCGCGTAACCTCGGTCATTTCGCTGTCGTCCAGCCTGCCGATGATCGCTCCGATCCGGGTGGTCGCCAGCGTGACGATCTTGTCCACCATCACCTGTGACGCCTTCTGCAGACCATTCGTAGGCTTCGGCGGAACCGTGAAGCGGAAGAGTGGCGTATCCCTGAGATCTGATGTCATAAGGCATACCGTGATGCTGGGGTGCTCCTGAAAGAGGTCGGACTGGACAACGAGTGCGGGCCTCGGCTTCCCATAGTCTCCTGATGCAACGACGGTAACGATATCCCCCCGCCTCATTGCTCGGGCCAGTCGGCTGCGCGGTCAATGAAGTCGAGGATCTCCTTCTCCTGGGGGTCGGAACGGAGTACAAGGGACTGTCGTCTGCACTCGGCCGCGAATCCCGGCCTGCGGGTGTCTGGAACCCAAAGTTGAATGGGCCTGAAGCCTCGTTCGGCCATTCTCTTCCGATAAGCCGCAACGCGGCCGTTGACTGAATGCAACATGCTCACCCCTTCTTCGTTACATGTAACACATCCCATGGTGAGAGTCAACGCGTATGCAGACGCTGGAAGAGAGTTCGGGGGAAGTCTTTGGTGCGCAAATTGGTGTCCAAAGCGCGAGATGAAACGAGATGAAAGAGGTGTCGTTAGTGCGAAGAGGAGCAGGAATGAACGGTCAGGAGCCCGCTCCGGGGGCGGAACCGGCGTACCTCATTTCATCTCACTTCATACCACCGGGCAAAACCGCCGACCTCCTAAATCGTTAGCAGGGGGTCTCGGGTTCAGGTGGTGTCCAGAACGTAGTGGAACTTGGGGACGCCCGATTTCGCGACTTATCTAGGCCGCACGGGCTGTAGCTTCATCGAGTCGAAAGATCGCCATCTTGTGCCCCTTACTGTTGTCGCCCCGCCGAAACGGGAGTGGTGGGTGACGCCATGGAACAAGCTAGCCTGCACTATCCCCCGAACATGTCTCGCCTGGAGGGATCGGGAGTGGACGAGGCGCGAAGCTCGTACGGGATTCGAGGTGTGCGGTTCATGCGCGCCGGCGATCCTAATGGCGAACCAGCGGTCTTCCTACCGGCTGGCGGATGGACAGGCGTTCAGGGTCTCGCTGTAGCGAAGGCGCTTGGTCCAGCGGCTGGAGGCGATCGCCGACGGTCCGCCACCTGATCGACGACAGGGCTAGAGGACCAGGGCCGGTGCGCAACGCACGGCTGTCCGGCCGTGGCGACCGCCCTGAGACGCTATTTGCGCCGGTAGAGCCCCGGGAAGCGCATTCTCGGGGCGCTCCATTGGGGCGGCCGAGCGCGCAATGCGCTCTGACCTAGCGCGCGTGCGTCAACCTAGAGGCCGATGGCCTCTTTGAACCCCTTATAGCTGCCCGCGTCCGGGAAATCCGCTTGGGCCAGGGCTGCGAACTCCTGGGAAAACCCGTAGAGGGCCAACTCCCTGAGAGCGACCATCTTCACGTCGTGGATTGGATTGAGGTCGAATTCGTTGGAAGGCAGGCGCAAGCTACCGCCTACTCGCGCAAGGCGGAAGGTTACATGCAACAGGGCCGGGTTCAACGCTTTGGTATCGCATATGTAAAGGAGCCCGACGACGCTTGTCCAGAGGCCGGTTTCCTCATGCACCTCTCGCACCACGCCCTCTTCGAGCGTCTCTCCGGTTTCCAGCCTGCCGCCCGGAAGTGACCACGGCCTTTCGGCCGAAACCTTCTGTTTCACGAGCAGGATCCTGCCATCCTCAATGAGCACTCCGGTGGCCCTAATCTGAAACAGCGTCCTGAAGTCCGCGTCCAGATGCAACACCTCCCACGCTGCCGACGACTCAAGCTATCACGTCTGAACGTAAGGTCACAGCCCGAGGGGCCAAGTGCGTCAAGCGGCTTGAGCCCTTTTAGGGTCGTACGGGAGCTTCGCTGACACCTTCGCCTCGCAATGCTGTGCGGGGAGTCCAGGTTGCCTGCGCACCCTCCCGGATTCCCAGGGCTTCATTGCCGCGCGCCGCGGTATCCGACAATGCGCTGAAGCTGGCGTCGGGATTTGAACCCGCGCAGGGTCCGAAATTTAGTGGGAGTGGGTTTTGCCACGGGAGTTCAGCCTGGAGGTCGCAGAGCTGACGGGGGCGCTGCGTGAGGGGCTGACCGCCGTGGGGTTGAAGGCAGCGATGGCGATCGCACAGCAGATCTGGCCGCAGAGGTTGACGCCATCGTGGGGGCCAAGGGCAAGCACCATCCAGAGCGGAAGGCGACACGGCACGGGCGCCAGGGCGGGTACGTCGTGCTGGCGGGCCGTTCGTCGGTGCGAAGCACCTCTTCGCCGCGCGGCCAAAAGGATCGTGAACATCTGTACAGAATTCCGAGTTCGGGGGTGTGCTTATTGGTCCGAAGGGCGACCGAGTCATCGATCCTGCCTGGCGGGCAGGGGCGGACGTCCTGCCTTTGCGTGCCGTCCGACGCGAAGCTTCCGCGTCCAGGAGCAAAGCCAGGGCGACGCTCGAGGCTCCACCTGGCAGGTGGCGCGACGTGACCGCCGCCCGGCTCGAGTTGACGCGGGCGCAAATCCTGGCGTTCAGACGACGCGTCGGCGCGCTCGACGAGAGGTTGCCCGCGGGAGCGGCCTCGCTGCGGCGAGCCGCGTGGGCGGGGCTGCAGGACAGCATGCCGCGGGCCGCGCTGCTGTCGATCCATGCGCGCGTCGAGGGCACCGGCCCCGCCACATGGGAGGATCCTTCGCTTGTCCAGATATGGGGTCCGCGTTACAGCGTGTTCGTCGTCGCCAAGCCCGACCTCGCGATCTTTACCTTGGGCGTCCTGCCTGACGACGCCAAGGGGCGCGAGAGGGCCGTCAGAACCGCCCAGGAGCTCGCGACCGCCCTGGCCGGCCGGCGGATGGGTTACGGCGAGGCCCGACAGCTGATGGGCGTGCACCACAACAGCCTCCGCTATGCCGCCGCGACCGGCACCGTGCTGATCCGTTGGGAAGGTGCCCGGCAACCGACCGTGTGGACCGTGCCGGCGCCTGCGAGGGACCCCCACGAGGCCCGCCGGGAGCTGGCGCGACGGTACCTGCACATCTACGGACCGACCACACCCGAGGCCTTCGGCGACTGGGCGGGGCTGACGCCGCGACGCAGCGCGCGTCGTTCGATGCCCTTCGCTCGTCCCTCCTGCCGGTCAGGACACCACTCGGCGACGGTTGGGCCCTCGCGGAAGACGAGGACGCCCTGCGCTTGGGTGGAGGTTCTTCCGCTCCTGCGCGGCTCCTCCCGAGCGGCGACGCCTTTCTTCTCCTGCACGGGGCAGACCGCGATCTCCTGGTCCCGGAGGCGGAGCACCGGAACGCGCTCTGGACGCCGCGCGTCTGGCCCGGCGGCCTGCTCGTCGGCGGGGATGTGGTCGGCACCTGGCGGCGCGCAGATGCGGTCATGACCGTGCAGCCATGGCGGAAGCTGTCGCTTGCCGAGCGCGACGCGGTCGAGGCGGAAGCGCAGTCGCTGCCGCTGCCTCGTGTCGCAGGTCGGATCGACGTGCGCTGGCAGGACTGAAGGATCGCGCAAGGCTCGCCTACACTCGGATCACTTGCGTCCCGCTGCAAGGAGGTGCGTGATGAGAATTCGCGGTGTCGACTTCGTCGCGGTATCGGTACCCCAGGGCCGCATGGCCGAGGCACGAGCGTTCTACGAGGGCGTGCTCGGCCTCACGCAGGAAGGGATCGCGAACGAATCATGGGTGGAGTATCGGGTCGGGAACGTCACGATCGGCCTCGACGACTGGCCGTTCCTCACTCCGCCCTGGGACAGGCAGCCCGCGGGCGAGGTGCGCATCGCGCTTGCCGTGGACGACGTGCAGGCGGCGCTCGAGGAACTGAGGCAGAAGGGCATCGAGCCGGCGTTCGGTCCGTCCGAGGCGGATCCGTGCTTCATCGGCGCGATTCGGGACCCATTCGGGAACATCATCATCCTGCACCGCCGCAGGGATGGAACCGTCGGCTGAAGCCCTATGGTCGCTCAAGGGCGTTCGATGGTGCGTTGAATCTCCGCGAGCCGGACGATGGCACGGCGCATGCTTCCCGCATCCGCCGTCCCCTCTCCATTGCGCAGCAGCAAGGCGGCCCGCAGGCCAGGGCGGATCTCCGGAACCTGCAGCTCGAGCCACGTCGCGGCCTCTGTCTTGACGCACGCCCGTCCCCACGCGATGCCGTAGAGGCAGCGCGCGATGTTGAGCAGGGTCGCGGAGAGGTCCTCCGCCGATCGGTCGAGGGGACGCCGCAGCAGGTCTTCGAGGTATGCGGAGAGTCCCTGCCGCAGTGTGCCAGGATCCACCTCGGGAAGCAGTGTGGCGGGCTCGGGACCCACCAGGGTGATGGACGCGTTGCGCGGGGCCACATGTTGTCCGCCGAGTAGTCGCCCGGGCCGAAGGACGGCAAGCTCCCCGGCTCCAGCGACGCCATGTCGCCCTCAATGCCCCAGGGTCTCAGTTGCGCAAGAGACGCATAGCTGCCTTCCAGACGATCGCCGAACGGGACGCCGGCAAGGGCGCCGTGCAACGCGTCGATGCGAGGAAGATCTCCCGGCGTGGGCGGGTGACGCATCACGCCGAGGAAGTCGATGTCGCTCGACGCGGGCTCGAAGTCGCCCATCGTGAGGGAGCCGCAGACGTAGAGGCCTTGGATCTCCCCGTCGAAGCTTCTGATCACGGCGTCTGCGAAACGTGCGAGCATGCCGCCGATCTCCACCGCAAGATCGGTGGCAAGACCATGGCGGCGCAGAGCCTGCCGGACCATCTCAACATCCGGCGTGGCGATCCCTCCCCCTGGCGGCAGCCCCTGGATGGCTGAAGTATAGCAGCAGCCATCCTGCCGTCGGCGCAGACGACATTTCGGGTTTGGCAGGAGCGACGAAACCGTCGCAGAAAGCGTGCTCCAGCCGGGCGCGCAGCGGCACGCGCCCAAGCCCGAAGTGTCCGGCGGAATAGGAGGTTCTGTCGATGCTGCACGAGTGGCACTGGTCCCTGGAATCACCACGTGGCACCGTGGCCCTCGTCCACGGTGCCGGGGAGCACTGCGGGCGCTACGCCCATGTGGCGCAGTGGCTCAACGCATCGGGCTACGCGGTGCTCGGCCAGGACCTGCCGGGACTCGGACGCTCGCCTGGACCACGGGGCCACATCGACCGCTTCGACGACTATCTTCCCGCCGTGGACGCGATGTTGGACCGTCTCGACGCGCTCTATCCTTCCGTCCCGCGCTTTCTCTACGGCCACAGCATGGGCGGACTCATCGTGGTGCGCTGGCTGCAGCATCGCCCCGAAAGCCCTGAACGGCGCCTCTCTGGCATCGTGCTGACATCGCCGTGCCTCGATCTCTCGCTCGCCATCCCGCCAGCGCTGCTCCGCCTCGGCGCCGCGCTCGAGCGCGTCTGGCCCACGCTCAGCCAGTCGAACCGGATACCACCGGACGCGGTCAGCCGCAGCCCTGAGGTCAGGCAGGGATACGCCTCCGATCCACTGGTCCAGCATCGCGTCACGGTGCGCTGGGCCATGGAGCTGCAAAGGGCGATGGCGGCCGCGCGCGTCGGCCAGGCCGCCTTTCCCGTTCCGGCGCTGGTGCTGCAGGCTGGCGAAGACAGGCTCGTCTCGCCGGCCGCCACCCGAGCCTTCGTGGAGCGCATGGACAAGGCGAATGCGGAGTACCGGGAGTTCCCCGGCTGCTACCACGAGCTTCACAACGAGCCGGAGCGCGATGAGGTGCTGACGGCGATCACGGCGTTCATGGACCGTTCGCTCGCCCTGCACGCGCGCGTCTGAGGGGCGCATCGACACAGCTCCCCTGGCCCGGGACCGACGCAAACCGCGGGGCCCAGCACGAATAGTAGTGGCATCAGAGCGATTCACGGGGGTGCACCATGCATCCGGATCATCTGCTGTGGCTGCTATGGCTGGCGCTTGGCGCCTTTGCCGTCATCTACCTCGGCACGCTACTCCTGCTCGCCCGCGCGACGCGACGCACGCTGCGGCACGCGCGAACAGTGACAGCGGTGCCGCACGGACATCTGACCGTCCTGAGACCCGCCTGCGGCCCGCAGGGTCGTGAGCCTATTCCCGACGTTCCATCGTCGACGGAGCGCCGACACCGGGGCGGCTAGGCGGCATACCGGGTCCGGCCGCGGGGACCATAGCTGGCGGGGGGCGTTCACCCTTGTCGGCCATGAACCAGGCAGAGTCCCAACTGGATGAGCTCCTGGCCCAGACTGGCGTCGTCATCGGCAGCCTCTCCGCGCAGGACAGCTTCACCGGCTCGCTCGAGGCAGACGTCGCCGCCTTGCGCTTTCAGATCATGCCCTCGGACGACGTCGTCTTCAAGCGTGTGCCGGGGATACCTACCGCGTGTGTGCTTGTCTTCGAGCGCGGCTTCGTCGACGACAAGGCCCTGGCGGCGTCCGTCCTCACGCCTCTGCGCCAGGGGCGTACGGACGCTCTCCCGGCCACGGACACCGCGGCGACGCTGGAGGAAGCGGTCGACAAGCTGTTCACGGGAGACGTGCTCCTGTTGCAGGAAGGCGTCACGGAGGCCCTGACCTTCAGCCTGCCGAACAAGCTCCCGACCGCGCAGCCGCAAGCGGAGCGCGTCATCCGCGGCCCGCACCAGGCCTTCATTCCCGACCTCTACCAGAATCTCGCTTTGCTGCGGCGCATGGCGCAGAACCCGGCCATCCGGGTTGAGATCCTGCCGCTGCCGAGCAACCACGAGCGGAGCTTCGCCATCACCTACAAGGCGGGTATGGCTCCGCTCAGCGTGCGCGCGGAACTCTTGAGGCGCCTCAGCTTCGTCACGGTCGACAACGTCATCGACGTGACGGTGCTGAAGCCGTTTCTGGCGGACGACCCCTATTCGCCGTTCGTCAACGTGCAGCTCACGGAGCGCCTCGATACCGCTGCCCTTTCGGTTCTGGATGGCCGGTTCGTCCTGTTCGCGGGCGACGCGGCTCAGGTCCTGGTGCTACCCGCGACGCTCGTCGAGATGATGAACAGCCCCGAGGACCGCTACCTGCCACGCTACATCGGCGACACGACACGCCTTCTGCGCTGGGTGAGCGCCTTGATCTCCCTGCTAGCGGAGGCCATCTACATCGCGGCGACGGAGGTACACCAGGAACTCTTGCCGACCCCCCTGGCGTTTGCGGTGGCGCGTTCCCGCTCAGGCGTGCCGCTGCCATCCTTCGCCGAAGTACTCGTCATGGCCCTGGTCATCGAGGTGCTGCGCGAAGCGGCCATCCGCCTGCCCAATGCGCTCAGCCAGACCATCTCGATCGTCGGCGCCCTGGTCATCGGGCAGGCCGTCGTGCAGGCGGGGCTCATCTCCGCCCCCGTCATCGTCCTGGTTGCCGTGGTGGCCCTGGCGTCCTTCGTCCTCCCCCAGTACGAGATCGCGGTCATCATACGGCTGCTGCGTTTCCCAGCCATGTTCGCGGCCGCGGTGCTGGGATTCTACGGCGTGACGCTCTACGCGTTCTTCGTCCTCGTTCACACCTGCAGGCTCCGCTCATTCGGCATCTCGTACCTGAGCCCGATTAGCCCGCTGCACACCCGTCAGATGTCGCGCATGCTGCGCGTGCCGGTCAGCTGGTTCCGCAAGCCGCAAGGGGTCACATGAGCACGAACTTCCGACCGATCATCACCAGCCGCCAGCTCCTCGTCCTCCTGATCGGCGCCACCCTGCCCACCGAAAGCCTGCTCCAGCCGGGCCCGCTGATTGTGGCCTTCGGCAAGGACGCGCTATGGGTCATCCTCGGCGGCGGTCTCCTGGCGACTCTGCCGCTGCTGGCCACGCTCCTCATCCTGCGGCTGCAGCAGCGGCGGACCCTGGCGGAGACACTCGGACGCCATGGCATCGTCGGCCGCCTGGTTCCCATCCTGTTCGCGACTGGCACGATGCTCGGCCTCATCAACATCTGGGCGAGCTTCGCCCAACTGCTGCGCGCCGATCTTCTGCCAAGTACGCCCGCCTGGGTCACGACCGGGTCGGGCGCCGCCGCCGTACTCTACGGCGCGATCGGAGGACCGGAGGTGGTCGGCCGCGTCGCCCAGGTCCTCGTGCCGTTCTTCGTCGCGGAAACAGGCATGATGTTCGTCGTGGCCGCGCCATGGTTCGAGCCGGTCCACCTGCTGCCTCTTCTGCCGGAGCATGGGCTCAGCCTCACGTCGGGCATCTACCAAGTCTTCACGTTTCTCGCGGAGATCTCGTTCGCCACGTACTTCGGCAGCCTTGTTCGAGACAGTCACCGGATCTCGCGCGTCCTCTGGACCGCGCTCGTCATTAACACCCTGCTGCTGTTGCTCATGACGGCCCTGCCACTGCTCATGTTCGGCGTCGATCACGCCAAGCTTCTTGCAGTTCCTCCCCTGTCGGCCGTACGCGCCATCCATTACGGCTTCCTCGTCGAGCGGCTCGACGCGTTCGTGGCTGGGCCCTGGGCCACCTTCATCGCCATTAAGCTGATCATCTGGACCGTCTTCGCCAGCAGTCTTCTAGCCGACGTCTTTGGTCGCCGCGCCTTTTTCTGGTCCGTTTGGCTGATCACCGCGGGCGCGTCAACCTTCAGCCTCGGCCTAGGCAGCCTCACTGCAGTCCAGACCAACCTGCCTGAAGCCTGGTACGACACTGGCGCCCCTCTGATCCTGACTGCCCTGGTGGTCGCGGCGCTGGCCGTGGGCCGACGCGGACGAGGGCCCACCCGTGCGTAGGCTCCTCCTCGTCCTGGTCGCCCTGCTGCCGCTTCTAGCCGGCTGCTGGGATCAGCAGGCGATTGAGCAACTGGGGTTCGTGGGCTCGGTTCTGGTCGACGGTGCACCAGGCTCCTTAAAGGTGATGTACAGCGTCATCATCCCAAGCAAGCTGCCGACCGGCACCAATCCCGGGTCCAGCGACAGCACCACGCTCATCACCAGCACGGGGCGGGATCTCGCGGAAGCGACGCGCCGGGCCGACCTTCTCAGCAGCAAGCGCCTCTGTATGGCGCACGTCCAGGCGGTGTTGCTGAGCGAACGCTTCGCCAGGGCAGGTGGCGCGGCTGGCGTCTACGACTACTTTGCGCGCGGTACCAAGAGGCGTGACATCTCCTGGGTACTGGTCGTCCCGGACGACCAGGTGCAGGCTGTGGCCTCCCTCACCCCGGCGAACGCCGCCTACCCCGGCGAGGCCATGGCCAACATGAACCTCGCCCAGCGCCAGCAGGGCAAAGTCCCCTCGATTCGCCTCTTCGAGTTCGCCAATCAGATCGTCACGCCGGGGCGCGACGCCACGGCCCCGCTGCTCAGCGCCGGAAAGACCAGCTACGCCTTTTCTGGCACTGCGCTGTTCAACCAGGGCAAACTTGTCGGCACGCTGTCGGCCACGGACACCGAGGACCTCGACCTGCTCATGCGCCGCTCGCAGCAGCCGAGCCTCGTCGTCCCGTGCAACGCGCAGGGCACAGTCTCGATCGAACTGATGAATCCGCGTCGCACCATGCGCGCGATCGTTCAGGAGGGACGGCTCGTTGGCCTCTCCATCCGCATCCAGGCAGCAGCCCATGTCGATCAGGCCAACATCTGTCCCGTGAACTTCGCGCGTCCTCGGCAGGAGCAGGCGCTGACTACGGCGACCGCCGGCGTCATCAGCCATCGTATCGAATCGGTCATGGCCAAGGTCCAGCACTTCCACTCCGACCCGTTCGGCTTTGGCGAGGTTGTCCGCGTCACGAACCCCGCCGTCTGGCAGGCCATCCACACCCATTGGCGCGACGTATACGCGCAGTTGCCGATCTACATCGAGGTGCGCGTGACGCCGAACAACAGCGGCCTCTTGAACGAATCGCTCGGTGGTCGAACCGGGTAGGAAGCAGGCGAAAAAGGGCGAAATCTGGTCTTGGATCGCTCGCCTGAGGCGACACGCGACCAGGAGGAGCAGCATGTTCTTGCTTCGGCGCAAGCCTGCCAAGGTCGTGCCGGAGATGGATGCCGTAGCCCCATCTTTGGCGACCGCGGATGACACCCGTTCCATCGCCGCGTCGATCGCGCGCGCCATGGTGGCGTTGAGCGAAGCCGCCCGGACCATGGAACAGCGCAGCCAGGGAGTGCTGGAATCCGCCGACGAGCTCAGGGAACGTGCACGCGTGCGCCCCGAACTTCTCGGCAAGGTCCAGGAAGGCATGGCGACGCTGTCGCAGGCCTTCGGTCAGGTGGCGGCAGGGGCCACCGAACAGGCCGGCGCCACCGCAACGGCCCTCGGCGTGCTGCAGGAGGTCTCCGAGGAGGGGCAGGCGTTCGAGCAGCGCACCCAGCAGCTCATCGCCTTCCTCCTCGACGGTGCGCAGCGCCTCGACGAGGGCCATCGTGCGATCGCTGAGGTTCTCCACGCCGCCCAGGGCTTCGCGGACTCCATGGCGCAGGTGCTGGGGCAGCTCACGCAGCTCAGGGCAGCGGCATCAGGGATCGACGACATCTCAGACAACATTCTCGGCATCGCCGAGCAGACGAACCTCCTGTCCCTCAACGCCTCGATCGAGGCGGCCCGTGCAGGAGAGCAGGGGCGCGGCTTTGCGGTGGTGGCGGAAGCGGTCCGCAAGCTGGCGGATCAGTCGAAGCAGCAGGTCTCGGAAACCGGAGAGCGCCTGAGGCTGATCAACCAGGCGATCGACGAGGTGAACAGCGTCGTCGCGGCCGTCTCCACTGCCGCGCGACAGGTGGCCGGCGCGGCGCAGGGGGCCGAGGGCACCTTGGGCACCATGGTCGGCGTGCTGCAGGGCACACGCGAGCAGGTGACCGCTCTGGGTGAACGTATCTCGGGCGTGGTGCGCCGGCTCGGCGACGCATCCGGAGAGCTCGGCAACATCGCGGCCGTCTCGGAGGAAAACGCGGCCATCGCGGAAGAGGTGACGGCGAGCGTCGCTGGCGTCGAGGAGCCCCTCAGGAACGTCGCCGCGACGGCGCACAGCGACACTGATATGGCGGAGGCCACCGCAGAGCACGCGACCGCACTGACCTTGGACTCTCGCCGCCTCGCGACCACCTCCGCGATCCTGCGCCTCTTGGCGGAGGACACGCTCCATGAGGTGAGCGGCCATAGCGACCGCTCCCAGATCATTGCCCTCGTGCGCGAGGCGCGCGAGCATGCCGGGACGCTTCAGGCCATCCTCGAGCGGGTGCCGGTTGAGGAGTACGCCCGAACGACCTATCGCGAGATCAGGGGTCGGGAGGAGATCCGGAGTCTCGGCCGCCTGTTCGGCGTCGATCGCGTCGAGCGGTTCGACCCGCCGAAGTTCACCTGCGGCTGGGACCGGCTGATCGACGAGGACGCCTGCCGGCTGGCCGACGAGGTGCAGCGCCTGCGTCCCGCCACCAATACCGTCGCGATCGCGGATCTGAACGGATTCGTCTGGGTTGAGGACATCCGCCACCGCGGCGACTGGACGGGGGATCCCGCCAAGGACCTCCCCGGCAACCGCATCAAGCGTCTCTTTGACGATGCCTTCGGTCTGGAGACCGCGAGGGTCGCCCTGACGCCCGCCGCGCTCATGGAGCCGCGGCAGTGTCCGATCGGGCGGCTCTGGCCCTACGCCCGCCCGCAGCAGGAGCGCCCGTTCGCGGTGCACGTCTACGCGAGGGACACTGGCGAGACGCTGCTCGAGGTGGACGTCCCGCTCTACGCCCATGGCCGCCCGATCGGCGCTTGGCGATGGATCCTCGACGTGGACGAGGAAGGGCGCCTCAAGGGCTGAAGCGCAGGGAACTCCCGCGTCCGTTCCGTTGTGGAGGAGGCAAGCTCGCCGAGGATGATGCACACCGTAGTCGACCAGATCCGCGAGGAACTCAAGTTTCGTATCCTGTCGGGTGCTTGGCATCTTGGCGGCCGCATCTTTGAGGAAGAGATCGCATCCGAACTGAGCGTCAGCCGCAGCGCCGTGCGCGAAGCGGTCCGCCTGCTCGAGCAGGAGGGCCTGATCGTCCGGGAGGCCCACCGCGGACTCTATGTCGCCAGCCCGTCCAACCGCGATGCCCTCGAGGCGGCGCAGCTCCGCGCGGTGCTCGAGACGGAGGCGGTGCGGTTCAGCCCGGCAGCCACGCCGGGCCTGCTCGCCGAACTGGAGAGCATCTGCCGGGACTTCGAGCAGCTCGAACGCGTCGGCGACCGCGTCAAGGCGGTGCAGCTCGATCGCTCCTTCCACGGCCTGCTCGCGCAGAACTGCACGAACGACCTCCTGCTGCGCAAGTTCCACGACCTCGACGGCCAGATCGCGATCTTCTTCCACTGGTTCATGGCGCACGTGCCGACCAGAATCCAGGGCGTAGGCCAGCGCCATCGCGCCTTGGTGCAGGCGCTCGCGTCCGGCGACCCGGGCGTGTACGGGCAGGCGGTCGAGGACCACTACCTGAAGGCGGTCGAGGAACTGGCCCGGCATCTCCCTGACACGTCGCGCGCCGCACGCGATCTCGCACAGCGCGCCCGGGGCGGCGCCTAGATCCCGCGGCCGGGTAGGACCGGCTGCGCGAGATGGAGGTCGCCGGAGGCGATCGTCCGGTCGCCGCCACCCGCGAGGGACGGACCGAGATGCAGATCGAGGTGCCAGCCCTCCTGCGGAATCGCGGTGACGCGCTGCACGACCGTGATCGACCTGCCGACGCCTGCCGAGTCGGCCACGACGTCGGTCAGGGGATAGGCGATCGCGCCAGCCGAACCCGCTCCTGATCTGCCGTAATGGATGTGTGCCGGGTGCCGCGATCCCGGCTGCAACTCGGACACGGTCAAGGTGACCTGCAGAGCGCGCGCCGTGATGAAGCGCAGGACGGCGAGACCCTTCGCCGCCATCCCGTCGCGCGGCGAGAGCCGGATGTCGACCGGTCCCTCGAGCGGTTCCGCGGCGGGCGAGAGTACGGGAAAGGCGGGAGCCACATCGCCGCAGCAGAGGATCCCTGCATCCTCCTGCCGGTCGGTGACGAGTTCGCTGACGGCGACAACCCAGCCACTCGTCGGTACCATGTGAACCGCCTCGAACTCCGCGGCGATCCACGCACTGCCTGATGGATCGGCGACGAAGGACGCGACCTGCAACCCCGGCCGGCCACCCGCTTCGCAGTCGCCGAATCGGATCTGGCACCGGTAGGCCTTTCCGGGTATGAGCCCGATCACCGTCACATCCGCCGTGAGACGCGAGCCGCGGTAGTACAGGAGCGCTCGCCCCGTCGCGACCGAACCCTCCGCGGGACGCAGCGCCACGGTGACGGGCCACGGAACACCCAGCGGCGAGGGGGCCGGACGGAGGTTGCGGCGGCCCAGCGCGTAGAATGTGTCCGCACCAAGCACCCCGTCCACCTGCAGGCCGGTCGCGGCCTGCAGCGAGCGCACGGCGTCCTCGGTCCGGGTATCGTAGTAGCCTGTCACCGGGCCGAGATAGAGGCCAATCTCACGCAGCAGAACCTGCGTCATGGCCACGTCGAAGCCGTTGCGGCCGGCGAAGATCTCACGGCTGCCCCCAAGCGTATAGAGCCAACTGGCGTCGTAGTAGCCGTCGCCCGCGATCGCATTCGGATCAAGACCGGCATAGCCCCGCGCGCAGGCGTCGCCTTTCATGGCGGCGACCGCCGCCGCGGTCCTGGCCGAGAAGTAGCCGTCGGCCGACCTGCCCACGTCATCCTGATAGCGGAAGAGGTTCAGCCGGTTCTGCAGCACCTTGACGTCTCCGCCGCTGCTGCCCACCCGGAGGCTGCGACTGCCGTAGGGTGGACCGCCGTAGCCGGCTTTGGGGCGCTCGCTCTGGCCGAAGACGAAGTAGGTCTCCTCGCCGACGACGCCGTCCGCCGCGAGTCCGAAGTAGGCCTGAATGCCGCGCACCGCCGCCTCGGTGGCCTCGTCGTACACGCCGGAGATGGCGATCAGCTTGCCCATGGGACCCTGGGGCGGGGTCATGGCCGCCAGCATGAGATTATACATGGCCTGCAGCAGCGCGACGTCGGTGCCGTGCAGCCTGGGTGCGGCCAGTTCCAGCCTGCGCCCGCCGAACCGCACGTACGGCGCGAACACCTCTTCGAAGAGGGCCATGCTGCGTGCACTCCCCTCCGGATCGTGCGAAGGCACGGCGCGCGCCATGGGACACCGACGGCCTTCGCCTTCAGACATACGCCGCGGCTTGCCCAGGGGTGACATAAGAAGTGCACCGCAATGGCCCTTCGGCCACGCGGTGCACCAACGTCCACCCGTCTTCAGTGCTTGCCCGAGGAGCCCGGCCCCTGGACGTGCAGCCTGCGTCTGGCGCCTGCCGCGCGCGGCAGCCGCACTTCGAGCAGCCCTTGCTTGAAGTGCGCGCTGGCGCGATCCGGGTCGATCGCCACCGGCAGCGATACGGAGCGCTGGAAGCGGCCGTACCGCCGCTCGCTGTGGTACACGGTTCCCCTGCCCTCGTCCTGCTCGCGGATCTCCCCGCGGACGGTCAGCGTGTGGTTGGTGACATCGATGTCGAGGTCGTCCGGGTCCGCTCCCGGCACCTCGACGCGCACCACGAGATCGTCGCCGTCCTCGGCCAGCTCCAGGCAGGGCGTGTCGTGCATGGCCTGCGTCAGCAGTCTCTGCGGCCACGCCATCAGGCGGGACATCTCGTCGCGGTTCAGCCATGGCATCAGCGAATCCTGATGGTCCAAGGAACTCCCTCCCCCGGCCATTGTGCCGTCAAGTCATGCCTGTCATGCGTCGCGTCTCGCGAGCGCGCGAAGGTGGAGGTCCAGCCCGGCGCCATGCACGCCCAGACCGCAAATGGCTCAGGCTAAACCTGAGAGGGGGCTTCCCTTGGACGACCGAATGCGTTTCAGCGTCAGCACCGCGTCGCCATCCGGCATGCTTGCCACCCATGTCACCGCAACCGGTTCCCTGCGTAGCGACGAGCCGCACGCCATGGGCGGGACCGAGTCGGCACCGAACCCGATCGAGGTGCTGCTGGCCGCCTGGACCGGCTGTCTCGTGGCCAGTGCCAGGCTTGCGGCCATGGAGCGGGGGCTTACGCTTGGTGAGCTACGGGTCAAGGCGGAGGCCGAGCTCGATCCGCGCTCCGTGGGCGGCGATCGAGAAGCGCCCGCCGGCCTGCTCGCGGCGCGGGCCGAGCTGAGCATCGAAGCCCGGCTCTCCGACCCCGACGTGCTGAAGGAGGAGATCGAGAGGCGGTGCCCTGTGAGCCAGACGCTGCGCCGCACCGACATGCCGCTTGAGCTCACCCTCAAGACCGGCGTTTGAGGGCGCAGACCCCCAAATCCCATGGGCGCCGCCCGATGGCAGCCCGCGCCTCCGCTAGGACTCGCTCGGCGCCGGACGCCGTGCTCGCCGCCCGAAGAACCACCAGGCCAAGGCGCTCGACAGGGCATAGAAGGCGAGCGTAAGGCTGAAAGCGGGGCCGAAGCCGCCCCGCTCCTGCAGGTAGCCGGAGACGAGCGGACCGATGCCACCCCGGCCCATGCCGCCGAACACGGCCTGCAGCCCGCTGAGGAACCCCCGCTGCTCCGCCGGCACCATCTCCATCTCGAAGGCGGCGTAGGCGGGTGACGCCATGTTCATCAAGGAGCCGCGCAGCCAATACGACGCGACGGCGAGCGGGGCGCTCCCCACCCAGGCAAGAAAGCCGAGGAACGGCAGCGATCCAAGCTGCGTCCAGATCGTGGTCCGGATCGTGCCGAAGCGCCGCGTTAGCCGAGGCGCAATCATGGTCGCCGCGCTCGAGATGACGGCCCCAAGCGCGAACACGAGCCCAATGGACGCCGTCGAGAAGCGGAAGCGCAGGTAGAAGAACAGCTGGAAGAACGGCACCATCATGCCGGCGCCGAGCGCGATCAACGCGTCGACCAGCAGCAGGCGTGCCATGAGGCCCACGTTCGCCCGCCGCGGCCCGGTCTCCCCGGCCGGCCGCCTCACCTGGGCCTTCGCGGGGCGCACTTCGCGGATGGCGTAGAGGAACGGCAGCGAGCTCAGGGCCACGAGTCCGCCGACGCTGTAGGTCCAGCGCAGTGGCACGACGCTTTCTGGACGCAGTCCAAGAAGGTGGCCGGCGAGGGTCGGGAGGACGCCGGCGATCAGGCTGCCCGCCACGCCGACGACCCCCATCAGAGCGCTGTTGAGCGAGAGCACCTCCACAAGCCGCTCCCGCGGCGTTTCAAGGCTGAGGAACGGTGTCGCCATCACCCAGCCGGTGGTGGACCCGATCCCCTGCACAAAGGCCAAAGTCACCAGCAGGGCCGGCGCTGTCGACCAGGCGATGCCGATCGCGGCGAGTGGCGCCACAACGGCGCCAAGGAGGAACAGGCGGCGAAACCCGTAGCGGTCGCCAAGCCGCCCGAACGGCGCGCCGAAGATCAGGTTCGCGATGGCGGGAAGTCCGTTGAGCATCCCGATCATCGGCGCCCCGAGCCCTACGGCATGGAGGTAGAGGTTCATGGCGATGGCGGCTACCTGAAAATTGAAGGCGCGGAGGAGGCTGGCCATGAGGTAGAGCCGCACGTTGCGCGGCAGAGTTCGGTAACGGGCCAGAAGATAAGCCAATGCGGTCGCTCCCAGGGAGCGGGCAGAATGGCGGCGCAGCTCCCCTCCTACCCGCCTGTGCGCAGGTCAACCGTGGCCGCCGCGAATGCTCGCGCGGCCAGTCTCGCCGCCGGCGGGAGGTCGCTGTCGTTGCCCGGATATCGTGCGTTGACCTCTTCCGCGGTGGACCAGCCGGAACCTGCAAAGCACCGCGGAAGTTTCGCCGGCCGCCCAAAAGCGTCGGGTAGGGCGAAGCGCGACAAACGGGACGTGCAAAACCCGCCACAAGGGCGGGTTTCGTCGCGGTCCGCCTAAGGGTCCGCCGTGCAGGCGACGCGCAGGCGATCTCCGTCGGCGGGCGGCTTTAGGCCAACGTAAGGTGCCAGCCGAGATCGTGCAGCGGTCCCATCGCCACATCCACATCGACGGGCCCGACCCCTCCCAGCGACACGTCGTTGATCACCTGCACGATCCGCGCCTTCGGGCGCACGACGCCCCTCGACCAGGCCATCGTCTGCCAAAGCGGATAGGGAAGCGTCGCCAGGATGAGCGAGCCGTAGATGCCCGCCTGGTAGTCCGGGCCGAGCGCCGCCGCAAACGCGGCCATGTAGGCCTCGATCGCAGGCAGGTCCTTAGGCTGCGCGTCATAGTCCACCGCGGCGAAGATGTGGGCGCCGGTCTGTCCCGCCAGGGAGGCGTTGAGAGCGGCGCGTCTGCCGTCCGCGGCGCCCTGCAGGCGCGTGAAGTAGGCCACCTTGGTGCCGAGAGTCTCGAAGACCGACACGATGGCGAGTCCGGCCGCGGAGATCGCGTTGGCCTCGGCCCTGGTGAGGGTCGAGCCGGGGATGCCCGTCACGTAACGGCAGATGAAGCCGCAGCCCGCTTCGGCGAGCTTCTTGGGCTCCCTGGCCGTGAGTTGGCGGGCAAGGTCGACGCCGAGTCCAGCGCCCAGCATGTCAAGCCCTCCCGCACAGGCGTGCGCAAAGCGCCGGCCTGGACTTAGGAGCCTTCTCGGAAACTTGAGATCCGCTCGGGGCGCGGGGTTGTAGCACTGCAAGTGCTCCGAAACACACAACCCAACGCCAGAACGCGATGTTGCGAATTAGCTAGCCTCGGCGAACAAGCCG
>JAJZAT010000016.1 GCA_021799275.1 Bacillota bacterium
TCCTCCCATGTCCCTGCCTTGCAATCTCGCTATTCCGCCACTTGCGTGGGGTAAACACATGCTCGCCCTGCCCGCGAACCCGCTCCCCAGGCGGCTTCCAACACAGCGAAATTAGCTCAGAGACAGGGGCCTCCCGTGGAGAGCGGCGGGCGTTTTCATGCAGGAGGGCTGATGGAGGGGGAGTAATCCAGCGACGAGGGGTTTACATGCACGAGCTTCGCAAGATCGTCGGCTACGCGGCGGCGTGCGCCTTCAGGGTGCTGCCCATCTTCGAGCGGGTATCCCCTGGGGACACGCGGCCTCGGGATGCCATTGAGGCCGCGGTCGCTTTTTCCAATGGCGGCAGGCGCACCGTAGGTCTGCGTTCGGTCGCTTCGGCGGCGCATGCGGCAGCCCGTGAAGCAAACACCCCCGCAGCTCGCGAGGCAGCGCGGGCCGCGGGTCATGCGGCGGCCGCCGCCTACCTGCATCCCCTGGCCTCTGCGCATCAGGTGAAGCACATTCTGGGTGCGGCCGCCTGTTCGGTGCGCGCCGCCGAACTCGACTCCGGCGACGACCCGAACGTCCGCGCAGCGGCGCATGCATGGGTGGTCCAGCAGGCGCCCGCGTCGGTGGTCGAGGTGCTGGGCCGCTACCCTGCCGCACCAGCGGGAGGCGGTGTGGCGGGTGCACGTTTGCGCGACATCGACACTGCTCTTCGCGAACGTGGACGCCCCGTGGCCCACCTGGTTCTCACGGATCTGGGCCCCACACCGCAGGAGCCCGTCGTGCGCCTTCTCGCACATGCGGTCTGGCCCCCGACCGAGGACCGGGCCATAGCCGTCCTGGCAGACGGGCGCGACGACAGCCGGATCGATCTGTACCTGGCCATGGACAGCGGGTCGCCGGTCGGCCTCATCCGCACGCGCCGCCTGGGACCGCGCTCGGCGGAAATCACCCATATCGCCGTGACGCCGGAGCGCCGGCGCACCGGCCTCGGACAGGCCATGGTGCAAGAACTCGTGGCCATGGGACGCCTCGAGAAGGTGGTGGCGGAGACGGACCGGGATGCCGTCGGGTTCTACATCCGCTGCGGCTTCATGGTGGAGTCCCTCGGCGAAAAATATCCTGGCGTCGAGCGCTTCCGCTGCGTGCTGGAGCTGTTGCCCGAGTCCTAAGAGTTGCAAGAGGCAGCCGTCCCCGGGGGATGGTCTCCTCTCCCCAACAAAAGCACAGGCGCCTTCCCTCGACATCAATCGACAGGTCTTCCGTCACATATGGGCGAATTAGCCTCTAACGGGTTGCGGTTCCCTTGCCGCACGTTGCCCCCAACCCGGCACGGAGGCGCAAAACGGCCATGCGCATGATGCGTCACCTGCGGACCAGTCTCCTGACGCAGATGACCCTGGTGGTCACGCTGCTGGTCTCTCTCGCGGTGGTCCTGGGCCTTTACAACCTCGTGATGCTGGACCGCATCCAGGCAGCCCTGACGGAAACCGTCCAGAGCGCGTCCGTCCTGGTCCAGCAGGTGAATCGCGTTCATAGCGACTTCCTGACCTTCGACGACCAGGCCAACATGTGGGTTGGCCTGCGTTCTTACGGGCTGCAGTCGGCCTACGCCAAGTCGACCCTGGCGCAGGCACTCGCGGCCAAGGAGCAACTGGACTCCGGCCTGGCGCAGCTGCGCCGGCAGAGCCTGCCCGCTTCCGAGCAGGCTCTCGTGGCGCGCCTCTCCGGCACCATATCCGCCTACGAGGGCTACTGGAAGCGCATCCAGCAAGACGCCTACACGGATCCCGCGCGTTCGGCCCAGCTCATGTACATCGGCAACCATCAGGTGACGAGCAGGGCGCGCAGCGAGTTCAGGGCGCTCAGTTCCGCCTTGGTCGCGCACGCGCAGAAGGAGGTCGCCGGGGCGCACGCGACCTCGCGCACGCTCCTGGCCGCGCTTGCCGTCCGTGCCCTCATCATCCTGATTCTCGGCATTCTGGCGGTATTGATCGTGCGGCGCTCGGTGCGGCCGCTCGCGCACGTCGCGGACACGCTCGACCAGATGGCAGAAGGGCGCTTCGACGTGCCCGTCGAGAGGTCGCATCGCCAGGACGAGATCGGGCGCCTCACGAAAGCCACGGCCGTCCTCGCGGAGCAACTCAGGCAAGCCCGGTCCGGGCAGCTTCAGCGCCAGACCGACCTCGAGCGCCTGGTCGCGTTCAACGCGGTGCTCGCCGAGGCGGGCCGCATCACCCTGAGCGCGGAGGGCGAGCAGGGACTCCTGCAGGGTGTCTGCGAGCTCGCCGTGCAGCGCGCCGACCTGCCTCTCGTGTGGGTCGGCATCCCGGACGAGGCGGGACGCCTCAAGACGTGCGCGGCGGCTGGCGCCACGGGCTACCTCCAGGACCTCCTGGTCTCGGTCCAGCCCGATATCCCGGAGGGCAAGGGCCCGTCCGGCCAGGCCTGGCGGATGGGAGAGACGCAGTATGTCGCGTCCATCGCTGAAAGCCCGGTGATGGAGCCCTGGCGCGAGCGCGCGGCCAGCTTCGGCATCACGGGCATCGTCGTGGTGCCCGTGCGGCGCGGCGGCGGCCTCTGGGGCCTCCTCACCTTCCACCTCGCAGGGGGCCAGGAGTTCAGCCCCGACGTTCGCCTTCTGCTGGACGAGCTGGCCCGTACCGTCAGCCAGGGCCTCGACCGCCTCGACGCCAGCGCCCGGGCGCAGGAGCTCGCCACCGTCCAGGCGCTCCTGCTCGATCAGACCGACGCCGGCATCTCGATGGCTCGCGGTCGCCGGCTGATCCTCGCGAACCGACATCTCGTGGAGATGCTCGGCTACGCGCGGGGCGACGAGCTGATCGGCCAGTCCGCCCGCGTCCTCTACGCGTCGGAGGAAGACTACCAGCGGGTCGGCGAGATCTACACCACGCTGCGCGAGAGGGGCGTCGGCGTCGTGCCCAACGTGCGGCTCGCCCGCCGCGACGGCCACGAGCTGGTCGGCGACATCACCCTGAGCCTGACGATCAGCGAAGGCGTCGAGACCGTCATCTGGACCGTGCACGACGTGACCGAGCGGTTCGAGCTCGAACGGGACCTCGAGGAGAAGGCCTACCACGACACCCTGACCGGCCTGCCGAACAAGCGGGCCCTGGATCGCGAGGTGGCAAAGGCGCTCGAGCGGGCGCGCAGGCACGGCAAGGCGCTCGTCGTGGGCCTCGCCGATCTCGACGGCTTCAAGACGGTCAACGGCGCGCTCGGGCACGCCGCCGGCGACCGCACCCTGGGTGAGTTCGCCCGCCGCCTGCGCCAGCTCGTGCGCAGGTCGGAATTCGTCGCACGCTTCGGCGGCGACGAGTTCGTCATCCTGCTCGAGGATTTCGATCCGCCGCTCGACCTGGAGGCGGTGCAGACCGTCCTTGCGCGCCTGCATGGCGCCGTGGAGCAGCCCATCGAACCCTCGGAGGGGCACTCCTTCAACCTCGAGATGAGCCTCGGGCTCGCCGTGTTCCCGGATGACGGCGCCGACGGCGAGACGCTGCTGCGCCGGGCCGACCAGGCGCTCGCCCATTTGAAGGCGCACAAGCACGATCGCGCCCAGTGGTGGCACGTCGTCTCGGATCGCGCGGATATCGACTCGGACCGCGCTGCGGACCTCGACGCCTACGGCCCTGACGCTGTGGCCCTTCTCTCTGCCAACCAGGCCCTGCTCGACGGCGCAGCCGAAGACTTCGCGCAGGCCTTTCGCAACCGGGCTCAGGCCGACCAGTCGAGCGAGGGCATCTTGCGCCGTCTTCCCGCCTCCGTCCTGGATGGGCACCGCAGCGCGCAACGCGAGCTGATGAGCTTCCTCTTCGAGCCTTCCTTGAGCCGCCTCTCCCTGCAGAGCCGCGCCTTGCAGCTGGGCGAGGTCCATGCGCTCGTTGGCGTCGACACGACCATGCTGTCGCGCGCGATCACCTTGTACCGCGAGACCTTGACGAGCCGCCTCAACCGGACCCTGCTCTCCGCCCGGCAGAAGTATCGCCTGCTGCTGCTCGCGGAGCGCCGCCTGCAGGACTACCTGGAGGGAGAACTGCGGGCGATGCAGCACGTCTCGTCCGCCTACCTCGACCTGCTCTCGGTGCCCCTGCCCGATCCGCGCACGCGCTGGGTGGACGGCCTGCGGATCGAGCTCGACGCCATGGGACACCTCCCCGGCATCGCCGCGGTCCTGCTTCTGCGGCTCAATCCCGCCGACGGCCTCCTCACCGTGGAGCACAGCGCCGGCCTCGAGGCGGAGGCGGCGGAGCGGATGCTCCAGCAGCCGGACGTGCAACGGAGGCTCATCCTCGACGTCGGGGATCGGCCCGGCGCCACCGTCCAGGCCTGGCGCGACGGCCAGATCGTCTCGATCGCCAGTTTCGGGGATGCCCCGCAGCATGCCGCCTGGCAGGACTACGCCGCGCAGCTCGGCGTGCGCAGCATGCTGGCCGTGCCCGTCCTCGACTCGAGCGGGCACATGGCGGGCGGCGTCTGCCTCTTCGGCCAGCATCCCTGCCAGTTCGAGTCTCCGGCCATGCGCCAGTTCGCGCAGTCCGTCGCGCAGCGCTGGGAGGAGCTCTGGCGCCGCTCCGCGCTGCCCGCGGGCACCGTGGCCGTGCCGCACGCCCTGGCGCGCACCTACCGCGAGCGGCTGTTCGCCGGCGGTCTCAGCATGTACATGCAGCCGATCGTCGACCTCAAAACCGGCGAGGTCGTCAAGGTGGAGGCGCTCGCGCGCCTGATCCAGCCCGACGGTCGCGCCCTCCCGCCTGCGGACTTCCTGCCGCTGCTCGGCGACGTGGAGCTTGCGCGGCTGTTCCGCCAGGGTCTCGACCACGCCCTCCACCACCTCGCATCCTGGGCCAGGCGGGACCTCCGACTGGACGTGTCGGTCAACCTCCCGCCGTCGACGCTGCTCATCCCCGATTGCGACCGCTGGGTCGCCGAGGCGCTCGAGCGGCATGGCATCCCGCCCGAACGGCTCACGCTGGAGCTCCTGGAAACCACTCTGATCGACGAGGACACGAGGGACAGCGCCATCGCGCGGCTCGCCGGGCTTGGCGTCCGCCTGGCCCTCGACGACCTCGGCGCGGGTTACAGCAGCCTGCGGCGGCTCTCAAGCCTGCCCTTCGGGATCATCAAGATCGACCAGGGGCTCCTGCGCCGCCTGCGCAACGAGCCGGAGCTGACGCTTTCGGTGATGGACACCCTGATCGAGATGGGCCGGCGCCTCGGACGGGACGTGGTGGTGGAGGGTCTCGAGGACCGGGGGACGATCGAGGTGGCGTCCTTGCTTGGCGCCACTCTGGGACAAGGCTACGGCCTCGCCTACCCGATGCCGGCCCAGGAACTGCCCGTCTGGCGTGATCGGTTCCGGCTGCCGATCGAGCCGGGGTCCGCCCACACCTATCTCGGCGCCTTGGCGCAGCACTGGAAACACGGGCACGGCGCGCCCGTCGAGCAGTGTCCGGTCACGGCGTTCTTGCGGGAGAAACGTCTGACGGGCACGAAGATCGCCCGCCTGCACGCCGAGGTGCACCAGGCGAAGGCCGACGAGACCCTGCAGCGGGCCCTCACCGCCTGGTTCCTCGAGCGCATGCAGATGCAGGAGGCAGGCGACGACTGACCGCCCTTCTCCCTCCGCGCCACAACCTGTCCGCCCGGCCCGGCCACAGGTCGGGAAGCTGTCCAACTGTCGACGCGCGGGTGGCAGATGAGCGTGGCGACATCGTGGGACCGTTGGCTTGTCCCTCCCCCAGGCCGGTTGCAGCTCCGCTACCCGTGGGTCTCGGATCGGGCTAGGGGCAAACTCTCTTGACGGCGGCGTTTCTTTGCTGCACATTGTGATTGTTGATACTTAGTATCAGTTAGAGGTGGTTGCGATGGGCCCTCGGAGTGGCGATCCAGTGGCGCTGCGTCTCATGGAGCGCGCCCTCGACGCCCAGGGCCTGCGCCACACCTTGCCGCGGCGGACGATCCTCGAGGTCGTCGCGGCGATGGGCCATCCGTTCACACCGAGCGAGCTCACGGAGCAGGTCGCGCAGCGGGATCCGCACATCGGTCGGGCCTCCGTCTTCCGCCTGCTGCAGCTGCTGCGCGGCTGCGGTCTCGTCGAGCGCCTGCACGGACCCGACGGAGAGCTCTACACGCTCTGCCTCGCCACCGAGCACCACCACCACGTCACCTGCACCGTCTGCGGCCGCACCGCGACCTTCAGCCTCGAGGACGACGCCGCCGTCGGACGCGCCGTCGAGCGGATCGGCTACCGCATGGACCATCACGTCCTGCAGGTGTTCGGCGTCTGCCCGGCCTGCCGAGATCAGGAGCAGCCCAGCCTTCCGCCTGAGGGACCGAGATGAGAAGCCGGCCCCTGCTCGTCGTGGGCAGCCTCGTCGCGCTGCTCGCGATCCTCGCAGCCGTCTTCATCGTGTCGTTCCGCCACCCGATGGGCCCGCAGGCCGCCTCCGGCCGCACGCTGCTCGTGGTCGGCGCGGAGAACGAGTACGCGAGCGTGCTCTCGCAGATCGGCGGGCGCTACGTCCACGCTGTCGGCATCATGTCGAATCCGAACACGGATCCCCACACCTTCGAGGCCAGCACGGTCGACGCGAGCCAGGTGGCCGGGGCCGCGATCATCGTCCAGAACGGACTCGGCTACGACGGCTTCATGCAGAGCCTCGAGGCCGCCTCACCGAGCCCAAGGCGCATCGTCCTGACGGTGGCCGACATCGTCGGGGCCAAGAGCACGACACCGAACCCCCACCTCTGGTACCGGCCGGGCACGATGCGAGCCGTAGCGGGCCGCATCGCAGAGGCGCTCATCCAGCGCGATCCCGCGCACAAATCCTACTTCCTGCAGCGCCTGACGGCGTTCGACCGTTCCCTCAAGCCCTGGCAGCAGGCCCTGCAGCAGCTGAAGGCCGTGGCGAGCGGTACCAGGGTGGCGGTGGTGGAGCCCGTCGCAGACTATCTCCTGCAGGCCGCCGGTCTCGATATCGCAACGCCCTGGACGTTCCAGGCCGCGATCATGAACGGCGAGGACCCGTCGCCACAGGACGTGGCCACGGTGGAGGGACTCCTGAAGCAGCGGCAGGTGGCCGTGCTCGTCTACAACTTCCAGGCGGTGGAGCCGACGACCGAAGCGCTTCTGACCCTCGCGAAACAGCATGGCATCCCGGTCGTGGGCGTCTACGAGACGATGCCGAGAGGATTCGACTATCAGCGCTGGATGCTCGCCGAAACGAGGGCGCTCCGCCAGGCGATCGTGCAGCACAAATCGGAGGTGCTGGTGCCATGAGAAACCTCGATCCGGTCCGCACCCACGAGGATTCCGTGCTGGACCTCCAAGGGGTGGCGGTGCATCTCGGCGGCCGAGCGGTGCTGCACGGTATCGATCTCAGCCTGAGACCAGGCGAGTTCGTCGGCGTGATCGGCCCGAACGGGGCCGGCAAGACAACCCTCCTCAAGATCATCCTCGGACTCCTGCGCCCCGACGAGGGGACGGTACAGGTCGCGGGGCGCGACGTGCGCGCCGCGCGCAGCCTGGTCGGCTACGTGCCGCAGAGTTTCGCGCCCGACCCGGACCTGCCGCTCCGCGCCCGCGACCTCGTCGCGCTCGGCCTCGACGGCGCCCGCTGGGGCTTCTCCCTGGGCGGTGCCAGGCGGCGCGCCAAGGTGGAGGAGGCGCTCAGTTGGGTCGATGCCCTGCACTACGCCGACCAGCCGGTGGGTCGCCTCTCGGGCGGCGAACTGCAGCGTCTTCTGGTGGCCCAGGCTCTCATCTCGGATCCCCGCATCGTGCTGCTCGACGAACCGCTCGCGAACCTGGACCTTCGCAGCCAGGGCGATGTCGTGGCGCTGGTCGGCCGCGTCGCGCACGTGCGCGGCGTCACGGTCGTGCTGGTGACGCACGAC
The DNA here is from genome assembly GCA_021799275.1 of Bacillota bacterium. GTDB lineage: Bacteria > Bacillota > Sulfobacillia > JAJZYS01 > JAJYTV01 > JAJZQO01. Next base: position 7,906 of record JAJZAT010000016.1, read on the forward strand.
ATGAACCCGCTCCTCTCGGTGATGGACCGCATCCTCTACCTCGCCCGCGGCCAGGCCGCCCTCGGCACGGTGGACGAGGTGGTGCGCGGCGACGTCCTGACGCAGCTCTACGGCCACCACGTCGACGTCGTGCGGGTGCACGGCCGCATCCTCGTCGTCGGCGGCGCGGATGCGGAGTCCCTCACCTGCGGCACCTGCGACGGCTAGGAGGCGGACCATGCTCGGTTTCATCGAGAGCCTCCTCGCGGCGCCGACGGTGGCGCCGGCGCTCCTGATCGGCAGCCTCGTCGCCGTCACCTCCGGTGTCGTTGGCGTCTTCGTCGTGCTGCGCGGGCAGAGCTTCGCCGGGCACGCGCTCGGCGACATCGGCACGACCGGCGCGGCCGCCGCCTACCTCGGCGGCCTGCCCGCTCTCTACGGCTTCGTCGGCGTCGGGGTCCTGGGCGGCCTCGCCATCGAAGGCCTCGGCGAGCGGGCTCGCGAGCGCGACGTCGCCACGGGCATCGTCCTCTCGCTGATGCTCGGGGTCGGCGCTCTGCTCCTCTACTTCATGACCCAGCGCACGAACGCGACGGGCGGTCCGGTGGCGATCCTGTTCGGCTCGATCTTCACCGTCGACCCGTCGATCATGCTGCCTGTCGCCCTCTTCTCGCTGCTCGCCCTGCTGCTGCTCGCGTTCCTCTACCGCCCGCTCGTCTTCGCCTCCGTGAGCCCACAGGCCGCCCAGGCGAAGGGCGTGCCGCTGCAAGGCGTCGGGCTGCTCTTCATGCTCGCGCTCGCCATCGCCGTCGAGGAATCCGCGCTGGTCGCCGGCGCCCTCCTGAGCACGGCGCTCCTGATCGGTCCTGCCGCCTCGGCCGTGCGCTGGACGCGGCAGATCGGAGCCGCCGCGGCTCTTTCGGCCCTGCTCGGGCTGCTGGCGGTCTCGGTCGGCATCGCTCTCGCCTACCAGAGCTACTTCTGGCCGCCCGGCCACCGCGGCTGGCCCGTGAGCTTCTTCATCGTGCTGCTGGTGCTCACGGAATATCTCCTCGCCCGCCTGTTGCCGGCACGGGCCGCGAGGCGAGTTCTCCCGCGGCGCGAGGAGGCGGCGTGATGGGCCTCTGGCAGACGCTCTTCCCGTCCGGTCTCTTCACGGCCTCCTTCATGCAGAACGCCTGGCTGGCCGGAACGGCCGTCGCGGCGCTCTCAGCCCTCGTCGGCTTCTTCGTCGTGCTGCGCGGCGCGACGTTCGTGGCGCACGCCGTGCCGCGCGCAAGCTTCGCGGGGGCGGCCGGGGCGGTGCTGGCGGGTGGCGACACGGTGCTCGGGCTCGCGATCTTCTCGGCCCTCAGCGCCCTCGGCATGGCGGCGCTCGGCACGCGTCGCGATCAGGGCCAGACGACGGCCCTGGTGCTGATGGCGGCGCTCGGTCTCGGCTCGCTCTTCCTCGCGCTCGGCGGCGCCTACGCGCCCGAGGTGTACGCGCTGCTCTTCGGCCAGATCGTCGGCATCGGGCGAATGGACGTCTACGCGATCCTCGGCCTGCTGCTGCTGGCGCTCGCCGCGACCGCCCTCCTCTACCGCCCCCTGCTCTGGAGCTCCGTCGCGCCCGACGTCGCCGAGGCCAAAGGCGTGCCGCGCCGGCGCATGGAGATCCTCTTCCTGCTGCTCGTCGCCCTGGCGGCCACCGCGGCTGTCCCGATCGTCGGGGCGCTCCTCTCCTTCAGCCTGATGGTGGGTCCCGCCGCGGCCGCCGCCTACTTCGGCAGGAGCCCGGGGCAGGCTCTCGGAATCGCTGTGCTGATCGGCATCCTCAGCATCTGGCTCTCGCTCGTCTTCGCCTACGACACGGGGCTGCCGGTCGGGTTCTTCGTCGCTGCGGTGACTGCCGTGTTCTACGGTCTCGGCCGCCTCTGGGCCCATCTCTGGCAGATCGAGCGCGGCCGCGGACAGGTCCCCGTCTGAGACCCGGCACGTTGTCTTCCGGCGCTCGAATAGAATGTCCGTAGGTTCTGCCCCCAACGGCGTGCCAGCGGGGGCAGTGCGGAGGTTGAGAGATGCTTCGCGCCATGCTTGTCGCCCTGGCAGCCGCCGTCCTCCTGCTCGCGGGCTGCGGCGGTACCACGAGTCCCCAGGCGGCCCTGACCGAGCGTTTCCAGCCCATCTCCGAGCTCTACCCGTTCCACGCGAACCTGTCGCGCCGGAGCAGGCTCTACTTCCTCGTCCCGAAAGCCTTGGACGGGTCGTCGCAGGACTTGTCGCCGATCGCCGCCGTCCTCTACCGCTACAAGGGCAACTGGTCGGTCTGGACCTACGGCAGCATCGCGCAGGCCACCGGCGGGACGGAGTGCGACGACGTCTTGGCGGCGAGCGTGCCGCTCATCATGTCGCCCCAAGACGTAAAGCCGCCGAAGCCGCCAAAGCCCGGTCTCGAGCAGGTGTCGAGCCCGAAGCGTCTCCTGCTGGTGGGCCTTCTTCCGCCGAACCAGGAGCCGGTGGGGAGCCTTTTGCTGTCGTTCGGGGGACGGAGCTATCCGGCCACCCTGCTGGAGGACGGATACTGGTTCGCCAAGGTGCGCAACACAGGCGGTCTCATGGGCGTGACCCTCAAGGACTTCGAGGGCCGGGTGATCTGCCAGTCTGGCCATTGAGAGACGGCCGAAGCGCTATCGCCACAGCCGGCTGAGGGCATCGCGGCAAATGGCGAGGGCGGCCCTGGCATCCGCCGGGGCCGCCCTCGCATGGTTGAGTCTTAGCGGACCACTTCCCGGCCCACCGTGTCGCCGGGGCGCAGGACGCGCAGTTCGGGCTTCGCCTTGCGTTCGGAGCGCGACCACTGAAAGAACGCGACGAGGAACGCGATGATGTACGCCGTGTGCATCAGGGTGAACATCACGGCGGCGCCGAGCTGCTGGTCGGCGAGTTGCGAAAGGCCGAAGAGGCGCGGCGTGTGGTCGTAGTAGGGGTAGATCGGCTGCGTCTGCAGCATGACCATCGCCAAGGGCGCGATCATCGGCAGGGTGTCGAGGAAGATGTAGAGACAGCGCATCAGGGGCTTCAGGCGAGGGATGCGCTCGGTCGGGCTCCAGACCGGCCACCACATCGCAATCGCCGATACGAGGAGCAGGCCGTGCATCAGGAAGTGGAGCGTCGCCTGCTCTTCGTAGAGGTCGTAGACGGGCGGCCAGAGGCTCACCGCGAACATGACGGCGAAAAACATGGCGCCGACGACGGGCCTCGTGAAGAAACGCAGGATCGCCCCGAAGAAGCGGTTGTCGATCACGGGGTCGAGGAGCCAGGCCGGCAGCGACACGATGAGCAGCGGCGCCGCCAGCATCGTCTCGATCGTGTGCTGGAGCATGTGCGCCGTGTAGAGGTAGCCGTCCGCGAGGACATCCAAGGGACCGCCGAAGCCGAGATAGATCGTGAAGATGGCGACGAGGAAGGTCCAGACCTGCCAGCGCGGCACGGGGCGGGAGCCCTTGAAGTGCCGCCTGCCGGCAGGAGACACCGCCCAGAGGTAGGCGGCCGCGAAGGGCAGCAACGATAGAAGGACGTACGGTTCAATCCACTGCACGAGACTCAGCCGGATCAGGCTTTCAGGCATCGCCGCCGCACCTCCCGCACGTATGCATCAGGATCCGGCCTTCCCCACCGCCTGCGCGAGCGCCGCGGGCGAGAGCCAGCCGTCGTGGGACCAGACCACCTTGCCGGAATCGCTCGTCAGCACGTACCACGGGATATCCTGAACGCCATAGCCGTCGGCGACGCGCCCCTGCCGGTCGATGGCGAGCGGCAGGCCGCTCCCGCCGGGCAGGGAGGCGAGGAGCTTCGGCAGGGCCGTGGGCGACGATTCCGCGTCGCGCACGTCGACCAGCATGAGAGGCGGCAGGCCGCTCCCCTTGGCCTCGGCTGCGTACTGCGCCTGCAGCGGCAGCTGCTGCCTCGCCCCGGGCGCCCAGGCGTCGAGGAAGAGGTAGAGGCGCGGGTGTCCGGGCCCGAGCTGGACCTGCCCGCCCGAGGCGAGCGACAGGGTGGCGGGTTTGCGCGGCGAGACCGCCTGGACATCTCCCGACGGCGGCGCCACCCGCACCTGACCGGGCAAGAGCGACGCCACCTCGCGCGCCAGGACGTACGCTTCCTGACCGATGCCGGCGTACTGCGTCGCGGTCATGAAGAGGCGACGCTCGCGACCCTCGCGGTCGATGACGTAGAGGGCGGGGGTGTGGTCGATCGCGCCCTTGGCGATCTGCACGGCGATGCCGTACTTGGCCCAGACCTGCCGGAGCTGGGCCCCGGAGCCGGTGAGGAACTGCCAGCTGTGCAGGAGGCCATGCTGCCGCGAGTAGCTCGCGACGTCCTGCACCTCGGTGTGCAAGGGGTTCGCGTTGACGCCGAGCAGCACGACGCGCCCGGCCGCGGGCCCCAAAAGACGCTTGGCCATGACCATCGACTGCGTCGTCAGGGGACAGATCGTCGTGCACTGGTCGTCGACGAACGCGAGCACGACCACCTTGCCGCGAAATTGCGCGAGGCTGACCGTGCGGCCGAACTGGTCTTGAAGGGTGAAATCGGGAGCGGGTTTCTTGCCGAGATTGGCGCCGCGATCGACAAACGCCGCGAGGTGCGGCGAGGGCGCCGGGGGCCTTGTCTGCCCGCGCCAAGCGACGAACACCAGCGCCAGAGCCACGATCACGACGGCCGTGGCGACGCGGACGACCACGTTCCTGCGCATCGAGATCCCTCCGGCGCAGACTTGGTATCGCCGATTATAGCAAACAGCGTCCACACGGCTAGGTCAGATGGGCTGATCTGTGCCGTTTGGACACGCTTTATTTGCGCCATTCGGACCAGTTTGTGCTTACGGCGCAATCCCGACCGCGACATCGCCCGAAGCGCGCGACGACGCGACTGGTCAGCGCACTCGCGACCAAGTTATGCCCTCAACCGGGAGCAACAGCCAGCGAAACAGACATGTAGGACGTCTATGGCAGGGTCAACGCACAATGATGGCCGAACGGCTGCGGTCGAAAGCGACGCACACGAGGCCCCGGCCGAGCAGGGACTGAAGTTCCCGCCGCACCCGGAGCCGCTCCGCGAGGGCGGCCTCAGGATCCTCCTGGCGCAAGCGCTGATAGAGCGCCGGCACCTGCACCTGCTCCCCTGCGACGGCGGGCCGCTCGCCCCTCAGGGCGGCGAGCACGCGCTCGCTGCCCAGTTGCCAGTCCGCCATCAGGCGATCGGAGGGCAGGCCCTGGTTCAACTTGTCTTCCATCGGCCCGTAGCAGTCCACGATGTACTCCCCGGCCACGGCCCCGAGGAGGTTCAGGTTCAAATGGGCATTGCGCCCTTCGAGCGGATCGAACGTCCAAGTGATGCGGCGATAGCCTCTCGCGAGGGCCCAGTCGCGCTGGCGCCACTTGAGCATGCGGCCGATGCCCTGCCCGGCGTATTCCGGCCGGGTGGCAAGCATGTGCGAGGCGATCCAGGGCTCCTGACCCTGCAAGAGCGCGGGAAAGCCGTAGGCGAACGAGACGAGCCGCCCGCCGTCGAACGCGCCCAGCACGTGCCCGCCCGTCTTGACCGAGATCACGAGCTGGTTGGCCGGCGTCGCGTCATTCGAACCCCAGATTTCGAACTGCAGCTGCACCACCTCGGCCAGTTCCCTGGGTGTGTGCAGCTCGCGCACCTCGATCGTCGCCAACGAGAAGTCCCTCCAGTCTCAGGAGACTTCGTCGCCGGTCGCCGATTCTCCTTACGGCACGCCGACGCCGTGATCGTAGACGAGACTGCCGCCGAGGAAGCCGGTGTAGCTGATGAGGGCGACGCCGAGCAGCACGATCAGATAGTACAGAACCGCCATTGGCGACCTCGGCACCTGCTTGCGCAGCAGGAGCAGGGTGCGCCAGAGCCACGCAACGCCGAACGTAAAGACCGAGAGTTCCGCGAAGTTCTTGTGCGTCGACAGGATTTGCAGGCTCGCAGGCGAGATGTGGCTAAGGACATAGCTCTCGGAGATGGCTCCCGCGATGCCGGCCGCCACGCCGGCGACCATCGAGAGCGTCAGGAGAAGGTAGCCAGCGCGCGCCAGCCAGTCCTTGTGGAACGCGAAGTAGAGGCCCTCGAACAGTGCCGTCAGGTAGAAGAGGGTGATCGGGAAGTGCACAATCATCGGATGGAGCGTCCTGAGCACGGTTGGCCTCCTTGCAGATGCGGTCTCAGAGCAAGACTAGCAGGGGATTATGAGGAGCTTCCTAAGGCATCACCCAAGGGCGCAGCAAAGCGCGACGGCTGTCCAAAGTTCTCGCCCGCGCGGACCCGACCGACGTCTACACCGTTCGGCTCTTGTCATGCACCGGTCGCGCCGCCAATATGTAGCCCACGCGTATATTTTCCAACGGAGGAATGGCCGATGCCTGTTCTCGCGTGCCATTCCAGTCTCGGCGTGGACGTTACGAACTGCATACCGGCGCGAGAGGAGCCTTTGCCTAGTTTCCCTCGCGCCGCCTCTCAGAGCCGCCCTCTCTCGTAGCGTCGCCAGACGTCCTCTGCCCAGAGGGCGCCGTCGTCCGCAATGCCATAGCGCGCGAAGTACCGGGTGAGGTTCATCACGTCGCGGGTGAAGAGCCGCTGCGCCTCGGGGTGCACCGCAGCGTCCACCGCCTGCGGCAGGTCGATGATGTAGGGGCGCCCCTCGTGGATCAGGACGTTGTAGGCCGACAGATCGCCATGGATCAGGCCGTCGGAGAGACAAAGGGCAATGGCGCCCAGCAGCGTCTCGCGCACGGTCGCCGCCTCTTCCTGACCTAGCCGCGTGGCGACCAGTCTCGGGGCCGGGCCGCCGAGGTCGCCCAGGTATTGCATCAGCACGGCGTCGCCGCTGCAGGCGACGGGCCGCGGAACCGGCACGCCACACGCGTCGAGGCGCCCGAGCACCTCGTATTCCCGCCGCACCCAGAGTTCGGAAAGCAGGACCTTGCCGACCGCGGAGCGCCGTGCCACCGCCCGGGCGACGCTCGAGTGTGTCGCGCGGCCTCGGCGCAGGCTGGCGCGCCCCTCAAGATAAGTCTCCTCCGCGCGGAAACTCCGCTCGGCCCGCGGCCGGTAGATTTTGGCCGCCAGGAGCTCAAAGCCGGTCTGGGGATGGGCCTCGCAGACGTAGACCTGCGCTTCCTTGCCCGGCCGGAGCGGTCCTAGCACGCCTTGAATGAGGTCACGAGCCAGAAACTCTTCGAAAGCCTCGGTATCGATGGGCAGTCCCTCCAGCAGGATGAAAGTCGGGGCAGCAAAAAACCGCAGGCACGCCGGCCTGCGGTGCAGCGCCCCAACCCTGCTCAGGCGGACGGCATCACCACGGCCGGCGTCAGACGCGTCCTGCGCGCCACTTCCCTCTCAGCCATGGTGTCGCCCCCTTCCGAAGCCTTCGATGCCCCTGCAGCATAAGCTCAGGGGCCCTGCGCGGTCAACCGCATCGGGCCAGGGACCCCTCGGACCGCCCCGCCTGAGGCGCCACCAAAGATTCATCTCCGCCCTATCGACCACCGTGCGGCCAGCGGCTACAATGCAGGCGTGTCCCAGCAGGTATTGGGAATCCCAGAAGTAAGAAGCGAGGCGATCTGCTACTTGCGTGCAGAGAGGCCCGTCATCGCTGTGATCATGGCAGGGGGTCCCGGGGAGCGGCTCTGGCCGCTGTCGCGTCCGGGCCACCCGAAGCCGCTTGTGACCATCGAAGGTGAAACCCTGCTCGGCCGCGCCTACCAGCGCGCCTTGCGCATCGCGAACACCCCGGACCACGTCTATCTCATCGCGCTTGAGGCCGATCGCCAGGCCATGCTCGGGGCCCTCCCCGACCTCACCGAGACCCGCTTCATCGGCGAGCCGATGCGGCGCGACACCGCCATGGCCGCCCTCACCGCCGCCCACAGCGTGGCGCTCGAGTATCCCGAGGCCGTGCTCGCGATCCTGCCGGCGGATCACGTCATGCGCGACGAGGATGTGTTCGCCGAGGCGGCCAAGGAAGCGGTGGCCCTGGCCGCGGAAGGCGACGGCATCTGCCTCCTCGGCGCCGTTCCGTCGGGTCCCAGGCAGGAGTTCGGCTACATCGTGCCCGAGACCGATGAGGGCGGGCCTCGACCTGTGGACCGCTTCGTCGAGAAGCCCGACGCCGCCCTGGCGGAGGAACTCGTCAGCGAAGGCGCGCTCTGGAACATGGGCGTCTTCATCGGCGATGTGCGATCGCTGCTCGCGACCGCGGAAATCGTCGCCCCGGCGCTCTACCAGTCGGCGCGGGAGGCCGCGAAGGCCGTTGCCGCGTCGGACGGCCAGGGCCTCGTCGTGACCTACGAACACGCCATCCGACTGCCCTTCGACCGGGCGGTGCTCGAGCGCACGACCGACCTGCGCGTCGTGCCCTGCGACGCCGGTTGGAGCGACCTCGGCAACTGGCCCGAATTCGTCCGCTACCACCAGAGCACGCGCGGCGACGACGCGCCGCTCGGCCCCGCCTTCGAGTGGCGGGAACCGGGTGCGCCGCCGCTCCAGGTGCTGGGCACCGACGACATGATCGTCTGCTCGACGCCCGCTGGCAGCCTCGTCGCGACGCTCGAGGCCTCCGCGCTCGTGCGTCCGCCCAAGGTGGACGGGACGCCCTTCGTGCCGCAGGACGCGAGAGTTGTGGAGAAGCCCTGGGGTGCGGAGTACATCTGGGCCGAGACGGAGCGCTACGCGGGCAAGCTTCTCTTCGTGCGGGCGGGGCACAGCCTCAGCCTGCAGTACCACGAGCGCAAGATGGAGTCGATGTGGGTGCTCGCCGGCGCCGGCACGCTGGAGGTCGACGGTCGGCCGCGGGCGATCAGCCCGGGCAGCACGATCACCATCCTGCCGGGCACCCTGCACCGCCTCACGGCGCAGGTGGACCTCTCGGTACTCGAGGTGTCGAGCCCGGAACTCGACGACGTGGTGCGCGTGCAGGACATCTACGGCCGGGCCTGAGTCCCGGGCGTCCACCTTGATTTCGGTCTCCGCCCCGCCCAGGGGCGGAGACTTTTCGTCTGACCGCCTGGCTTGTCCGTTCGGACCTGCGGGTCGGCCGTAGCGGCCAGCATCCGGGTTGTGCCTAGGATGATTCAGCACATGAAAGCGCTGGGGAGGTAGCAGCGTGGCAAGCGCAACCGGGACGGAACTGACAACCCGGCTCGTGGCGATGGCCGGCGGCGATTTCAGCGGCCAGCCTGCCGAGGCGATCGTGGGTTCGGACGATCTCGCGCAGGCGGGTCGCGTCGCGGCGAAATCTCGGGACCTCCTGCTGGACGCGGAACACACGGCGAGCGGCATGGCGCAGAGCCTTGCCATCATCTACCGCGACCACGAGCGCATCACCCGCGAGATGCGCAACGTCGAGCGGGCCGCCTCCGAAACGGCGGCGACCACCGAGGAACTGAGCGCGAGCGCCGAGGAAATGGCCTCCGCCAGCACGCAGGTGGCGGAATTCGCAGGCGAGGTCGCGCGCCAGAGCCTCGATGGCACGGCGCTCATGCGGGAGGTCGGGCAGGAGATGGAGACGCTCGTCTCTGGCAGCCGGGAGACGGCCGAGGCCGGAGAAGCCCTGAAGCAGGGTTTCAAGCGCATCGCCGAGATCGTCTCCCTGATCAACGAGGTGGCCGGGCAGACGAATCTTCTGGCCCTCAATGCGGCGATCGAAGCTGCGCGGGCCGGCGAACAGGGCCGGGGCTTCGCCGTGGTCGCGGACGAAGTGCGCCGCCTCGCCGACCGCACGAAGAACGCCGCGAAGGAGATCACCGACACGATCGCAAGACAAGCGGCGAGCATCGAGCGGACCGCCTTGCGGGCCGAGGCTTCGGCCACGTCCGCGCACAACGCCGCGTCGCTGGTCGGGCAGGCGGATCGCGTCTTCGCGGGCATCGCGGAAGCCTCCTCGAGGAACCGGGACGAGGTCTCGGAGATCGCGGCGCTCGCCACCCAGCAGGCACAAGCCATCGCGGAGATCGCGCAGCGCGTCCAGATGGCCCAAGGAGCGGTGGAAACCGTGGCGGGAGCCTTGGGTACCGCGTCGGACTCCGTGTTCGACGTGAGCGGGCAACTGTCCGACCTGCTGACACGCCTCGCGGCCTACCCCACCCAGCGGGACGATCGGGACTCCATCCGCCTGCGCGTCACGGACCATCTGCTCTGGCAGCACCGGCTGCAGGCCATGATGCAGGGCAAGGTGCGCCTCGCCCCGGCCGATGCCGGCAGCCCGGACACCTGCCGGCTCGGCGCGTGGATGCATGGCGACGCCGGCCGGAGATACGGTCAGAGTCCCCTGTTCCAGGCCATCGACCGCCCGCACAGGGAGGCGCACCGTCTGGCCCGCCAGGCGATCGAGGAGTTCGGGTGCGGTGGCGCGCCGGCCGCCAGCGCCAGCATGGATGCGCTGGCAAGGGCGGTGGGCGAAGTGATCGCGGCGCTCGAGGCCTTCGCCCGCGGGGTCTGACCGCCCCGCTCCGCCGCAGCGGGCCCGCGGGCCGCTGCGGCTTTGCATACCTGAAACGTTTGCCGCGCGCCTCGTCCGCCAATTGACAACGCGAGACTAATCTCCGTTAAACTACTGCCATGAACCTCAACCGTCTCGTGGCCCTCGGCATCCTTTCCTCGGAGGGACCACTGCACGGGCACGCCATCCGCAGGCGGGCCGAGAAGGTGTCGGTCGAACGCTGGGGTGGCGTCAGCGTGGGCGCCCTGCATCGCGAGCTGCACCTCATGGAGCGCGACGGTCTGATCGCCGTCGTGCGCTGCGAGCAGGCGGGAAAGCGCCCGCTGCGCACCGTCTACGGGATCACGGCGGAAGGCGAGCGCGAGCTTGCCATCCTCAGGGAGTCCGCCCTCAGGGATCTCAGGAGCCAGCCGGATCCCGTCGGGGTGGGACTGCTCTTTGGCGGGCGCGTCGACCCCCGCGAGACGAGCGAACTCCTGCGCCTGCGCGAGCGGCGGATCCGCGCCGAACTCGAGCAGGTCACCTCGGAGCGGACCCGTCTCGCAGGCACACTTAGCGCTACCGCCCTGGCGGTGTTCCGCCGCCAGGAACTGCTGCTCGCGGCCGAGCTCGGCTGGCACGAGGAAGCCGTCGTCCTGCTCGGCCGCGCCACGCCTGTCGCTCTCACCGGTTCCCAGACGCCGGCACCAGAGGTGCCGAATCAGGAGGTCTAGCCGTTGCCCCAGGCCGCAGAGAACCGTGCGGGTGCCGCCCTGATCGTCATCATGATCGGCGTGCTGATCGCCGCCGTGGATACCACCATCGTGATCCTTGCCCTGCCCGTGATGCGGCAGGAACTGCACGTGGGCTTCGCCTCCGTCGTCTGGGTGGTACTCGGCTACCTCCTCGTCATCACCCTTCTCGCCACGCAAGTGGGCAGGCTGGGGGACATGTTCGGCCGCGTGCGCATGTACGAGGCGGGCTTCCTCATCTTCGTCGTCGGATCCGCGCTCTGCGCGCTCTCCTGGAACGAGGCCTCGATCGTCGTCTTCCGCCTGATCCAGGGCGTCGGCGGCGCGTTCATCTCCGCCAACAGCGGCGCCATCATCGCCGATATCTTCCCGCCGAACCAGCGCGGCCGCGCCTACGGCTACACCTCGATCGGCTGGAACGTCGGGGCCGTGCTCGGCATCCTCGCCGGGGGCTTCCTCGTCACCTACCTCTCGTGGCGCTGGATCTTTTGGATCAACGTGCCGATCGGCATCGTCGCGCTCGCGCTCGCCCTGCGCTCCCTGCCCTCGGATCACGGCTACAAGCACCGGGACCTCGACATTCCCGGCATGGCCTCGCTCGGGGCCGCCCTCTTCGCCCTGCTCTGGGCCATGGTCCAGCTGACGACGGCCAATTTCGACACGACGATCGCACTCTGGCTCGCCGCCGGCATCGTGTTGCTGCTCCTCTTCGGCTGGCTCGAGAGCCGCGCGAAGGATCCGATGGTGCCGCTCTCGCTGTTCCGCGTGCCCACGCTGACGCCATCCTTCCTCGCGAGCTTCTTCCAGGGCCTCGCGAATTTCGCGGTGCTCTTCCTCATCACCATGTACCTGCAGGGCGTCCGCGGCCTGTCGCCCCTCGACGGCGCCCTGCTGCTGGTGCCCGGCTACCTCGTCGGCAGTGTCACGGGCCCCGTGGCCGGCCGCCTCGCCGACCGCCTCGGTCCCGTCATCCCGGCCACGCTCGGCCTCGCCATCCAGGTGGTGGCCATGCTCCTCTACTTCAGCCTCGGCCTCACGACGCCGCTCTGGGTGGTGAGCGCCATCAGCATCGTCAACGGGCTCGGCAGCGGCGGCTTCTTCCCGGCGAACAACGCCGCCGTGATGAAGGCGGCGCCGAAGAAGGTCTTCGGCGTGGCGTCGGGCATGCTCCGCACCTTCTCCAATGTCGGCATGGTCTTCTCGTTCTCGACGGCCCTGCTGGTGGCTGCGCACGCCCTCTCGCGCGGGCTCGCGTTCGCCATCTTCGTCGGCAACGCGGTGGTCTCCGGCCCGGCCGGCGCCGCCTTCCTGCGCGGCATCCACGCCTCGCTCCTGGCCTCGGTGGCGGCCCTGATCGTGGCGGCCATCCTCTCGGGGCTGCGCGGCGTGCACCAGAGCGAGGAGGCGGAGAGCCGGGCCTAGTCTCCCAGCCTCTGATTCGAAGGAGGGACGAATGGTGCGCTACGAACTCAAGGTCAACGGCATAGAGCAGATCGTCGACGTACCCCCCGGCACCTCGCTCACCTCGGTGATCCGCGACGACCTCGGCCTCACCGCGACGCGACTCGGCTGCGGCCACGGCAGCTGTGGCGCCTGCTACGTGCTGCTCGACGGCTCGGCCTTCGCGTCCTGCACGATGCCGGTCGACGAGGCGGTCGGGCACGAGATCGTCACCGTCGAGGGCCTCAGCCAGGACGGCCACCTGCATCCGGTGCAGGAGGCGTTCCTCAAGGAGGACGCCATGCAGTGCGGCGCCTGCACGAGCGGCATGCTGATCTCCACGGTGGCGCTCCTTGAGGAGAACCCGCACCCGCAGGAGGAGGAGATCCGGGATGCCCTCTCCGGGCACCTCTGCCGCTGCGGCGTCTACGGCCGCATCGTCAAGGCCGCCCTGGAGGCGTCGCGATGAGCCGCGAGGCACCGCGGCGCTGGGGCGAGCGCCCGCCGGAGCAGCTCGAGAAGCGGATCGTGATCGGCCCCGAGGGAGAGGTCATCGCGCGGTCGGGCAAGGTGGAGTATGGCCAGGGTATCCGCACGGGCTTCCGGCGCATCGTCGCGCACGAGCTGCGCCTGCCTGAGGAGGCGGTGCGGGTCGAGCTCGGCGAGACCGACGTCGTGCCTTGGGACGGCGGCACCTTCGGCAGCATGTCCACCCAGACCGACGGCCAGGCCCTGCGCCTCGCGGCCGCCTACGCCTACAAGCTTCTTCTGGGGCGCGCGGCGGCACGTCTGGGCGTGGCCGCTGCGGACCTCGTCGCGCGCGCTGGCGTCTTCCACGCGGCGGACGGCCGAGAGGCCTCCTACGCCGAATTGGCCAGGGAGGGGCCGCTCGCGGGGCCGCTTCCGGCGGCCACGGACGTCACCTTCGCCCCTGGCCTGGACTTTGAGCCCGAGCCGGACCGCGTCGAAGCGCGCGCTCTCGTGCTCGGCCAGGCCGTCTATCCCCACGATGTCCGCCTGCCCGGCATGCTGCGCGGCCATGTACTGCCGCCTCCGCGGCCCGGCCTACACCTCGTCTCGCTCGACGACACGGCGGCCAAGGCCTTGCCTGGTGTCGTGGCGGTGGTGCACGAGGGAGACTTCGTCGGCGTCCTCGCAGAGCGCCGCGAGCAGGCCCTGCAGGCCGTCCAATCCCTCGAAGCGACCTGGAGCGATCCCGAGGGCGACCCGGAGCCCCCGCTCGAGGCGCAGCTCCGCCAGGACAAGGATGTCGACGCGGCGCTCGCCTCCGCCAAGATCCGCCACGAGGCCACCTACCACACGCCGCACATCGCCCATGCCTCGATCCTGCCCAGCGCCGCCGCGGCCGACGTGCGCAAGGACGGAGCAGACCTCTACGTCGCGACGCAGCGACCCTTCGGCCTGCGCGACGAGGCGGCCGCGATCCTCTCCCTCGATCCGAAGGACGTCCACGTCCACCCGCAGCAGATGAGCGGCATGTACGGCGGCGGCGGCTGGGGCAGCGCGGCGCTCGACGCCATCCGCCTCTCGCAGGCGGCCGGGCGGCCGGTGCTGGTCGAGTGGACGAGGGCCGAGGAGTTCCAGCGCTCGGCGCAGCGCCCCTGGCTCGACGCGAAGATCGAAGGGGCCGTGGGCCCGGACGGGCGCATCGTCGGCTACCGGTCCCACGTGCGCACGAACCCGCACATCTACGCGAGCGGCCGCGTGCCGCCCGAGGTGGCCGGCATGACCTCCGGCCGCAACGCGGTGCCGCCCTACGACCTTGGCCAGATGGACGTCTCGCTGACGGTGGAGCAGGCCCAGATCCAGACATCGGCCTTCCGCTCCCTGGCGGCGGCGCCGAACGTCTTCGCGAGCGAGTCTTTTATGGATGAGCTCGCGGCCCTCGCCGGCCTGGACCCGCTGGAGCTTCGCCTGCGGCACGCGACGGACCCGCGCCTGCGCCGGGTGCTCGAGACGGTCGGCGAGATGTCGGACTGGCAGCATCGCCCGCAGGGCGCCGGCCACGGCTTCGGTCTCGCGGCCACGATCTACCACGGCACCTACTGCGCCGAGGTGGCGGAGGTCTTCGTCTCCCCGAGCGGCAAGGTGCGGCTCGGCAGGGTCTTCGCCGCCGTGGACCCCGGGCGCCTCGTGCATCCGGACGGCGCGAGGAGCCAGATCGAGGGCGGCATTCTCCAGGCCATGAGCTGGACGCTCTTCGAGGAGACGAAGGTCTCGGATGGCCGCATCACCACCCGCGGCTGGCGGGACTACCCCATCGCCACCTTCCGCGACGCGCCTCAGGACATCGAGGTGCGGTTCGTCTTCGATCGAGACACCCCGTCGACAGGCATCGGCGAGCCGGGGTCCGTGCCGATCGCGGCCGCGATCGCGAACGCCGTCTGCGCCGTGACGGGTGCCAGAGTGCGCGAGCTGCCGCTTAGGCCTGGCCGCGTCCAGAAGGCGATGCCGTAGCACCTGGTTTCCTGAGAGAGCCGGCATGCGTGGCGCATGCCGGCTCTCCCCTGCGTCTCCCCTAACCAGTGTCGTAGATCCGCGATCAAGTTCGTGATACTTGTGTTAGAGGTTCGTTTAAGTGATAAAGTAGCGTTAGAGTAATCCGGACGGGGTGAGTCTCTTGACCGACAGCGATGTGGTTACGCTCGTAAGCACTCTGAGAGAACGCGGGAGCGAACTCGACGACATCGAAGCGAAGTCGGCCAGAGGAGGCACTCCTTCAACCCTGTGGACAACGATCTCAGCCTTTGCCAACCGGCCCGGTGGTGGAGTCATCCTGTTCGGGCTTGATCCGGTCGGTTACCGCTGCACGGGCATCCATGACCTGGACCAATTGCAGAGCGACCTCTCCAACATTGCATTGCACCAGATGTCCCCGCCCGTCTCCCTCGGAATGCACGCCGCCGTGATCGACGGCCAGACCGTCCTTGGAGTGGAAGTGGGCGAAGTCCACCCAGCGTACGGTCCTTGCTACTACGTCCACCAAGGACTCTACCGTGGGGCTTATATCCGTACCGGCGACGGCGAGCGGCCAATGACCGAATATGAGGTGTCCCTCAAACTCTCATCGCGTGAGCAGCCAATGGCCGACCGGGAGATTATGACCGAAGCGACAGAGGCGGACCTTGACGAGCAGCAGGTCGAGACGCTCCTCGCCCGTGTGCGCTCACGGCGACCGGCCCTGGCCACGGCCTACCGCACCCGCCGCAGCCTACTCGAGGCGCTGGGCGTTCTGAGTGAAGACGGTCACCCCTCGCTGTCGGGCCTCCTCGTCTTGGGCCAATTCCCGCAGCGTTTTCTGCCAAACTGCGTAATCACCTTGAGTGCTTATAGTGGCAACCGACCGGACCCCGAACACCGGCTGCCGTTCGATCTCAAATGCGAAGGCCCTCTGCAAACGATGCTGGACACAGCGCTGACCGGTCTGCAGCGCGTGCTCGGCCGTAACGTCGAAATTTCTGGTCTCGCCCATCGCGAGACGCCCGAGTACCCGATCGCCGCGTTGCGAGAGCTTCTTGCCAACGCCGTGGTGCACCGGGACTACAGTGTCTACGGCGTGCGCAGCCAAATCCAGGTACGCCTGTACTCAGATCACCTTGTGATCGAGAACCCTGGTGGTCTCTATGGGACAGTGTCCCTTGATCGCTTGGGCGATCCTGGGGTGCAGGCGGCTCGCAACGCCCTGCTGGCGAACCTTGCGGAGGACCTCGGCCTCATGGAGCAGAGAGGCACCGGCGTTCGCGTAGTGCTTGGCGAGATGCGCCGCAACAACCTGTTCCCCCCACGTTGGTATGACGGCGTCTCCTTTTTCCGCGTCTCCCTGTCAGGTGAGCAGGTCTATGGGCCCCGCACCACCCGATGGCTGCAGACGGCAGTTCCCACCCCGCTCAGCGAATCGCAACGTTACGGGCTTTCCTTCCTCGTACGTGAGGGCTCAATGCCGGGCACGCTTTACCGGCGGATCTGCGGTCTCGAATCAGGGACGTCGCGCGATGAGCTTCAGGAACTCCTTGAGGCGGGCCTCATCACCAAGGAGAGCACGCGCCTCGGTACCGTCTATCGGTTAACCGCCGACGCGCGCGCGTCCTATGAGGGCATCGATAGCCAAAGCAGGCCGTCGGGGCTGGCGGAGGAGCTTTTGCTGCTCCTAAGGGGAGCACCTCGAGCAGTCTCCGCCCATGACCTTGCCGAAATGACGCGACGTAGTCGTCCTGCTGTCTTGCGTGCACTGCAGACCCTGCTCGACGCAGGTTATGTCGTGGCCACCACAGAGTCCACGCGGAATCCCCGTCGAAAGTACCGCGCAAACGCATAGATGGAAAAGCGCGCTTAGGTCGCTTAGACCCCGCGCGAGTCGACTTTCCCGTTCAGTCCACGAAAACATCCAAGTCATCGGGCGCCGCGCTTGGTTCAGTCGCGGTTCAACTTTAGCGCGGACCGCCATGTGAGACGCGGGCCACTGTGCACCAGCGCCAAGGCGTAGACGCGCGCCGCGAGCCGCACCTCGCCCCAGATGGCGAGGATGGTCAGCAGGACGGCCAAGGCCACCTCCCACGGCGCCACGTGGCCAAGCGCCAGGCGTGCCGGCATCAGGATCGGCGCGAGGGGCGGCAGGAACGAAAGGATGCGGACGGCGGTGTTGGTCGGCTCGGCGATCGCGAGGTACGTGAGCATGAAGCCGGCGATCAGCGGCACCATGAACGGCGCCGCGATGGTCTGCACGTCCTCCTGCCGCCCCACGAGCGTCCCCGCGACCGCATAAGCGAACGCGTAGAGGACGTAGCCGAGCAGGAACCAGAGCAGCACGCTCGGCAGGAGCGTCCAGACGGTGCCTGGGATGGCGGTGTTCTGGAAGACGGCGTTCGCGATGAACGCCGCCGCCACCGTGAGCACCATCTGGCCGAAGGCGAAGAGGCCGATGCCGAGCACCTTGCCGATCAGGAGATCGGTCGCGCGGACGGCGGCCAGGAGCACCTCGGCCATGCGCGAGGTCTTCTCCTGCGCGACGCCGGCCACCACGGCGTTGCCGTAGAGCGCGAGCGTCATGTAGAGGAGGAAGGCGGCCGCGAGGGCCGCGACATCGCGCGCCACCATGTCCTTGGGTGGCGGCTTCAAGGTCTTCACGCTGAGCGGCACGAGCGTCAGGGCCGTGCGCAGGACCGGGACCGGTACCCCTGCCCCGAGCAGCACCCGCTGCTCGTGCCAGAGGTTGAGCGTCGCCTGCAGGATCGCCTGCACCCTGGGCGACAGGGTCTGGGTCTCGAAGTAGCCGACGGATCCAGGCACCGTCACGGCGGCGGCGCCGCCCCGCAAGGCGAGGGCGACGTCGATGCGCCCTTGCCCCAGCTGCCTTCGGGCCTCGGCTGGCGATGCTTCGTCCCGCAGCCGCACCGTGACGCCGGTCGCCCGCGCGGCCGCCTGGATGTCGGCGCTAAGTGTCTGCGCGGGTCTGCCCACGAGGCCGAGCGTCGTCGCGCTCGCGGGCCTGTGGACGAGCGCTGGGATCGCGATGAGAAGGAAGACGAGGACCGGCATCAGGATCGTGACGACGCGGGCGGCGCGGCTCCGCATGCGCTCTTTGAGCTCGCGGCCCGCCACAAGCCAGATGGTGCCCAGGCGGCTCACCGCGCCACCTCCTCGCTCACGGTGCTGCGGAAGAGCTCCGTGAGGGTCGGCACGTCGCGATGGAACTCCCGCACGGGGCCCTGGCGAAGGGCGGCCCGCAACACCGCCTGGTCGTCGGCGGCGGGGACGAGATCAAGGAGCGTGCGGGTGCCTTCCTGGCGCAGGACGTGCACGCCGGGGATGCCGATGGCCCAGAGGCCATCGGCCCTGCCGACATCCACCCAGAGGCGCTCGCCTCCGCCTTTGGCCAGTTCCGCCACCGTCCCTGCGGCCACCATCCGCCCGCCGCGGATGATGCCGACCCTGTCGCAGAGGCGCTCGACGAGCTCGAGCTGGTGGCTCGAGAAGAGGACGGGCACCCCCTGCAGGGCCTGCTCGCGCAGGACGCCGCTCATCACGTCCACCGCCACCGGGTCGAGGCCGGCGAAGGGCTCGTCCAGGATCAGGGCGGCCGGGCGGAAGACGAGGGCCGCCGCCAGCTGGGCGCGCTGCTGGTTGCCGTGGCTGAGGACCTGCACCTCGTCGCCTGCGCGCGCCCCGAGGCCGAGCTGCTCGAGCCAGAGCGCGGCGCTCCGGCTGGCGTCCTCCTGCCTGAGACCGTGCAGCCGCGCGAGGTACTCGAGCTCCTCCCCGAGCCGCATGGTGGGATAGAGGCCGCGCTCCTCCGGCATGTAGCCGAAGCGCTGCCGCGCCGCAAAACCAAGGGGTGCTCCCGCCCAGCGCACCTCGCCCCGGTCCTGGCCGAGCACCCCCATCACGATCCGCATCGTCGTCGTCTTGCCGGCGCCATTGCTGCCGACGAAGCCGAAGACCTCGCCTTCCCGCACCTCGAAGCTCAGGTCCCTGAGAGCCCAGGTGTCGCCAAAGCGCTTTTCGAGGCCAAGGATCTCGAGCACGCTCGCCACCGCTCCTTCCGACCGTGACAGGCGGGCGCCGTCCGCCCCATCCGCACGGCTGGAACTCTTCACCTCTCTTCGCGCGGCCACCTGCCGCAGAGCCCCGTCAGTAGTCCGCCTCGTGCGGCTCGAGGTAGCTCTCGTTCGCCTCTTCCGGCAGGCCAAGCTTCTGGCGCAGGAGCTGGCGAGCGATGGCGGGGCCGCGGTCCATGCCGAACGTGCCGAGGAGCAGCAGGACGCCACCTGGCCTCAGCCTCCCGACCGCCTCCTCGATGGCGGACGGCAGTTCCTCGTGGCGTGAGAGCCTGAGACCGCCCATGTTCGCCGCCTCGCTGAACGCGGCGATCTCCTCGGACCGCACCTCGTAGTCCACCGCGTATTCGCGAAGGTCGCTGCGGCTCTCGCTGATGATCAGCGGCGCGTAGCGAAGCTCCTGCTGCCAGTGCGCCAGGATGCGCGCGATGCGGGCGTTCACCTGCGGCCCCCGGTTGCCCCTGAGGGCGCAAACGACCACCACCTGCTCGGGACGGAGGTCTCGCACGGTGCGGAGCACCGCGTGGTAGCTGGCCTCGTTCATGGCCACGTCGTTGTAGATGCGGTAGGGACCCACTTCCTGGACCTCGAGTCGCCGCGGGGGCGCCTTGAAGGACCTGAGGGCATCCGCCGCCTGGTCTCCCGGCACGCCGAGGCTGAGTGCCGCGGCGAAAGCGGCGGCCGCGTTGAGGCCGTTGTGCCGGCCGGGCATGGGCATCTGGAAGGCGTAGTCGCCCCCGGCGCCCAGTCGGCCGGCTTTGACCCTGAGGCGCCCCTCGATCCCGCCCTGGCGCTGCTGCAGCTCAAGGAGGTGGACGTCGGCGCGGGCGTCCAGGCCGAAGCTGACGACGTCCGCCTGGACGCCGTCGCCCATCGCGAGCACGCGCGGATCGTCCTCCGAGAGGACCGCCGCCGCGCCAGGCGGCAGTTCCCGGATGAAGGCGCGCTTCGCGTCGTAGTAGTCCTCGACGCTCTCATGGAAGTCGAGATGGTCCGGCGAGAAGTTCGTCGCGATGCCCGCCGCGAAGCGGGCGCCACGAATCCGCTCCTGCCGCACCGAGTGCGACGAGACCTCGAGCACGGCGTGGTCGTGGCCGCGATCGAGCGCCGCCCGCAAAAAGCGCTGGAGCTCGTGGGCCGGCGGTGTCGTCCACTGCGGGCGGAAGGCGATGTCGGGGAGGTCTACGAGGGTGGTGGTCCAGTAGGCGCACTTCCTGCCCGCCGCCCGCAGGAGATGCGCGACGAGCAGGGCGGTCGTTGTCTTTCCGTTCGTGCCGGTGACGCCCACGAGCGTCATGCGGTCGGCGGGGTGGCCGTAGAAGCGCCGGGCGGCGTCCGCGAGGGCCGCGAACGGTCGGTCGTGCCAGAGGCCCGCCGCTCCCGCCGGCGCTTCGCTGCCGGTCGGAAGGAGCAGCGCCGCGGCGCCGCGCCTGAGGGCCTCGGCCGCGTAGAGCCCGCCGTGGGTCAGGCTGCCCGGCAGCCCGACGAAGAGGTCGCCGGGATGCGTGCGGCGGGAGTCGATGCTGAATCCATGGATCATGACGTCCTGCCAGCGGCCGAACGCTGTGCCCTCGCCGCTCGGGAAGAGGTCCCCGAGCTTAGCCTCGCGCATTCTGATCACGGCCAGGTCCCCTCCCTGAAGCAGCGGAACACGATGTAGGCGTCCTCGCCGTTGCCGAAAAAGCTTTGGCACCGGCCGATCTCGCGCCAGCCGATGCGGCGGAGCACCTGGCGCTGCGGCTCGTTCGAGACGCGCACCTCGCCGAGGAACCAGCGGGCGCCCATGGCCTCGGCGACGGCCTCGGCCTCCTGCAGGATGCGCCCGCCATAGCCGCGCCGGCGGTAGGCGGGATCGGTGGCGTTGCTGATGACGAGCGCTGTGGGTCCCGAGACCTGGAACCCGAAGTAGGCGGCAAGCCGTCCCTCCTCGCGGATCGCGAGGTAATGGACGGAAGGATCGCGATAGAGGCGCTCCAGCGATGCAAGATCCAGAGGCTCCGGGAAGACGGTCGCCTCGATCTCGGCGACGCGCCCGAGTTCCTCGAATCTGAGGTCCTCCACGAGGCGACGCTCGTCCGGCATGGGCATCCCTCCTTCGCCCTACCTTATGTCGCAAGGGCGAATGCGCACGCCTCCCGCCGGGAAATGCACCGCTGCTCCGAGCGCGACATAAGGCTCTCATATGTAGTGCTTGGAAGGTGACAGCATGGAGGTGCCTCTCTCGCCACTGGCGCTCGTCGCGCGCGGGTTGCGCCTCTACCCGGAGCGCCCCGCGGTGGTCGACGACGGTCTGGAGCTGAGCTACCGCGATTTCGGACGACGTCTCGAGCTCCTTGCGGGAGCTCTCCTGCGGCGAGGCGTACTGCAGGGCGATCGGGTGGCCCTGCTCGCGCCGAATACCCTCGAGGCCCTCGAATGCTACAGCGGCGTGCCGCGCGTCGGGGCGATCCTCGTGCCGCTCAACACCCGTCTCGGCCCGGCGGAGTACCGCTACATCCTGGGACACTCCGGCAGTAGACTTCTGCTGCTCGACACCTCGCTCTACGGACGCATCGCCGAGGCCCTGCCGGAATTCCCGGACCTCGAGGTGATCGTGCAGCGCGGCGAGATCCCGGGCTACCTCGGCTACGACGACCTCCTGCAGAGAAGCCCCGGCCTTCCCTTCGACCCCGAGGCGATCCGGGAGGACCAGGTGCTGTCGCTCAACTACACGAGCGGCACGACGGCGCGCCCGAAGGGCGTCCGGCTCACCCACCGCAACGCCTACATCAACACGGTGAACATGCTGCTCGCGATGCGCCCGACGGCGGACGACGTGCACCTCCATGTCGCGCCGATGTTCCACGCGAACGGCTGGGGCTACGTCTGGGCAAGCCTCGCCGTCGGCGCCACGAACGTGCCGCTGCCCGTGGTCGAGCCGCACGACGCCCTGCGCCGCGTCCGCGAGTACGGCGTCACCAGCCTCTGCGCCGCCCCCACGGTCCTCACCATGCTGCTCGGCGCGGCCGCCGAGGAGCTGGCGCCGCCGGGCGTCCACGTGGCGGTGGCGGGCGCGGCGCCGCCGGCGGCCGTGATCCGCCGCGTGGAGGAGGAACTCGGCTGGACGGTGCAGCACTTCTACGGCCTCACGGAGACAACGGCGTTCCTCACCTACAACGAGCCGCCCAAGGGCATCGAGGAGTGGCCGCTCCTGGCGCGCAGCGGCTTCAAGGCCCGCCAGGGCGTCGAGCTGCCACTCGCGGGGCAGGTGCGGGTGGTGCGCGAAGACATGACCGACGTCACGCCGGACGGCCAGGAGATGGGCGAGGTGGTGGCGCGCGGCAACGTGATCATGGCTGGCTACTACCGCGACGAGGAAGCCACGAGGCACGCCATGCAGGGGGGCTGGTTCCACACGGGCGACCTCGCCGTGCGCCATCCCGACGGCTACATCGAAATCCGGGACCGCCAGAAGGACATGATCATCTCAGGCGGCGAGAATATCCCTTCGCTCGAGGTGGAAGGAGCGCTCTACCGCCACCCGGCCGTCGCCCAGGCGGCCGTCGTCGCGGCGCCGCATCCGCATTGGGGCGAGACGCCGGTGGCGTTCGTCGCGCTGCGGGCCGGCGAGACCGCGACCGAGGCGGAACTGATCACGCACTGCAGAAGCCTATTGAGCCACTACAAGGTGCCGTCGCGCATCATTTTCGTCGACGAGCTGCCGCGCACCGCGAGCGGCAAGATCCAGAAATTCCTCCTGCGCGAGATGGCGAAGGGCTCCGAGGCCGAAGGCCCCGGCCTCTGACGCCTTGGGCCGCATACCTCCTTCGCTCTGAGGAACGCTCCTCCTGAAAGGAGTGTTCCGATGCCAGATTTGCGCGGGGCGGCGCTCGCCGTCCTCACGTCCGTCCTCTTCGCGACTCCATCCCTCGCGGCTCCCGTCAAGACTCCTGCCCAGGTCCCGGCTCCCGCACCGGCCGTGCAGCGGCAGGCGATGGTGCTCAAGGAGATCCCGACACAGGAGAAGCTCATTGCCTTCACCTTCGACGACGGGCCAAACCGCCGCTACACGCCGCAGGTCTTGGAGCTCCTGCAAAAGTACCACGCGCACGCCACCTTCTTCCTGATCGGGCAGGAGGTCGTGCGGTTCCCGGAGATGGTCCAGAAGATCGAGGCCGCCGGCATGGAGGTCGGCAACCACGGCATGAACCACAAGTGGCTGCACAAGATCACGGCGGACGACATCCAGAAGGAGATCACCGGCGGCTCCGACGCCATCACGTCGGCCGGCGGCAAGAAGCCCTACCTCTACCGCCTGCCCGGCGGCTACGCGAGCGAGGACGCCTCGAAGCTGCTCGGCAACCTCGGCTACACGGTGATCGGCTGGAGCGTCGACACCCGCGACTGGCGCATGAGCGCGACGGCGGAGGGCGTCGAACGGATCGTCATGCGCGACGCGGCGCCGGGCCGCATCGTGATCATGCACGACGGCTCCGTCCACCGCGAGGGGACGATCCAGGCCCTCTCGCACGTCCTGCCGGCCTTGGAGTCCCAGGGCTACAAGATCGTCAGCGTCGGCGAGCTCCTGCAAAAGAGTACCTACCAGGCTCTGCGCAAGCTGCCGCCGCAAAGGCCCTGCCAGGCCAAGAACGCCAAGACCCAGCCCAAGAAGGACCGCCCGCGGAGCCTCCTCGAGCGGCTGAGGCCCACGGGCCAGAAGCCATCCGGACGCAAGGCAGGCTAGGTCCCAGAAGAACGTGGGGCGGGGCCGGGAGTGCGCCTCCCGGCCCCGTCTGACGCTGTCCCTTGGGCTGATGGACGCTACGTCTACTCGATGCCCGCCTTGAGCATCAGGTTCCAGATGATCTGAGCCGCCTGCGCGCGGGTCGTCGTGGCGTTCGGTGCGAACGCGCCGTCCGCTCCCGTCGTCATGATGCCCTGCGAGAGGACGAGTGCGACGTCCTGCGAGGCCCAGGACGGGATGCTGGCCTGGTCCGCAGGCGCGGTGCCGGCCGTTCCCGCCTTGATGTCGAGGAAGCCCATCACCCGTGCGACGATGGCGGCCATCTGCACGTTCGTGATCTGCTGCCCAGGTCGGAATGTCCCGTCAGGGTATCCTTGGATGAAGGCCTCCGCAGCCGCGGACTGGATGACAGGCGCGGCCCATGAGGTCTTCGCGACGTCGGAGAAGTGGGTGTCCGCCCCGAGGTTCCAGAGGCCGAGCGCCCGTACGACGAGGGCGGCGAACTGCGCCCGGGTGACGCCACCTTGCGGGTCGAAGGTGGTAGGCGTCATGCCGGCGATGACCAGCTTGTTGGCCAGAGCCTGGATGGCCGCCTCCTGCGGCAGGCCGGCGATGTCTGAGAAGGACACGTGGTTCGTCACGATGGCGTACGTGGAGTCGGTGTGGGACTCGATCGTAGCGGTCGTGCCGGAGAACACGGTCCAGGCGTGCTCCGGGACGCCGTTGATGAGCACAACGCCCGTCGTGTCGTCGGGATCTGGCGTCGTGTCCAGCGTGAAGGTCCTGGGCACGGCGCCTGTGAACGTCTCGATCGTCTGGGTCTGACCATTGACGGTGGCCGTGATGGTGAATGTCATCGGGTCCCCGACGATCGGTCCGTTGATGCCTTGCGAGATGTCCGTGGTGTCCCCTGCTGTTGCGGGTGCGACGGTCAGGCTGAGGTTGATGAGGGAGGGGTCCGTAACCCCAAGCAGGTTCTCGAGGTCCGTCATGTCGATGCTGCCCGCTGGCAAGGTGTACGTGGCCCCAGGAGTCTGGAGGCTGATCCCGTCGGAATCGGTCGTCAAGTCCTGCAGGGCATCGCCAGTTAGGTTGATGGCGCCGGACGTGGTGTTGGACGTGAAGGTCACATTCGTACCGGTTGTGTTGCCGAGATTCGCCATGAGGCGTTCGGTGTCCACGTTGATGGTCGTGGTGTCGCCGTTCACGGTCAGTGTGCCGCTCTGGTTGCCGTCGGTCGGCGAACCTGAGCCACCCGAACCGCCACCGGAGAGGGGCGCAGGCGCCAGGAGGATGGCTCCCGCGGTGCCGACGAGGTCAAGTGGCGTGCCATCGAGGGAGACGGTGCCCGTGACGGTGAGGTCTCCCGCCGTCGCCGGCGTGCAGCTGAAGTCCACGCTGGAGGAGCTGAGGGCCTCAGGGGTCAATGGCGTCGCATTCTGGCACGCCGCCGATCCGCTGGTGGCGAAGGTCACCGCGAAGGCGGGGTCGGTGATCGCGTTGCCCGCGCTGTCCAGCATGGACGCCGTCCACTGGAGGGCATTGCCGCTGACGGCACGCTCGAGCGCCGGAGAGATGGATAGGGCCTGGATCCACGTAGGCGCGTAGACAGCACCCTGTACGCTGCTTGCCGGGCCGTCCTTCGTGCCCCACCAGTTGTCCTCAGCGTCGACCTTTCCGCCGGTGTAGCTGTCCTTGGCGACGGCGAGTCCGCCAAGCTGGTTCGTAGCGTCGAGGCTGTTGAAGGTCAGGGTCACGTCGCTGCTGGGCTGTGAGACGAACTGCGTGGTCAGGTCCACGGCCCAGCCGGTGCTGTTTTGGACGACGTTGTGGCTGATCGTGATGCCCTGGTCGCCGCCGCCGAGGTAGATGGCATCGGTCTTCGGCGCTGTGCCGGTGCCCTGGACGAGGTTATCCTTGACCGTCACTTGGCTCAGGCCCATCAAGGCCATCGCCGAACTGCCCGACAGCGTGTTGCCCGAGATCGTGATGTCATGCTCAGGGTCCGCATTGGACCCAACGAACACGAGCCCGCTGGAGTCGTTGTCCTTGAAGACGTTGGCGTCGATCAGCACGTTCGAGGCGGTGCGATCGGTGTAGATGCCGTCACCGCTCGCCGATCCCGGCTGGTTGTTGTTCTGGAAGACGTCGTGCCGGATGACCGTCTGGTCGGTGCCCTGGCTGCCCAGGTAGAGGCCAAAGACGTTCTGCTGCACGATGTCGTTGACGACGTTCGCGCCGGAGGTGTCGGCGTAGATGTTGACACCGACGCCGTATGTCGGAGCGGACGTTGCGGCGTCCTGGACGGTGAAGCCGTCGATCGTCACGTCGCTCGCGTGGATGGCGAAGCCGCCGTCGACGACCGTCTCATCACCTGAGCGCGAACGCGCGTCCACGCCTGCCTGCGCGCCGTTCAACGTCACCTTTGTGCCGACGCTGACGGCTTCCGTGAATGTTCCCTTGGCCGCCACGATGGTGTCTCCCGCGCTCGCCGCGTTGACGGCCGCCTGGATCGAGTTGAACGCCGCCCCGCTCGTCGTGTCGACGACCGGCGCGAAGTCCGTGCCGGTCGTGGCCCCGAGCGCAGGCGCGCTCGTCAGCCAAGGCGCCACCTGAGCGTCACCGCTCACCGCGATGCCCTGCGAGCTGACGTTGTAGGTGTTTTCCGGGCTCGTCGGCCCATTCGCGCTGCCCCACCAGTTGTCGGTGGCATCCAGTCCCTGGACTGCTGTGGTCCCTGACGTACTGCCTGTGAGGTTGACGAGGCCTGCGCCCGTGTTGCCGCTGAGGTCGTTGAAGTTGGCGACCGAGGTGAACGTGGCGCTGCTGCCCGTCGTGCCCACATCGGCGATGCCGTCGGTAAAGCCGGTGATCGCGTTGCCGTCGATGGCCGCACTGACGCTGCCGGCCGCGCCGCCTGTGTTGCCTATATGGCTGTCGCCAACCTGGACGCCAATGCTGGGTACGCCGCCCTCATCGGCGTTGGTACCGACGAGGGTGTTCCCGTAGACCGACGCCGACACCGAAGCGCCGTCCTTGTAGTTCGCGACCCAGATGCCCCATGTGCCTGCCGTTTCGCCGGCGATGACACCCGGCGACTGGTAGGTGGCGTCATACCCGATCTGGTTGCCGGTGACCGTGTCGCCCTGCATCGTCCAGTTGGTGTCGTCGGTGGAGTATCCACCGGACTCAAGGGCGATGCCGGTCTGGCTGTCCAGGACCGTGTTGCCCTCCACCTGCACGCCGCTGCTCTCGAAGACCAGAATGCCCGTCGCCTCCGTAGGCTGCGACTTGATGCCGGTGTAGATCATGCCGGACACGTGGTTGTCCTCGATGCTGCCTGTGGCGCCGTTCGCGATCTCGACGCCGTTCACGGCCCAGGTCACGACGTTGCCGGGTCCGGGGCCCGTCACCGTGTTGCCGGAGATGCGGGCGTGGATGCCGTCGCCGCCCACGGAGAAGCTGCCGGCGTCGATGCCCGCCCGGCCGAAGCCAGAGACCTCGTTGCCCTCGATGGTGGCGGTGGCACCTAGGCTGTTCGGCGCCACGACCACGCCGGAGAAGCCACCGCTTACCGTGTTGTCAAGGATGGTGGAGTCCATGGCTCCTAATGCGCTATCGGCCGAGTTGCCGATCCAGATGCCGGCCGAGCTAACCGCGGGGTCACTGTAGTTATCGTACGACTGTGGAATGCCCGCGATGGAGTTGTGCTCGATCTGAACCTGGCTTGTGCCGCCCGTCGACACGCCGACGGCGCTGCAGTAGGTGTCGCAGGGCACCGCATAGATGCCGATGCTGTCCGGGATCCCGGAACCCGTTTCCGCGATCGCGTTGTTCTGCGCCGTCATGTCGGTGCCCACCGACTCGATGCCAATCTGGTTGTCGGTGATCGTGTTGCCGGAGACGCTCACGTTGGAGGTGCCGTCCCCGTACAGGAGCACCCCTGCGGCATAGTCCGCCTGGGGATCCGACGCATTCGGCTTGCCCGTGTAGTCGTTGCCGGTGACGGTCGAGCCCTGCACGGTGCCCATGGCGCCGTAGTCGATCTCGATGCCGTTCGTCGCAAGAGCCGCCGTTGGCGTGCCCGTAACCGTGTCGTCCAGGGCAGTGAGATCCGTGCCAGAGCCCTCAGCGCCGATTCCGGACTTGCCGTATCCGGTAACCGTGGAGTTCTCCACGGTTACATTGGCTACGCCGCTGGAGCTCTCGACGCGCACGCCCTGGCCACTGCCGCAGCCCACGTCGCTTTGCGGAGACCAGTCCTTGAGCGCGACGCCGTCCACAGTACCCGAGGCGTTCTCATAAGCGATCCCGGCCATGACGTCGTTGCAGCCGTCGACCCCGTTAGACGCGGGGTTGCCGTCAAGCGTCAGGTCCTTGATCGTCACGGTGATGGCAGGCTCCGTGACATCGATGCCCGCAACCATGGAGGAGCCGGAAATGGCCGTCTTGGCTTCCGCCGGCCTTGCCGGAAGTACCAAGGTCGTCTTGTCCTTGCCCGCGCCCTCCAGGGTCAGGTTCTTGTCGATGGTGAGCTGTTCCGTGTAGGTTCCCGGCGCGACGTCGACCGTACCGCCGGGGGCCACGGCGCTGACACCTTCACTGATCGTGGCGAAGGCGTTGTAGCCACAGTAGTACGTCTCGCCGTTGACTGCGACGGCTGTGCCATCCGCCGTACAAGCCTGCGTCACCGCCACATTGGATGGCGGTCCCATCTGCACGGAGGTGATGGTGGCCGTGGCGGTGTCACTGCCACTCGTCGTGCCGACGACGCCGATCCAGACCGCGACCTTGGTGGTGGGGGTGACGCCCGATAGGTCGCCGTTCTGGAGCTGGGCCAACGTGTAAGTACCCCCGCCACCTTCTTGGAGGTAAAACGGCGTCGATCCGGTCACGACCAGGGTGCCGGTCGACGGGTCCGAAGACGATTCGTCGGAGAGGTAGAGGTCGCCGCCGGTGTCCGTCATGTAGGTCGCGCCGGCAACCGTCTGCGACCAGTCGAAGAAGTCGCCGTTCGTGTCGTTGTCGTTGGCGGTGTTCGCATCGAGCCAGATGTTGAGTCCGTAGTTTCCAGTGCCCTTGACCACGATGCCGTTCAAGTCGCCGAGGGTGCCTGTGTAGTCCATCGAGAATCCGGAGTCCGTGTAATCGGGGTACGGTCCCGCAGTCACCTCTATGGCACCGTTGCTCTCCACTTGGGATACGCCATAGACCGCATCAGTCGTGCTCGTCGGTTGCGGGGAACGATAGAACTGTCCCCCGTAGTTTGCGTTGTAGTACGTGATCTGGCTCGCAACGTTCGATGTAGTGGCTGCCTGAGCGGCCGGTACGCCGGCGACACCCAAGGCCAGAACCGTCAGGAGTGCTGTCATGATGATCGCGAGATAACTCCGCAGGCGTCGGGCCACGTCTTCCCCTCCCATGTCCGCAAAAGACAACAAACCGGCCGCCGAACGGCCGGTTACGCCTTGGCTCATCCCCGCTTAGGAGGCGTCCATCGCTCCACGGGGAGTCATCGCTTCCGTTTGGATGATGTGGGTCCTGAGCGAGACGGAGCGCGTCGCATTATGAAACGGCCCTATCCTCCCTTCATCTGCAGACGCGTGCCATCAAGCGCACCAGTGCTTCATTTCTGATCTCACAGATCCTTCCGTCTTTGATGTTTTTTGCACGACTTATATCGACTCTTCCTGCCATTTGTCCCCGGGAGGTGCCCCGATTAGAGCGGTGGTCTCGACACTTCTTGCCGTGCTTAGCCGTACACCAGCGTGCACATCGCCATGCTGATGCCGCTTTCCCGCGCCGCGAACCATGTCGGCAAGTCATCCGCGGCGCAGGGCCAACCGGCATGATTCGTCATGCGCACCCGCTGCAGGCGGATCGGGGGTCGTGCGGCGCACTGGTTGCAGGCGCGGTGCGCCCTGATGTGTTGCTTATGCGCCGAACGGCGCGGTCATGCCAGGCATCTCTCTTCGGCTTTCCTCACCCGCCGGGCTTCTTGCATACTGAAGGCGCCACGATCGGTTTACAGGAGGCGAAGCATGCCCGGCGAGATCCAATTTGCAGACAACCTCACGGTGCTGAGGGGCCTGCCTTCGGGCAGCGTCGACCTCATCTACATCGACCCGCCGTTCAACACAGGAAGGCTGCAGTCCCTGGACCGGATCCGCACCGTCCGCTCGGACGAGGGCGACCGCACCGGCTTCGCCGGCCGGCGCTACGCCACGGAGAAGCTTGGTTCCCAAGCATACGCAGACATCTTCGACGACTACCTGGCCTTTCTCGAGCCACGTCTGCGCGAGGCCCACAGGGTTCTCGCGCCGCACGGCTCGCTCTACTTCCACATCGACTACCGCGAGGTACACTACTGCAAGGTGCTGCTCGACGGCATCTTCGGCCGGGACGCCTTCCTCAACGAGATCATCTGGGCCTACGACTACGGCGCCAGGACGCGCCGCAAGTGGCCGCCGAAGCACGACAACATCCTCCTGTATGTCAAGGACCCTGGAAACTACGTCTTCAACGTGGACGCGATCGACCGCATCCCCTACATGGCGCCGGGGCTGGTGGGGGCGGAGAAGGCGAAGCGCGGGAAGCTCCCGACCGACACCTGGTGGCACACCATCGTTCCGACAAGAGGCCAGGAGCGCACCGGCTACCCGACGCAGAAGCCTCTCGCGATCCTCGAGCGCATCGTTCTGGCCTCCTCGAATCCAGGCGACCTGGTTTTGGACTTCTTCGCCGGCAGCGGCACGACGGGAGCCGCCTGCCTAAAGCTCGGCCGCCGCTTCCTGCTCGTCGACCATAACCCCGCCGCCATGCAGGTGATGGCGGAGCGGTTCAAGGACGCGCAGGACGTCCGCTGGGTGGGCTGGCCGCCCGCAGGCGACCGCAGCAGCGGGAACTGACACGCCATGCGGCGACATCGGGCGGCGCGAGGTGCGCCGCCCGATGCGATCGTTTCCGCGTGGAATTCTAAACTCCGGTCAACCCCTGAGAAATCCCACCGACTTGCCCGCGCCTGGGCGCTCCACCTCGACCCGCAGGATCGCGTGCCACGGCACGGCGGTCGTGGTGCCCGCGTCCGTCTCGATCAGGAGGCCCTCCTCCATCTCCTTGGCGATGGACACGGCGGCAACGACGCCGCCGTCCAATAGGATGAAACGCAGCTTCGCGCCCTGGGGGCCTGCCTCCTTGAGGGCAAGGAACAGGTCTCGCGGGAACGATGGGAATCCGCTCGCCTTATCCATCTTCCACCACTCCTCGCTGGCCGACGGTCGGGAACCACCCGGCCGGCCCTAGCCACGGTTTCGCGGGCCCGCGCGCCGGTCCTGCCCCGCGTCGGTGTCCACGATGACTCCCTTGCCATGGTGCTTGCCCTGGTAGAGACGCCTGTCCGCCAGGCGGTAGGCATCCGCGTAGGTCCCCGCCTCGCGCGGCAGTTCGACCACTCCCAGGGTAGCCCCACTGCTGAACTCCCCAAGCGGACTGCGCTCGATGATCTGCTGCAGCCGTCGGCGCGTATCCTCACCCAACCCCGCGTCGTACATCAGCCAGACGAACTCGTCCCCACCGATACGCGCCACATCGTCCGTCGGGCGCAGCGCCGTCTGCACGTAGGCGGTGAAATTCTTGAGAAGACCGTCAGCCGCCTGATGGCCGAAGCGGTCGTTCACCTGCTTCAGGTTGTCGAGGTCGAGGAGCACGAAGAGCGCCGGACTTGATCCTCCGGCCCTGAAATGCGCCTCGAGGCGCTCCTCCAGAGCGCGACGGTTCAGCGCTCCCGTCAGCGGGTCGTGGCGGGCGAGGCGCAGGAGCTGGCGCTGACGCCAGCGGTTCACGGTGGCGAGGCCGAGAAACTCGAGCACGGCAGGCAACGTCTCGGCCTTGCCGGACTCCTCCTGCGCAATGTCCACCAGCAATGAAGCGATCGGGGTACGGCCGTCGCGAATACCGAAGTGGTAAAGGCTGCGCCCTGGAACGGCCAGGGGATGGTCCTGCGGCAGCGGTCCTTCGGGTGGGAGTTCCACCCTGATGTCCCCGAGGAACGCGCGGGCTCCGGGCCACCAGCGCTCGCGCAGGCCAAGCTCGCGTGCGTCACAGGTGCCCCAGACGTCGTGCAGCGTCCAGTCGCCAGCGCCCGTCTCGCTGCGCATCACCAGGATGCCGCCGCAAACGCCCGTGATCTCGGGCCAGCGCCGGCGGAAGGCGCGGAATGCGGCAACCGACGGCGCCTGCGGATCCGCGCTGCCCAAGAACGGCTGATAGTCGAGCGCGATCGGTGCGGTCTCGAGCATCCACGAGAAGACCTGCCTGCTCTGCTGCAGCGAGGCGAGAAGATCCTGGTTCGCCATCAGGGCACCGAGGAGTGGCGCAATCTCCTCGATCGCCTCGATCGCGGGCACCGGCAGGCGGTCGCCATGGCTGTCGCCGAGGCTCAGGACTCCCTGGACGACGCCCTTGTGCATCAGCGGGATGGCGGCCGCCAGCCGGATGCCGTGCCCGGTTGAGCCCTCGCCCTGGCTCCCTGGCTGGTAGACGATCCGGCGCTCGTGGTAGGCTCTTTGCACGATACCGTCCTCGCGCAGCAGCGAGACCTCCGCCTGCCCCTGGCCCGTGGTAGAGATACCCTTGGCGGCGATGGCAACGCAGCGGCCTCCTTCCGCACGCGGCTGCCAGACCGCCGCGGAGCGGAACGGCAAGGCGTGGACGAAACGTTCGGCCATATGGGCGAAGTCCTCGTCCCCCTGCCAAGTGGCGAGCCAGCGTGCGACTTCCTTGCGCCAGAAGAGGTGGTGGCTCGCGTCGCGCCTTGGCGTGCCTCGGCCGCTTTCGTGGGGACCAAGCTGCTCCGGTCGTTGTGCCAGGGTAAAGCTGTCCACCGCCCCGATCACCTCGCCGTCGGCCGACAGCACGGGTTCGGTGTGCATCGTGACCCAGCGCCGCTCGCCGTCCGCGTCCCGGAGCGAAAGAAGGTTGTCCTGCGGTGTGTTCTGCTGGATCGACCGCACGAGCGGGCACGCCTCGAAACAGAGCCGGTTGCCGGCAAGGTCCCGGTGGTCCATACCGCTCAGCCAGCACGGCAGGCCGATCACCTCGGCAGCCTTGCGGCCTGTGATCGCCTCCGCAGCCTCGTCCCAGGCCACGATGCGCCTGCCCCGGTCCGCAGAGTAGTGGGCGACGCCCTCTCCGGTATCCGAGGCCGCGATCTGATGGGCCGCTTCGGACAAGGCCGCGGCCGCAGGGGGCAAGGTGACGAAGGACAGCGGCCGCGTCACGGGCTTAGGCTCCGGACGCCCGAGGAAAAAGCCCTGGCCCATCACCACGCCGAGCCGCACCAGCTCCTCGAGCTCTGCTTCGGCCTCGATGCCTTCGGCGATCGTGGCGATGCCAAGGTCCGAGCACATGTGCAGCATCGCCGCGACGATGGTCTGGCGCCAGCGGTCATGGTCGATGCCGTGCACGAGACGCTGGTCCACCTTGACGACATCGGGCTTGAGCGCGAGTACGGCCGCCTGCCCGGCAAAGCCGGAACCGAAGTCGTCCAGGGCTATGCGATACCCCTCCGCGCGCCAGGCTGCCACCTGCGTCTGCAAAGCCTCCGGATCGTCGAAGAGCGGCGACGCCTCCGTAATCTCGATGACGGAGTGGCGTGCCGGCCAAGGAGACTTGGCAGGAGCGATCGGCAGGCCGACAAAGCGCGGGTTTGCGTTGACGAACAGCATGCCAGGAGGCGTGAGGACGTTTGCCGCCGCCTCGAAGGCCATGCGGCGGCACGTTTCTTCGAACGACTCCTCAACGCGCTCGTTGCGAGCGAGCTCAAAGAGCTCCGCCGGGGTCGCGAAGAAAGATTGCTCGGGTCCCCGTATCAGGGCCTCATGTCCCCAAATGGTGCCGGAGCGCAGATTGTAGATCGGCTGCCATGCGATCCAAAGCTCTGGAATGAGTTCTTCGAGCACAGAGGACCTCCATTGGTTGAACGCCTGCTGCGGGGCCGGCACGTCTTGCAGGTCTCGTCGGTTCCGTCATTTCGCTAGGCGCTCCGATTTGCCTCCCGAGGCCGATGTGCAGCCAACACATGCACGCCCAGAGGACGGCAAGGCGGGGACGGGTACGGACAGCAGCCCCGACATCGTGATCGCAGTCCGTCAGCCTGCCACGATAGGTGGGTGTCTTCTCTGCTTCGGTGATTGCGACCTGATGCACGACTGGCACGTATGGCCGGGGACTGCACCCGCTCAAGATAGCCGGCGTGCCCGGCGGTCGAACAAAGGCGAAGCCTCGCTGATCTCGAGCATGGTATGGTCAGACAGCCAGAACGAGCCCGATGGCGCGATCGGCGGGCCCATAAGCGTGCTGCGCATCGTCGTTCTGGTCGTGGCTGGACACGCGGGCGCAGGCGACCGTGCGGCGCTCATCGGATGTGCTGCGGTACAGTTCGGATGCAGATTGGCCAGATCATAGCGAGGATGCTTCCCGGCCGTATGCTCAGGACCTAGCCTGCTCTCCGTTTCCTACCGCCTGATCGTCGTAATCGCTGCACCCGAAGCCTTAGATGTCCGGCCAGTCTCTCCACATCGCTAGGATTAAGACTCGTTCGGTAAACCTGCACAACTCTGTCCGGACCTTGTCGAATGGACCCGCCCCACGCCTGCCGAATGGTGTCCGGCGCGCCTCCGGGAGCTTGGGGCTCGCCCGCCCCGCCACACGGGGACGCTCCACGTCACGTGGGCCCATGCCTCCGCCCTGGGCGGGCATCGGCTGGCCGGGGTTGCTCTCGCCGCACCACGGCGAGGATCTCCTTGCCGAACACCGCGAGGCGCGGCTCGCCCATGACCTTCATGCGCCTCAGCTCCCCAAGGTCGGTCGGCAGCGCCTCGGCAATGGCCTCAAGATGCCGGCGGGTCAGGATCTCCTCGTCCGCGACGCCGCTGCTTCGGGCCTGCTCGCCACGCCAGGCGAGCAGGCTCTCGAGAACGGAATCCCCCGCGCGGTCCTGTGGAGGGGCATGCCCAATGGCTTCATGCGCCGCCGGCGCCGGCCTGCCTGGCGTCCTCGGGACCGGCCGTGTCTTGGGCACCGCCGTCGCCGGGCGGCCGCCGAACGCCGCAGGATGGCAGCGGTCGCAGCACACGTCCGCCTTCGCCCGGGCGGGCGGCGCGCCGAAGTAGTGGAGCAGGAAGGCGCGCCGACAGCCCGTGAGATCGAGGTAGCGGCGCATCGCGGCGAAGCGGTCGAACTTCGCCTGCCTGCGGCGGTCGATGTCCTGCAGGATGTCATCCGCGTCGCTCTGGCTCAAAGGACTCTTCAGCGTGATCGCCTCGAGCCGGCGCTCGCGGGGTCCCGTGGCGGCGAGGCCGCGCTCGACCAGCTGGGAGACGAGCAGCGTGGCCTGGGCCCGCTCCCCCTCGCTGATCGCGAAGCGATGCGGCGTGCCGACCGGCGTCGCCCGCAGCTCCTCGAGCCGACGCCGCAACCAGCCTTCGTCCGGCTGCTCGCGCTCGAGCAGAAAGAGACGGAGATCGAGATCATCCTCCAGCACCGTCAGGATCATCGCCCAGGCGGGCCGGCCGTCGCGCCCGGCGCGGCCGCTCTCCTGGGCGTACGCCTCGACCGACTCCGGCACCGTGACGTGCAGGACCATGCGGATGTCCGGCTTGTCCACGCCCATGCCGAAGGCGGTGGTAGCGGCGATGACACGCACCTCCCCGGCGAGGAACCGCCGCAGCACCGCCTCGCGCTGATCCGGCGCAAGGCCGGCGTGGTACGCCGCCACCTCCTCACGCAGGGCGTGCGAGAGCCACTCGGCCCAGCCCTCGGCCTGGGCGCGCGTCGTCGTATAGACGATGGCGGGGCCTCTGCCGAGGCGCCTCAGCCAGCGCGCGGCCGTGAGGCGCCGCTCGCCGTCGTCCGCCGCCTTCAGAACGCCGTAGCGCAGGTTCGGCCTGTCCCATGGCGCCACGAGCACATGGGCGATGCCGAAGGTGCCGACGATCTCCTCGCGCACCCTGGGGGGCGCCGTGGCGGTGAGGGCGAGCAGCCTGGGCGAACCGAGGCGTTCGCGGACCTCGCCGATCAGACGGTAATCCGGGCGGAAGTCATGGCCCCATTGCGAGATGCAATGCGCCTCGTCCACCGCCAGCAGGGCGACCCGGACGCCGGCCGTGGCCCGCTGGAATTCGGGGCTGCGCAGGCGCTCGGGCGCCACGAAGGCGATCTTGACCCTGCCCTGGGCGAGCAGCCGGTATGCCCGGGCCAGCTCCTGCTCGGACAGCGCGCTGGTGATCGCGATGGCCCGGATGCCCTTCTCGGCGAGCGAGCGCACCTGGTCCTGCATCAGGGCGATGAGCGGCGAGACGACGAGCGTCAGCCCGTCCAGCAGGAGAGCCGGCAATTGGTAGCAGAGCGACTTGCCGGCGGAGGTCGGCATCACCGCGAGAGTGTCTTGCCCGCTCAGGACCGCCTCGATCACCTGCCGCTGCATGGGGCGGAAGGCGGCGAAGCCGAAGCGCTCCCGCAGCAGGGTGGAAAGATCCGGAGGCGCAGGCTGCGCGCGGCCCAGGCTGAGCCGTCCGTCCCTGAGGTTCCATTCCACCTCGTCCCCCGGACGAAGCCCGACCGCTTCGAGTACCCGCGCCGGCAGCCTGAGCGACCCGTCCCCCCCGACCTTGAGACCCACCTTGGCACCTCCCGCACAGAGGTTATTGAGACCGCACCGCTGAACCTTTGGGCATCGTCCATCCGCCGGGCTGCAGCTGCAGCCCGGGCAAGCGGGGAAGGCCTAGGCCCGTAGCGCCAGGATCGCCTCGGCAAGCGTCGGCGCCGCGACAATCCGCCAGGAGCGGAGCAGATGTTCGACCTCCTGCAGGGCGTTCTCCGCCAGCGGGCCCAGCACCAGGACGCCCGGAGCCGTGTCGCGCAGGGCGCCGACGCGGCCAAGGATGTCGGCGGGCGTCGCCAGATGTCCGTGCAGAGTGCTCTCGCCTGCCGCGACCACGCTCTGCAAGTAGGCTTCGCCCCGCAGAGCGGAAACGAGCGCGAGGAGCGCCGGCAAGGCCAGAGATGGTCCGTCCTGCACGGTGCCACCTGCCACTTGCAAAGCCACGGCGCGGCCCTCGAGGCCGGTTTGGCCAAGGCGCAGCAGGCGCTGGTTCGCGAGCAGGAAACTGTAGGCGATCCGCTCCGCCTCGGCGGCGACCGGCGGCAGACGTCCCTCGGACCTCAGCCCGCGACCCGTGGCGAGCAGCGACGCCTCGACGCGCAGCAGGCGCCCACCCGCCTCGGCGCCGGCGTCGCGGTCCAGGTGGAGGCATTCGCCGGCAGCCATCGCGAGCGTCCGCACGCGGGCGGGTCCGGCCGGCTCGAGATCTCGAGCCACAGTCTGCGGCACGCCCTGAAAGCCCACCCGCCGCGGCTGGAACTCGCCTGGCGCGATGCGGCAGAGCTGGTCGTGGATGCGCTGGCGCAGTTCCCCCGCCAGCGTCAGGATGGCCTGCAGAACCCCCTGGTCGCCCGTGGGGCCGTTCGGGTAGATGAGCTTTAGGAGGGCCTCGGCGCTGCGTGTGACGGCGACCGCATCGCGGCGCGTCATGCCGGGCGCGAGCGGGTGGCGGCGCAGGAGGTCGTCCATCTCCGCCGCGAACGGGAGATCTCTCAGGGCGATCAGCACCTCGCCGAAGTAGTCCGAGACGAAGCCGACGCCTGTGGCGAACGACGCGGGCTCGAGCTTGGGCAGCTCCCAGCCGGGCAAAAAGGCGTGCAGGCGGTCCAAAAAGGCGCTGTCGCGCAGTTCCTCGGGCAGCGGCTCGCAGAGGTGGCGGTAGCGCCGCGACGGCAGGTCCCCCTCGACGTCGATGTTGCCGAGCAGCACCACCGAGCAGTCCGAGCTGAACTCGTGGCGGCCCCGGCTGAACTGGCCGCTTTCGAGGAAGTCCTTGAGCGCCGCGGCCACCTCGGCGCCACCGAGATGAAGGCGCGCGATCTCGTCGAAGGCCAGCATGCGCCGCTGCGCCAGAAGGCCCGGCCGGCCGGTCGTCAGGTGGACGAAGAGATTCGCGGGCGTCACGGCACCGCCGGAGATGACGAAGGCGTCCTGCGACGCGTTGCGCGCGAGATACGTCTTGCCGGTGTTCTTGGGGCCGAGCTCGAGCAGGTGCAGGCTGCCCTCGACGAGCGGCGCGAGCCGCATCAGCAGGAGGAGCTTGCGCCTGAGGGCCGCATCGGCGGCAAGCCCTTGCGCGAGGTGCACGGGGTCGTAGCCCGCCGAGGTCAGAAGCAGGTCGATCCAGCCTTCCGCCGAGAAGTAGCTCCTGCCCTCGAGGAAGGGTTCGAGGCGCGCATGCGCCTGGACCGGTTGAAAGTCCCGCACCAGGGTGGCGGGTACGCCCTCCGCCACCGGCTGCCATGCAAGGTCGATCCGGCCCCAGAGGCCGCCCGCCAAAAGTCCGGCATGGTCTTCCGCCAAGGCCGGGTCGAGCCGGACTTTAAGGTCCAGGCTCGCGATGCGGCCGACGTAGCTGCCGTCCTCGACGTCGACGGTCACCTCGAGCCGGTCGACGATGCGCAGGCTGCCCTCCTGCACCAGCCGGTGGCGCCAGAGATTGCGCTCGCGCGGCAACGGGTGATGGCTGCGCAGGTAGTCCTCAATGGCTGCGATCGCGGTCTCCCGCGGCCGCTGCGCCAGAAGGTACTCGCTGACGTAGCGCGGCACGTGCCCCTGCCCGCCAAGGCGCAGGGCCATTCCCTTCGGCAGCACCACCGATTCTCCGAGGGCGCCGAACACCTGCAGCACGCGCTCGTCCAGGGGCGACGGGCGATCCATCAGCCGTCCCAGTCGCGACGCACCGCGCCGCCGTCAGGCGGCTCGGCGGCGGCCGCCGCCTCGGACTCGGCCTCGGCCTCGGCCTCAGGCACCATGACGGGCTCGGCAAGGCCGTGCACCCTGAGCTCCGGCTCCACACCGTACACACGGTAGAGGTCGAGGAAGTGCACCGCCGCCCGCACCAATTGACGCACCTTGATGTCACGCTCGCGCAGGGGCACGCGGATGCGCGTCAGCAGCGCCTTGCCGTCGAGCGGCGGGGACCAGCCGAACGCTTCGGCGTGCAGGCGCACGATGCCGTCAAAGACCTGCACCAGGTCGGACTCCGTAAGCGGCGGCAGGTTGGGCGCCCCCTGCAGTTGGCGGATCGGTCCCTCTATGCGCCCCGCGAGCTCCCCGTCGCCGCGCTCCACGAGCCAGAGCGGCAGATCGGTGATCTCCTTGAGCGGGTCCGCGAGAGTCTGCTGGAACGACGCCGCCACGGCGACGACGCTGTAGGTGCGGGGCAAGGCCTTCGCGTCCTGCAGGCGCCCAAGGAAATCGTAGGAGCGAGCGCGGGCGCGGCGGCCGACGCTGCCGATCATCTCCGCCTCGTCGATCAGGATGACCCAGCCGGAGAGACCGGCAATAGCCGCTGCCTCCGCGACCAGGCGAAGGTAGTCGAAGGACGCGTCGAGTTTGAAGCGCTCGATCTGGCCGAGCTTGCGGCCCGTGTTGTCGAGGTAGGCACGGCGCAGGTCGGGCAGCGCGAGCAGGTAGCCCGCGAGGTCGCGGTCGAGTGGGTCCGGGTCGCCGCGGGCGCCGTCGAACCTCGCCTCGAGCACGGCCGCCAGCTTGGGATGCAGGCGGGTCTGCGCAATGCGCAGCAGGCGCTCGCTCGCCTCGCCGCTGCGCTCGATCGCCTGCCAGAGCGGATCGAGGCCGGGCCGGTCGACGCCCGGAAAGAACGTGCCCGTCACCAGTTTGCGGTAGACGCGATCCACGCGGTCCAAGGGCGACTCACGGCTCACCGTCAGCACACTGGTGAGAAAGCGCTCCGCCTCCGCCAGGTTGCGCACCGCCTGCAGCATGTGGCTCTTGCCGTCGCCGTAGTTGGCGGCGACGATGCGCATGCTGCGACGCGCGTGACCTTCCTGCACCGAGCGCAGGTCCTCCGCGATGTCTGCCATGATGCGGCCGCGGCCCGCCGACAGCACGTCCGCGGCCATCCGCGACGGCACGCCCGCCCGCAACTGCTCGATCGAGGTGCGCGCCAAGCTACGCTCCAACCGTGTCCGCCTCCCTGCCCGCGATCGCCTCGACGAGGAGCTTCACCGGCGAGATAGGTCCCATCGCCACGAGACTCCCAGACTCCAGCACCGCCTGCGGCGAGGCCCCGTAGGCCTCGGCCAGGGCCGCCCGCCATGCCGGCCAGTTCCGGCGCCAGACGGCGTCCAGATCCTTGACGTCGTCGAAGGGGTTGGGCCGCGAGCTCTCCACCTCCGGCTCGATCCGCATGGCGAGCGCGGCGTAGCTCAGGAGGCCCGCCCGCTCGTCGTCGAACACCTCCGGCCGGCCGGCGAACAGCACGAACAGGCCCGGCATCCCCGGCCCCTCGTCGATCAGCTCCCGGATGGCCTCGAAGGCGTCGTCACGGCGCAGCCGCGTGTAGCGCGCCGGTCCCTCGCCGCCCAAGAGGGCGTCCATATCGTCGATCGTCAGCAGAAGTCCCTGGCCGCCGACGAGGCGCCGCGCGTGCAAGAGGGAGCGCAGGATCTCCCGCGCGCCGAAGCGGTCAAGGGCCATGCCGATGCCGGAGCGCCGCCGCAGGGTGGCCGAGACTTTGGCGCCGGACATCCAGGCGGCGGCGGCCTCGCGATGCCCGAGCTCCTGGGCATACCCCGGCCTCAGCCAGGCGTAGGCCAGATGGCGCAGGGCGGTCGCCACCGGCGGCGAGATGCGCGGCTCGGCATAAAGGAAATCCAGGGCGCCCGCGAGATCAGCCGCGACCGCGGCCTGGGGGCGTCCGCGGGCCACGAGGTAGGCCTCGAGGTCCCCGTCCTGACCCGGCCGGAACTCGGCCGCCCCGGCGCGGCGGGCGGCCTCGATCGCAAACGGCAACGCGATCGCGTCCAGGGAGATCCCGCCGAGAATGGCGCGGTAAAGCTCGTCGACGCGGCCGATGCGCACCTCCCGCGCCGAGACGTCGGCCGTGAGGTAGCCCTCCGCCGCGGCGACTTGCCGCATCTCCCGCAGCAGGCGGGTCTTGCCGCTGCCCTCGCGCCCTCTGAGCCACTTGACGGCCGAGCCGCCCTCGGCCACGTACGAGCGCAGGTACTCGTCACGCCAGAAGGCGGCGATGCCATCCGGGTCGACGAAAGCTCCCCGCTCAGCCATCGTCCTCGACCTTCACCAGCCGCAGGAGGCCGAGGGCGTCGGTGCCACCCTTGGCGTTCGGCACGGGCAGATTGCCCGAGCGGGCGTTCAAGAAACTGAGCTGGTGGTGATCGTAGACCATGTTCGACTCCCGGCGCAGGCGGTAGATGTCGAAGGCGAACTCGCTCTTCGTGTAGTCCGCTGTGCCGCTGCGCATGGTCAGCACCCCGTAGATGCCAAGCAGCGGGACGTCCATGTTCTTGGCTCTGCCCGCCTCGCGCAGCAGCGCGTGGGCGGACGTGAGGGCCTTCATGAAGCGTTCCTGGTTGAAGCTCGAGCGGTGCAGGGCCTGGTGTCGCGCCTGCACCTCCGCCATCAGGGCGCGGGGTTCGAGCGTCGACGTCCTGCGGCGGGATACGGTCGCCTGCTCGGCAGAAAGGTCCAGGGAGAGCTTGAGGGGAAACACCTCGTAATCCGGGAAGCTGCCCTGCAGCGGCAGACGCATCTGCTGGGCAGCCTGCTCGATCGCCTCCGCGTAGGCCTGTACGCCGGCCGCAGAATCCGCCGCCCGCCAATCGCGCAGCCTGGCGTCGGCCCTGTCGGCCGCGGCGGCCACGGTCCCCGCCAACTGAGCGGCCTCCGGCAACCGCTGACGCAAAAAGCGCAGATCCCAGCGCTCCGCCGCCTTGGCGATCTGGCGGCTCAGCCGCTGCAGCTTGGCCGCCTGGCCGGCGAACTCCCGCCAGGATTCCTGGATCGCGTCAGGCAACAGGGTTTTCAGCTCATCCTCAAGAAGGATCTCGTCCAACCGTCTACCTCCCTGAAGGCGCCGGTCCAGGGTGGCCTGCGCCGAAACGGTGTCGGGCGTTTATTCGACAGATCGCCGCATCACCCCTGCAGGGATGTTCTGTCACCGGGCTCTCCGCCTGCGCCGGCAGCAAGACCTGGGGCAGGGCCCCCGTCCGGGTTCCCTCGGCCGGATGGGCACGCGAGCGCCCGGCCCCATGCAGGCAGCCTGCCGAGAAGGGAATGAGGACATGCCCGGAACCGACCGCGGGGAACTTGCCACCGCCGCAGCCCTGGCCCTTGCGACCATGCCCGTCCCCGCAGGCGTCGAGGAGATCCGCCCGCTTCTCCCGGCCCGCCTGCGCGACGCTGGCCCGGACCTGCTCGGGGCGGCGCTCCGCGCCCACCCCTTTTGCGTCAGCGTGGCCAGGGGACGGTATAGCTATCTGCCCCGGGCGATCGAAGAGTCCAAAGTCTATGTTCCCGGACCTCCCTCCGCCTCGGGCCGCGCCCTTCGGCTGCCGCCCGAGGCGGAGGCGCTGCTCTGGCCCGAGGGCCTGAGCGCCGCGATCAGAGCGCAGCAGGCAGCGCACGTCCGCCTGCCGTCAGCAGGCCGGGCGACGTGGCGCCCGGACCGGGTCTGGATCACCGACCACCTGTCCGCGCCCTACACCGCTGGCGAGGGCCACTGGCTGTCCTGCGTCGACTTCCCGACGCGCAACTTCAGGCTCGATCCCTGCCCGCCCCCCGATCCCGGGCAGGAGGCCCTGCGCGAGGAGCGCTGGCGCGCCTGGGCCATGTCCCTGATGCGCCCTCTCCAGCCGTATGACCATGGCCTGCTGGCGCGCAAGCTACTCGGCGCCGGCGTAGGCCGCGACGACCCGCCCTGCGCCACCATGTCCGAGCTGACCGCCGTGCCCCCTTTCGATCAGCACCATGACATCACGTATCGCCCCGACCTCACGGACGCGATGTGGCGGCTCTTCCGCCATCGCGGCGCCGCGCCGGAAGGGCCTTTCACGCTGCCGCCGCCCGCCGCCCTGGATACGTCCTACCGGCTACAGGTGCGCCTGGCGGGTGGCAGATGGCGGGCGGAGATCGTCCTGGGGGCCACCCACTCCCTGGATAACCTGCACCTGCTGCTGCAGCGGGTCCTCAACTGGGACGACGCCCACCTCTACGCCTTCTACCTGAGCGGCCGCCCCTTCGACCGCTTGACGGCGGTCGCCTGTCCGATGGCCGGCGACTCCCCGCCGGCCACGGATGAGGTGACCCTCGGCCACATCGATCCTGCCCCAGGCCAACGCCTGCTCTACCTCTTCGACTTCGGCGATGAATGGCGTTTCGAGCTTACCGTGACAGAGCGCACCGTGGGGCAGGGGGTC
Organism: Bacillota bacterium; assembly: GCA_021799275.1. Taxonomy (GTDB): domain Bacteria; phylum Bacillota; class Sulfobacillia; order JAJZYS01; family JAJYTV01; genus JAJZQO01. The sequence continues at coordinate 51,196 of JAJZAT010000016.1, forward strand.
GCGGGTCCGCCGCTCTGCTTCGCGACATCGGGGCCGCCGCCGCTCCAGTACGGCTGAATCGGCTCCACTCGCGCGATCCGCTTGCCCGGGGCGGTAGCGGCGCTGCTGCCACCCGCCGCGCCACCTCCGCCAGGCCCGAACACGGGGAGCCGGCTGGCGCACGACGGGACCCGTAACACGGCACAGCGGCCGTTCGCGCGACACCCGCTCCGCGAAGGCGACTGCGGGTCTCACTCAGGTCTCACAGCGCCAAGGGCGGCACGCGGCCCGCGAGCCCTTCCGCCGCCTGGCGCGTGCGCAGGGCATCCGCGTCGAACGAGGCCGCCACGGCGCCGTCCTCCGTACGCAATCCGCTCTGGCCCGTCGCCAGGAGCAGGAGGGCGCCCGCTGTCGCACGCGGCGAGACGCCGGGGTTCTTGCGACCGATCCGGCGCCACAGGCTCACCGCCCGCAGCAGAAGCGGCAACTGCCAGCGTTCGGAGCCCCTGGCCAGCAGGGTCCACTCCACCTCGTCGATCCCGGCCGGCGGGCCAAACCGGTTGCCCATCTCGTCCAAGCCGATCAGTTGGTGTCCCAGGTGCACAAGCGGCGCCAGGCGGTCCCCCTGGACGATCCGGCAGGGCAGGACCTCCCAGAGCGTGGCCTTCTCCGCCTTGCCGTCGGTCAGCAGAGAGAACTCGCGTTTGTGCCGTCCCACCTGCACCCGACCAGACAGGTGATGGCCCTCGAACAGGGCGAGCGACGACAGCCTGGCACCGGTCACCGGCGCTTCGGGGTACGGCAGGTCCAGCAGTACGTGCAGTCCCCGCCAGTCGAACCAGCGCAGGGCGATGTCGAGCGGCGAATGCCTGGCTATGGGAGCCTCGGCCGCGCCGCCCGCCAGCACGGAGCGGAAGAACTCCTCTGCCAGAGGCGGCAGCGGCTGCCACGCGTGCCACCGCTCGCTTTGGCGATCCGGCCGCGCCTTGCCCGGATCGGTCCGCCGCTGCGGGCGCCTGCCGGACCCTGCGGCAGCGTGCGCCCTGGGCCGCGCCTGGGCCTGCTGTTGCCCGATCTGCGCCATCACCTGCGCCGCAGTGGGCGCAGGCGCCGTCTTCTCCGCCGTGGGCGCAGACGAAGGAACAGGCTGCCCACTCCTTCCCTCCTGGCAGGCCCTGCAACCGAGCGCCTCCCTGCCCGCGACGAGGGGCTGCGCAGCGCCGCAGAGCGGGCATCGCAGCGGCAGGAAGCTGCCGGCGCCGAGCAGGAAGTTGCAGGCGAGCGGATAGCGCCGATCGCCGCGCCGCACCTCCAGCTCAAGGTGCAAGGCTGGCGCCAGCACAAGATGCAGCCGATAGGGTTGGACGCTGGCCTCGACGCGGTACTTGCGCTCGATCTCGACCTGGCGGCGCTCCGCCTCGTGCGCCGTCACCTTTGCCTGCTCGTCGTAGAGACGCTGGCGCTCCTCTGCCGCACGCTGGCGCCGCCTCGCGATCTGCGCCAGCTGCGCCGCGTAGAAGGCCCGCGCACGCTCGCGCTCCTCCTGCATGTCCGAAAGCGCCTGGCGGGATAGTTCCTCGGCCCGCTGCGCCGCCTGCTGTTCGATCTCCGCCTGCGCGACCTCCAGCGCAGCCGCGACGTCCGGCAGCAGGACGCTCCATGGCTCCGGGGCCGACACGGGGCCAAGGGACAGGACGCGCTGCCCGACCTCCGACGCGAGTGGCAGGCACGCAACTGCGTCCAGCAGCGATTCGCCGATCTCGAGGAAGCGGTCCTCACCAGTCAGCGTGATGAGCGCGCCCACCCGCAGCAGCGGCAGGTAGACCTGCTCGGGCGGCGCCAGCAGATCCAGGCGGCCGTGCTCCACCGGGTAGAACTCCCTGAGGCGAGCGAGGAGCGCCTGCGCATCCGGCAAGGCGCTGGCCGGCACAGACAAGGCCTGCCAGCCCGCGTCGCCCTGGTACAGCACATGCTCCGCCGCCGCCTCCAGGACGGGATGGCCGGCGATCACCAGCATCTGGCCGCCCTCCTGCGCCACCTCGGCATCCGAGGTCAGGGCAAGCTCCTGCGGCAGGGCGAGAGCGGCGGCGAGGTCCGTCGGCAGGTGCACGAGCGCCTGATCGGGCTCCACAAGCACCTCCGCGCCCCGGGCCTCGGCGTAGCGCAGGAAGAACCGCAGCGCGGGCTCGAGGCTCAAGGCTCGTCGACCTCCCCCAGCAGGCTGTCGTTCTCGCTGCGGCTCGCGAGGTATGCCTGCCTGGCTTCCGCCAGGCCGTCGCCGATTTGCTCGAGGCGCCGCGCAAACTCGTCGTCGCTGCGACTCTCCAGATAGGAGGCGAAGATCATGGACTCGAGGTCCAGATCGTCCTCGATCCGGCCAAGGATCATGTCGAGCTCGCCCACCACCAGCTCAAAGAGGTTGATCTTCGCCTCCAGCACGCCGAGGATGCGCTCCTCGAGCGTGCCGCGGGAAACGAGGTTCGTCAGGCGCACGTCCTCGGTCTGTCCGATGCGGTGGATGCGCCCCAGGCGCTGCTCGATCTGCATGGGATTCCAGGGCAGGTCGTAGTTGACCATGACGTGGCAGAACTGCAGGTTGCGGCCCTCGCCCGCCGCTTCGGTCGTCAGCAGGAGGTCACGGTCGCCCTCGAAGGACGCGATCGCCAGGTCCTTTTCGCGACGGCTGAGACCGCCGTGGTAGACGGCGGCCAGCAGCCCCTCCCGCTTCGCCTGCGCCGCGAGGTAGGCCAGCGTGTCGCGAAAGGCGGTGAACACGACTACCTTCTCGCCCGCGGAGAGGCGTTGGCGCAGGTGCAGCCAGAGCGCCCGGGCCTTCTCGCTTGCCGTGACCGCCCGAGCCTGCTCCGCCAGGCCCGACCAGCCCATGCGGGCAAGTCCGCCTGCGAGCGCCTGCGGGGTGGAGCCCGCCAGACGCTGGATCTGGCGCAGCGTGAAGATGGTGGCTGTGGAAGCCCCCTGGGCCTGACGGCGCACCTCATCGGATACCGCCCGGTAGAGCTCGGCCTCCGCCGCGCTCGGCGCGACGAGAAGGGTTTCGGCGATGCGCCGAGGCAGCATGAGCGCCACCTCGCTGCGCCGATGCCGCACCATGACGTCGCGCATCGCCCGCTGCAGGTCCGAGAGATGCGCGACACCGCCGCCCGCCTCGGGCTTGTGGCGCGCCTTGAAGGTGGCCGGCGTGCCGAGATGGCCCGGCCGCACGAGGTTGACGAGCTGGTAGAGGTCGTCCAGCCGGTTCTCCACCGGGGTGGCCGTGAGCAGGAGCATGTACCGCGTGCGCAGGGCCTTGACAAGCGAGGCCGAGGCGGAGCGGGGATTCTTGAGCCGATGGGCCTCGTCCACCACCACGAGATCCCAGCTGATCTCCGCGAGGCGTTCGCGCAGGGGGCTGCGCCGGGCGGACGCGATCGAGGCGAGCACGATCGGCGCCGCGAGAGGGTCGCCCTCCCGCTCCCAGGCCGCAGTGCCATAGACAACGAAGGGGAGCTGGAACTTCTGGCGCAGCTCCTCGCTCCACTGGCCGACCAGTCCGGCAGGGAGCAGCACGAGGGTGCGCCTCGCGAGGGCGCGCATATAGAGTTCGCTCAGGACGATGCCCGCTTCGATCGTCTTGCCGAGCCCGACCTCATCGGCCAGTATGCCGCGGCCGCGCATCCGGCGCAGGACCGCTTCCGCCGCCTGCAGCTGGTGCTGGTAGGGCGTGAAGCCGAGGCGCGGCGGCGAGATGAGGACATCGAAGCCCGGCTTGGCCCAGACCTGCAGGGCCTGGTCGACGAGCTCCGCGTAACCGCCCTCGACCTCCTTGCCACGCCGCAGGGCGTCGGTAAGGGTCTGGAACGAACTCAGGTGCTTCGGCAGGGCCGCCGGCAGGGCGGAGGCGATGTCGACGCTGTCGGCCGGGCCGACAGTAACCCGTGCGAACGCTCCCAGCCGTTCGAACTCCCGCCGCTCCGGCCCGCCGAGCGGCGTGAGGTCGAGGAGGGACGGCTCCACCGTGCGTCCACCGGGCGTTCGCAGCGCAGGCGCGCCGCCCAGGCTGTCTCCGAACGCGTGCAGCGCGCCGACGAGGCTCTGGGTGGGGGCGAGGAACCCTTCCTCGATGTCCAGGAGCGCGAGCCGCGGCAAGGGCAAGCGTCCCGCAGGACGAACGGCAGGCTGCAATTGCGCTCAGCTCCTGTGGACATTTTGGGGGACAGGTTCGCCCCAGACCGCAGACAGTCCTTCGTGGGGTGCGCACGGAGACAGGGCGTGCAGCCGTGCGCAGCGCGCAGATCGGCCGCCAGCCTCGAGTCGGTCGATCTCGCCGACTTGAGACGGATAGGGCCGTGGCTTCGGCGCAGCCCCGATGCTCGCTGCACCGGGTGGCAGGGCAGGCCGGCAGCCTCCAGGGAGCGCTGGCGGCAGATCGGCGCAAGCGCGGTCCGCCGCCTCAGGAGTGGCGCCTTTTTGCGCCGCAGTCACATCGGGGACCGATTGCGGGGCCGTCGCCAGCTCCTGTACGCTCAGTCTGGCCGTTCCGTGCGGAGCCTCGCGAGGCTCGCCTGCCCACGATATCCAGGACGAATCGTCGCATCAAAACGTCGCGAGGTGCATGGGGACATGGACCACGGAAGCGAGCGCTGCCATCCTGCCTTCCTGAGAGTCCTGACCGGAGCCGACTCCGGACGGGATGCGCCTGGGACGAGTATGCTCCCAGGGCGGTTCGTCGCACAGGTGAGCGGGCACCTCGACCTCTGCCGCGACGGCTGGCGGGAGAATCCACAGGAGCTCACCTGCTCGACCTGCGGCGCACGGGACCTCTACGACGTCGGCCCCGTGCTCGTGTCGCAGGATCGTGGCGGTACACCGCAGGTCACCTTCGTCGGCTACTTCCGCTGCCACAGCTGCGGCGCCAGCGGCCCTTGGACCTCGCCGGATCTGGACTACCTGGCCCTGAGTGCCATCGCGGGCGGGGTACTCGGCCGCGCGTTCGGCAGCAAATCGCCAGGGGGGCTGGGCGAGATCGAACTCTTCGACGGCCACCGCCCGCGCAGCAGCGCCGACGCGGAGGAGCATCTCCTCGACCTGCTGCTCGCGGATCCCCTGAACGCCCAGCACTTCGTCCGCCTCGCGAACGTCTACCTGACGGGCGGCAGGCCGGATCTCGCGATGACCGCCGCGGAGCGCGCCCTCGACCTCGAACCGGATCACTTCGAGGCCCTTCTGCTCATCGGCCACATGCTGCGCCGCCTCGATCCGGCGGAGGCCGCACGCCACCTGCGCCACGCCGTCGCCGTGGCGCGCCGCTACCGTGCCCTGCCGCTTCAGGAAATGCGCAAGCTCCTCGCGGCCGCGCTGAGAGACCTCATGCGTATCCATCGGAACTCTGGGGACGAGATTCCTTTCTTCCCATCCGAGGAGGAAATGTCCGCCGCCAGATCCGGCGACACGATATGGACCCGCATGGAGGAGACGACGATCCATATCCGCGCACGCGGGGACGACGCGGCTGCATACCTGCCCCTCGCCTCGCTCCTGCTCAGCCCGGATCGCACGCCGCCCGACCAGTGTGGGCCCAAGAGTGACCTCATCCCGTCGGGCCGCGAGCCGTGGCGTCGGGAGCCGGGCCCAGGTCGCAACGAACCCTGCCCGTGCGGCAGCGGCCGCAAGTACAAGCACTGCTGCGGGCGCGACGCCTGACCGCAGATCCCCCGCTGCCCTTCGGCTGGGTGCCTTTCGTCGCCAAAACGTGCCACGCGGCGGCTTCGCCCCTTGGGCGCCCCGTGCACCTGCCCGATCGGTCGAGCCATTCTTGCCCCTGCGGCGCCGGGCGCGAGCGGAGGCGTCGCGAGCCGCGTCGGGGGAATCCAGCCGCACCTCCCAGGGCAGGTGGTACGTAGGCCTACAAGCGGTATAAGGCCTGGATGTCCTCGAGGGGGATCGCCTCGATGAACTGCTCGCCCTCGAACGCCAACTGAGCGCGGCCGCGCTCGACGCGCAGCACCCTGCAGCGGCAGACCCGCGACCAGGGCTCGGCCCAGCCTGGCGCCCCGCCGAGCACGAGTGCGATCGTCTCGCCGCTCTCCTGCGCGGCGTGGAGCGCCGGAAGCAGCGGCGCCTCGCTGAAGGCTGTCCACTCCAGGGAAAGAACGTCGTCGATGAAGCCCCAGCGCAGTCGCAGGTAGCCGTGCAGCGCGGCGTACTGCCGAATGGCGTAGAGCGCCTTGACATCGCTCTCGAGCCGCCTGCGCAGGCGACCCCAGGCGGCCTTTGCGATGTAGCCGGCCAGAACCTCGGGATCGGCCAGGGGGCGCTGGATGCCGGTCGTGGAGCGGCTCACGAGTTCGAACGTGACCCTGAGGCGTCGACCCGCGCGGTTCAGCCTGACCGTCCGCTCGGACGGTCGCAGCTCCTCGAGCTTCCAGTCGTAGGGGGCCAAGCCGAGCACCTCGAGGGCGTCGCGGACGTCAAGCCCTGCTAGGGCGTCGTGGCGGCCGAGCGCCTGTGGCAGGTCTGCCATCTCCTTTGGCAGGAACGTCCTGATCTCCCGCCGCTCGACATCAAGCAGCGCGGCGCAGCCGGCCCGCCCGTCCGGAAGTCGGACAAGGCGCAGCACGGCGTGGCTCCTATTGCGCTCCTGCGCAGTCTCTGCCTCACGCGCAAGCCTTTCCCTTTCCCGCGCCGCCCTGGCGTAGTCCTCCGACCGCTGCTGCGCCGCCAGACGCTCGTAGTGCGGGCGTGCGCGTTCGCGCACCATGGCCCGCATCTCGAGGAGTTCGGGGCAGTCGCGGTTCAGGTGCGCAAGGCCCTCCGGCCCCAGCGAGACGAGCGGCGTCTTCCAGTAGCGGACGCGCGTCTGGTCGAAGGCAAAGCGCCAGCGGGTCAATCCCGCGAGAATCTCCTCGACCGCCTCCAAGGCCAGCGGCGAGCCATAGCCGTCGAGGACGGCGGCCACTTGCCGGGAGGCGGCGAACCCGTAGAGGCTCGCATCCCGGAACGCCGCGGTCACCTCGTCTTGGGAGAGCGGCTCCGAGGGGGCCGGCGAAGGCGGCGGCGGGGACGGCTCGGGCACGATCGCAGGTCCCTTGGGCGGGGGCAGCAGGCCGAGCCTGCGCAAGAGCCAGGGAAGTTCCCAGTACTGGAGGTCCAGGTCGAAGCGGCCGTGGGTATCGCGGTAGATGGGCGGCCGCCCCGTCCAGGCCTTCTGCACGGAGACGGCGAGGTTCCCGACGCGGGAGGGCACCCCGGCCCGCTCGAGCCGCGCCACCATCTGCTCGAGATCCAGCGGGCCGCCCTGCTCCAGGATGGCGACGATCATCAGGTGCAGGATCTTGGCACCGATCAGCCGGTACGCGTCTTCGACGCTCGCCTGGCCCACCAAGCCCAGGCGCACGACGTAGCGGTTCTCCTGGGGTGGTCGCGTCTCCACGATGTCTCCCTCCACGTCCTCCGCCGTTCTTCTTGGGGCAACTGCGGGCGGCAGGCGACCCCTGCGGCGCACAGCTCGGGATCGTCCATTCTCCTGCGGCCACGTCGCTCTCCTGCATCGCGGCCGGAATCCGCGCCGCGAGGCGTCATCGGGCGGCACCGGCTCCTTCAGGACCAGTTCGACGCCTCCCGCTCGGATATCGCCGTCCGCATGACCAGGAGCGGGGCCTCGTGGCTGCCTCACTCCCCGCGCAGCGAAGCAGCCCGCCCCTCTCCGAGGCGGGCTGGTTGTCTGGCTGGCCTTTGCTCTCAAACATGCCGCTCGGTCCAAGAGAAGTCAGTCTCGCGGAGGTCACGGTGCAGGTCCCCGCAGGGGCCAGCGGGTCTAGCCAGATGCCGCCGAAGTCATAGGTCGACTGAGATAGTGTTGTCCGTGACGTGGCGGAGGTGACTAGGCCTTCCACGATGACGAACTGCGTCGACGATCGTGTTGCCGCTCGCCGTCGCGGTGAGTCTACTGCGTTTGCAGGACACCCCCGACGCAGCGATCCGTCACTTCTCCTGGCAGTTTTGGGACCCGCGCTTGGTCGACGGGGCGTCTTAGCTCGCCATGTCCTTGATTAGACTTGCCGGCCACTTGAAGACGATGGTCGCGAGGGCCGGCTTGCCGCTGCCCGAGAGCGCCCCTTGGTACAGAGCCACCTGGAATGGCTCCTGGCCGCTCAGGTTGTCGGCGAAGAGCGCGAAGGTCCAGGTGTTGCCGTCATGGGATAGTTCCGAAAGATGCGCACCGACGGTCGACCCATAGGACTGGTAGCTCTGAAAGACGCTCACGTCGGTCACGCCGGTGGGGCAGAGGACAGTCACCTTGACATCGATCGTGCCATTCACGCCGTAGTTGGGGTCGAGACTGGCCTCAGCCGTCACGTCGAGCCCGTCACCTTTGAACTGCTGCCCCGACGCCGTCAACGTGCCGGGCGAGCTGGTTGGTCCCGCAGGGCACGACACACCGCTTGCGGCTGACGTCACCGCCGGGTTGCCACCGCCCTGGTTTCCGGAGCACGCGGCGACGCCCAGCAGCGCAGCTCCCACGGCCAGGCCAAGAGCCAGACGCCGGATGTTCGGCCTCGATCGAAAGGGCACCATAGAGATCCTCCCCAGGCGCCGATGCCCTGCTGCCTCCCTAACGCACCTTGAACGAGGTGGCGAAGTAGAACATCGGCGCGTTCGTATACTTGGCCAGGAAGTCCGAAGAGACGAAGGCCCTATAGCTGCCAGGAGCGAGTCCCTGCTCCGACAGCCACACGTATTGCCAGTCGGGCTGGATCTTTGTCCCAATTTGCTGGCGCATCGTCGCCCAGCGGTGGCGCTTCGGCTGCCAGCGCTTCAGCGCCCAGTCGAGGGCATAGGTCTGAAACCCCTGCTGGGCCGTTACGGATATGAGGAGATAGAAGGACTTCTTCCTCGGCACGTTGGTCGCGGGGTTCGGACAGCTCAGGACGTCCTGGCCGCCCATCTGCACGCTCTTCGGCTGACTCAGGCAGATCTTGATCGGCAGTGTCTTCTGAGGTGACGCCGCTGCGCTGACAGGATAGAGCGGCAACGCAAGCGCGCAGACGACTGTCAGCACCGCCAGGGACCTACGGACCATGCCCGACACCCCCTCCGTCATCCGACTGGTTTCCGGCCGCGTGGGGCTCCCGTCATCATGCCTCGTCCTCCTCCAGGCGCGGCAGGTGGCCGAACGAGAAAGCGTGCAGGAACTGCTGGAGGTAGAGCGGCAGGCCGATCAGGATCAAACCGCCGGCCTGGAGGTCGTCCGTATTGATCAGGTCCGCCGTGGGCCCCTGGGTACCGTTCGCGAGGACGGTCGCTCCCACGAGGAGGAGAAGGTAGCCGAGGTAGAGCAACACGCGGGAATTGCGGGGCAGCCCCCTCGAGCCGCGGTTGAGGATGCCACCGCTCGCCAGGATCTCGTGCCCGATGCCTACGATCAGCAGCAGGGCCTCGGCGGAGAGCAGACCGCGCGTCAGGGTGTGCATCCAGTCGAAGAGGTTCCAGGTGTCGAGCGCGAGCGTGAGGCCCAGTAGCCAGAAGATCGCGAAGAGTGCGCGCTCAACGGTCAGGCGATGACGCCACCTGAGCCAGAGGAGATAGCCGAGGGCCGACAGGGTCACGGCCTCGTTCATGCCGCGAGCGCCGATGGCCAAAGTGCCATGGATGATGCCCCAGACCGGGTTCCCGGGACCAAGAGCCATCACATTGCTGACGTTCCAGAGGCCGAACAGAAGCAGGAACATCGCCCCCGCGCGCCAGCCGGGTCGCCGGCGGGAGGCCGGCAGGAACACCGCCGCCAGAATCAGCGCGAGCAGGGCGCTCCAGCCGAAGACAAGATGCAGCCCCTGGGGCATGAAGACAACGAGAATGATCAATAGGGCTGCAAGGAACGGCAGCAGTTCTGGTGGCTCCTCCTCTCTCGGCGATACGGCGCGGCACGCCCAGGCCGCCACCGCGATCAGCAGGAGGGCCGTGAACACGCCAAGTCCTGGCGTCTGCCAGGTCAGGGCGAGGATCAGGATCTTCACGCCCACGATGGCGAGCGCGAACCACCAGACGACCTCCGTCTCGAGGTGGCGATGCGCGTGGGTCAGGGCGAATCGTGTGAGGTAGAGGCCCGTCTGACCGAGGTCGAAGCCGGAGTAGAAGATGATCGGAATGAAGAGGAGGTAGAAGACCATGACCTGGTTCAAGAGGGTCATGGACACGGCGGCGGCGTCGCTTAAGAACAGGAGAAGGTACGTGAGGACGACCAACCCGCCCGTGATGGCCAAAGCCCACTTGTCGGTCGGCCGCCGGAACGCCGTGTAGATGAGGTAGCCGATCGTAAGGAGGACCGGCAGCGCAACCGCCAGATCGCCCGGCACCACGAGTCCGAAAAACAGGAGAAAGGCAAGGGCGATGGGCCAGCGCATCGCCGCGCCAGCCATCGCCGCGCCCGCCAGGAGATACCACCAGCCAGCCGCCTGGAGCAGGGCTCCTCCGGCCAGAACCGGCCAAGGCATGCGAATGTTCAGGAGCCCTGTCGCCGCGTGGACGGCAGCCAGCCTTTCAAGCGGCAGGGTGAGCACCAGAAGGCCCAGGACCACCGCTGCGGTGGCGGCGAAGGCCATGCCGCGGATGAGCGGGTCGAGGGTGCCGAAGCGCACGAAGTGCCCAGCGTAGCGTAGCCAGTAGGGTGGAGTCTCCGGGCGCATGGCTTCTCGCGGCGCGCCCACACCGATCTCAGCCACAAGTATCTCCCCCCGTCAGGTCAGGACGGGCTCACGACAGCTTCGGACGGTGCCTGCGCGGCTGTGACGACCGCCCCGGCGTCCACCAGGCCGCCGCACTTGCCACAGAACTGTGCGTCGTGGCTGAGGCGCCCGCCGCAGTGCGGGCAGTACCTGGCCCGCCGTGCCCTGATCGGACGATCCTCCTGGATCGGCTCGCCTCGCTCCTGCCGGTGTGCGGCAAGGATGAGACCTCGCAGGAAGTATACGTCGACGATCAGGATGACGACGAACAGCAGATCCGACACCACACCGGTCGAGAGGTCCCACAGCGAATGCATCGCCATCACGACGATCGCGGTGCCGATCAGCTTCAGATCGATTCGGATCTTGCCGCCCGACGCCTCGCGCCAGGCCATGCCGGCGATGATGGCCGTCCAGGAGCCATGCATCCAGGGACCAAGGAACGAGCGAAGGAAGAAGACGTTCATGAGGCCCGAAAGTCCTGCGTGGTTGAATGCGTACTGAAGCTGGGCGAAGGAGTGGACGGTTCCGGCCTGCAGAGCGTTGGCCGCAGCCGCGATGCCGTAAGTCGAGTAGGCGGAGAAGAAGTAGCTCAGGTTTTCCGATGCGGCAAAACCCATGCCCGCTGCGGCCCCGAACAGGATCCCGTCCATGATCGAGACGTACTTGCACCGGCGGAGCAGCCAGACGACGCCGAGGAACTTCACCGTCTCCTCCACCGGTCCGGCGCCCGCCAGGCCGAACGGGAGGAAGCTGTTCAGCAGGAAAGCGGCCAGGTTGCCTACGAGAGCGACGCCCACGAAGATCTCCACCAGCACGATCGCCGGCGGCTCTTCGGTAAGTCCCTCGCTGGCCATGAAGAAGACGAAGAGGACAGGTACAAACAGCGATCCGAACACCAGGAGCCGGATGGTCACACCTGGGTCGTCGAGCCAGACGGCAAGTGCTCCCCAGGCGCCCATCACCAGGAGGCCGACGAGCATGGCGATCCAGAAGGCACGCCGACGGTGCGGTGCGGCGTGCGGTAACATGGTCGAGACGAGGTCCGGAATGGCCCAATGCTGACTCGGGGCCGTCGGCAGCCGTCCCTGCGCGGCTTCCGCTGGCGCCGCCGTCAGGGCTTGGCCGCAGTGGATGCAATGCAGGCCACCTTCGGCGTTCGTGGCCCCGCAACTAGGACAGTACACGCGTCTCCCCCCCGTGTGCGCGTTGCGCTGGGTCAGTGGCTCTCCCCTTGTGAAGACTGCTTCGCGGCCCGCTCCATGCGGCTCCGAGTCATCCGGGCGACCATGAAGTCCGTCCAGAACCAAATGATGGCCGCCAGGAACAGGGCGTAGATGGCATCGCCCCAGCTACCCGCGAGCCCGACCACCACCGCGAGGACGGCGGCGAAGATGGCCAGGACCCTGCCCACCCACTTGAGTACCTTGATGACGCTCCCCCCTTTTACATGGCAATGCCGAAGGCCCACTGTTGAGGCGCCTGCGACATCCTACCGATGTGATTAATTGAACGGAGCTCCCTCCCGCAGGAAAATCACCCAAAGCGGTGAATGGCCCTCACCCATAAGGGTGATTTGCACTTTCCTGGAGGGATCATTTATGGAGGAAGCTGCGGCGTACTCCAGCGATGCGGCCACTCCCCGTCAACTATTCCCGGCCATTGCATTTCTTGGTGGTATCTTCGCCTGGCTTCTTTCGGTGCCGCTCTTTGGGCCGACCTGGTTAGGGCTCGCCGCCGCAGCACACCTGGATCCCACCACACCGATCTACCTGTTTCTTGGAGGGCATGCGGTAGGACTAGCCGGATCCGGCCTCATCTCCGACGCTTGGCCCGTCTTTCGCAGAGCCGGGCTTGCCTGGGCAGCCCCTGTGTGTTTCCTCCTGACGGCCCTAACCGCTGCCGCGCCGGCGACGTCGCCCGCAATCTTTCCTCTGCTCGGTCTTGTCGCGGCCTGGGGCATCGTCGCGTGGTCGCCGACCTTCCGGTCTCTGGTACCCCTCCGGCGCCGCGCCATAGCCTTTGCTGGCGTACCGGTCGCCGCCAACGGCCTCAAGTACGCCTGGTCTTTCGGCCTCGGTCACGTGCAACCCGCCTGGCTGGTCGTCCTCGCATCGCTGCCACTCGTCGCCAGTGCCTTATATGGACCGAAACTGGCCAACATCGGTGTGGAGAGCAATGAGTTGCCAAAGGTCCAAAGGACTCCGATATTCCCAGACCTGAGAGAGCTATGGCTCCTCGCGCCATTTCTTTTCGTTGTCTACTTGGCATCCGGCGTTACCTACTCCACCATCACCCCGAGTCTCCTCAGGGCGTTGCACACGCAAGTGGATCCGACCCTGCTCTCCTACGTGCTTTGTATTCCCCTTCTGGCCCTCCTGGGCGACCGCACGACGCTGAGGAATGTGGCAGTGGCCGGTCCCCTCCTGTTGGGCGCGGCGTTCCTGGTCTGGGCCGCGGCGCCCGACTTCACCGGTGCCATGACGGTGCAGGTGTTGATGGGAGCCGGCTACGCGGCAATGGACCTCCTGACCTGGGTGGCCCTGCTCGAGATCGCACCAGCCCGGGGAACAGCCACGGTGTTCGGTATCGGACTCAACATGAATGTGCTTCCGATCCTCATCGGCGCAGGGCTCCAAGCCCAGGTGCCCATCCTTGCCCACCTTCCGACCACGACGCTCGCGGGCGGCATGCTATTCCTCATGCTCGTCGCCATCGTCTTCTTCCGGGACACAGCTCTACTGAAGCGGGCACCGAGAAGCGACCGCGCAGGTGCTTCGCCAGAAGAGACGGAACCCCAGTTTTCCTCGATCTCTCCTCCATCCCCAGACCGGCTCCGTCTCAACCTCGCCGGCATGGCATCCACACCGCTCAGCCATCGTGAGCTCGAGGTGGCCTATCTCGTGATCCAGGGCATGACAGTGGGCGAAGTGGCGAAGGCGTTGATCGTCAGCGAGAATACCGTCAAGACGCACCTGGCCAATGTCTACCGCAAGACGGGAACGCGCGGACGGGCTGACCTCTCCGCGAGGGTTCTGGCGGGTGACGACGGTGGCAGGTAGGGCACGGAATTCTGCGGCTGCCCGCAGGGCGGTGGCGTTTCTAAACTCACCAGCCCCCGCTTATAGGAGCGGATTTAGACGCAGGTCCGCCATGAGACATTCCGGGTGGCGCCAAATGGCTCCGGCGTCTCCAGCCACTTCAGTGACCGTTGCCGTCCGGGTCTTGACCACCGTGTTGCTTCTCATCGCCCTGGTCCTCCGCGATAGCGCTTAGGTCTCAGGTCTATCGGGGAACTCCGTCCCGTGCCGACAGAACTCCGCGGTAGTGTTCCGCGTCACTTAAGCGTGGTGAAGGGGGCGGGCCCAGTGGCCGCCCCCTCACTTCATTCGGCTGTCCGGTTCGAGTTGCGTGCGTCGCGTGCTATTGGTTCGTAATCGTCACCAGGTTGCCCAGCCAGGTGACAGCGTCCGTCCGCGTCGCAACGCTCAACGGCGCGAAGGTGCCGTCCGGCATCCCTTGCACTATTCCTGCCTGTACAGCCTGGGTGACCGCAGGCAGCGCCCAGGCGCCTATCCTACCCTGGTCCTCGAACTGGAACGGAAGCGGCGCGCTTGGCGTGTACCCGTTCATCGCCCGCGCCACCATCACCGCAAGCTGTTCACGCGTAATCGGATCGCCCGGGGCGAACTTCGCGGCGGTAACGCCCTCAACGAGTTTCGCCTGGACAGCGGCGTCCACGTACGGGGCATACCAGCTGTCGGCCGGAACGTCCTTGAATCCGTCGTTGGTAGGCTGAGCCGGAACGTTCAGCCCCAAGGCGAGCACCAGCATCTTGACGAACTGAGCACGGGTCACTTGAGCGGTCGGGTGGAATCCGCCGTCGGGGAATCCCGAGACTGCGCCGCGCCCGAGAAGCGTATCCAACTGCGACGACGCACTATAGTTCGACGGAATGTCGTTGAACTTGGTCGTGTTGACGAGAACGACGTATTGGCCAGGCTGTGCCACGTCTGCGGTTACCGTGCCGCTCTGGGTGTCCACGCTACCTTTCACCCAGTGCCAGGTGTCATCGTAGAAGAGGCCGACACGCTGTGACGACAACGCACTGGCGCCACTTGGCATCGTGTACGCGAACGTGACGCGCACCGGGTGCAGGAGAGTGGCCCCGCCAAAGCTCAGGTCGACGACCGGGGAAGCTGCCTGGATGGTTTGGCTGATCGGTGAGTTGCCGGACGAAGCGGACGCCTCGCTGATGGAGACGGTCGTCGAGTTCGACAAGGCACCGTCGGGCACGGAGAGCGTCACGGAGTTGTCCGAGGTGCTGAGCGTGCCCCCTGCACCGCCGAACTGCTGAGTCGCCGTGGGCGGGAGGGAACCACTGCTGCCGGAACCGCCAGAAGATCCCCCCGCGCCGCCACCGGCGCCACCGCCAGTTCCCCCGCCTGAACCGCCCGATGCAACTGCATAGGTGAACTGGTCCGCCGAACTCTTGGCACTCGTTCCATACGACGTGGTCACGCTCACGTCGACCGTGCCCGCCGCTTCGGCCGGCGCGATGGCGGAGATCTCGGTGTTCGAGACTACGTTGAAGCTCGTTGCGGCTGTCGCGCCGAACGATACTTCAGTGGCACCACTAAAGCCACTGCCCACAATGGTTATGGTGGTTCCACCCGCCGTCGACCCGCTGCTCGGGGTAACGGAAGCCACAGCCGGGGCTGCGACGTAACTGAAGTCGTCGGCCGCACTCTTGGCACTGGTGCCATATGGAGTAGTGACGACCACGTCGACCGTGCCTGCCGCTTCAGCCGGCGCGGTGGCGGCGATCTCGGTGTCCGAGACTACATTGAAGCTCGTTGCGGCCGTCGCCCCGAACGACACTGCGGTGGCACCACCAAAGCCGCTACCCTCAATGGTTACGGTGGTGCCGCCTCCGACCGGCCCGCTCGCCGGGCTGACCGAGCTTACGCTCGGGCCATTGGTATAGGTGAATTGGTCGCTTGCCACCTTCGAGCTTGTTCCAAAGGCGCTGGTGACCTGCACATCCACCGTACCTGCCGCCTCCGCCGGGTCCGTGGCGGTGATCTGCGTGTCGGAGGTCACCTGGAAGGACGTCGCCGGAGTGGAGCCAAAGACAACGCCAGTGGCTCCGGTGAAGCCGCTACCCGTGATAGTGACGGTCGTTCCGCCGGAGGTCGGACCGCTTGTGGGACTTAGGCTAGCGACTTCCGGTGCCGACTCTGCCGCCGTCAATTGCACGTCACATGTGGTGCTCTGGTACGAGAGAACGCTCGTACTTTCACTGGGCGTACAGGTATAACTGCTGATCGACGCCGTCTGTCCGTTCACGTCGAACGTGACGGGCTGGCCAAGGTCCGCATTGGTACCCTGAACGATCAGGTCGTTTGAATTCGAGAGACCGGGCCCCCCAAACGTTCCGTCGGACGCCGTAGTGGCCGTCGCTCCGCTCACAGCCTGCCCTGCCAGCAGGGCCTGCACCGTCACGCCAGCCAGAGGCGTGCCGCTGCCCGCTGCCACGGTTCCATACACCACAAGCGGCAGGGTCGGCGCACTTTGCGCCCCCGCACTGCCGGCCAGAGCCAGGACAAGTCCGGCTGCGAGCGCGACGGCGCGGCCGCTCAGCTTCGCCACGCGATACCCTTCTTTCCTATGACATGGTGGTCGCTTTGGAGGGGCGGGGCGACAGGAGAGCCGCCGCCCCACCCCCGCGTGTTGCAGGTTGTTGGGTTACTGGACGGGAGTCGACACTTCGCCGATCAGAGTGCCGGATCCGGTGGAGTACACCCAGTATCCAAAGCCATCCCACACCTCATCGTAGGTGTCCTTAGATGGGTCAATGGACGGATAGTTGTAGCCACTCGGATCGACAATCTCGGTCACGAGCGAAGCAGGTGTGTTCGCGAGGAAGTCGGCGTAGCTCTGGTAATCGTCGGCACCGTAGTCCCATGCGGCCGACGGGCCGACAAGGTTCCAGCCGGCTGTCAGCGCGATCTGCGGCGGCGGGTTCGGGCTGGAGGTGGGCTGGAAGTACGCCGTGACCGGCGTGTTCCCGCTGATGTCCAGCATCAGGCCTGTCATCGGCTGCGACAGGATCGCCGCCTCGTTGGCGGACGTCACCTGCACCCACGCCCCATTCTGGTAGGCGAGTGCGCTGGCGACCTGAGACTCGGAGCTGCCGAGGATGGCCTGGAACGACGGGTTGGCAAGCACGAAGGGAACCGAGATCGCGTTCCAACCCGGATACAAGGTCGCGGACACGTAGGTCAAGGGCTCGGTGTTGATCGTGACGCTCTCGGCCGGGATGGACCCACTGGCCGGAGTGGCCGTCACGGAGATCGGGGTCGTACTGGTGGCGGGAATGACGACGTTGACGTCAGCCGACATCGAGCCGGCAGGAATCGTCACGCTCGTTACCGCGCTGCCGCCAGACTCGAACGTGGCGCCACCGGTGGCCGTAAGGTTCAGCACCAGGTCGGTCGCCAGCGGGTGCAGGATTGCACCGGTGGGACCGCTGAGCGTGAACGTAATTGGCACCCCGCCGCCGTACCACGTGTTCTTAGCGATGCCACTGATCGTCAGAGCCGTCGGGTCGACGATTTGGCCCGTGCCACTCGCAAGACCCGCGGAACTGGCGGTCAGGGTCGTGGTGCCGGACGCGCCCGTGGCCTCCACGTAGTAGAAGCTCACGGAGGAGACGCTGCTCGGGATCGCGATCTGAGTGATCGGATTCCCGGAGAGATCCGTGAAGTACCCACCGGTCGCGGAGGAGTTAAGGGCCACCTCTGTGGACTGGCCAGTTGTAACGACGTTGCCGTACTGGTCCTCAAGTTGCAGAGTGACGGGATATCCGTTCGTGCCTGCGGCTTGTAACGACATCACGATCTGGCTAGCCTGTGCGGCTGGGTTCACCGTGATTTCAGGAGCGGTTTCCGAATAGATGTCCGCACCGGTGAGCGTCACAAAGTAATCGCCAGCGGTCGGGTCGTAGACGGAAACCGTCACCGATGGAGCCTTTGGCGTGAGCGTGACAGAGGTCACGGGCTGCCCGCTCTGGGCGAACACCAGGGTCCCGGGGTCGTTGTTCGCCTTCTGGTAGGACTGCAGCCCGACGGTGACATCGCTTGACGGAGTGATCGCGTTGCCGTACTGGTCCTGCAACTCGATCGTCAAGGTCGTGCTGGTGCCCTGGCCACTGCCATCCTTGCTAGCCGTGATGGTGGTCTGGCTCTGGTCGTTCGGCAGAAGCGCGACCGCGGCCACGGTTCCCGCAGGGACAACCGTCAGCGTGATGGCAGAAGAAGCGCCCGCGCCGTCGTCCGCCGTGATGCTGACGGGAATGGACGCCCGGTTGAGTTGAGTCTGCGTGTCTTCCGCGTAGTAGACGGTCTGGGACTTGCCCGCGGCGATGCTCACCGTATTGTTGGCAATCGGCGTTGCATCGGAGGGGTTCAGGTAGAAGCTGCCGATGTTGTTCGAATTGTACACGGCACTCAGCACGACGCTGGAGTCGCCGTTGCCACTCGGTACGCTGATGGTCACCGGGATCCGCTGCATGACGGGAATCGTGGCCTGGGTGGCACCGTTGGCGAACGCCACTGTCGCAGGGACTCCGACGGCCAGCTGGTACGGTCCGCTGACATTCAGAGCCGGGTTGGACGCGTAGGTCAGCGGAGTCGACCCTACCGTGGTGGCCTTGACGCCGAACTGAGCGCTCGACACCCCTGCCGCCATGGCGACATTGTTTTCAGTGGCCCCAACGGCACCGTTCGTCCAGGCGTACAGGCTAACGCCATTACCCGAAACCGACACGGTTGTCGCACTAGCGACCGGAGCCGGGTTTCCGTATTGGTCCGTGGTCTGGAGGGTGAACGGCCCGTCTGTAACGTTCGGCGCGATGTTCGGTGGGCCGCTCATAACCAGATCTGCCGCCACAGCAGCGCTGACGGCGATACTTCCGGAGGTGGCGCTCAGCGTGCCGTCGCTTGCCGTGATGGTGGCTGAGCCGGTGGCGTTGTAGAGGGTCACAGGCAGGGTGGTGGCTTGGCCCTGGTCAGCTGACGTGAACGTGTAGGGTGTGCCCACGTCCGGTGCCTGCTTCGACGGACTGTTGCCATCGTTTGTGGTCAGGGTGATGGTACCCGTGTATCCGGTTGCTATGTTGCCGTACTGGTCGTAGGCGGCCACGGCCACATCGAACGGAGTGCCGGCAGTCTCCGACGCCGGAGCCGCCACCTTCAAAGATGTGGCCGAACCAGCGGTCACGGAGACGTTCCGGCTCAAAGGCGCGCTTCCAAATGGATCTTCCACACTAATGGCATACGTGCCAGCCGTGGTGGGGTTCGTCACACCATAGACGGTCGCGGTCACGTTCGTGACACCCGTCGGCAGGTCGCCGAGCTGGAGTTGAGCGGAGTTGCCGTTGACGAAGAGAAGAGAGGCCGCTGTAGTACCAGACGTGGTACCGGAGTACACGGCGCTCGTAACCGAGGCCTTGGACAGGTCAAATCCGCTGCCTTGCCCACCGAACGACACATCGATGGTTTCACCGCTGGATGGGGCAGCGCTGAAACCCATATCGAGGCTGTAGTACACACTCTGGCCAACCGTGGTCGGCCCGGCTGTAGAAGACGTCACACTTAGGGACGAGACGGTGCCGGAATTACCACTGGCCGCCGCAGGCGCTGCAAATGCGCCTATGCTCATCGCAACGAGCATGACGGTCGAAAGCGTTCCGGCGACCCACGCGCGGAACCTTTGGTGCATTCAGGCTCTACCTCCTGCCGAATGCGGAATCGAACAGCGATCAGGAAACGCCCGATGACCTGGTGTCTCCAGGTCCAACGTCCTTGGCCTTGCTCAGAAAACTCTCCAGGGCCTGTGTCACTACAGCCTGCTGAGACTGACCTGTGGCACGGGCGTAGGCCATCAGTTCCTGCTTTAGCTCAACGGACGTTCGTATCTGAAACGCGACCCAAGCAACCGACTTCCACCCTCTGGGGATACGGCCTCCCTTCCTTCACACGCGTGGTCTGGACCAAACCGCATTTGCGCCGCTCATGCG
>JAJZAT010000017.1 GCA_021799275.1 Bacillota bacterium
AAACTAACGCACGGGCTCTTACGCACCAAGGCGAACCGACCTCCACAAGGCGCAGGGCAACCTTCTACCTGGCCTGCCCATTTTCATGCCCGACGGTGCCCCGCCCCGGGGCATGGTGAACTAACGGCGGCTACCTGTTCGGCTACCCCGACCAGGCCGGATCCATATGGTCAACGATGGGATGCGGCACGCTCAACGCCTGGACCAACTACGCTACGGCGCTCGAGGATCTGCGGAATGCCGGTTGTGCCGGGGACGTAACGGGCGTCTACATCGTCGCAGACGCTAGCCAACCGGTACCGGCCACAGATACGATCACGAACATCCAATACGACGGGCACGCCTACACGCACCACTGAGTGGTAGGGACTCAAGGGAGCGTGATTGGGCCCATGGCCCAGATCTCGTTCCCTTTCAAAGTGCGCAATTCCAGTCGGGTCGCGAAGTATGGGTTGGCCATAGCGGCATCTTACGCCGTTGGGATGCAAGGCGACGCTCCACCGTGTGCCGGATGCCTGGCACGCGGGCAAACGGCGTAACAGTGAAATAGACGCCACTCCCCAGACAACTGCTGGGGGTGGCGCCTTGGCGCCGCATTTCTGGAGCTGGTGGTCAGACTCGAACTGACGACCTGCGCATTACGAGTTGTTCTAACGAAGTTACTAGAAATGGCCTCATACCGCAAGAAACCCGCTGCTTATGCGAGTTTCGGCGTTTTGCCGAAACTACTGCCCAGGACTAGTAAAGACCACATTTGACCCCAAAATGTCTGCAGGCGTGTCTGCAAGGGTCACTCTTGGTCTGTCCTAAAATTCGTTTGTGTAAGCGCGTTTGTGCCAGCGCGCATGGCGTCTTCTTTGGCCCTCGCCCTCGCGGTCGCGCGTTCCCTGCGGCGAATCGCTTTCTCCTCTTCCCACTGGCGTTGTTCCTCCACCCATCGGCGCTGGCGGCGAATGTCCAGTTCGCCCAGACGGGCACGCGCCCAAGATGCAGCAGTAGTTAATTGGCGCCGATGGCCCGGCACTGTCACCCAGTTGTGCCGATCGGCAACGAAGACTAGCCAACTTTCGATGGTTTCTAGTACCGGCATGTCGGACTCGCCAAGCGTTACGGCGCCCTCTTGAAGCGTGCCCGTCTCTGCTGCCCTGATCGCCTCCAGCACGAACTGGCGCAGGGTTAGACCCCGCGCGTCCAAGACAGCCTGCAAGCGCAGGTTGTCGGCTTCTGACGGGAGCCGAACGCTTCTGACTGGATTCCGGCGGTCTCGGTCTGGTGCATGATAGTCCGTCATGGTCAAGAGTATACCACAAATGCGGGGTATACCCACATGACGGCAGCGTACACGGCTGCACTCGGGCGGATGGATGATGCGTCCGAGGTGATTCTGATGGAACTGGCGCGGCCTGAGCGGACCCTGCTCTCGGAAGCTGAACTTGCTCGTACCTGGGGCGTCTGTCAGCGCACAGTGTCTCGTCTGCGCGCTGGAGGGCTGCCATATGTTGCGCTACACGTGCCAGGGCGCGCGCGTCCGCTGATCCGTTACGACTTCGAAGTTGTTCGCACGTGGCTAACGGCTCACAGTCGCGGCGAGGCGGCGACTTCGGAGGCTCCGCAGGTTGCGCCAACCAAACGCGGGCGTCCGAGGCGGTTGGTCACGAAGGGCGGGCGGCGGGCATGAAACGGCCGCCCAACCTCTTCAGTCAGGCGGCGCCCCTACAACGCCAGTCTGACATGAGATCCATGACGCTGCAAGCCGTTGCCCTACGACGCCGCATCGGCGCAACGCAGTACCTCATTGACGGTATCGCCCGCATCGAACCACCGCATGGCCCCTGTGTGCAGACCTGTCGGCGCGAGTGGACTCGCCTGCAAGCCGGGCGCCGCCGCGCCCTCGCGCGCCTCGAAGGGCGGCGCCTGCCATGAGCGCCGCACACGAGGTGCCAGAGGCTGAACGGGCAATCCTCGGCTGCATGCTGATCGAACGCGAAGCCATACCCCGCGCTATCGCTATCGCGCCACCAGAGGAGTTCAGCAACCCCACATACCGCGCGATTTACAGCGCCGTGTTACGGCTCTTCGAGCGTTCCGAGCCCGTCGAGTACGACACGGTGGCGGTTGAGATTGGTGCCGACCGTGAGGAGATCAGTGGCGTCACCTATCTGATCAATCTCGCTCAGGGCGTCGCCACGGCGGCGAACGTTGGATTCCATGCCAAGAGAGTGCACGAAGCATACCTGCTGCGGCGGATTCGGACGCTGACGGATGTTTCGGCGCAGGCCCAGGATGAAGGCCGGGACGAGGAGGCACGGCAAGCATTTCAAGAGATCGCTCGCCTGCGCCTAATGCACGAGCACCGGCCCGCGTTCTTTGATGCGGACGAGGCCATTGAACGGATCGTGGCCGCCCGCGAAGGGCTCCCCACTGCATGGAGCGGGTTGAATGGCTTGGGCGTCTCGTTCGACCCAGGCGCCCTAAACATCGTCGCAGCATCTACATCGTCCGGCAAGACCACTTTGCAGTTGTGGCAGGTCCTTGATTGGCTCCGCACAACGGATACGGGTTGCATCGTCTTCTGGTCCTCCGAGATGAACCGGGACCACCTCTTCGCACGGCTTGTCGGCATGATCGCAGGGACGAGCATGGGAGACGTACTGTCGCAGACGCGGCGCCTTTCGCTGTCGCCTGAAGTCTTCGCTGCCCTGGAGGAGTTTCGACGGATCGCTTCGCATCGGCTTGTGCTCCTGGACGAGCCAGTTGACGCAACCACCTTCGGCCGGCGCGTGGAGGCCCTTCATGCGGAAACGGGCGTCCTGGTCGCCTTTGTCGATTACCTTCAGCAGATGCCCCCCGTCGCGGCGAACGACCCTCTGGCGGGCTACTACGCGAAGACCCGCGAACAGGCGGTCGCCCAGACGGTCGTTATGCTCCGCCAGCTAGCCCAGCGCATCGAGATCCCTGTCATTGCAGCGGCGCAATTGAACCGTGAGGCCGCGAAGGCTGCTGACTACGTGCCCTCTCTCGCGCACCTGCGCGAATCTGGGCAGATTGAGCAGGAGGCCAGCGTCGTGCTCGCGCTCCGCAATGCGAATATGACCCGACTTTCTGCGGCCAGCGCAGTCGGCCAGAAGTTGGCTGGTGCGGACGTTTGCTACGCATCCCACAACGACGAGGACCTGCAATCTGCCCGCCTTGGGGCTTTAGCCGCATGCGATGATGCCTTTCCTGGGCGCACACTGCTTGAGGTGTTCGTCCTGAAGAACCGCGCCAATGGCCGTCCGCAGTGGGTCGCCCCACTGGCAATGGACGGCCGTACGGGGCGCATCGAAGATCTTTCATGGCGGTACGGACGTGCGGATACGCCCCAGACGGGCAAGTCTACGCGCGGCAAACGCGACAACGGCCGCGCCTTGCGTGAGCGCGACGACGATGCGGGTTGGGTGCCCGTACCACAGTCGATGGCATGACATCGAAGCCGCAGAAGCGCGCGCTGCTCACGAACCACGCGCGCCTAGAGCAGACACACGCACTAGCTGGACTGTTCAGTGCCATCCCGCGCGGCGAGAGACAGCGTCGCATCGTCCGGTACTCCCCACCGGGGACTCGCGAGATATGGACCTTCGCTGAGTTTTGGAGTCTCGGTGCCGACGATCTGACCGTGCTCCTCACAGTGCTTTCGCTTGTGGCGCAACCGGAGGGGAAACGGCTTACCGCCGACAAGGCCACACGAGTTCTGGCATTGGAGGGCGAGGCCAGGCAAGACACCCTTTCCCTTGCGACTACGAGGCGAACGCTCACTCGCGAAGCGGGATGGGAGTGGTCCGGCAAGCGGGGCCGTCTCCTGATTGAAAGCCTAGAACGCTTGGCTCATGTGACGCTCGATGTGGAGCGCGATGGAATCGTCATGTCGAGAGGGCAATTGCTCGCGCGGGCTGTTCGGACTGCTCACGATGGACCAATACTGATCGCCATTTCCCCATATCTGGCGCAGGTCATTGACGGTGGCAGGGCATGGGCGCGCATCAGTCTGGAGGAGCACAGGCAGTTGACAACTGACACTGCCCGTCTCCTTCACGCTTGGCTGTCTTCATGGCTCAGACCGGGACACCAGGGAAAGGCTTCTGTGACCACACTCTTGCAGCACGTATGGCCGGACGACGGACAGCCAATTCCCGAAGGCACATTGCGTCGCAGACGTCATGACATTCGCGCCGCGCTACGAGAAATCAGCTGCCTGCATGGATGGCGTGTCGGCGTGCAGGACACGCGCGGGAGCATCCGCATCCATCGGCCCCGCGATGAGCGGCAGAGGGCTCCGCACCGACTGCGGCGATGGCAGAAATGACTGTCCAACGCAGAGGCGGGTGGGAACTATCGCGAACAAACCCGGGAACTATCGCGAACGCAGTCAATCCCCGAGATCCGCGCGCTGAGCGGCGTAGAAGGTGAAGGCGAGATGCCGTTAACAGATTCTCCACAGAGAATCCAAGGGAGGGGCCGTCCTAGCGGCTCGCCCCTCCCGGCTGGGCGCCGGAGCCTTACGGCCCGTCGCCAGCCGCCCTCCCCACCGGAACCCGAACAGATCGGTTCATCTGCGATTATCTGGCTTGCAATAGCTCCTCCCAGCCACTCCATCGCATCGAAACCACCCCTACGAGGCCGAACGGCGGAACGGCGGCGCCAAAGGTGGCGACAGCGTAGCACCCAAAACGCGGGGGAGTGCAGAGGCGGATACGTAGCGGCGTTACGGCGTAGCGGACTGTCTCCACCCTTGCCCCAACGTGACTACTGGCGCGGTTTTCGCGCTGTCGCCACCCCGCCGATAGCAAGGAGTCTTCCTGATGGGCTTGCGCGACCTGTCTCCACCCTTGGCGACACCCCTGGCGCCATCTCGAAAGGAGCGATGGAAATGGCCCTAGAGACAAGCGGAAATCCGAAGTTCGAGACCCGTCTTCCCCAAGAGGTCCACGCTGACCTTGGCACCATGGCCGCCGCTGGCATTCCCGCGCGGGAGATCCTCTCTGCGGTCGCCGACACATGGAAGCGCGCCGGCCGCCCGGCTGACCTCCTGGCCCGCGTACGTACCCTCGCCGACGCAGGGCAGACGGAAAGCGCCCAGCGCAACGAGACGGAGCGCCTTCGGCAGAGGGCGCGCGAGCTGACGCTACGCGAGAAGGAACTCGCGGCGCGCGAACAGGAAACCGCCCACCTGCTGGCGGACGCCAAGGCCCGCGTTTTGCGCGCGCAGAACGAGACCGCCGCCGTGGAGGCGGGCTCGCGACTTCGCCGTCAGGTGATCGACGCGGGCGAGGCCCTGCTGCGTCAGGGTGCGAAGCCACAGGACGTGGCGGCAGTCTTCCGCGCCATCGCTGCTGCGAGTCTCGCACCCGAGGCCGTGGCACATGAGATCGAACGGCTTGGCGGGCTCAACAAGGCCGTGGCGGCATGGAGCGAGCACGTCAGGAAGCTGCAAAGCGAGACGGCCCGCCTGCAGGGCGAGGTGGCCGCCCTACAGGAAGAACGCGCGAAGCTCCTCGGCGCCGTCCGCGATGCCGTCCGCGACGCCGCAGGCGAGGTGCGCCAGGGGCTTGCAGGCATCGATGCTGCGGCTGGACGTATCGACCGTGCCGCGACACGCGCCGAAACGAAAATGGAACAGGCGGGAAGGCAGGTTGCGGAGTACCTGTTGCGGCTCTCCGACGCGGACGCATTGGCCCGCGAAACCCTGGCGTCCCTGATCGAGACCGTGGGCCCCGTCGCCCTGGCGGCTCAGCTCCTTGCGCTGCACATTGAGCGAGCGGGCGACACCGAACTGCCCCGCGAACTGGGAGAGGATCGGCCCTATGCACCGCGCCTCTCTTGGGCAACCGACAAGTTGCGTAAGCTGGCCGCGCAGGTGGCCCCGAATGTGCTCGCGGTGCCCGAGCAGGGATCGCCCGAAGGGGGCGCGAGCGCATGAAGCGGGGACTGCTCCTTCGTGCCGGTGACGCGTCCGAGGAGACTCTTGCAGAGATCCGAGCGCACGCCGAGGCCGGGGGCTTCACGGTAACAGTGCAGGCCCGCGTCGGACGCCTTCCCGTCACCGCCCGCCCTAACTTCGCCGAACGGCTCGCCGACGCGCTGGAAGAGATGCGCCGCGATAAGCTGTCTCTCCGCGCGACGGCGCGCAAGCTTGGCATCGGCGCCGCTACTCTGCACCGCCTGCTCCATGCAGAAGAACACTCGCCAGTCGATCCCCGTCCCCACCCACCATGACGGGCGCGAGCGTATGACAACATCGTTTCCAATGCGTTCGCCCCGCAGAAAAAGTGTCATACAGGAGGACGGAAAATGCTCGTTGCAGCCATCGACCTCGGATTCGGCCGTTGCAAGGGCGCGCTCGGCGAACGGCGCGCGGAGTTTCCGGCCATCGCGGCCCCCGCACCGACGCTCGACCTGGGAGAATTCGCCACCCGCCGCATCCTCACCGATCCGGACGGCGCACGCTGGCTCGTGGGCGATGATGCCACAGGCGAGCAGGGGCGTATCGCATTCTCGGCGGGCAAGGCGGAGCAACCCGCCGAGCGCGCGAAGGCCCTACGCCTTCTGGCAGAGTTGATGCGCGACGTTCCCGAACTGCCGATCGACCGCGTTATAGCGGGGCTCCCGGTTCACGAACTCGCCGCGCAGAAGGATGCCGTCCGCCGCCTGCTCCTCGGGATACACCGCTTCACCTTCGACGGACGACGGTACACCGTGACGGTCGGTGACGTGCGGGTGATTCCGCAGGGCGCGGGTGCCTTCTACGCGGTGGCGCTTCGCGACGGCCGCGCGCTACCGGACGCCCCTGCCGGCCGTGTGGCGGTGCTGGACTTGGGCTACAGAACCCTGAATGTCGTGGGGCTCGACGGCGGGCGCTACCTCGCTGACCGCAGCGGGACGCTGGACCTCGGCGTATCCCGCATCCACCTGGAGGCGCAGCGCCGCATCCTCGCCCGGCACGGCTTTGCGCCCGACCTTGGCGACATGGACGCTATCTGCCGGGCGAAGACGCTCATGCTGGGCGGCAGGTCCATCGACGCGTCGGAGATCGTCTCTGGCGCCGCTCAGGCCGTGGCGGAACGCATCGCGGAAGAGACACAGGCGTTCCTCGGCGACCCACTCCGGTACACCGCAACGATCCTCGCAGGCGGCGGCGCCCAACTCGTGCGGCCGTGGCTCGAGCAGGCTTTCCCGGCTGTCATGGTCCCGCCGCAGCCACAGATGGCGAATGCCCTCGGCTATCTCGAATACGGGCTCCTGCTGGCCCGGCAAAGCGCGTGAGCCGGGATGCGCGTCAATCTGCGCCTGCATTCGAAGCGAGATGCTGACCTGATCCGCCACCTGTCGCGCCTGCGGGATGGTGCACTGTCGGATGAGATACGGCGCCTGATCCGGGCCGGACTGAGCGGAGGGGGCACGATGGCGCCCCCCACGCCCTTTCCCTCCCGGCAACCGGCGGCCACCGATTCGCCGAAACCGCCCTTGCTGCAGGGCATTGCTGAGGACCTGTCGGACATCGAGCGCGCGATTGCTGATGCCGCGTGGGATTGAGACGAGCGCCGCTCCACCTCTCGGGTAGCATTCCAGAGTCCACCCGCCAAAACAGGGTGATTATGCTACGCTCGGTCTGGAGAGCAGCAGCGAGAGAGGTTGATCGAATGCGGAAGCTGCAGGGTCTCTTGGCTGGTGTCGTACTCGCGGCGAGCTTCGCGATTCCCGGCATCGCCGGGGCGCAGGCAGGACTTACCCATCAGCAGGTGGTGGCGCAGCTTGCGCCCTACCGCTACGTCTCTTACTGGCATACATCAGACGGTCATAGAGGAACGCTTGGCGCCGCTGAGGGCGTGTCCCCCTCCAACTCCCATCTCTACAGATTCGTCTTCTGGATCGGCAGTCATCGAGTGCGCGCGTTCACCCTCTACGCAGCGCGTATCACGCGCGCCGCACCCAACGCCGTCACGATCATGACGACGGATGTGGTCGGGAAGCCGCGCGCATACCTCGTCTTCCGTTGGAATGGCTCGGAGATCGTCCCCTACGCGCTGCCTTGGCAGCGCGCCCTCGGTCCCACGACAAGCAGCAACGGAGGCGGTAACAGCAGCCCTGTCAACATCACGCCGAGCCAGCCCGGCTACCTCGGCGTCGAGACCACGGATGCGCCGAGCGACTGGACTGTGCAGGGTTGCGAGGTGCTGCACGTCTACCCTGGCACACCAGCAGCCATGATGGGCCTGGTTGGATCAGAGGACCGAACGGATCCGGTAGGTGACGTGATCTACTCGCTAGGCATCAATGGTACTGTGTACTACACACCAAACTGCACGGCGCTGACGCATGCGTTGTCCAAAACGGCACCCGGAGATGCCATACAGATTGACTACTACCACCGGGACGTAAGTCTGCTGAGTGCCACTTGGGAAAACCGGATCGGCGTCGCAACCCTCACCACGCAACCCTGTCCGCCTGCGCTCACTGGCGCCATTACGTCATCGCTCACGGGCAACCGCATCGACCTGACGGTGAAGGTCGTTGGACCGACTGGGAGTACCTCGCCGCAGACCGTCATTCTGGATACGGGCGGTGTCCACACTTCTTTCCCGGATGCGGTACTGCGTGGCCTGGGCTTTAGCCCCTACGGAACCACTTCGACGGGCGGTGCAGTATCTGGTGCCTATGAGACAACTTACCTTTACCGGATTCCAGCGACGGACTTCCTGGTACTTGACAACGGGCTATACGTCCCGATCGCCACAGGCACTATTACAGTCTGGGGCTTCACCAACTCCACAGACAAGGCGTTCGGCCCCGACATCCTCAAACTTGGCGACAGTTTCTCGAATAACGGCTCGTACTGGACGCTCACGCTAGCCTGCCCGCGCTGACGCAGAATCGCATGTTGCCATCCTTTGGCATAGGGCGGCTAGGATGCCGCCCTGTCATTCTCTGTCCTGATGCACTTAGCGCCCGAAGGAAGGTCGGCGCCACCCCGAATTCAGACAAGTCAGGTCTGAACCGACGTCGCTATCTCCTGCCGGGCGGTAACGCTGCTCGGCATTGCGAGTGCGTCCCCTAGCGCAGCCATGACCTCTCGGAGCTTCCCGGATTCCTGGTACCCCTTTGGCGCCAGGAGCACATTCTCACCGGACGTAAGCGTCACGTACACTGCTGTGCGACGGGAAGTGAGCAGAAGAATAATGCCAACTATGGCAATGACGAGGCCAAGTACCAATATGCTATAAGGCATGCCAATGAGATAACTTGCGGGGTAGTCTAAGTAGCGTAGTGCGCCAAGCGCATCTAGTGCAGCCAGCACAAGGCCGACCCCGAGCAGGAAGCCGCCCCATGCTCGCTGAGTCTCGTTCGTTGTAGTCACAGTTTGAACGCTGGAAATGTGCTCAAGCGGCGCAACCGCACAGTTCTGTTGACCTTCGTAGATCACTAGGCGCCTGCTTGTCAGGTACACATTTCGGCTCCAAAGCTGCCACCGCTGGACCGTTCCCTCGTTCACCTGCAGGTGCAAGTCCATCGGCAGTTCTTCCACGTCATGCCACCTCCGCGCTGTGGATTCCGTTACCGCGCTCCAGTCTCCTGCCGGTGTGAAGCGATGATGAACCAGCCTACATATGTCCCTGTGGCGGTCACCGTGATAGAGCCACGGCAGATCAGTCAACACACAGGCAGAGGAAACAGCCCGTCCCAAGAGGCTAGGCCGAGGGCTCCGGTGGCCACTCCGCACGGATCGCCGCAACCATCCTGAGCGCGAGACGTAGCTGCGCCGCGTCACATGCTGCGAGGAGTGCCACCACCTGCGCGCGCAAATCTGCCTCCTCGCTCTCCTGCGCCGCATCCAGCGCGGCCACCAAAGACGAGATCGGGACCGCAAGCGCGCTGGCGATGCGCGCCAGGGCCGCGATGCTCGGGACTGCCTTGCCGCCCTCTATCTGCGCGACGTAGGCGCCGCTCACGTCCGCTGCCTCCGCAAGCCGTTCCTGCGTCATTCCCCGCGCTAGCCGCACCTCACGAACCCGAGTACCAAGCCTTGTCGCATCATCCATACGTGCATCGTCCCTAACCGTGAAATTGGGAGGAATGAACCCACAGCTAGGAGAACCTAGCTCACATCTAGATTTCCCTAGATCGGGCTAAGGACGGCGACGAACATGGACGCGGATGTAATCATCATCGGCTCCGGCCCCGCTGGCGGCATGTCGGCCTGCACGCTGGCGGGCTCCATGCGCGTCCTGCTGATCGAACGCTACAAGCTGCCGCGCGAGAAGCTCTGCAGTGGTGTCGTCACACCAAAGACGGCCGTCCAACTTGCGGGCGTGATCGACCTGCAAAGTGTCCTGATCGGGGAGAGTCACCGCTTCTGGATGGGACTGCGCGGGCGCGGCAAGGAGTTCGAGCATGACCCGCCCCTGCTCTTCGCCTCGCGGCCCCGGATGGACCTGGCCCTTGTGGAGGCCGCTGCGGCACGTGGCGCAGACGTGATCGAGGGCGCTGCGGTCGCCTCCGTGGACCCCGAGGCGGGCACCGTGACACTGCGCGACGGGCGCCGACTGGCGGCCCGCGTCGTGATCGGCGCGGACGGCGCTGCGGGCGTCGCACGGCGCGCGGTTGACCCTGCGCCTGCCGTTCGCGGCTTTGCGATGGAGGTCCGCATCCCCGATCCGCGCGGCGCGGGAGACCGCCCCAGCATCGCCGACTTTGGGGTGCCGCACGGATTCCTGTGGGCGTATCCGAAGCGAGACGGCACGCTCGCCATCGGCGGCGGCACCGCGCACCGCTCCATGCCGGAACTCCCGGACATCGTGCGCGCCTTCGCGCGCCAGCGGTTCGGCGTCTCTCTGCCCGACCGCATCCCCGGCCACCTGATTCCCTTCCGCCCCGCGAGGCGCGTCAAGCGCGGCAAGGTGCTTCTCGCGGGAGACGCGGCGGGACTCGTGGACCCCATCATCGGCGAGGGCATTCCGTACGCCCTGTGGAGTGGTCGGCTTGCCGCAGAGTCTACGATGCGCCACATCTACGCGGGCGAATCGCTTGACCAGTACAACGAGCGTCTGCGCCGAGAGATAGGCGGATTCACGCGCTGGCTTCACGTCTTCGGGCGTCTCGCCCCCGTCCTGCCGCTGCCGTTCCTCGCGGCGATGCGCTTCGACGTGACGAATCGCGCCCTGTGGGCCTACCTGGGCGGCCGCGTTCCTCTCATGCCGACTGGCTGCGTGAACACAAGCGCCCACAGGCGTTCGGTAGCTCTTTGAGCATGAATCGGCCCCCGGCACGGAGGAGGCAGACGGCCCGCGCTGGGGGCGAACCTGTATCTTAGTCCGACGCCAGGGACGACAACCCCGCGAAGCCAAATCGCTTGAGGAGCGGGGCGAAGTGCTGCTTGAAGAACTCCGCGCTCATGGAGACCTGCACGCCCTGGAAGTTGCAGTCGACGTTGCCTGCCGTGAGGTTCGTCACGACCACCTGCACTTCAGTCTGTGCAATCGAGTACTGCGAGAAGCTGACGACCTTGGGGCCGGTGAGGGGGACGGCGCTCGTTGCGCTCGGCCCCGCAACCGGGTTGCCGTCCACAAAGATCTGCACCGTTAGAAGCCCGCTCGCGTCATAGGCGCTTGCGGAGGCTGTAAGATCGCCGATGATCGCTGTGGGGCGGCTGTAGGTGGGGAAGATCTGCACGACCGTTGCGCCTGCCCCAACCGTGATGATGTAGTCGTTGTCATAGACCGCCAGGTTGCCGGTGTCGCCCGATTCGACGGCGCTGCGCAGGATGTCGTTGACCGTCAGAGGCAGACGCACCATCGCGACGGGTGCCGGCGCCGTGGTGACGCTAGGGGTTGTCGGGTTGACCGCCCCGATGCTCGCGGCGAGCGCCTGCTGCCCCGCAGCCATCTGCTCGACTGCTTGGGCGAGGCGGTCCTGTCCTTGCGCGATGCGCTGCAGGAGCGGTACCACACCCGGCACCTGAAACTCTTCCCAGGGTGTCTGCTTCGACATTTCGTAGCCTCCTCGCAACCCATGCTAGGCGAACCCGGCTTGCTGCATTGGCGCTGCCGTGAAGGGCCATCTTCTTTAGTCTTAGGCAGTTCTCATTGTGTAATATGCCTTGTACGCAGGTGGTATGCTTCGTGCGCCTAATGCGTCGAATGAACTTCCTTGACTCTCACTGTCATTACTTCATCATGGCATTGGAGGTGTTCCATATGGAGAACAGGACTGGCATCATAGCGGATTGGATGGGGGCGATTATCGGACTGCACCCCGATGCGGCTACCTTGATTGCGCATCTCCTGCCTCGCCTCCTAGAGGAGGTCCATGCCGACCGCGACTTAGCGAGCCTTGCGGTAGTGGCCACTCGGTCCGCTGCGGAGGTCAGTGAGGCAATCGCCTGACGGCAGCGCTCCCGCCCGTCCGCCCAATGCCCTACCTTGGATTGCGAGGAGGAATTGTCTTGGACGACGAGACGCAGACGACGCAGCAACCCGAGGCCCCGACTGTGGAGACCGTCGAGATCGCGGCCGTCGCGGTCGAGCAGGACGAAGTTGGCGAAGTGATCGTCTCGACGGCGGACGGATCGGCTGTCGCGACCATGAGCCCCGAGGCGTTCGCCAGGTTCACCGCACACCTCGCGAAGCTGCAGACTGGCGCGCAGAAGTAGATCCAAAGGAGACAGGGCGGCGCAGGCCGCCCTTTTTCCTGCCTGACCTGTTCCTTTTTCGTTTTGGAACATGCTTTCTCCTTGGACATATGCCAGCATACCCCGCACCTGCGCGAGGTGCTTCCGCTCGCCCGCGCAGGGCACCTGTGGGAGGTAGGAAAGCAGACTCTGAATGGATTCTGCTTATACCCTACAGGGTTGCCAGGGTGGCCCATACAAGGTATGGTGTACGTACAGGCGTACATCGGAGGCGATGCCGTGCTTAAGGACCAGCGGCTCATTGCGCGCCTTACTTCTGGCGAGAAAGCCCTGCTCGTTGCCCTGCGTCGTCAGGACTACGTAGGCGAGGGCGACCTGCTGGCCACGCTCCTCGTAGCCGAGGCGCGACGGCGGATCGCTGATCGTCGCGCGACGGACGAGATCCGCCGAGCATTGGCCCACGTGGAACAGGAGCCACCCAAGGCGACGAACCGGCCACCTGCGCTGCCGAGGGAGGTGGCACTGGAGCCGACCGACGAGTCCGTAGCGAAGCGGCGAGGACGAGCGCGATCAGCGATGGCGCAGCAGGAACCTGCACAGGATACGCCCCCGCAGGAGCAGCGCGCGGAGGGGCGAACGCTCGACCGTACGGAACATGCGATCCTTGTTAGCGCCGTTGAGCCGAAGGGGCTACCCCTAGCCCGCAAGTCAAGGCGCGTCCTTCAGACGGTGCGCGCCATGCGCGACGAGGGATTGCTCACCGTTCGAACCGAAGGCGACGACGAGAGGGCACATGCAACGGAGGCAGGTAGGGCCGCGCTATGGGCGAGCTTCGCCCGCAAGCGCGATCCCGGAGCGCTGAGGGAGGTAGAGGCATGAAGCGGTCGCCAGTTGGGCTTCTGATCGTCGCCGTCCTTTTTGGCATGATGCTCTACTGGTCTGGCGTCTGGACGTGGCACGCGACACCTTGGGAGACGCATGCAGCCAAGACGGTGCAGCAGACCGTGCGTAAGGCCGCGAAGTCCATCGGTATCAGGGTCCACGTTCCGCCGAAGCCACCCGGCGTTTCGCCGGCGCCAACGCAGAACACGCCCAACACGACGCAGACGCCTTCGCCTGCCACGCCGAAGGCGACGACAGAGAGCACGGCGCAGACGCAGAGCCTAGCGACGCTCTACCCAACCGGTAGCGGACAGGCGATCCCAGCACCGACGACCTCGCAGGCAGTGACGAGCGCCTTCTGTGCACTGGAGCATGTGAGCGCGGCCACCTGCCAGCAGGCGGTAGCGCAGGCGCAGTGAGAGGAGGCTAGTCAAGTGGCGGTTGTTAGGCGCGGCGACGTATGGCAAGTTCAGGTACGCATCGGGAAGGACCCGCGAACAGGAAAGTGGATTCGTAGGAGCGCCACCTGTGACACAAAGGCCGAGGCACAGCGCGTTGAGCGCCGACTTCTGGCTGAAGCGGAGGCGAACCGCGCTAGCTGGGTGGAGCCGACCAAGTTGACTGTCGAGCAATACCTGATTGAATGGCTAGAGCGGAAGCGCGCCGAAGGGCGAACATCAAGCACACTGTTCCACTATGGCGACTTGGTAAAGCGCCTGATTGTGCCCGCATTCGGCAAGCTACAGTTGTCCGACCTTGGCCCCGCAGTCATTCAGCGTTGGCAGGACGGGCTCGCACCGAGCACGGACGCACCGGGCGCCAGCCAAGCTGCGTATGCGCATCGCGTCTTAAGGAGCGCGCTATCGGATGCCGTGCGGCTGGGACTCCTGCCCCGCAACCCTGCGCAGGCCGCTCGTCCGGCCCGGCGCACGCCGCGCAAGCGGGGCGGGGTATCTATCGACCAAGCGCAGGCCCTGTTCGCGGCTACAGAAGCCAGATGGGCGCCTCTATTCCGCTTCTTGTACTACACCGGGCTTCGACCAGGAGAGGCGCTGGCTCTGCGATGGGGCGACTTGGACATGGAGGCGGGAATCCTCAGTGTCAGTCGAAGCCGCGTTCTCGTAGGCCCTGACATGGTCGAAGGCGCGCCAAAGACTGCGGCGGGAATCCGGACGTTTGCGTTGCCTGCGCCTGCGCGCGATGCTCTCCGGGCGCAGTGGGCCATTCAGGCGCAGGACCGCCTCGCGGCTGGCCCGGACTGGCGCAATGAGGAATGGGTCTTCTCAAGCCGGATTGGCGGAGCATTGGACCTCAATAACGTGAACCGCGCTTATCGCCGCGCACGAAAGGCCGCAGACATTCCCGCCGACCTGCCCTTGTACTCCTTGCGTCACGGTGCAGCATCCGTGCTGTTGGGTTCTGGTGTGCCGCTGGGAGTGGCTGCTAAGCTCATGGGTCATTCGCAGGTCGCCATCTTCGCCGATACCTATGCCAGCTTGCTCCTGGAGGCGAGTCAGGAGGCCGCGCGGCGAGTGGAAGAGTTTGTGGCCGACCGCGCAGAGAAGACGGGCACGGACTTGCGGCAGGAGCGACCCCGGCGAGTTCGTTGACTGCGCTCGTAGCAGATCCGGATGTCTGCAAACGTGTCTGCAAAATGATGAGCGCCCCAAGCAGGGCGCCCTGGAATCCTTGGTACGACTGGAGCTGGTGGTCAGACTCGAACTGACGACCTGCGCATTACGAGTGCGCTGCTCTACCAACTGAGCTACACCAGCAAAACTGGAGCGGGAGACGGGATTCGAACCCGCGACCCTCGGCTTGGGAAGCCGATATTCTACCGCTGAACTACTCCCGCGCAAAGGCCATTATACCGATCGCCCTGCGTCGCGGCAAGCGCACGCCGGCGATTCAGGCGATGCCGGCCCAGAGCAGACCGATGACCACGCCGACGACGCCGCCCACCACGGTCAGATAGGTGGCGAGTCGCCGCTGTGCCTTGAGGAGCGGGAAGATCGCGTCGCCATGCTGGCTCAAGGTATTGGCGAGCAGCGCCGCGAACGGCAGGTCGCCGCTCACGAAGAGCGTCGCGACCACGATCTGCGGTCCGCAGCCCGGGATCAACCCAACGGCGGCCGCCAGCAGCACGTCGATCAGGACGTTTCCTTGCAGCATCTGGACGAGGATACCGCCCGACAGCGCATTGCCGAGCTGGAACAGGACGTCGGCCGCCACCACCCAGATGATGATCTCCGCCGCGTCGCGCACGGAGGACTGGAGCGCCTGCCAAAGCGGCGCAGAGGGCACTGACGCCGGCGGCAGTCTCAGCATCACGATGCCGAGCAGGACCAGCACAACGCCGACGCCTCCGGCGAGCGCGATCGCGTGAGGCAGCAGCAGGGCGCCCGCGAGACCGACCACCAGCAGGGCCGGCCACAGCACCACCGCCCACATGGGCAGATGGTTCGGCACCGGGCAACTGAAGCTCGCGTCGTCCAGCCGCAGGAACCTCGCAGCCGCGCTCGATTGCACCAGGTAGCCGAACGCCGCACCCACCGCCGCAACGATCAGGGTAAGTCCCAGCGTATCGAGAGGCTTGGCGCTCCAAAGCACGAATGCCGCGTCGCCCAGGGTGGCGACATGCGCGGCATAGAGTGTCCCCGCCGTCACGGCCCCCAGGCCATACAGGCGTGTCATGGTGATGCTGCCCGCACAGCCTGGGACAGCCGACGCCAGGGCTCCCAGCGCGGGCTGGAGGCCGCGTGTCTTTGCAAAGAGGCGCTCAAAGTTCAGATACCCTGCGGCTTCTATATACGCTACAGCAAAGAGCAGAACGGCAACCGGTAGCGCAACGCTAATTAGAGCATCCTTGGATGTCGCAAGAGTTAACTGAACCAAATGCACTATGTCCCCACCCCGAGATACAAGTTCGTCACGCCTAGATAGATATGACGGACACACTTGCATTGCCACTGTAGTCGTGGACAGTGTGCTTAGGACAGACTAAAAGTTAAGCGGCCCACACTTCTTTTGGTGTGTGCTGCTTGAGTTTAGGTGATCCTAACCCAGGATTAGGAGAACATTTCCTCGACGTAAATCGTCTCGCCCTGGTCTCGCCCCACCGAAATCACCGCGGCCTTCGCGTGGGTGATCTGCTCGATGCGCTGGACGTAGCGCTCAAGGCTGTGCGGAATCTCATTGCGGTTCGCCGGCGTGCCGAGTTCACCCCAGCCGTCGAGTTCCTCGTAGATCGGCTTGCATCTGGCGAAGTCCCTGAGGGTCGCCGGCGGGTCCTCGATGCGCCGACCGTCCAGGTCATACGCGACAGCGATCTTGATCTTGTCGAAGCCGGCCAGGACGTCCACCGAATTGATGGCCAGGTGCGTCAGGCCGTTGATCCTCGCGGCGTAGCCCAAGAGCACCCCGTCGACCCAGCCGATGCGCCGTGGGCGGCCGGTGGTCGTGCCGTACTCCTTGCCCCGCTCGCGGATGGCGTCACCCTGCTCGTTCAAAAGCTCTGTCGGGAAGGGCCCGTCGCCCACCCGTGACGTGTACGCCTTGAGCACACCGAGCACCTTGTCGATCTTGGTCGGCCCTACCCCGGACCCGATCGTCACGCCACCAGCGATCGGGTGCGACGAGGTCACGTAGGGATAGGTGCCATGATCCACGTCAAGGAGGGAGCCCTGCGCCCCTTCGAAGACCACGCGCTCGCCCGCGTCGATCGCCTCGTTGACCAGGCGTGCGGTGTCGGCGGCGTACGGCCTTAGGCGCTCGGCGTATCCGAGGTACTCCTCGTAGACGGCGGCCGCCGAAAGCGGCTCCTGGCCGTAGACCTTCTGCAGGAGGTCGTTCTTGAGAGCGACATTCTCCTCGATCATCTCGCGCAGGCCCTCGGGGTCAAGGAGGTCCGCGACGCGGATGCCGAGGCGCGCATTCTTGTCCATGTAAGCGGGCCCGATGCCGCGCCGCGTCGTACCAATGCGCCGAAGCCCGCGCCTATCCTCGTCGAGACCGTCCAGCATCTTGTGGTACGGCATGATGAGGTGCGCGCGGTCGGAGAGGACGAGACGGCTGGTGTCCACGCCTTCGGATCGCAGGTAGTCGATCTCCTGCAACAGGACCTCGGGGTCCACCACGACGCCGTTGCCGATGACGCTTGTGCATTCGGGATAAAGGACGCCGGACGGAACGATGTGCACGCGGAAGACCTTGCCGCCCACGACGACCGTGTGCCCCGCGTTGTTGCCGCCCTGCGTGCGAACCACCATGTGCGCCTGACGGGCGAGGTAGTGGCTGACCTTTCCCTTGCCTTCGTCGCCGAACTGGGCGCCGACCACCGCGATGGCTGGCACTCTACCGCCTCCTCGAGTCGGCCTAACGGGCCGCCGCAAGGATAGCAGAGCCCCTTGACCGGTGTCAAAGGGCTCTTTGGCTGGGCGATGGGAGCCAAGAGCGCCCCTTAGCGCGGCTCTTCCACCTCGCGCAGGTCGAAGCGGCCGTATTCCTTCTGGAAGTGGAGGTACACCTTCCCAACCGGACCGTTGCGCTGCTTCGCGATGTTGATCTGGGCGATGTTCTGCTGCTCCGGCGGCAGTTCCTGGTTGTAGTAGTCGTCGCGGTAGATGAACGCCACCACGTCGGCGTCCTGTTCGATCGCCCCGGACTCCCGGAGGTCGGACAGCATGGGCTGCTTGTCCTGCCTGGACTCGACGGCGCGCGAGAGCTGCGAGAGGGCCACGACGGGCACGCTCAGCTCACGCGCCAGGGCCTTCAGAGACCTCGAAATCGCGGAGATCTCCTGCTGGCGGTTCTCCGTGCGATTCCGTGCCTCCATCAGCTGCAGATAGTCGATCAGGATGAGGCCGATGTGGTGCTCCGCCTTGAGCCGCCTCGCCCTGGCACGCAGGTCGAGGGCGGTCAGCGACGGCGTGTCGTCGATGAAAATCGGCGCGCTCGAAAGTCGGTCGACGGCGAGGGCGAAGTTCTTCCACTCGTCGTCGCTCATGCGTCCCGTGCGCAGGTTGTTCTGGTTGATGAAGCCCTCAGAGCAGACGAGGCGCAGGGCCAGCTGTTCGCGCGACATCTCGAGCGAGAAGACCGCGACCGGCACCCCTTCCACCGCCACGTTGCGGGCGAGGTTCAACGCGAACGCCGTCTTGCCCATCGAGGGGCGCGCCGCGACGATGATGAGGTCGGCCGGCTGCAGACCCGCCGTCAGGTCGTCGAGGCGAGGGAAACCTGTCCGGACGCCCGTGACGCCGCCGCCCTCACGATAGATCGAATTCATCTTGCTGATCGTCTCGAGCAGCACGTCCTTGAGCGGCGCGTAGCTGCGGGTGCTGCGGCTCTGGGCGATCTGGAAGATCTTTGCTTCGGCCTCGTCCAAAAGCTCGTCCGCAGGCAACTGCGGGTCGAAGCCGCGCGCGACGATCTCGGTGCCGGCGCGGATCACCT
The DNA here is from genome assembly GCA_021799275.1 of Bacillota bacterium. GTDB lineage: Bacteria > Bacillota > Sulfobacillia > JAJZYS01 > JAJYTV01 > JAJZQO01. Next base: position 18,998 of record JAJZAT010000017.1, read on the forward strand.
GGCGCGCCAGGGAGCGGTCGCGCACCATCTGCGCGTAGCGCTCGACGTGCGCCGCCGTCGCCACACCCGCGGCCAGGGACGTGAGATAGGCGATGCCCCCGGCGGCCTCGAGCCTGCCGGTCTTACGCAGTTCCTCGGAGAGGGTCACGAGGTCGATCGGCTCGCTGCGCTCGAAGAGCGTCAACATCGCCTCGTAGATGGCGCGGTTGGCTTCGCGGTAGAAGTCCTCCGGCTGCAGGATGGTGAGCGCCTGCGGAATGGCCTCCGTCTCGATCAGCATGGAGCCGAGCACTCCGCGCTCGGCCTCGATGCTCTGGGGTGGTGTACGGCCTACGGCGGCCTCAGGCGTTGCCACGGTCTACGCTCGGACGACCGTGATGCGCAGGCGCGCCGTCACCTTGGCGTGCGGGCACACCTCGACGACGTATTCCCCAAGCTGGCGGATCGGTGCAGGGATCTCGATGCGGCGCTTGTCGACCTCGACGCCCCGCTCCGCGAGCGCCGACGCGATGTCCTGCGCCGTCACCGACCCAAACGGCTTGCCGTTCTCCCCCACCTTGAGCTTCAACTCGATCGCCATCGCCGAGATGCGCTCACCCAGGGCCTGCGCTTCCTGGAACAGCCTGTCCTGGCGCCCTTGCGCCTTGCGCTGCTCCACTTGCGCCTGCTTCATGCGCCCCTCGGACAGATCGTCGGCGAGGCCGCGTGGGAACAGGAAGTTGCGGGCGTAGCCGTCTGCGACTTTGACGATCTCCCCACGCTTGCCGAGATTCTTAACGTCTTCGCGCAAGATCACCTGCATGCTGTACGGCCGCCCAGGGCGGCCACACCTCCCGCCTTAGCTACTCGTGGAACCACGAATCCGACGTAGGTCGATGAAGACGTCGAGAATGCCGATCCAGATCAGGAGCTCCGCGAAGGCTGGCGTCAGAAGCAGGATCCCGAGCACGACGACCCGGATGACCGGCGGAATGCCGAGGCGCGCTAGCCAGAAGCTCAGGATCGCGAGCCCAATGACCAGGAGCGGAACTTCGCTCCATAGGACCGCAAATCCGATCCACCGCTGCACGTCCGCCGAAAGCCCGAGGAGCCCTGAGCCAAGCTGCGCCGCGAAAAGCACGAGGTAGACCGGCGGCAGCCATTCCGGTGCCGTCCACCTCAGGAATGGCCGGATCTCGGGAAGGCTGCGGTGACGCGCCAGCAGGGTCCAACGGGTGAAGTAGAAGCCCTCGAACAGCATGAAACCGCCATAGAGCGGCGCGACGGCCGGCAACATCGCCCCCACCTGCGCCGTGATGCTGCGTACCTCGCGCGCCGGCAGACCGAACATCTGCCCGAGGGCATGTGCCTGCTGCGCGCTGATTTGCAGCTGCTGCCCGCCGAACAGGGTTGGCAGCATGAAGTAGCAGGCGACGGCGGCCGTGGCGAGCAGGAAGGCCGGACCAACCTGACGCAGCAGTGGCGCCGCCCGACGGATCTCGGCGCCCAGGACCGCCGCCGCGACGAAGAGCAGCGCGGCCGGTAGGCTCAAGGCCCCTCCGACCAACAGAATGACCAGCAGTCCGACCGCCGCCGCGATCAGCGACTCCAGCACCCCGTCCTCGAAGGCGACGACGGCGATGGGCAACAGCGCCGCTCCGCCCAGGAGCACCGGAAGAAGGACGAAGTAGCCGAGACCCGCGAGCGCGCCCCAGCCGAACCAGGCCGCGACCCGGCGCCATGCGGCCTGACGCTCAGGTGTTGCCATGTGTTTCGAAGTGTTGCTCCAACGCGCTGAGATCCCCGTACGCCCGCTCCACCTCGTGGCCGGACAGGGCGAGTTCGCGCGCCCGCAGGGCCACCCGCGCCTCGATCTGCGCAAATGGTACGCCGAGCCTGCGCCCGAGGACATAGGTCGTGAGCACGATCGATGCGAGGGCGTCGGTCATCGCGTCCTGCGAGCTGAGCGCCACCGCCTTGAAGAGCGCGGCCACGCCGCCCACGAGCTCCGCTTTGAGCCAATCCATGATCTTCAGATGCCGGGCGAGCGTTTGGCTCTGGCCGAACGGCGGCACGTACGTCATCCTCTCTGCGGCCTTCTTCGTCACGTCGGCTTGGCCATCCTCCCGCTACGAAGGCCGTAGTGCTGGAAGGGAGGCGCCGAGGCGCCTCCCTTCCGGATGTCAGTCGATGGTGAACGGCAGGAGCGCGAGGTTGCGTGCCCGCTTGATCGCCACGGTCAACTGGCGCTGGTGATGCGCGCAGTTGCCGCTGATCCGTCGCGGCAGGATCTTGCCGCGCTCTGTAATGTATCGCCTGAGCTTCTGGGCCTCACGGTAATCCACCTCGACAACCTTGTCGACGCAGAAGCTGCAGACGCGCCGCTTCGAGCGGCGTCCGCGCTCTCGGCGCATCGCGTCATCTCCTTTTGAGATCAGAACGGAACCGGTTCGTCGTCCTCACCGAAGTCTTCGGGCTCGGCGCTGTAGGGGTCGCCCTCCACCTCGCCACCACCCGGACCACCGGAGGTGCCTGGACGGTCGAGGAACCGCACATCGTCCGCGACGACCTCGTAGACCCGCCGTCGCTGGCCATCCTGGCCATCGAACGACCGGACCTCGAGGCGTCCTTCCACCGCGATCAGGCGCCCCTTCTTGAGGTGCGCCGCGCAGGTCTCGGCTAGCTTGCGCCAGGCCCGCAGATCGATGAAGTCAGTCTCGCGCTCGCCCTGCTGATTGGCGAACGGCCGCTGCACCGCGATCGACATCCGTACAGATGCGATTCCGCTCGGGGTGTAACGCATTTCCGGGTCGCGCACAAGCCGGCCGATCAGGATCACGCGGTTCAGCATCGGCCGCCCTCCTTTCTACTCCTCGGCAGTTTCCTGGGCTGGTTCCTGCTCCGCAGGAGCCGGCGCAGCCTCGGTGCTCTCGGTCGCAGGCTCGGTTTCCTGGGCCTGTGCCTGAGCGGCCTGTGCAGCCTGGATCTCGCTGCGGCGAACCGGCAGACCGGGGCTCTGCCTCTCTCCGGCGGGAACAGGGCCGCTGCGGACGCCATCGGCGCGCGGTCCGGCCTCAGGCATCGGGGACGGCTTGGGCGGATTCGGACGTGGACGAATGACGACGAGGTGCCGAAGCACGTTCTCGTCGATGCGCAGAAGCCGGTCCAGTTCGGCGTTCGCCGTGGACTCAGCCGTGAAGGGCACGAAGACGTAGATCCCTTCCTGCTGATCGTTGATCTCATAGGCCAGCCTGCGTTTGCCCCATACGTTCGGCTCCTCTACGGTGCCGCCGTGACGTTCAATCACCTGACGGTAGCGCGTCAGCACTGCCGCCTGACGCTCTTCGTCCAGCTCCGGGCGCAGGACGAGCGCCATTTCGTACTCCTTGGCCATAATCTCTCTTTTCACCTCCTCCCCTTGGACACGCTTGCGCATGCGCGAAGCGAGGCTCCGGTGTTCCGGAGCGGGGAGCGCCCAGAAGTATATCAGACAGGCACAAAGACGGCAATGCTGCGCGTTTCAGGACGTGGACTCGGGCCCGCGCGTGACGAAGGCCCTGATCCGCTGTTCAAGCTTGATTCGCGGCACGAACACATGCCGGCCGCACTTGGTGCAGCGAATGCCGATGTCGGCGCCGGTGCGAGTGATCTCCCAGGTGTCGTTGCCGCATGGGTGAGGTTTGCGTGTGCGGACCACGTCGCCGACGCGCAACTCGAGCGGGGGCCGCCGGCTCATGGCAGCTTCTCCAGGAGCGGCGCGAAGTGCTGACCGAGGCGCCAAAGCTCTGTCGCCCACGACGCGTTGACGATGTAGGGCGACAGGCTGCCAAGCATGCCCGAGTGGGCGAGTGGCTCCAGGAGCAGCAGCAGGGCGGCCACCACCGCAACGTTTTCGAGCGCCCCGAAGACGCCACCGGCCAGTCGGTTCATCGGTCCGATGAGCGGCAGGTGATTGGGCAGGCGTCCGATGGTGCCGGCCACGACGCCGATCACAGCCTCCGCGGCGAACATGATCGCCAGGAAGGCGATGGCCCCCACCACCGCCGCGGCCGTCAGATGCAGAACCGTTCCGCCGCCGAGAAGCGCTGTCCCGGCCGGGGCGACACGGCCCAGCTCCATCTGGATGGCATGCTGCAGGTGCCAGTGCCGATCCATGAAGGTCGCGAGCTGCCCGTAGAAGACGCGCGCGACCACAATGGCCAGGATGAAGCCGGCAAGGCCGGCCGCCATCGCGAGAAGCCCGCGCCCCCAACCACGCAGGGCGCCCAGGGCCAAGTAGCAGAGCACCACGATGTCGAACGGCTGCATCGAGTCACCCCCTGCGCAGAGGTCGCCAAAGGTCCACGAAGGGCCAAGCGAGGGCCGGCAAAAGCGGCGAAGGCGCACGGCCGTGCCCGAAGGCGCGCACGGCGAGCAGCATGATCACGCCGAGGGCAAGCGCTGTGAGGAGATCGCCGAGGTAGACCCGCGAGTGGTGGGGCGGCAGGTTCCAGAGCTCACGGACGGCACCGGCCGCAAGCGCTGCCGCCAGGAACGCGAGCAGGACCTGCATCGGGTAGCTCAAATCGTGGCCGACCCACAGGGCGAGCCACGCCGCGACGGCCGCCACCGCGAGGCGGCTCAGCGTCATCATCGCCAGAAAGCCGCCATCTGCAGCAGGCCCACCGCGACCAGGAACACCGTCGTCGTCCCTCCCCGGCCCATGCAGCCGGTCATGTCCTTGCGCACGTTTTGGCGCTCGGACTCCCGGAACGCCCGCTGAGCATCCTTGAGATGCTGGACCATCGGCCTGATGCGGCCGAGCTTCTTCATCGCGGCGGCCATGTTGTGGTGCGCGGAGGAGTAGTTCGGGTCGTAGGTCAGCGCTTCCTCGTAGAAGCGCAAGGCCTCCTCCGGGTTACCCTGCTCCAGGAAGACGTTGCCGAGATTCGTCAGGGCAGGCGCAAATTTCGCGTCCAGATCGAGAGATTTACGGAACAACTGTTCGGCTGCGTCGAACTGCCCCAGGAGGGCCTGCAGCACGCCAAGTTTATTCGGACCCCGCGGGTCCTGCGGCCGCAGTTCCATGAACTGCAGATAGAGCGCCCGCGCCTGCCCGACATTGCCGCGCCGCTCCTCGTTTTGCGCTTCCAGGTACAAGCTTTCCGCTTCGTCCCGCGGCAGGGTACCTTCACCGTCCTTGTCGGTTCGGTCCGCCTCGGTCTGCCAGAGCAGACGGCCAGACCAGTGCCAGCAGCCATATTAGAGCCAGGAGCGCCATGGCGGGATAGGCCCGGTCCACGATCGCCTGCACGCCCAGCATCGACGCAAGCCAGGCCAGACCCGCCGTCGTCCAGACGCCGCCGAAGAGGTCCGTGGCAGCTTGGAGAAACGACGCCGCGGCGGAAAGGCTGGCAAGGCCGATCGCCAGTTCAACGCCCAGGGCCAGGGCGCCGTGGACCCGCAAGGCGATCTCGCGCAGGGGCAGGTCCGCGCCGGCCACGGTCATGCCGGACCGCGCCAGCACTGCCGCCTCCAACGTTAGCAGGAGACCGGCGGCGAGTCCACCTAGCAAGGCACCGCGCTGGCCGCGGACGCCCTGCCCGGTCGCTGAGCGGCGCACGCCATCGCTGGCAAGCGCGATGTTGTAGGCTGCATAGCCGAACACGGCCAGGATGGCCTGGAGCGGAGCTACGGCATGCGGCAATTCTTCGGCGGGCAGGCGCACGACGCCGAGCAGAGCCGTCACGGCGACCGCCAGCACGACCAGCAGCAGCATGAGACCTTGCCAGCGGCGCAAGGCGGACGTTCCGTGCCGCTGCACAATCGCCGTGAACGTGGCGGCCGCCGCGCCACCCAGGACGGGGCTCAGACCGAACCTGGCATGCGCGAGGCTCGCGAGGGCGGCGAGGACGGCGGAGAGGGTGACGAAGCTGAAGGCGGCGATCACCGCGCTCCAGATCGGAGCGACGCGAGGCACAAAGGCGGCCGTCTGCGCCGTGCGCCAGGCCCCGAGGCCGAGCAGCAGTGCGGCGCCCAAGGCCAAGAGGGTCCCCGCGGCCCCGTGCATGGCGAAGAACACCCAGATCTCCCGTCCGGAGACGAATCCGGCCCCCACAACGGCTGCAAACGCGGCGATCGCGGACTCCCAGGCCATGCCCACCACCCTGGCAAGGCTATGCGATCGCAGGTGTATACCTGCCGGAGGGCGGCCATATACTCGCGACATGCAAGAGCACCACGGCCGTCAGCAGAGGATGCGCGTGCGGCCGGAAGACCCGCGCGCCGCGGCCTTGCTGGCCGCGCACCTGCAGCGTGAACTCAGCGCCCTGCGCAGACTCGGCGGACCGGCGACGGTCGTCTGCGTAGGTACAGACAGATCTACCGGCGATGCACTTGGCCCGCTCGTCGGCACCTTGTTGACGCAGTCCATGGAGCCGCTACCGTTTACCGTTCTCGGCAATCTCCAGGCGCCGGTGCACGCTGGCAACCTGCACGAGCTTCTGCCCCGTCTGCAAACGGCAGCCGCCCAGGGCCCTGTCGTGGCCATCGACGCCTGCCTCGGCAGCTTTGAGAGCGTTGGCAGCGTGCAGGTGCAGCGCGGACCGCTCAGGCCCGGAGCGGGGGTGCGCAAGGAATTGCCCCCGATCGGCGACGTCGCCGTCATGGCGACCGTCAACGTCGGGGGCTTCATGGAGTATGTGGTCCTGCAGAATACCCGGCTCGGCCTCGTCTACGACATGGCCGCGATGATCGCGGACTCGCTCAGGATCGCTCTGGGCGCGGTTCGTTCTCCAAGCGGTGCAGTATTTCCTCCGCCGTGAGTCCCTGGGCCTGAATCACCGGGACATCAAGCTCGATGGTCTCGTCGCCGAATAGATCGTCATCCTCACCCGTCAGAACGACGGCGTCCACCGCAGCCTCCCAGGCCTCTTCAAGCGGAACCACCTGCCAGCCCCGGGCCTCGACGGCCCTGCGGACCTGGCTCAGCCCGTCTTCAATGGCCACGCGCAAAGCCTCATCACCCCGGGCTTATTCTGCCTGCGGGGCTCCGGCTCCATGCAGGGCCATCGCGGGCAAGGCGGCCGGGACTGCCCTCTGCGGGCCATAAACGAAGTTCACTGCCCCAGGAATGATGCCAAACTCTACGGGTGTCGTCCCGTTCAACTCGCCATCGCGGTGGACCGATGCGGCTGGTTCGGCCTCGATCGTCAAGGTCCGACAGCGGATGACGCGAACCTTGGGGCTGCTGAGATGCCCCCCGCTATACACGCGAGGGAGCAGGGCAAGCGTCTGCGGCACGCTATAATCGCCCGCCAGCATCACGTCGAGCATACCGTCGTCCAGGCTGGCCGTGGGAACGATGCGCATGCCGCCGCCGTAGTACTGGGCGTTGCCGACCGCGACGAGCAGAAATCGGCCGTCGAAGACGCTGCCGTCGGCGACGACCCGCATCTCCCGCGCGCGATACTGCCACAGCACATGCATGACCGCGCGGATGTACGGGACAGTACCGGTCGAGCTGTAGCGGTCGCGCAGGCGGTGGTCCTCCGCCGCGACCTCCGCGTCGAAGCCGACGCCGGCGACATTGAGGAACGTCGTGCCGCCGACCGTGCCGAGGTCGGCGGGACTCGCCGTGCCGGTCAAGGCGAACCGGGCTGCCGCCAGCACGTCCGAAGGGACGCCGGACGTGCGGCGGAAGTCGCATCCGGCCCCCGTAGGCACGAAGGCGAGGCTCGTGCGCCCCTGCGCGTGCCGCAGGCCGTCCGCGACCTCGGCTAGGGTGCCGTCGCCACCGACGGCTGCCACGCGGCCGTAGCCTTCCGCCTGCGCCTGCTGCGCGATGCGGGTGGCGTCGAGCGGCGCGGCTGTCACGGTCATCTCGATCTCATCGCTGCCATGGGCCTGCTGAAGCTGCTGCCACACGAGCGGCCAACTGCGCTGGGTGCGACCACGTCCCGCGACATAGTTGACGATGAAAAGCGTCTTCACACGGCGTGCACCTCGTGCTTCGAGTCAATAGCTGCCCCTATCGCCGCCCGCTCCTCCTCCGACAGGGGGTAGCGGGAGGCGCCAGACGCCACAGGCTTGGCGTAGATGCGGGTTTCCTCGCGACCGTAGAGCCCCGAGATGACGACCCCGTCGTCCTCTGCGTCGAGCAGCGCCACGCTGAACGAAAGCTCCGCCCCGGCTCCGGGGAAGGCGTTGTAGCGCACCACCCCGACGCGCTGGAGCGCACTGCGCATGAGCACCTCCACGCCGTCCAGCCTGGCCGATGCGCTGGCCACACCTGCTTGCGCCTCACGCAGGGCCTGCCACTGTTCATGCAGCAGGGTCTCCACGTCCGTAGCCTGCCCACCTCGCAGCAGGTGGTCGAGTCGACGCCGCAGACGGCGCGCCGCGGCAAGACTCACAAGGCCCGCAATGAGGGCGATGACTCCTACGACCAGCCCTGCCGCACCGATCAGCGCCAGCCAGGGCGCCAGTCGGATCAACTCAGGCAACCCGCTTCCCCCTCGAATGTTTCACGTGAAACAATTTAGTCCTCCTCGGGAACGAAGCGCGCCACAAGCCGCGCCAGATCCTCCTCGCTGCGGAACCGAATCTCCACCGCACCGCCGCGAGCACCGGCCCGGATGCGCACCGGCATCTCGAGGGCGCCGCTGAGACGCTCCTCCCACCGCGCGACCCGCCCCGCGGGTTTCGCCGGCCTCGGCCGCGCCTGCGTGGCCGGCTTGCGCGCCAGTTCCTCCACCTCGCGCACGCTGAGCTGCCGGGAGACCGCCTCCATGGCCTCGGCGACCTGGCGGCCCGGCGGCAATCCCAGAATCGCACGCGCGTGGCCCGCAGACAAGGACCCTTTGCGGACCAGATCCTTAACTTCTTCTGGAAGCCCGAGCAGGCGGAGGCTGTTCGCCACGGCGGAGCGGCTCCTGCCGATCACCTGCGCCAGCTCCTCCTGGCGAAGGTCGCGCGTGTCGGCTAGCCGCTGGATCGCCTCCGCCTCCTCGAGCGGATTCAGGTCCTCACGTTGCAGGTTCTCCACAAGCGCAATTTCAAGGAGTCGCCCATCGTCGCAGGCCCGCAGGACCACGGGAACCTCGCTGAGTCCCGCCATCTGCGCGGCGCGCCAGCGCCGCTCGCCCGCGATCAGTTCGTATCCCGTGGCCGCGGCCCGGACCACCAGCGGCTGCAGAACCCCATGGCGCGAAATCGAGTCGGCCAGTTCCCTCAGCGCCGCCTCGTCGAACTCCCGCCGCGGCTGGTATGGGTTAGGGCGGATCGCGCTGACCGCGACCTGCTGCAGTCCCTCGTCCGGCGCCACCCGCACCTCGGGGATCAGCGCCTCAAGCCCGCGCCCTAGTCCCCGCTTCGCCACGTGCCAGCACCTCCTTCGCCAGTTCCCGGTAGACTTCGCTGCTCCGCGATCTCGGGTCGTAGCGCGAGATCGGCCGTCCATGGCTTGGCGCCTCGCTCAGGCGCACGCTTCGCGGAATGACCGTCCGAAAGACCTTCTCGCGGTAGTACCGCTTCACCTCGTCCGCCACTTGGATCGAAAGATTGGTCCTGCCGTCGAACATCGTCAGCACAATCCCCTCGATGCGCAGCCCCGGATTGAGCCCGCCCTGCACGAGCTGCACCGTGCGCAGCAGCTGCGTCAACCCCTCCATCGCGTAGTACTCGCACTGGAGCGGAATCAGCACCGTGTCGGCGGCCGTCAGGGCGTTCAGGGTCATCAGGCCCAGCGATGGGGGACAGTCGACGAGGACGAAGTCATATCTCGGGCGCATAGGCTCGAGCGCCTCTCGCAGGCGATACTCCCGTCGCTCCTCTGTCACCAGTTCGACCTCGGCCCCGGCCAGATCAACCGAACTCGGCACGATGTGCACGCTCTCGACAGATGTCGCCTGGACCGCATCGCGCATCGGCTGGCTCTCGATGATCACCTCGTACATGCTCGCCTCGCTGTCCGCCTTGCGGATGCCGAGTCCTGTCGTCGCGTTGCCCTGCGGGTCGATGTCGCAAAGCAGAATCCGCTGGCCCAGTTCCGCCAGGCATGCGCCAAGATTGATCGCCGTCGTCGTCTTGCCGACGCCGCCCTTCTGATTGGCGATCGCCACGACCCGTCCCATGGCCAATCCTCCTCAGCGCCGCGGTATGCGCAGACGCAGTTCAAGCGCATCCTCGGTCGCCTCTTCCGCCAGCTCTACGGCCACTCCGGCTGCCTGCAGCCGCTGCACGCTCTCACGCAACGCGTTGACCACAATGCGAACGTCCTTGACATAGCGACGGGGCATTTCCCGGGAAATAGTTCGTACGCGCTCCTCGAGCTCTCTCGCCGTCCAACCCTCGCGCGCGGCTTGCCGGGCCAGTTCGACCCGGGTCACGCCGGCAACACGAAGCAGCGCGCGCAAATGACGCTCGCCGAGGCCACCTGCCTGCGCCAGCTCCCGGATCTCGTCCCCGAGGCGGAGCAGCCGGAGCTTGTTGGCGATGGCAGCCTGGCTCTTTCCGACCCGCTTACCGAGCTCCGTCTGCGACAGGCCGAACTCCTGCATCACGCGCCGGTAGCCCTCGGCCTCCTCGAACACGCCGAGGTCGCTGCGCTGCAGGTTCTCCACGAGCCCCCGCACGGCGCTCTCGAGCGACGTTGCCTCCTCGACGATCGCAGGGATGCTGGTCAGGCCGGCAGCGAGTGCCGCCCGCAGCCGCCGTTCGCCCGCGATCAGCTCGAGCCCGTCCTCGCCCCGGCGGACCACGATCGGCTGCAGCATGCCGTGCAGGCGCAAAGACTGCGCGAGCCCTTCGAGCGCTCGCGCATCAAAGTCCTTCCGCGCCTGATGCGGACTCCGCCGGACATCCTGCGGGGCCACCGCGATCAGTTCGGGCGGCACAGGCAAACCTCCCAATGACTTGGGCTATTCGCCTTCTCCGGCGCCTTCCCTTTCCGCGGAAGGCCTTTGCGACGGGAACTCCCGCTTGAGCCGCGCGAAAGATATCGGGCGACCGGCCGGCGTCGGCCGCTCCTTGCGATAGATCAGCAGGGTACGCTCAATACCCTCCGCGAGTCGGTAGCTCCTGCGGTCGACTCCACCGAAACCCATGCGCGCCGCGACAGCCGCCGCCGCGACCGCTTCCTCTGCGGCCCTGCCCGGCTCGCCCTTGAGAAGACAGAGCAGCCCGCCTGGGCGCACGAGACCACCGCATACCTCGACGGCCACCGGAGCGCTCGCCACGGCCCGCGCCGTCACGAGGGAAACACCGTCCCGCATCGTCCCGCGGGCCTCGTCCTCGGCCCGCGCCCAGCAGACGCCCACGTCGAGCCCCATCTGCTCGACCACAGACCGCAGGAACTCGACCTTGCGCTTCTCGGCCTCGACCAACGTCGCCCGCGGCGCATAGCCTGCCGCCAGCCAGACGATCGCCGGCAAGCCCCCGCCGCTGCCTACGTCCAGGATGTCCTGTGGGGCTACCCCCAAGGTCCGCCACGCCAAGAGGCTATCAAGGATCCCCTCGCGCAGAAAAACATCGGGCGAGCGCAGCGCAGTGAGATTCTGCGTCGCGTTCGCCTCCGCGAGTAACGCCTGGTACCTGAGGACCCGCCCGATGGCCGCCTCGTCCAGAATGAGCCCAGACTCCAGCAGGAGGGCGGAGAGCTGCGCCTTCACCTCTTCTGCACGACCACCTGCCGGTGCGGATCCTCGCCACGGCTCTGGCTCTGCAGGTCGGGGTACTCCTGGATCACGCTGTGGATGATGCGCCGCTCGCTGGCGGGCATCACCTCCAGCACCGACTCCTCGCCCGACTCGCGCACGCGCGTCGCGACCTCGCGGGCCATCTTCTCGAGCGCCTCGCGGCGCTGGGCACGGTAACCGCCGACGTCGAGCACGATGCGCTCGCCGCCCTTCTTGCCGACGGCCGCCGCCACCACGTACTGCAAGGCGTCGAGGGCCTCGCCGCGCCGACGCACGAACCAACCGAAGTCTCCGTCGACCGCAATCAGGACATGGTCTTCGTCCCGGCTGACGCTCGGCTCCACCTCGGCGCCAAGCTCCTTGAAGAAGCCCTTGACGAGGTCGGCCGCACGCTCCCCGACGGACTCCCTGCGGCGCGCGCGAACGCGCCAGGGACGCGAAAACAGGCCGAGCATGCCGGCCTTGCCCTCTTGAAGGATCGTAAACTCAATGTCCTCCATGAGCGCACCAAGTCGGCCTTCGGCCCGGATCTTCGCTTCTTCGAGCGTCTGCCCTTCGACCTCAATCTCTTCCAGTTCGTCCATGCTACTTCTGCACCTTTGCCGCCGACGCTTGCGGTCTGCCGACTCCGCTCAAGTAGCTCTGGCCCACCGTGAACAGGGTGGCCACGGCCCAATAGAGCGAAAGTCCGCTGGCGTAGCGCATGCTGATGAAGAACAGCAAGGCCGGCATCATGATGTACGTGATCATCTGCTGCGAGCGGTCCGTTCCCGTCCTGGGCATCGTCACGAACGTCTGCCACAGGGTGGTGCCGGCCACGATGACCGGCAGGATGTAGTAGGGATCCGGCAGCGACAGGCTCGGCAGCCAGAGGAACGCCTTGGAACCGATGTAGTTGAAGTGCTCGAGACCCGCAAACAGAGCGTAAAGGATCGGCAACTGCACGATCATCGGGATGCACCCCGACAGCGGGTTCGTACCGACCCGCTTGTAGAGGTCCATCATCTCCTGGTTGAGGCGCTGCGGGTCCTTCTTGTACTTCTCCTGCAGGCGCTTCATCTCGGGCTGCAATTCCTGCATCTTGCGCATGTAGCGCAACTGACCATGGTACAGCGGCATGATGACCACGCGCACCACGATCGTAAGCAGGATGATCGCGAGGCCGTAACTGTGGGTAATGTTGTAGAAGAACTGCATCACCCACTGCATACCCGAGACCAGCGCGTTGAACAGCGCCAAGACTGTATCTCCTTCCGCCTGCTAGGGAACAGGGTCCCATCCGCCAGGATGGAACGGGTGACACCGCAACAGTCTCTTGATGGCCATGAGCCCGCCCTTGCGCGCGCCGTAGCGCTCGATGGCTGTAAGGGCGTATTGCGAGCAGGTTGGCGTGTAACGACAGTGCGGTCCGGATAGGGGTGAGATGTAGCGTCGATAGAAACGGATCAGGGAGGTCAGAGCTACGACGGCGACGCCGTGCGCCGAACCTCCTCCGCCTTGCGCAGCAGCTCGCGGAGAGCCGAGCAGAGGTCCTCGAAGGAGGCCATGCCCGTCTCCGGCCTGGCCAGAAGCACCAGATCGCATCCGCGCAAAAACTCCTTCCGCTCTCTTCTGTACGCCTCGCGCATCCTGCGCCGAAGCCGGTTCCGCTGCACCGCCCCGCCCAGCTTCTTGCCGGCCGCAAAAGCACAGCGCCGCCGGCCTTCCTCTCCCTCGCTGACGAAGAGGATAAGGCGGCGGTTCGCGAAGCGGACTCCGCGAGCGAAAACCGACTGCACGGCAGCCGGCCGGCGCAGCCTCTCCTCCTGAATCACGCTAGGCGGAGAGACGCTTGCGCTTCTTGAGCCGGCGTGCCCGCAGCACGTTGCGCCCGTTCTTGGTCTTCATGCGCAGGCGGAAGCCATGCACCTTCGAGCGACGGCGCCTGTTCGGCTGGAATGTCCTCTTCACCCTGTCCACCTCCGGGAGCAAAAGCATAAGAATTGTAGTGGTCGGATACGGCCCGTGTCAAGGCAGGGCACGCCTTCCACTTCTTGCCCCGAGACCGCGCGTTTGCTATCATCGGGGGGCCACCCTCGTGACAACAACGGGCGGCCATTTTCATTATCCACAGCTTGTGGACAACGCTGTTGATAAGGTGTGGGTTTCTTATGAGGCCTGGGAACCGTGCCCGAATGCCCGATCCGTCCGAGATACTGCCGCTTCTGAGCGATGCGGAGATGCCCAAGCCCCCTGCATACGATTATAACCCGCAGGCGATCCCGCCAAACGAGGAGGGTCAGGCACACATGGAAGACCGCGCTGAGGTCGTATGGTCCAAGGCGCGGGCTCTGCTGCAGCGCATCCTGCCCAGGCCAAGCTATGAAACATGGGTGCATCCCATGCGGCCGGTTGCCATAGAGGATGGAGTCCTTCTGCTGGCCGCGCCGTCCGAATCGACGCTCGGGGCGCTGGACGACCACCTCAGGGGGCAAATCGCCCAAGCCGTACGGGACGCTGCCGAGGCGCCGTACGACGTCCGCCTGACGGTCCAGGCGGGGGACCATCGTCCGGTCCCCACACCGCTCTCGCCGATGCCCCAGGTGCAACCGTCGCCGCCCGTCAGCGGCGCACGGGTGACCATGCACCCGCGCTTCACCTTCGACAGTTACGTGGTGGGCAACTCGAACCGCCTTGCTCACGCCGCCTCCCTGGCCGTGGCCGAGATGCCCGGCCGGGCCTACAACCCGCTCTTCATCTACGGCGGCGTCGGTCTCGGCAAGACGCACCTGATGCAGGCGATCGGCAACCTCGCGCTGCAGCGGCGTCCGAATCTCAAGGTTTTGTACGTCCCGGCGGAGACCTTCACCAACGACATGATCAACTCCGTCATGGATGGCAAGGGGTATGAATTTCGGAACCGCTACCGCTCCATTGACCTCCTGCTGATCGACGACATCCAGTTCATCTCCGGCAAGGTCGGCACGCAGGAAGAGTTCTTCCACACCTTCGAAGCCCTTTACGGAGCACAGAAACAGATTGTGATCTCCTCGGACAGGACCCCGAAGGAGATCACAACCCTCGAGAGCCGTCTCAGATCCCGCTTCGAGTGGGGCCTTATCACCGACATCCAGCCACCGGACTTCGAGATGCGTCTCGCCATCCTGCGCAAGAAGGCCCTGGCAGACAACCTCGACGTCGACCACGCCGCCCTCGAGTTCATCGCGACGCACATCGAGACGAACATTCGCGAACTCGAGGGAGCACTTATACGTTTCATTGCATACTGCTCCGTGCATCACGTACCGTTCACCCGGGACTACGCCCCTGTCGCCCTGCACGACCTCCTGCCGGCCCAGAAGGTCCGCAAGGTGACGATTCCCATGATCCAGCAGCAGGTGGCGGAGTACTACAGCCTCGACATCCAGGATTTCAGCGCCAAGAAGCGTACCCGGGCCGTCTCCTATCCTCGGCAGATCGCCATGTACCTCGCCCGCGAGCTCACCGACAGCTCTCTGCCCAAGATCGGCGAGGAATTCGGTGGCCGCGACCACTCCACAGTCATGCACGCGTGCGACAAGATCTCCAGCGATCTGCGCGCAGATCCCCAATTCCGCCAGGTAGTCGACTCGATCATCGACAGGATCCGTTCCTGATCGACCTGTGCACAAAGGTGTGGAAAGGGTTGCGGATATGCAGTGCACCCATTGGGGACAAGTCCCGTCCTGTGGACAGGCTCCGAGTTCATCCGCAAGTTGTCCACTTTCCATCCCAGCCCGAAATCCCTTCGCCTAGAGCTTCGTGGGGGATATCCACACTATCCCGTCCTCTACTGCTCCTGCTTCTTTGATTGATCAAGAGAGTCCAAGCAGTTCTTACGCGGGGTGAATACACGATGCTCATCTTCGAGACGCCGGCCCAGATCCTGTCCGATGCCCTCGTCCTCGTCTCACGTGCCGTCGCGCAGCGCGACCAGGTACCGTCCATGACAGGGGTGCTCCTGCGAGCCGCGGCAGGGGAGGTTGAACTGACCGCCACGGACGGGGAGCTTGCGATGCGCGTGGCCGTTCCCGCCGAGGTCGAGGCGGAGGGATCCGTCCTGGTGCCGGCCCGCACGTTCGCGGACCTGCTGCGCCTCGTGCCGCCCGAAACCTCGGTCCAGTTCCGCGGCCTCGACGGACAGGTCGGCATCCGCTTCCTGCGGTCGCGCTTCGACCTGCCGACACTGCGCAGCGAGGAGTTCCCGCCGCTTGACTTCGAGAGCCCGGCCGAGCCCTTCATGGTGCGCGGCGACTCCTTCAAGGAACTCGTGCGCAAGACGAGCTATGCCGTATCCGCGCGGGATGACGGACGCCTATTTACGATCGGCATGTCTCTGACCCTGCGCGAGGGCTACCTGTCCGCCGCGACAACCGACAACCATCGGCTCGCATGGGCGAGGGTACCCGTCGCCAGCGAGGGACCGGACCAGGAGATCCTGTTGCCGGCGCGAGCGCTCGCCGAGATCGTCCGCGCTCTGCCGGACGACGAGGTCGAGGTTCGCTTCGAGCCGAACAGGATGCTGCTGCGAACCCCCGGCGGCCTGACGACGTTCCTGACGGCGATCAGGGCCCAGTTCCCGGACACTCGTCGGGTGGTGTTCGACAGCTACGCCACCACGGTCCGGTTCGATCTCGGTCCGGTGCTGGCCGCCGTCGAGCGCACCCAGCTCGTCGCAGACCAGAAGAACGCGCGCCTTCGCCTGAAGGTTGAGGAGAAACTCGTACGCATCAGCGCCAGCTCGAGCGAGGGAGGGCAGGGTGCGGAGGAGGTGCCCGTCGAGATGAGCGGCGATCCTGTCGAGCTTGTCTTCGGACCCAAGTACCTTGTCGATGGCCTGCGCTCGCTGCCGGACGGCCCGGCGGTGCTCGAGGTGATGCACGCGGAGAGCCCGGCGCGCTTCAGGCCGGACATCGAGCGCCGCGACCAGTTCGCCATCGTCATGCCGCTCAGGCAGACCGAATCCTGATGCGATCTCTGCCGATCCGTGACGCCGCGCAGGGACTGCCTTTGCAGGCGGCCGTGCAGATTGCCGGCTGGGCGGAGACCGGCGGACAGGCGAAGATCCTGGTGCAGCAGGGTCTTGTGACGGTGAACGGGCAGGTGGAGACGCGCCGCAGCCACTTCGTGCGCCTTGGCGACGTGCTCTCCTACTCCGGGGAAGAAGTGGAGATCACGAGCGATGATCGTTGAGACGCTCTCGCTCGAGAACTGGCGCAATGTCCGTGCAGCCCAGGTGGAGTTCGATCCGGGCCTGACCCTGTTCACGGGTCCGAACGCGCAGGGCAAGACGAACCTGCTCGAAGCCGTCTTCCTCCTGGCCACAGGCCGCTCCCACCGGACGTCGCGTCCGGAGGAACTGGTTTCGTTCGAAGGTGATCACGCCTACCTGCGCGCGCGGATCCGGCGCCCGAGCGGCGGGTACCAGCTCACGGCGCGCATCGATGGGGGCCGCGTCACGCGCCAGCGCGAAGGCAAACTCTTCCGGCGAGGGCAGGACCCTCTCGGCGATTTCGCCGCGGTGCTGTTTGCGCCGGAGGACCTTTTGGCCCTCAAGGGCGCTCCAGCCGATCGCCGGCGCCTTCTGGACCTCGATGTCGGACAGGCGTCCCTGTCCTACCGCCAGGCTCACGTGCGCTATGGGCAGGTTCTGCGCCAGCGCAACGCCCTCTTGCGGACCTACGAGCGCCCCCCCAGGGAACTGCTCGCCACCTGGGATTCCGCCTGGGCCCAGGCGGCGGTCGCCCTTACGCGTGAGCGGCAGAAGCTGGTTGAGCGACTGGCTCCGCATTTCTCAGCGCGCTATGGGGAGATTTCCGGCGTTGATCCGGCAAGCCTCGAATACGAGCCGTCCCTCAAGGCCTCCGACTCCGCGCACGCCCTCGAGCTTCTCGCGGAGCGCCGTGAGGATGAGCTTCGGCGCAGGACCAGCCTTTTGGGGCCGCATCGCGACGATTTCAAGGCCGGGGTTGACGGACGCGATCTGAGACTCTACGGCTCGCAGGGCGAGCAGCGTACCGTTCTTGTGGCGTTCAAGCTTGCGGCCGTCTCGCTGCTGGGGGAGGGGTCCGACGGACCACCGGTTCTGCTGCTCGATGACGTGCTGTCGGAACTCGACCAAGACCGCAGGAGAAATCTTCTTCTGGCCGCCACAGGCACGCAGACCATCGTCACGACCACGGAATCCGCCCTTGCCGGCATGCAGCCCGGCATGACGTACGCAGTGCGTGACGGAGAGTACGTAAGGACATGGTAGAATCGAGACTGGGGGAGATCATCAAGGGATTTGTCGCGAGCAGCGGCTTCGTCCGGCAGATGCGACTCTACAGCGCCTATGGCCACTGGGAGGCGATCGTCGGAGCCGAGGTCGCGCGGCACGTGCGCCCGCTGCGCATTGAGCGCGGCATCCTCTGGCTTGTCGCCGATTCCGGCGTCTGGGCCGAGGAAACGTCGTTCGCAAGGCCCGTCATTCTTGAGGCCTTGAAGCGGCATGGCGTCGATGTGCGTGACATTCGCCTGCGTCAGGGCACCCTGCCGCGGCCGGAGTCTCTTGCGGATCTGCCGCACAGGCAACTCGCGCCGCCACCGCCACCTTCGCCGGCGGCGGAACTCATCCGGGATCCGGACCTGCGCCAGGCATTCACGGCTCTTGGCCCGCGCAAGGAGGGAGATCCGCCTGCTTCTCCACATCGGGAGTGACGTGACCGTTCGCCTTTCCGAGGTGATCGCGATCCTGGACCTCGAGCGTACGGAGAACGCGCCGGCAACCCGCGAGTATCTGCAGATGGCACGGGTTGAGAAACGCCTGCAGGAGTTCGGCGAGGACATGAAGTCCCTCGTCGTGACGGAGCACGCGATCTATCCCTCGCCGATCTCGTCCGTAACCTTGGCCCGTCGGGCAGCAGCCAGAGAGGTGTTTTAGTCTTGTCGGAAGTCTACGACGCAAGCCAGATCCAGGTCCTCGAAGGCCTCGAAGGGGTGCGCCGCCGGCCAAGCATGTATATCGGGTCCACCTCGGTTCAAGGTCTGCACCATCTTGTCTGGGAGATCGTCGACAATTCGGTGGACGAATCGCTTGCGGGCTATTGCACGCGCATCGAAGTCGTCCTGCACCGCGACGGCTCCTGCTCCGTGACCGACAACGGGCGCGGCTTCCCGATCGACCTCCACCCGAAGCTTCAGCGGCCGGGTGTCGAGGTCGCGCTCACGATGCTACATGCCGGCGGCAAGTTCGGCGAGGGGTCCTACAAAGTGTCCGGCGGTCTGCACGGCGTCGGCGCCTCCGTCGTCAATGCCCTCAGCGAGTGGCTCGAGGTGACGGTCCGCAAGGACGGCGTCGTCTACCGCCAGCGCTTCTCCCGCGGCCACGTCATGAGCGAGCTTGAGCAGACGGGCAAGACGAAGGAGCACGGCTCCATCGTCCGGTTCCTGCCCGACGCCCAGATCTTCGAGGACGTGCGCTTCGACCAGGAGACGGTGGCCAACCGGCTGCGGGAGACAGCCTTTCTGAACGGCGGCCTCATGATCAACCTCACCGACGAGCGCACGGGCGAGGAGCGCCACTTCCAATTCGAAGGCGGTATCGGCTCCTTCGTCCGCTACTTGAACCGCAACCGCGAGGTCCTCCACCCCAAGCCCTTCTACTGCTCCGCCGAGAGGGACCGCGTCATCGTGGAGGCGGCGCTGCAGTACAACGACAGCTACAAAGACACGGTGCTGTCGTTCGCCAACTCCGTGCGCACGTATGAGGGCGGCTCGCACGAAACCGGCTTCAAGAGCGCCTTGACGCGTCTTCTGAACGACTACGGGCGGCGCAACGGCATCTTCAAGGAGAGCGACGACAACCTGAGCGGCGATGACGTCCGCGAGGGCATCGCCGCAGTCGTCTCCGTGAAGCTCGAGGAGCCACAGTTCGAGGGGCAGACCAAGACGAAGCTCGGGAACTCCGAGGTGCGTGGCATCGTCGACCAGGTGGTCGGCGACGCGCTTGGCAGCTTCCTCGAGGAGAACCCGTCGGTCGCGCGGCGCATCCTCGACAAGTGCCTTCAAGCGCAGCGCGCCCGCGACGCCGCCCGCAAGGCGCGCGAGCTCACGCGGCGCAAGAGCGCGCTCGAGATCAGCTCGCTACCGGGCAAACTGACCGACTGCACCTCGAAAGACCCGGCGGAGTCCGAACTCTTCATCGTCGAGGGCGACTCGGCCGGCGGCTCTGCGAAGCAGGGCCGCGACCGTCGCTTCCAGGCCATCCTGCCGATCCGCGGCAAGATCCTGAACGTCGAGAAGGCGCGCCTCGATAAGGCGCTCTCCAACGAGGAGATCCGCTCCCTGATCACCGCGCTCGGCACCGGCGTCGGCGAAGAGATGGACGTGTCGAAGGCCAGATACCACAAGGTGGTGCTGATGGCGGATGCGGACGTCGACGGGAGCCACATCCGCACGCTGCTCCTGACGTTCTTCTTCCGCTACATGCCGCAGCTGATCGAGGCAGGATACGTCTACATCGCCCAGCCGCCGCTCTATCTCGTCAAGAAGAGCAAGACGGAGAAGTACCTCTACACCGACGATCAGCTCGAGCATTACCTCAACGAGATCGGACGCGAAAAGGTGGAAGTCCAGCGCTACAAGGGTCTTGGCGAGATGAACGCCGACCAGCTCTGGGAAACGACGATGAACCCCGAGAGCCGGACGATGCTGGCCGTCAACGTCGAGGACGCGATGGAGGCGGACCAAATCTTCACGATCCTGATGGGCGACAAGGTGGAGCCCCGCCGGGAGTTCATCCAGGAGAACGCGACCCTGGTCCGCAACCTCGACATCTAGCGGACGAACGCCGCCGGCCGCCCTTTTCTGGGGCGGCCGGCTTCTCTGTCCATCGCTGGGCGTGCAGGCCGGCATGCGCGTCGCGGCCTGCCGGTTGAGCCCGCATCAGGTTTCATCCTACGAGGCGCAGTCCCCGCCGCCGCAGGGGCGGCTCTGGCTCTCCACCTGGAAGGTGCAGTGGGCGATGCCGAAACGCTGCTCGAGCAGATCCGTGGCACGGGCGATGACGGTGCCCGTCTCCGCCAGAGGCATGTCGGCCAGCACCAGGTGCGCCGACAGGGCACGCTCGCCGCTGCCGATGCTCCAGACGTGCATGTGATGGCAGGAGCGCACCGCCGTATCCAACTCGATCGCCTTGCACAGAGCATCGAGGTCGACATCGCCTGGCGTCGCCTCCATAAGGATCGCGACGGTCTCGCGCAGGATGCCCCAGGCGAAGCGCACGATCAGCAGCGACACGACGATCGAGGCGATCGGGTCGGCCACGCGCCAGCCTGTGAGGGCGATGACCAGGCCGGACAGGAGCACCGTGGCGGAGGCCGCGGCGTCCGTCATCACGTGCAGCCAGGCGCTCCGCACGTTGAGGCTCTCGTGGTGGTGCCCGCCCTGCAGCCTGAGACCGATGTAGAGATTGCCGAGCATGCCCAGGAGGGCCACCACCCACACGATGGTCCCCTGCACGGCGACGGGGTGCAGAAGGCGCCCGATCGCCTCGACGACGATGGCGCCCGAGACGAGCAGCAAGGTCGAAGCGTTGAAGAGCGCCGCGAGGATGCCGGCGCGCGAGAAGCCGTAGCTCCATCGCCCTGCGGCCGGGCGCCTTTCAAGGCGTGTCGAGAAGAGCGAGGCGCCGAGCGCCAGGACGTCGGTGAGGACATGACCCGCGTCGCCCAGGAGGCCCAGGCTGTGCGCGATGAAGCCGCCGACCGCCTCGATCAGCAGGATCAAGACCGCCAGCGTGAACGCTGCGCGCAGGAAGCGCTCCCCGGAAGCGTGGTCATGGGACGCTCCGTGCGGATGCTCGTGCTGCACGCCCATGAACCTCTCCCTTCCGGGTCCACCCCTGCGCCGACTGCCCTACATTCTAGTCCCGGGGCTCGTGGCGCGTCCAACCGCCTGGACACTGCGGGGACGCAAAGGATATGCTAAGATCGGTTTGGGGCGTGTCCCCATTTTTTTGCGTACGCATGGTGGAGGGACCTGATTGTCGGAGAGCATCGGAAACGTTCTGCCGGTCGACCTCTCGCAGGAGATGCAGCGCAGCTACATCGACTATGCGATGAGCGTCATCGTCCAGCGTGCACTCCCTGACGCCCGGGACGGGCTGAAGCCCGTGCACCGGCGCATCCTGTTCGCCATGGACGAGGCCGGGAACACCCCGGACAAGCCATACAAGAAGTCTGCGCGCGTCGTCGGCGACGTGCTGGGACGCTACCACCCCCACGGCGACATGGCCGTGTACGACGCGATGGTCCGCCTGGCGCAGGACTTCTCCATGCGCATGATGCTCGTCGACGGCCACGGCAACTTCGGCTCGGTCGACGGCGACCCGCCGGCCGCCCCGCGCTACACCGAGGTGCGCCTGACGCGCGTCGCCCAGGAACTCCTGCGGGATCTCGACAAGGAGACCGTGGACTTCCGCCCCAACTTCTCCGAGGAGTTCGAGGAGCCGGTGGTATTGCCGGCGCGCTTCCCGAACCTCCTCGTCAACGGCTCCTCCGGCATCGCCGTCGGCATGGCGACCAACATCCCGCCGCACAACCTCGGCGAGACGATCGACGGCGTCATCCATCTCATCGACCACCCAGACGCGACCAACCGGGACCTTATGGACTTCATCAAGGGCCCGGACTTCCCGACGGGTGCCTTGATCCTCGGGCACCAGGGCATCCGCGAGATGTACGAGAGCGGCCGCGGTTCGATCATCCAGCGGGCCGTGGCGGAGATCGAGGTGCATCAGGGCCGCTCGCGCATCATCGTGACGGAGCTGCCGTACCAGGTGAACAAGGCCCGTCTGATCGAGCGCATCGCGGAACTCGTCCGCGACAAGAAGATCGACGGCATCACCGACCTGCGCGACGAATCGGACCGCACCGGCATGCGCATCGCGATCGAGGTGCGCCGGGACCAGAACCCGAAAGTGCTGCTGAACCAGCTCTACAAGCACACACCGCTCCAGCAGAACTTCGGCGCGATCATGCTGGCCCTCGTCGACGGGCAGCCGAGACTTCTGAGGCTCAAGGACATCCTTGAGGTCTACCTGCGCCACCAGCGCGAGGTGATCACCCGGCGGTCCCGCTACGAGCTCAAAAAGGCGGAGGAGCGGGCCCACATCCTGCTCGGCCTGCGCATCGCGCTCGACCATCTGGACCAGGTGATCGCGCTGATCCGCGCGTCGCGCGACGCCGAGACGGCCAGGAACGGCCTCATGGAGAGCTTCAGCCTCTCCGAGCGCCAGGCCCAGGCTATCCTGGACCTGCGTCTGCAGCGCCTGACGCAGCTCGAGCGCTCGAAGATCGACGAGGAGTTCGAGGAGCTCCAGAAGACGATCTCCTACTTGAAGGCGCTCCTCGCGTCGGACGAGATGCTGCTCGGCGTGATCAAGCAGGAGCTCGGCGAGATCAGGCGCAAGTACGCGGACGAGCGCCGCACGCAGATCGTCCAGGCCACGGGCGACCTGCAGGACGAGGACCTGATCGCCGACGAGGCCTGCGTCGTCACCCTGACGCACCAGGGCTACGTCAAGCGCCAGCCGGTCGACGTCTACCGCGCCCAGCACCGCGGCGGCCGCGGCATCACCGGCACCGGCACGAAGGCGGAAGACTTCGTGGAGCGCATCTTCGCGACGCGCACCCATTACTGGCTGCTCTTCTTCACGGACCGCGGCCGCGTCTACCGCGTCAAGGTCCACGAGGTGCCGGAGGCCGGTCGCACGGCACGCGGCACGGCTGCCGTCAACCTCGTCAACCTGGCGAGCGACGAGCAGGTCACCGCCACGATCACCCTGTCGGGCGAGCAGGACGAGGGCTACCTCTTCATGATCACCCGCTTCGGCACGGTCAAGAAGACGCCGATTGACGAGTACTCCGCGATCCGCGCCAACGGGCTGATCGCCATCGGGCTCGACGAACAGGACGCCCTGATCAGCGTGCACCACACCACTGGCGACGAGGAGGTCGTCCTGGTCACGCACCAGGGCATGGCCATCCGCTTCAGCGAGCAGGACGTCCGCTCGATGGGCCGCCAGGCGAGAGGCGTACGGGGCATCCGTCTCGGCCCGGACGACTACGTCGTGGGCACGGCGGTCACGGACCAGGGCTCGGACCTCGTGGTGGCGACGAACCGCGGCATGGGCAAGCGCACCGCGTTCCAGCAGTTCCGCGCCATCGGCCGCGGCGGCAAGGGCGTGCGAGCGATCTCGCTGACGCATCGCAACGGTTATGTCGCGGCGGTGCGCTCGGTGAACGACGACGACAACCTGATGCTCGTCTCGGCGCAGGGCATCATCATCCGCCTGAGCGTCGCGGAGCTCCCGCGCTACAGCCGGGCGTCGCAAGGCGTGCAACTGATGCGCCTCGACTCCGAGGACGAGCTCGTCGCGATGGCTCGCCTCTCAGCCGAGGAGGAGGAACTGCTCGACGAGGGCGACAGCGACTGACGCGATCTGAACCTGGGGCTCTCCGCGAGGGGAGCCCTTATCTTATCCGCACGCCGGACCTACGCGCACGTGCCCAACCTTGCATTGCATCCCGGCGCCACGCTCTTCAAGAAAGGCGGAGGGCCGCCCCCGGCAGCCTAGACTGCCTCGGGACGGCCCCGCCCGCTACCGCTCCTCGGTTCAGTGGCGACGGGTGTGCGTGGGTTCTAGGTCTGGCGCGGCGTATTGCACGCCGGCGCGCTCTCCCGGGTAGCTGTACTCGTTGCGGCCCGAGGCCTGGTATCCGTGGCTCGCGCCGGCGGCCGTCCGGCCGAAGCCGGACTGCGTCTGCGCATATCCGCGGCTAGCGAAGGTCTCGGGGGTCCTGCCAGTGGCACCGGTATAGGTCGTGCCGCGGTTGGCGGACGCATACGTCGCGCCGTACTGCGAGACCCCCTGATGCGTGGGCGGCAGGTGCGTCGAGCGCAACCATTCCGCCGGAGAGTCTTGGGGTTTGAGGCTGGGGTACCAGCCGTGCTGCTCCGCGATCTTGTAGAGCTCGTAGGCCTGCTCAAGGTGCTGGCGCGAGATGTCTGCCAGGGTCCGGCGCAACTGGGGCTGCGAGGCCTCCGTGGCCACTTCCATGAACTTCGTCGCCGCAGTCTTGCAGTCGACGAGGCAGTCCAGGACCATGGTGCGGTCTTCGATGCGGCCGGTCGGTTCCGGGCGAACCGTCTGCCGGCTCGGCTTTTGGCCGCTTTCCCCACGGAAGTGCGAACCGTACTGCGTCATGCCTGTCTCATGCGTGCCAGGCTCGTGAGCGTAGCCGATGAGCTCCTGGTAGGTCCTCTCCGCGTTGCGCTGATGCGCGTGGAACACGGTCTCAAGCTCGTGATCCCTCGTCTCCTCGGCGTAGAACGCGAGCTTGTCGACGGAGTTCGACGTTGAGAGCAGGACCTCGTGCAGACCCATCGCCTCGGACACGGTCAGCTGATGCGAACCGACCAACGGGCAGCCCCCTCCCTCGAATCACCCGCCGTCTCCGACGGGCAAGCCTAGGTTCTGCCGACCTTCGCCCGTTATGTTGGTACATGCTGCGCCAAGATCGAAGCATCTGCCAACGCCGCTTCGGGCGCGCGTTGCGCGTTGCGCGCGGAGACCGCGGCGCCTTGGGCTAATAGAGGGCGCGCAGGGCCGAGATGAGGTTCGCGACGTCCGGCCAGCCGATGCCGGTGCGCGAGTCGTAGGTGGTGTTGTTCGGATTGTGCAGGGCGCCTGGCCCATAGCGCGATGCGGCGACATTGTAGAGGGCCTGCGACGCCGAAGGCACGTACGGTACGGCGGCCCGGCAAAGCGCCCAGATCGCCGCCCAGGCCGGCGCGCCGAGACTCGTGCCGCCTTGCTGCCACCAGCCGCCCATGTAGACGGCGACGCCCGTGGCCGGATTGCCGACGAACGCGACATCGGGCACCTGGCGCTGCGCTCTGCCCGTTACGCGCTGCTGCCAGTAGGGAGCGGGGAACGACGTCGGTCCAAAGGTGGAGGTCACGGGCGGCTGGTTCCAGTACGTCTCGAAAAACGAGGCCTGGTTGCGCTCGATCAGGGTTGTGCCGCCAACCGCCACGGCGCTCGGGTCTACGCCCGGCCAGATGAGCGGCGGCGGTCCGGACTGCCCCAGGTTGTCCCCGCCCGCGGCGAACAGCGAGAAGCCCTCCGCCTGGAGCGCGGCGAGTTCCTGGCTTGCGCCCTGGAACGAGCCCTGATTCGCGAAGACGCCCCAGGAGACCGACGCGATGTCCGCGCCGTTGCGTGCCTGGCCCGAGAGAGCCGCGACAAGATCCGAGGGGAAGTCCTGGGCGGAACCGCTGGCGCTGTCCTCCACGACGATCAGCTGGCTGAGTGGCGCCAAGGCGTGCGCCCACTCGATGTCCATCGTCGCCTCGAGGCCGGGCGCAAGGCTCTGGCCGGAAAGGCTCTCCACGCGGATGCTTGGCGCCGGCAGGCCGAAGGCGTTGTCGAATGTGGCGATGTCCTGGTAGGAGAAGCCCTGGCGCACATAAAGCACGATGGCCTGGCCTTGGCCGAAGTCCCCGCCGACCCAGGTGTTGTAGATGTCGTAGGCGCGCGCGATCTTCTGCGGTGTGAAGACGAAGGACGGGACGGTGAGCCCGGCCGGCGGCAGGCCACGCACGTGCACGTCGGCGAACGCGGTGGTGCGCTGTCCGGTGCGGCCGTCGGTGACCGTCACGCCGAGACGGTAGGTACCGCGCGCCGCGTTGGCGCCGAACGGGATCTGCTCCTGCCTCGCGCTGTTTCCGCCCATCAGCGGCACGAGGTTCCCTTCCGGGTTGTGCATCGTCCAGGTGAAGCCGAGCGGATCGCTGGCGAGCACCCCGCCGACGATCGCGGCGACGCTCAGAACGCTGCCCGGCTGCAGTGTCGAGACCGCAAGGGAGATGCGCGCGTAAAGCCCTGTGGGTGTGGGCGTCCTGTGGGGCGGCCATGTCTCTTTGAGCCCGAGCGCGGTCGCCAGAAGCGACGTAGGCATGTACATCGTGCGGTCGGCATAGAGTGCATCAGGCAGCCGTTCGCTTCCGATCTGCAGCGAGCGGCCGGCGGGCGTCCACTCCTTGCGGCGCACGACGAGCCGCACGTGACGGATCTGCACCCGGACGGCCCCATGGAACGAGCCGGACCGCGCCAGGGTCGCCATCAGGGCCCGGGGCGGCGCACCGCCGAGGACGACCATCTGGCTTTTCCGCACCCAGCGGATCGAGAGGTGCGCGAGCGAGGCGGCGTAGCGCGCGGCCGTATAAAGCCTTCCCCGGTAGACGATGGAGACTGGGGCAAGGTTCGTGCCGTTCCAGAAGGCGTTGTTGTCCGGCGTCACGCTGTGCCCCGCGAGCAGCAGCGTCTGAGCGCTCGCGTATGCGGTGACGTAGCTCGCCGCCAGGGCGGGAGTCGCGGCCGCGAGGCAGAGGGCGCCGCCAAGGGTCGCGCCAAGGAGCTTGCGCTTCATCGAGATGCCTCCGGCACCATGCGGATGACGTCCCCTGGTGCCGTCGCCGCAGCGGCGATGGTGCCGTAGGGAAGCTCGAGGACGAGATGGGCGGCGGGCACGACGGGCGAAAAACGCCAGGGCATGAGCTGCATTGCATGCCGTACGACGCCGGACCGGTCAAGAAAGAGCACGTCGATGGGAAAGCGCATGAAGGCCGCGTGCACGCTCTTGCAGGGCACGATCACGAGCCCTTCCCCTTGGGGAAGAGCGCTCCGCCCGAGGAGTCCGCGCATGCGCGAGAAGAAGCCGTCCGCCACGGTGGCGCGGGTGGCCAGATCCGTCGCCCTGGTCTGGTTGACGATACGGACGATGGCCAATGGTGGACGCCTCCCCGGAAGTGAGTACGCCACCCAGCGGACAAAGCCTTCTGGTATTGTTCGGCAACGCGCCATGGACGCCCGCACATGCTAAAATGATGTCGACCACAAGAACGCGGCCCATGGTCGCGCACGAGTTTCGGAGGCATGGCCTGCCCCGTGGCAGGCCGTCTATTTTCGAGGGGGTCAAAGGGGAATGGAGCGAGAGGTAGGCACCTTCAGGGTGAAGGCGGGCCTGGCGGAGATGCTCAAGGGCGGCGTCATCATGGACGTGACGACGCCGGAGCAGGCGGTGATCGCCGAGCGCGCAGGCGCCGTGGCCGTCATGGCGCTCGAGCGGGTGCCGGCGGACATCCGCGCGGCCGGCGGTGTCGCCCGCATGGCGGATCCTCACATCGTCCGCGAGATCATGGACGCCGTGACGATTCCGGTGATGGCGAAGGCCCGCATCGGCCACTTCGTCGAGGCGCAGATCCTCGAGGCCCTGGGCGTGGACTACATCGACGAGTCCGAGGTTCTGACGCCGGCGGATGAGCAGTACCACATCGACAAGGCGAAGTTCAAGGTCCCCTTCGTCTGCGGCGCGCGCAACCTCGGGGAGGCCCTCCGGCGGATCGCCGAGGGCGCCGCGATGATCCGCACCAAGGGCGAGCCGGGCACCGGTAACGTGGTCGAGGCGGTCCGCCACGCGCGCACCGTCAACGCCGACATCCGGCGTGTCGTCGCAGCGCCTGAGGACGAGCTCGGCACGATCGCCAAGGAACTCGGCGCGCCGCTCGAGCTGGTGCGCGAGGTGCACGAGCTGGGCCGGCTGCCGGTGGTGAACTTCTCCGCGGGCGGCATCGCGACGCCGGCGGACGCCGCCTTGATGATGCAGCTCGGCGTCGACGGCATCTTCGTCGGCTCGGGCATCTTCAAGTCCCAGGACCCCGAGGCGCGCGCCCGCGCGGTCGTGCGCGCGACGACGCACTTCCAGGACCCCGCGGTGCTTGCGGAGGTCTCGGTGGGACTTGGCGAGGCGATGCCCGGGATCGAGATCTCGAAGATCGCGCCGGCGGAGCGCATGCAGGAGCGTGGCTGGTAGAGTGGCGACGATCGGAGTCCTGGCCCTGCAGGGGGCCGTGCGCGAGCACGCGCGCGTGCTCGCGTCGCTCGGTGCCGAGGTGCGCCTCGTGAAGCGCCCCGGGGACCTTGAAGGCCTGGGCGGCATCGTGCTGCCGGGCGGCGAGTCGACCACCATCGGCATGTTGCTCGAGGAATACGAGCTCGCTCCTGTGCTGCGCGCGGGAGAGATCCCGATCTTCGGCACCTGCGCCGGCATGATCCTGATGGCCGACGAGATCGAGGACTCGGACCAGCCGCGTCTCGGCGTGATGCGCATATCGGTGCGTCGCAACGCCTTTGGCCGGCAGCGCGAGAGCTTCGAGGAAGCCATCGACGGAGCGCCCGTCACGGGTGATCCCTTGCGTGGTGTCTTCATTCGGGCACCATACGTCACGGACGTGGGTCCCGATGTGGAGATCCTGGGCCGCGTCGACGGCAAGATCGTGCTCTGCCGGCAGGGTCGTTTCCTCGCGGCCTCGTTCCATCCCGAACTCACCGATGACCGTCGCCTGCACCGGTACTTCCTCGAGGAGATCGTGCAGCGCGCCGCGCACCTTGCCTAGGCGGCCCCGTGCCGCTACAATGATGGATACCACAGCATCGGGCGAAGATGGGGAAGGCCCCGCGCGAGCGCAGGAGAGAGCCGGCGGCAGGTGCGAGCCGGTGCGCAGTACGGCAGGCTTCCGCCCCTGAGCTGCCGGCGACGAGTCGGACGCGTGGCGCACGTGACAGCGCCGGGAGGATGCACGACGTGCATTGAAAAAGGGTGGCACAGCGGCCGTTCGCCCCTTGGGCGAGGGCCGCTTTTGCATTCCCTTCGAGGGAGGCGATGGCGGTGCAGGCGGTGGACTTCAGAGACGGCAAACTGCGGCTCCTCGATCAGCGTGAACTGCCGCAGGCGGTCCGGTACCTCGAGATCGGCGACGCCGAGGGCGCTGCGGAGGCCATTCGCGATATGGCCGTGCGCGGCGCGCCCGCGATCGGACTGGCGGCCGCATACGCGATGGCGCTCGCCGCACGCGAGGCGACCGGCACGGCGGACCCCGCGGCCACGCTCGGGACCCTGTCCGGCCTCATCGCGCAGGCCCGGCCCACGGCGATCAACCTGCGCCACGAAGTGGAGCGTTCCCTCGGACTGCTCACGGGCAGCCCAGCCACCTGGTACGAGACCGCCCTCAGGCACGCCGAGGCGATGAAGGAGGGTCAGCGCCTCGAGGACGAGGCTCTCGCGCGGAACGCCCTGCCGCTCTTCAGCAAAGGCATGCGCGTCCTGACGCATTGCAACACGGGATCTCTCGCGACCGGCGGGCTAGGCACCGCGTTCGCCGCGATCGTGCTGGCGCATCGCGAACTCGGCCTCGCAGAGGTGCTGGCCGACGAGACCAGGCCCCGCCTGCAGGGCGCGCGCCTCACCGCGTTCGAGCTCGGCCAGGCCGGCGTGCCCCATCGCGTGATCGTGGACGGCGCCGCGGCGTACTGCATGGCGAGCGGTCTCGTGGACCTCGTCATCGTCGGTGCCGACCGCATCGGCAGCGATGGGCGCACGGCGAACAAGATCGGCACCTACGGCCTCGCGGTGCTGGCGAAGCATCACGGGATCCCCTTTGCGGTGGTGGCGCCGCGATCTAGCTGCGACCCTCTCTGGCCCGGCGCCAGGGAGGTGGAGATCGAGCAGCGCGATCCGCTCGAGGTGCTCGAAGTCATGGGGCAGCGCGTCGCCAGCGCCGGCAGCGACGCCTTGAACCCGGCGTTCGACGTCACCCCGGGTGAGCTGGTGACGGCGATCGTGCGCGAGGATGGCCTCTACAGGCCGCCGTACGCCTTCTGAGGAGCCGCGAAAGGCAAGGGGGACGAACAGATGCATGACCCGAGAAAGCTGCGGGAAGAGGCGGACGAATACAGGCGCAGGCTCCGCCGCCGCGGGGCCGACGGCCTCCTGGACGACGCGCTCAAGGTGGATGAGGAGCGGCTATCCGTCCTGCGCCGCGTGGAGGAACTGAGGGCCGAGCGCAACCGCGCGAGCCAGGAGATCGCTGGCCTGCGCAAGGCCGGCAAGGACGCGCAGGCCGAGATCGAGCGCATGCGCGGCGTCGGCGAAGAGCTGAAGACCAAGGAGGCGGAACTCGCCGAACTCGAAGGGAAGGTCCAGGAGCTCTGGCTGCAGATCCCGAACGTGCCCTCGGACGACATGCCCGACGGGCTCGAGCCGCGGGAGGAGCGCGTCATCTTCGAGCGGCCCCGCTTCGACTTCGAACCGAAGGCGCACTGGGAGATCGGCACGAATCTCGGCATTCTGGACTTCGACCGCGCGACGCGCATGTCCGGCTCGCGGTTCGCCCTGCAGCGCGGACTCGGCGCCAAGCTCGAGCGCGCCCTGATCGACTTCATGATCGACGTGCACACGTCACGGGGCTACACGGAGATCTTCCCGCCCTTCCTCGTGCAGGAGCCTGCGCTCTACGGCACGGGCCAGCTGCCGAAGTTCCGCGAGGAGATGTTCCAGACCCAGACCGGGCACTTCCTCATCTCGACCGCCGAGGTGCCGGTGACGAACATGCACCGGGACGAGATCCTACCGGACGACGAACTCCCGATCCACTACTGCGCCTACAGCGCCTGCTTCCGCGCCGAGGCCGGGGCGGCCGGACGCGACACGCGCGGGCTCATCCGCCTGCACCAGTTCAACAAGGTGGAGATCGTGCATTTTGTGCGTCCGGAGGACTCGGACAGCGAGCTCGACGTGATCGTGGACGAGGCGGAGGAGATCCTGCGCCGCCTCGAACTCCACTACCGCGTCGTGACGCTGCCGACGATGGACTACGGCTTCTCCGCGTACAAGACGCTCGATCTCGAGGTGTGGCTGCCGTCGCAGGACATGTTCCGCGAGATCTCCTCGGCCACGAACTTCCGCGACTTCCAGGCGCGGCGCGCCAACATCCGCTATCGCGACCAGGACGGCAAGGTGCACTTCGTCCACACCCTGAACGCCTCGGGCCTCGCCATCGGGCGCACCATGGCGGCGATCCTCGAGCAATACCAGGACGAGGATGGCAGCGTGCGCGTGCCGCAGGCCCTGCGGCCCTATATGGGCGTCGAGCGCATCGGGCCGCGATAAGCCTCGTGCTATAATGGCGAAGCGCCGGAGGGGTGGCCGAGCGGTTTAAGGCGGCGGTCTTGAAAACCGCTGAGGTGATGAGCCTCCGTGGGTTCGAATCCCACCCCCTCCGCCAGCTTTGCGGCACGGCGGGAGGCTTTCGAGGTTGCGCACCGCGGGACAGGGCATGGGCTTCGGCGACGTGCTCGACGCAGGGTTCCAGGTCTTCCGCAGCGCGTTCTGGCAGCTGGCCCTTGCACAGGCCATCGTTGCCATACCGGTCGCGATCATCCAAGGACTCTGGCTGCCACACAGCGTGCCGACAAGCCTGCAGCAGTCCATCGGTCTCTTCTCCGCGCATGCGCCGATCTCGCTGCTGATCGGCGTGCTCGGCATTCTCCAGGCGAGCGCCGTGGTGGTCGTCGCGCGGCAGACCGCCAGCGGTGTGCCGGCCAGCGCCCTCAAGGCCTATCGGCAAGCCTTCAGCCGTTTCCCCGAGGCGCTCGGCTTCGGGCTGATCTTTGGGGTCCTGGTCGGCGTCGGCCTCGCGATCGTGATCATCCCTGGCGTCGTCGTGGCGATCTGGCTGTCGCAGGGCCTCTTCCTGATTGTGCTCGGCAATCGCGGCATCATCCAGGGCATCGTCGAAAGCTATCGCCTGGTGTCGGGGTACTTCTGGCGCGTGCTCGGCATCGCCCTGGTCGCGTTCCTGATGGAGACCGTCGTGAGCCTTCTTGTGACGATGCTCTTCACGGCAGCAACCGGACATGGCGAGGTGACGGCGGTCGTCACGACGCTCCTCGGCATCCTGATCGGCAGCTTCCCGCTCGTGGTGCTGTACATCCAGTATCGTGACCTTTTGCAGCGCCGCGGCCTCAACCGGGGCTGATTCGCGATTGATCAGGCCCGAGGCCACGTGGTACAATGCGGAGTGCTTCGCGGAGGGATACCCAAGTGGCTGAAGGGGCGGTCCTGCTAAGACTGTAGGGGGTTAACAAAAAGCCCCGCGAGGGTTCAAATCCCTCTCCCTCCGCCAGAATATTCCTGCGCCTCCAGGATTGGAGGCGCCATTTCTCTTTGCTTGGGTCAACAAAACCGCGCGACAAGGCGTTCGCCCGCGCCCGATGGTCACGACGTCCAAATGGACCATGGTAGCGGGTCCAAGTGGACCATCTTGGTCATCGAAGTGCCTTCCAGGAGGGTAAGCGCAATCTGGCATAAAGGAGATTGCGGCGTCTTAGCGAATTCTCACGGCAACGCGCGACTGCCTGACGGCGGGAGAGCGGGGCAGATCATACAGAGCGGAGGGAGGGTCGAACGGGCCTCAGGGCCGTGTTTCACGTGCCGTCGCAGCCTGGGCGCGATAAGGAATTTGAGATCGGCGCCCCGACCGCGGCGAGTTCTAATTTCCCCCCCCCACTGAAGGGAGGACACCGGATTTATGGCAACTGCGCAAGCCAATGTGCGCGCCAGCGGTCAACTGAAGCATGAACTGAGATTTGTTGACCTGCTGATGGCCTCGGTAGGCGGAATCATCGGATCGGGCTGGCTCTACGGCTCCTGGAAGGGCGGCTTCATGGCCGGTCCGGCCGCGGACCTGTCGTGGCTGATCGGTGCCGTCGCGGTTCTCTTGATCGGGCTCGTCTTCGCGGAACTCGGCGGCGCCCTGCCTGAGGCGGGCGCGATCGTTCGTTATCCGCAGTACTCGCACGGAACGTTCGTCAGCTACATCATGGGCTGGGGCGCCCTGATCGCCTACGCCTCCGTGCCTCCGATCGAGGCTGAGGCCGCGGTGCAGTTCATGGGCTACTACTGGCCCGCCGTGTACTCGAACTCGGCAGGCGCCCTGACGACCCTCGGCATCTTCGTGTCCGTCGCCTTCATGCTCCTATTCTTCCTGATCAACTACTTCGGCGTCGGCGTGTTCGGCAAGACGAACACCTACTGGACCTGGCTGAAGATCGTGATCCCGACCCTGGCGGTCGTCGTCCTGTTCTTCGGCGGCCACTTCAACGCCGCGAACTTCACCCACTACGGCGGCTTCACGCCGCTCGGCACCTCCGGCATCTTCGCGGCGGTCCCGCTGGGCGGCATCGTGTTCGCCTACCTGGGCTTCCGGCAGTCCCTGGACCTCGCGGGCGAGGCGAAGAACCCGCAGCGCGACATGCCACGGGCGGTCATCTTCTCGATCATCATCGGCGGCGTTCTCTACCTCCTCCTGCAGACCGTCTGGATCGGCAACGTCGGCGCCGCTCAGCTGGCGCACGGCTGGGCCGGCACGCAGAAGGAGTTTACCGCTCCGTTCTCCGACCTCTCCAAGTTCGCCGGCTTCGGCTGGCTCGCGGTGATCCTGCTGCTCGACGGCATCTGGTCCCCGGCCGGTACCGGCAACGTGTACCTCGCCTCCACCTCGCGCGTCATGTTCGCCATGGGCAAGAACCGCTACTTCCCGCGGTTCCTGCTCTGGGTCCACCCGAAGAGCGGCGTGCCTCTCTGGGCGCTCGTCTTCACCGTCGTCATCGGCCTCGCGTTCCTGCTGCCGCTCCCGTCGTGGTCGGCGCTCGTCGGTCTCGTTTCGAACGCGACCGTATTCACCTACATCATCGGCCCGGTGTCCGCCGCCGTACTGCGCAGGACGATGCCGAACATGCCGCGTCCGTTCAAGCTGGGCGGCATGGGCTTCTTCGCGCCGGCCGCGTTCGTCGTGGCCTCGCTGATCCTCTACTGGTCCGGCTGGTCGATCGACGCGCCGGTCGCGCTGATCCTCCTCGTCGGCGTCCTCCTCTACGCGTACGGCGTGACCACCTTCGCGCCGGACGAGCAGATCTACTCCTGGAAGTACGTCAAGGCCGGCATCTGGCTCGTCGTGTACATCATCGTGATGCTGGTCCTGACCTACATCGGTTCCTCGGAGTTCGGCGCGCCGCACCAGATCATCCCCTACGGCTTGGACATGTTGGTCGTGGCGATCGTCGCCTTGTTCTTCTTCTACTGGGGCGTCCGGAGCGGTATCCCGACCTTCGAGTCGGAAGCCAAGCTCAAGGAGTTCGCCCAGCAGGGTCACAGCGCGTCCGCAGACTGAACCACATCGCCCGGGGCCGGCCTCACCTGAGGCCGGCCCCGGGCGTTTTGCTAGGCGCCCGCGCCGCTACCGGCCGGGGGCCGCCGCCACGAGGCGCAGGAGGGGACCTGGGTCTTGCGGCGGGAGAGGCTCGGCCCAGATGTCGCCGACGGCCCGCAGACGCGAGGGCATGGTGCACAGGGTGAAGTCTCCCGGCCGGATGTGGCCGAGTTCCTCCGGCCTGATCGGACAGCTCACGGGCGCGCCGGGCACGGCGCGCAGGCTGTAGGGAGCGGCGAGCGTATGCCCCGCGGCGCTCTGGCCGAAATCGAAGTAGACGCCGTGGCGGCGCGCCTTGAGCCGCTCCAGCGAGACGAGGTCCGGCCGCACGCGCCGGATCTCCGCGCCGAGCCCCTTGAAGGCGAGGAAGAGATCGTGCGGCGTCGGTCCTGGGCGGATCGGCAGGAAGAGGTGCAGGCCGCGCTTGCCGGAGGTCTTGAGGAGGGCTTTGAGGCCGATGGCGTCCAGGGCGGAAAGGGTCAGCCTTGCGAGAGCGACGGCGTCGTCGAAGCCGCAGGGGGGCATCGGGTCGAGGTCCAACCAGGCGAGGTCCGGATGCTCGGAGTCGGGATGGCGCAGCGGCGAGATGTGGAACTCGAGACCGCCGAGGCCGACGGCGTAGGCGATCGTGCGCTCATCCTGCAGCATGATGTAGCGCGTCCCTTCGATCGGCCAGGTGGCGAGCCAGGGCGGCGCGCCGCTCGGGGGGTTCTTCTGGAAGAACCCCTTTTGCTCGATGCCGTCCGGGTAGCGGATCTGCGTCAACGGCCGGTCGCGGGTGAAGCGGAGGAGTGGTCCCGAGACCGCGAGGTAGTAGCGCAGCACATCCTGGCGCGTGATCGCGTCCTGCGGGTAGCAGACCTTCTCCGGGTGCTTCAGGGAAAACCCCAAGTTCTCCATGCCTGTAGCCTGCGGCAGCCTTGGCCGTTCCACGCATGCTTCTTCAGACTGCCGGGACGCTAGCAGTATGGACGAACCTCTGCAGCCGATGGAGCCGGTGATCTGGCAGACGCCGTTCGACGACCCCCAGTGGCAGTTCGAGATCAAGTGGGATGGCGTGCGCTGCCTCGCGTACGCCGATGGTGATGACGTACGCATCTACGGGCGCCGCGGAACCAACTGGTCCGCACGCTTTCCCGAGTTGCGCGCGGCCCTCAAGGGCTGTGGCAAGGTGCTCGACGGAGAGCTCGTCGTGCTGCAAGACGGGCGCCCAAGCTTTCCGGCCGTGATGCGCCGCCTGCACCGAAACGATGGCCCGGCGCACCTCATGGTCTTCGACTGCCTCTGCGATGGCGGCCGAGACCTGCGCCGGGAACCGACCGCCGTGCGCCAGGAGAAACTCCTGGCGCTGCCGGCCAGCTCCCTCGTGCATCGCGTGGAGCCGGTGACGGGCGCGGGCCGGGCGCTCTTCGAGGTGGCCCGCGAAAGCGGTCTCGAAGGCGTCGTCGCCAAACGGCGCGATGCACCCTACGTGGGCGGCAAGAGCGATCTCTGGCGCAAGGTGAAGTGCTGGCGCGAGCTGCGCTGCGTCGTCCTGGGACTCGACGAGGAGAAGGGTGAGATCAGAAGTGTTCGCCTTGGCGCCGAGCAGGACGGTCAGGTTGTGCCCATCGGTTCGGTCGGTAACATCGCGCGCGGTGCGCAGCAGGAACTGAGGCGAGCGCTCGCCCGCGGCAAGACGCTCGTGGACGTGGCGTACCTCGAGTGGACGGAAGACGGGAGCCTCAGGCATCCGCGCTGGCTGCGCGTCGCGCATCCCTCAGGACACTGAGATCTTCAGGCGTGTGCGCCCTCGAGCTCGAGCGACGCCCGCAGGCGTTCGAGCAGCTGCCCCATGTCCTCCCCGACCGGACGCTCCACCGCGGCCGGCGCCTCGGCGGCCTTGCGCTCCAGGAGAGCCGCCAGCCGCTCGCGGTAGGCGTCCGGGTGATCGAGGGGCACGAAGGGGCCCGCGAGCGTGTCGATCAGGGCCTCGGCCAGGCGCAGTTCCGGTTCGCTCGGCGCGACCTCGTCGCCGAGGTCGAGGTCCGAGACGTCGCGCACCTCGTCGGGGGCGTGCATCGTCTCGAGCGCCATCGCCTGGCCCTGGTACGGCCGCAGGGTGGCAAGCCGCGTGCGCCGGCGCAGGACGAAGCGGCAGAGCGCCACGCGCGAGGCGCCGACGAGCGCCTGGCGCAGGAGCTGATAGGCCCGGTGGCCGCCTTTCTGCGGTTCGAGGTAGTAGGGCTTCATGAAGTAGACGGCGTCGAGTTCCGCCTCGCGCGGGAACTGCAGGATCTCGATGCGACGGTCCTGCGGCTCCTCCGCCGCGACCTCCGCCATCTCCTCCTTCTCGACGAGCACATACTGGCCGGGGGCGAACTCGTGGCCCAGGGCCAGCTCGCTCTCCGGGACCTCCTGGCCGCAGGCGCTGCAGACCTTCTTGTAGCGCACCGGCTGGAGGCACGACCGATGAATGTAGTGCATGCGCGGATCCCGGTCCTCGCTGGCGCCGTAGAGCTTGACGGGAATCGAGACGAGGCCGAAGGCCAAGGTGCCCTGCCAGATGCTGCGCACGGCATTCCCTCCCGTAGCTAGCTTGCAGGGCTCGGGGTCAGGCGATACGGCCTTATGTCCTCTTCGTCATGCACCGCGTCGCGAGGATGCGCCGGGACAGTAAAAGGCGGCGTCACAGCCGCCTGGCGCGACCGTGCGGGGCCGTCCGGCGCGCTCGTCAGTGGGCCTTGCGTGCGTTGGGCCACCTTCCGGCCCTTTTCGGGTCTGAGGATCGTCGAGCATGCTGAGGTCGAGCGAGGTGTCAGAAAACGGAGGTTCAAGCCGTGGTGACACGCGCGGGTGGGGGCAGGTCTGACACCATGCGGACTTTGGCCTTGATGGGGGCCGCGATCGGTGTCCTGCACCTCCTGGGCTTAGGACTCTTCGCCGCGGCGGGCTCCAACCGGGCTCTCGCGTTCGGCGTCGCATTGACGGCCTACACGCTCGGCATGCGTCACGCGTTTGACGCCGACCATATCGCGGCGATCGACAACACGACGCGCAAACTGCGCGAGGACGGACGTGAGCCACTCAGCGTCGGACTCTGGTTCTCCCTGGGCCATTCGACCATCGTGCTCGTGCTCGCCTCCGCCTTGGCCCTCGCGGCCGGCCGCATGCACGTCGCCATCGCTGCCCCGGCTTCCTGGCTCCATGGCGTGGGCGGCCCCGTCGGCGCTCTTGTGTCCATGATGTTTCTCTACACCATCGCCGCCCTGAATCTGCAGGGGCTCAGGGACACCCTGCGGCGAGGTGGGGACTTGACTCGATCCCCCACCCTCGGTGGTCCGCTCTTTAGGATCTTCGGCCGGGTCGTGCGCAGGATCCGGCGGCCATCCGGCATGTACCCGGTGGGCGTGCTGTTTGGGCTTGGCTTCGACACGGCGACCGAGATTGCGCTGCTCGCGACCACGGCGGGTGCCGCCATGGCGCCGCTGCCCTGGTACGGCATCCTGTCGCTGCCGTGCCTCTTCGCGGCCGGAATGAGTCTGTGCGACAGCATCGACGGCGTATCGATGCGGTTCGCCTACGACTGGTCGCTGCTGCAGCCTGCGCGGCGTCGGCTATGGAACATCTGCGTAACGGGTCTATCCGTGGGCGTGGCGTTCGGCGTGGGCACGATCGAACTGCTTGGGCTCGCCAGCGGCTGGTCGACGAGGGCGGCCCGCGCCCTGGCGCCCTTGGCGCACCTTGACCTCACGCGGCTGGGTTTCAGCGTTGCTGTGGCGCTGATCGCGCTGTGGCTGCTGGCCCTGCTCCTCTGGCGTGAACGTGGTCGCGGTAGGCGCGGGCCTGTCCGCCACGGGGCTGCGCAAGGCGGTGACGCGGCAGCAGGGGACCTGTGAGAGGTTGCGCCTGGGGGCCGATGGCCTGGACTCCCTCTGCAACGTCGCCTGAGGGCGGTGCGCCAGACGGCGCAGTCCGCAACGGCGCACCTTGGGCAGGCACCTTACTGCGCTGCGGGAGTCCCTTGGGCTAGGCTCCAGCCATCGTGCATGCTGCTTTGCGCGATCCTGATCAGCGCTGGTTGCCACTGCCGAAGGTCGACCGACGCCCTTGGTTGATGCGGATAGTTCACCTGCTCCCAGATCCATGTCGCCTGGTTCAGGCTCACGGCCTCAAAGTAGAGGCCGTACAGCGTGGTCGGGCCATCGTAGTAGACGCAGTAGATCGCGCGCGCGTCGGCGTTCAGCGCGACGACGGTTCGTAGCGCCGTGCAGAGGCCCGAGAGGGACGGCGGGCGACTCACGTACTCCTGAAACCACAGCCCCGCCGGGCCGTATCGGTCGATCTTGGGCGCGATGTAGTCCAGGGCGACTTCGTTATTGCCAAAGATGCGAACATCCTCCCCGGTGAAGCCCGGCGGAATGTAGGTCGGAAACGGCAAGTAGAGCTGCGCGTGCACGTTGAAGGTCACGGGCGGGGCAGTGGCATGTTTGGACCTGTGTACGGTCTCGGCGGTCTCTTTCTCCGCGACATGACGGGCGCTCTGTGCGCCGCAAGCGCCGAGCGCGATCGCGCTCGCCAAGAGGACGGCGGTCATTGCGAGCTTCACGGCGATCCCCCTGTCCCAGAATACGCCAGTGCCCGCACGGACGGTAGCGCCGTCGCCGGGCGGGCAAAACTGCGTTCTTCCTGGCCGCGTTGTGCCGATGCGGTAGAAGGGGAAGCGCGCGAGGGCCAGCCGGGAGAGACAGGCCCCGGACGGGCGGATGGGCGAAAACCCTTTCCCTGTGCTGTCCGGCCGGCCAAGCAGGAGCGGGGGCCTGCATCGGACTATCGACGTCCAGGTTGGCATAGGCAGGGGCTATGACAATCACGGTGCGCGCTACCCCCAACGTGGATCAAAGAAGGCCTGCTCCGCCGGGTGTCGCGACTCTGCCCCAAGGGGTTGCGGCGAAGGGCCTTCGGGCGTTATCTGACGAGTGGGGAGGGATCGCCGGTGCAGCTGCCTGCTCCTGCGCCCAGCCTTGTTCAGGAGTTCACATTCTTTCAGCGAGAGGGATGCAGCATGCGCGTGATCAAGGTCGAGGAGACCCAGATCGCCTCCTGGACCCGCACGCTCCTTGCCCAGCAGCGCGTCGTGGCGGTCCAGGAGCGCGATGAGCGCTTCGTCTTCGACGACCTGCACCAGGCCGAGGACCTGCGCCTGGACCACGATGTCACCCTGGAGCCCCCGCTCCGCTACTTCCTGCCTCAGCGGGAGGAGCTCGTCTCCTACGAGCGCCCGGGCCGCTACGCCCAACCGGAGCTGGGCGCGAGGCCCTTCGTATTGCTCGGCTTGCACCCGTACGACGTCGCGGCGATCCGTCAGATGGACGAAGTCTTCGCGCGGGGCGTGCCCGACCCGCACTACCAGCGCAGGCGCTCTCTCGCCACCTTGGTGGCGTGCGACGTCGAGACACCGTCGAGCAATGTTTTCGCGGGCGCCATGGGCACCGCGGTGGTGCGCGAGGGTTACGATCTCCTGCTCACCCGCATCGGGCGAACATACCTGGTCGAAAGCCGGACAGCCAAGGGCGACGGTCTCCTGGCCCTCTTCGGCGATGACGCCCTGGACGCCCCGCCCGCGGATCTCAGACGCCGCGAGGCCGTTTGGCGGCGCAATCGCCAGGGTTTGCGCCAGCACGAGCTCGACTGCCCGCCCGAA
Source organism: Bacillota bacterium (assembly GCA_021799275.1). Lineage (GTDB taxonomy): Bacteria > Bacillota > Sulfobacillia > JAJZYS01 > JAJYTV01 > JAJZQO01. Next base: position 59,507 of record JAJZAT010000017.1, read on the forward strand.
GCCCTGCCACGCCTCCTCCTCGCGAGCTACAACGACGAACTCTGGCAGGAGCGCTCGGAGCTCTGTCTCTCCTGTGGCGCCTGCAACCTCGTCTGCCCGACCTGCTACTGCTTCGATGTCCAGGACGTTGTCGACTGGGACCTCAAATCCGGCAGGCGCTTTCGGCTCTGCGACTCCTGCATGCTGCAGGACTTCGCCAAGGTGGCCGGCGGCCACCAGTTCCGCCTGCGCCGCGACCGCTACCGCCACCGCTTCTACCGCAAGGGTCTCTACATGCCCGAGCGCTTCGGTTTTGTCGCCTGCGTCGGCTGCGGCCGCTGCATCGACAGCTGCATCGCCGGTGTCGCGAGCCCCGTGGACGTCTACAACGCCCTGCTCGATCGTCACCCCGAGGTACTCACGGAGCCGGTGGAGGGACTCGGCAAGAAGAGCCTCGGCCAGGCCATCGAGGCCCTGCTCGGCCGCGAGGGACTGGAGGAGGCGGGTCCCGGGGCCAGGGTGCAGGTTCAGACCAGGGCGACGCGCCTGCAGGCCGAGGAGCCGGCCGTGGCACTGCCGCAGGCGGCGACGGCCATCCTGCCGCTCGAGCAGCTCGCAGCCAAGGACCCCTACGTTCCGGAGCAGGCGACGATCGTCGAGATGCGCCCCTTGACCCAAAGCGAGACCTTCTACCGCCTGCGTCTTGAATCCGGGCGCCCGCTCGGGCATGAGAGCGGCCAGTTCGTCCAGATCTCGCTCATGGGCATCGGCGAGGCGCCGATCTCCGTGAGCTCGGATCCCGGTCAGGAGACTGCCTTCGAGATCGTGGTGCGCCGGGTCGGCAACGTCACGGAGGCCCTCGAGCGGCTGCGGCCGGGAGACACCGTCGGTGTGCGGGGACCGTACGGTACAGCGTTCCCGATGGCGGATCTGCGCGGCAAGGACATTCTGGTCGTGGCGGGGGGCATCGGCATCGTGCCCGTTCGCTCGGCCATCCAGGAGGTGCTCCGCAATCGCGGCGACTATGGCAGGCTCACGATCGCCTACGGCATGCGGGCGCCCGAGGACCGCCTGTTCGGCGACGAGATCGAGCTCTGGCGCCAGGAGCCCGGTGTGACGGTGCTCGAGACGGTGGACCACCTCGAGGGGCTCTGGCATGGCCAGGTGGGGCCGGTGACGACCCTCCTGCCGGGTTGCGGCATCGATCCGGGTCATACCGCGGCGCTCGTCTGCGGGCCGCCCGTAATGTACCGCTACGTGCTCTCCGATCTCATCGCTGCCGGCATGCGGCCCGAGGACATCTACGTCTCGCTCGAGCGGAAGATGAAGTGCGGCATCGGCAAGTGCGGCCACTGCCAGATCAACGGCGTCTACGTCTGCCAGGAGGGACCGGTCTTCACGTATGCGCAGGTAAGAAACCTGCCGGAGGCCCTGCAATGAAGAAGCCAAGGGTTGCGATCTTCGATTTCGCGGGCTGCGAGGGCTGCCAGCTCCAGATCGTCAACCTCGAGGAGGAGCTCCTGCAGCTCCTCGAGGTGGTGGACGTCGTGGAGTGGCGGGAGGGCATCTCCGATCAGAGTCCCGAGTTCGACATCGCCATCGTCGAGGGGGCGATCACGAGGCCCCAGGACGTCCGGCGCCTCGAGCAGATCCGGGCCAGGGCCAAAGTGCTCGTGGCCCTTGGCGCCTGCGCAAGCCATGGCGGTGTCAACAAACTGCGCCAGCGCCTGGACCTCGCGGCCGCGAAGCGCATCGTCTACGGCACCGCCGCGCGCGAGGAGTTCCTCGTGTCCGGGCCCGTGCAGGCCGTAGACGAGGTGGTCTCGATCGACGCGCGCGTCGAGGGCTGCCCCATCGACCGCCAGGAGCTCGGCAACGTCCTGCGCACGCTCGTGCTCGGCGGCGAGCCGAAGGTGCCGAACTACCCGGTCTGCGTCGAGTGCAAGCGGGCGGGCAACATCTGCCGCTACGAGCGCGGCGAGATCTGCCTCGGTCCCGTGACGCGGGGCGGTTGCGGCGCGCGCTGCCCGTCCTTCGGCATGTGGTGCTACGGCTGCAGGGGGTCGGTGGATGAGCCGAACATCCACGCCGCGCGCGCCGTGATGGAGCGTTACGGCCGGACCGTGCAGGAGCTCGAGGAACGCCTCGCGCTCTTCGGCAGCCGGTGAGGAGGGCCTAGACATGGCAAGGCACATCGAGGTCCACCACGTCACGCGCATCGAGGGTCACGGCAGCATCGTGCTGGACGTGGACGAGGGCCGCATCGAGAAGATCGCCTGGCAGGTGCCCGAGGCGCCGCGCTTCTTCGAGGCGATGGTGCTCGGCAAGTCCTGGCGCGACATGCAGACCATCGTCAGCCGCATCTGCGGCATCTGTTCGATCAGTCACTCCCTGGCCTGCGTCAAGGGCGTCGAGGCGGCCCTGGGTTTCGAGGTGAGCAAGCAGACCGGGCGCCTCCGGCGTCTCGCCCACTACTCCGAGCTGATGCAGAGCCACGTGCTGCACGTCGGTTACCTGGTCGCCCCGGACCTCCTCGGCCAGACGTCGGTGGTGCCCTTGACGCGGAGCCATCCCCAGCTCGTGGAGCTGATCGTGGGCCTCCATCGCCTCGCGAACCGCTGGTCCGATCTCGTGACCGGCCGCACGACGCACCCCATCACCCTCCAGCCCGGGCGCATGACGCATCTTCCGTCGCCAGGGGACCTCGTGCAGCTCCAGCATGACCTCGAGTCCGCGCGGGAAGGCGTCTGGCGCCTGGTGGACGCGGTAGGGGACCTCCTCCAGGCCTTGCCGGCCTTCGACCGCCCGACCGAATACGTCGCGCTCGTGAACGGGCCGGAGTACGCGCTCTACGAAGGGGAGATCGGCAGCAGCGACGGCGAGACCGTGCCCGTAAGCCGCTTCGAGCAGGTCTGCAACGAATATGTCGCCAAGGACTCGACCGCCAAGTGGGCCCGCTGGCACCGCGACGCCTACGCCGTCGGTGCGAGGGCCCGCTTCAACCTGAACGGAGCGTATCTGTCGCCGCTCGCCCGCAAGGTGGCGGAGGCTCTCAGTCTCCCGGAGCACCGCGACAACCCCTACTACAACACGGTCGCGCAACTCGGGGAGCTCGGCCAGCTGCTCGACGACGCGAGCGTCCTGATCGACAAGATCCTGGCGGCCGGGCTCAAGGCCGAGCATCGCGACCTCGTGCCGCACGCCGGCGAAGGCGTCGGCTGCGTCGAGGCCCCGCGCGGCATCCTCTTCCACCGGTACGCCTTCGACGCCAAGGGCCGCTGCGAGGCGGCGAACCTCGTCATCCCGACCAACCAGAACCATGGCAATCTCCAGCGCGACATGGAGGAGCTTGTCCCGCGCATCCTGGACCGGTCCGAGGCCGAGATCACCCTGCTGCTCGAGATGCTGGTGAGGGCCTACGACCCCTGTGTCTCCTGCTCGACGCACTTCCTCGATGTCCGCTTCAAGGGCGGCAGGGCGCCCGGGGAGGGCGCCTGAGATGTGCCTCGCGGTGCCGGGCAGGGTGCTCGAGATCACCGAGGACAACATGGCGGTCGTCGACGTGGGCGGGGTGCGCCGCATGGTCTGCCTCGACCTCGTGACGGACGTGCGGGTCGACGACTACGTGCTCGTCCATGTCGGCTTCGCGCTGCAGAGGATCGACCAGCAGGAGGCTGCGCGGCAGGCGGAGCAGCTCCAGGCGATGTTCGCCAGGGAGCCCGGCGGGGCGGACGGGACATGAGATATGTCGACGAGTACCGCGAGCCCAAGGCGGCCCAGGGGCTCCTCGCCGCGATCAGGGACCTCGCGGCGGGACCTCTCCGCGTCATGGAGATCTGCGGCGGGCACACCCACGCCATCTACCGGAGCGGCCTCGACCAGCTCCTGCCTGCGGAGATCCGCTTCCTGCACGGCCCGGGCTGTCCCGTCTGCGTCACACCGGCGGTCCGGGTGGACCAGGCGATCGCCCTGGCCGAGCGCGGCTGCATCGTCTGCACCTACGGCGACATGCTCCGCGTGCCCGGCTCGCGGGGGAGCCTCAGGCAGGCGGCGGCCCGCGGAGCCGACGTGCGCATCGTGTACGGCAGCCTCGACGCGGTGGAGATCGCCCGGCGCGAAAGCGGGCGGGAGGTGGTGTTCCTGGCCGTCGGCTTCGAGACGACGGCGCCTGCCAATGCCTGCGCCATCCTGCGCGCCAGGGCCCTTGACCTTCGCAACTTCAGCGTGCTCGGCAGCCACGTGCTGGTACCGCCCGTGCTGCGTCACCTGCTCAAGGCGCCGGACACCGGGATCGATGCCTTCATCGGGCCGGGGCACGTCTCGACGGTGGTCGGCAGCGAGGACTACCGCTTCCTGCCCGAGGAGTACGGAAAGCCGGTGGTGATCACCGGCTTCGAGCCGCTCGATCTCCTGGAGGCGGTGCTCATGCTCTTGCGCCAGAAAGCCGAAGGTCGCTGCGAGGTGGAGGTGCAGTACCGCCGCGCGGTGCGGGCGGAGGGCAGCCCGAAGGCGAGGGCGGTGATGGAGGAGGTCTACCGGGTCCAGGACCAGGAGTGGCGCGGCATCGGTCCCATTCCCCGGAGCGGCCTCGGCATCCGCGAGGCGTTCCATGCCTTCGACGCCCTGCGCCGCTACGAGCGGGACCTGCCAGTGGAGGCAGAGGAGGAGGACGCCCGTGCGTACACCTGCGGCGAGGTCATCCAGGGGGTGAAGACCCCCCTCGACTGTCCCGCCTTCGGCTTCGGCTGCACGCCGGAGCACCCTTTCGGGCCAGGCATGGTCTCCTCGGAGGGCACCTGCGCCGCCCTCTACCGCTACCGGCACATGGACCGGGAGGTGATGCGATGAGCAGGGCGGATCCACGCCTCGCGCGGGTGATCGAGGCGTCGCACGGCACCGGCGGCAAGATGACCCACGACCTCGTCGAGCAGGTCTTCCTGCCCGCCTTCCGCAACCCGCACCTCGAGCCCCTCCTGGACGGATCCGTGCTCGAGGTCGGTGGCATGCGGCTTTGCCTGACGACGGACAGCTACGTCGTCCAGCCGCTCCGCTTCCACGGCGGCAGCATCGGCGACCTTGCGGTCAACGGGACGGTGAACGACCTTCTGATGTGCGGCGCGACGCCCGTCGCCCTGACGGCCGCCTTCATCCTCTCGGAGGGCCTCGAACTCGGGCTGCTGCGGGACGTGGTGGAGGATATGGCCCGGGCCGCCAGGCGGGCGGGGGTGGAGATCGTCACGGGCGACACCAAGGTGGCGGGCGCGGGAGACCGGGAGGGCCTCTTCATCACGACGGCCGGACTGGGCGTCGTGCCGGCCGGCATCGCCTGGGCGCCCGGCCGGATCCGCCCGGGCGATCGCATCCTCCTCTCCGGCAGCGTCGGCGACCACGGCGCGAGCGTCATGGCGTCGCGCTTCGGCATCGCCCTCGACACCGACATCCCAAGCGATACCTGCGCCCTGCAGGATGCGGTGCTGGCGGTGCGCGACATCCCCGGCGTCCGCTGCATGCGCGATCCGACGCGCGGCGGCCTCGCGACGACGCTCGCGGAGCTCTCTGGGCAGAGCGGCCTCACCTTGACGGCGGAGGAGCGGAGGATCCCCGTGCGCGAGGATGTGCGCGGCCTCTGCGAGGTGCTCGGCCTCGACCCGCTCTACGTCGCGAACGAGGGCAGGCTCGTCGCCGTGGTGGCGCCCGAGGACGCGGACGAGGCCCTGCGCCGCCTGAGGGCGGTGCCTGAGACCCGCGAGGCCGTTCTCATCGGCGAGGTGACGCGGGACCGGCCAGGGCACGCGAACCTGCGCACCCCCCTGGGCGCGGTTCGCCCGCTGGATCTCTTGCCCGTCGAGCAGCTGCCGAGGATCTGCTGAGATGCACGAACTGTCCTTGGCCGACGAGGTCCTCGGGATCGCCGACGAGGCGGCGGCGGCCGCCGGAGCCTGGGAGGTGCTGCGGGTCCGGGTGGGGGTGGGCTGGCTCCTCCAGGTGGAGCGGCAGAGTCTCGCCTTCTACCTCGAAGCCCTGCGGCGAGACTATCCGCGCCTCAGGGACACCGTCTTCGAGCTCGAGGAGGAGGCGGTGCGGGTGCGCTGCCGGGCCTGCGGCGAGGAGACGGCGCAGGCGGGGTGGGGTTTCGCCTGCGGGGCGTGCGGCAGCAGGGACATCGAGGTGGTGGCGGGCGACCTGCTCGAGGTTCGGGATATGGAGGTGCGGACGGACGATGTGTGAGACGCACGCAGAACAGCATCAGCACCGGCACGTCGAGGTCCACCGGCACGCGATGGAGGCCAACGACCAGGTGGCGGCGAGGCTGAGGCGCGGCTTCGCCGCGAGGGGCATCCTGGTGCTCAATCTCATCAGCGCGCCGGGATCCGGCAAGACCGCCCTGCTCGAGCGCACGCTCGAGCAGCTAAGTCCCTTGCGCGTCTCCGTGCTCGTCGGCGACGTCGAGACGGAGCGCGACGCGGAACGTCTGCGCCACTGCGGCGTGCCGGTGGCGCAGATCGTCACGGCCGGCACGTGCCATCTGGAGGCTGGCATGGTGGAGAGTCACCTCGCGGAGGTGGACCAGCGCGAGCTTGACCTCCTGATCGTCGAGAACGTCGGCAACCTCGTCTGCCCGAGCGGCTTCGATCTCGGCGAGGACGCCAAGGTGGTGCTCGTGAGCACGACCGAAGGCGAGGACAAGCCGCTCAAGTATCCGGCGATCTTCCACCGGGCGGAACTCGCGCTGGTGACGAAGGCCGACCTGGCGCCGCACCTCGATTTCGACCGCGAGGCGCTCCTGCAAAACATCCAGGCGGTGCACCCCGGCATGGAGGTGCTCGAGGTGTCGGCCAGGACGGGCCTTGGCCTGGACCTCTGGCTCGACTGGATCCGGGCGAAGGTGGGGGAGAAGCAGAGTCTTCATGTTTGAGGTGCCAACGTCATGACGCAAGCGCAGCCGAACGAAGCGACGGAGGGCCGAGGTGCGAAGCCGCAAGGAGCCGGGGTCCAGGCTCTCGCCCTTCAGGTCACGGGGACGGTGCAGGGGGTGGGGTTTCGGCCCTTCGTTTACCGCTTGGCCATGGAGTATGGCCTGAGGGGCCTGGTGCGCAACGAGGGCTCGTTCGTCCGCATCGAGGTGCAGGGCCTGGCGGAGGCGCTCGAGGGCTTTCTGCGCGACCTCGGTGACCGGGCACCGGCCGCGGCGGTCATCGAGGGGGTCGCTTCCGAGCCGATCCCGATGGGGGAACGGCAAGGCTTCTCGATCGTGCCCTCGTGCGACGCCGGGCCTGAGGCGATGGGCATCCCCGTCGACACCGCCATCTGCCCGGACTGCCTTGAGGACCTGAGGGATCCTGGGAGCCGCTACTACCGCTACCCCTTCACCTCGTGCACGCAGTGCGGGCCGCGCTACACGATCACGCGGCACCTCCCCTTCGACCGCGAGCGCACCGCGATGGACCGCTTTCCCCTCTGTACGGACTGCCAAAGCGACTACGTCAGGCCCGTGTCCCGCCGCTTCCACGCCCAGGCGACCGCGTGCGGCGCCTGCGGGCCGAGCCTCTTCTGGGGCGGCCTGGACGGCATCCCGCGTGGGGAGGGCGACGTGGCGCTGCGACGGGCGAAGGCCCTGCTCCGCGCCGGGGGAATCGTCGCCGTCATGGGCGTCGGGGGATTCCACCTGGCGGTGGACGCGAGGAACGAGGCGGCGGTCGAGCGCCTCAGGCTCCGCAAGCGGCGCCCAGGCAAGCCCCTCGCCGTCATGATGGCGGAGGACGAGGTGCCAAGGCATTGCCGCCTCTCGGCGGCCGAGCGGCAGGCGCTCTCTGGTCCGGCGCATCCGATCGTGCTGCTCGAGCGGCTGGGCGGGACGGGCATCGCGCCATCCGTGGCGCCGGGGATGGCGCGCCTTGGCGTGATGCTGCCCTACACGGGCCTGCATGTGCTGCTGCTCGAGGACCCCGATCTCACCTGCCTCGTGATGACGAGCGGCAACCACAGCGGCGAGCCGCTCTCCTATTCGGCAGAGTCCGCGCTCCGGGAACTCGGCGACGTGGCGGACGGCTTTCTCTGCCACACGCGGGAAATCATCCGGCCGGTGGACGACTCGGTTCTTCGCGTGGCGGCAGAGGGACAGGTGCTGCTGCGCCGCGCGCGCGGTTTCGTGCCGAAGAGCATCCTGGTACCGGGCTGCGATCCGGAACTTCGGGCCCTCGCCGTAGGCGGCGACATCAAGAACGCCTTCGCCGTGCTGCGCGGTGGCCGCATCTGGCTGAGCCCGCATATCGGGGACCTCGACGTGCCGAAGACCATGGCGCTCTTCGAGCGGGAGGTGTCGTGGTACAGGGAGGAGCTCGGGGCGGAGCCCGAGGTGGTGATCCACGACCTCCATCCCGGATACCGCGGCACCGCGTACGCCAGAAGCCTGCCGCATCCTGTGCTCGCCGTGCAGCACCACCACGCCCACATCGCGGCGTGTCTGCTCGAACACGGTGTGACGGAGCCCGTCCTCGGACTCGCCCTCGATGGCGTCGGCTACGGCGACGACGGCGGCATCTGGGGCGGCGAGGCCCTGGTCGTGGACGGCGCGGGCTACCGGCGGGTCGGGAGCCTCCAACCCCTGCGGCTGGTGGGCGGCGACATCGCGGTGAAGGAGCCCTGGCGCCTCGCGGTGAGCTATCTCGAAGAGGTGGGGCGGTGGGGCGAAGACGGGGAGGCCCTGCTGCAAAGGATAGGCGCAGCGAAAGACGCGGCGAGGCGGCTCAGGCAGGTGCTGTGCAGCCGCTATCCCGGTTTTGTCTCGACCAGTGCGGGACGGCTCTTTGACGCGGCGGGTGCGATCATCCTGGGACGCGCCATGGCGAGCTTCGAAGGGGAGCTGCCGATGCTTCTCGAGGCGGCCGTGCGACCGCAGGAAGCTGGCGCCTATCCCTTCGATCTCGTCGAGGGCGAGCGACTGCTCCTCGACTGGCGGCCCGCGTTCCGCGCCATGCTCGACGACCTGCGAGAGGGCGCAGCTGTGCCAGCCCTGTCGACGCGGTTTCACCGGGGCGTGGCGAGCGGTCTTGCGTCTATGGCACGCCAGCTCGTCAGGCGCTACGGGCTGTCACGGGTGGCGCTCGGAGGCGGTGTCTGGCAGAACGAGTGGCTCCTGCGCTGGTTCCTTGCCGAGATGGAGGGATCGGGCGTCCGGGTGATTTGGCCGCAGAAACTGCCGATGGGGGACGGCGGGCTCGCCGTCGGACAGCTTGCGGTGCTGGTCGCGCGAAGCCGATCAGGTGGCGGGCCGGTCGATCTCGTCAGCGATGCGCTGGACGTATAGGGGGAGACGCTCCTCGATCAGCGCCGTGAGCCCTTCCCGGTAATCAAGGGACACGGGTTCGATGCCGAAGAGGACGGTCTCTTCCGGGCACGCACCCAGGCGCCTTGCAAGGTCGATGAGACGGAGGAGGTCACCGGAGTGCGGCGTGATGGACTCCTCCTGGCGCCGGGAGGTCACATCGTCCGCACGAAAGCGCATGATCGTGCCGGGCTCCTCGCCCATGCGGGCACAGTCCACGATAACGGCGCGGTCCGCGCCGGCCAGCGCGTCGAGGAGGCGCATGCCTGAAGTGCCGATGTCGAGTAGACGCACGTCGGGCCGGTTCCCGAATGCAGGCTCAAGTTCCTGGACGATGCGTACCGCGACGCCTTCATCCCCGCGCAGCGGGTTGCCGAGACCGACGACGACTATCATGGCCACACCCCTGTGGCGACCTGTGTGCTCCACGGCGAGTATACGGCAGGACGGGGCTGGAAGCGGCATTCGACGCGTGGTCTGCTTGCGTTGTTCGCGCAGGAATGTTAGACTAACGCGTGCTCGGGCGCCCGTAGCTCAGTTGGATAGAGTGCTTGACTACGAATCAAGAGGTCGCAGGTTCGAATCCTGCCGGGCGCGCCAAAATGTGCTATACAGCTTAGTCGAAACCCGCTTCCCGCAAGGGATTGCGGGTTTCGTCGTTTCCATCGC
>JAJZAT010000046.1 GCA_021799275.1 Bacillota bacterium
CAGGTGACGATGCGGCAGGTGCACCCCGCCGGTGAGCGGATGTTCGTGGACTACGCCGGCATGACCGTGCCCATCGTCGATCCCGAGAGCGGAGAGATCCGGGAGGCGCAGGTCTTCGTCGCCACCCCGTCGCAAATAGCGCGAGCGGTTACAGCATGGAGCATGGCGAGACCCACCGCGTGGTCACGGGTGTGCTGACGCGGGACGGAAAGGCGCTGCTCGGGCGACGCTCCTCGCGGAAGCGTTGGTATCCTAACGTCTGGGACCTGCCGGGCGGTCACGTCGAGCTTGGCGAGACGCCCACCGCCCGCGCTGGTGCGGGAACTCCACGAGGAACTTGGAGTATGGGTGGAGGTCCCGCCGTGGGAGGTGCCGGTGGCCGCGCTCTACCTGCCGGGCGGGGGTGAAGCGCCAGCGGTGGCGCTTGAGATCTGGCACATCACCGGGTGGGATGGGGAGATCCGCAACGTGGCGCCCTGGGAGCACGAGGAGCTGGCGTTCTGCACAGCCGACGACCTCGCATCCCTCCGGCTCGCGCACCCCGCGCTCGCACGCATCATCACCAGCTGCCTCAGCGCGGAAAGCGCTTGACGCCCTCGGACGCTGGCGGCGCTGCGCTTCCCGGTAGGCTGCCCACGCAGCCTGAGCGGCCCGTCTGCCCGGATTCCAGACGTTGACGGATAGAAGCGGGTCTTCGTCCACGCAAGAGAGATCATCCTCCCTCGCCACAGGACAACCCCGCACCACTTTCCTGGGACGAAAATGGCCAAACACGAGAGAATCGCCCCTGATCACGGGATCAGGGGCGATTCCGGCTTTCGAGCTCTGCTGCGTTGCGGACGGCGCGCCAGGGCGCGCGGGGGTTCAGCGCAAGTGCACAGAGGAGGAGATGGTGCCATAGGTCCCGGGCTCAAGGAAGAAGACGGGACGCAGGATGGCGTACGGATCCTTTGCCGAGAACGCGTCCCGATCGACGGAGGCGGCCAGCACGTCGAGGAAGAAGACGCACTCGTCCTGAAACCAGTGCACCGCTTCGAAGCGGCACTCCACATGGTAACGGCACTCCAGGATGCGGGGAGGCGCGACGCGCTCTGCGGGGATATCCGTCAACCCGCGAGCGGCGACCTCTCCCTCGCCGGGTTCACGGACCTCGGCAGCCGCCCAGACCTTGGCCACGAGGTCGTCGCCCGGGAAGTTGAGCACGCACTCGCCGTTCCCGAGGAGATTCCGAGCCGTGTGGTGTTCCCGGTTGCAGCCGAGGAAGACGCGGAGCGGGCGAACGGTGATGAAGTTGATGAGACTCTTCGGCGCCACGTTGACGTGTCCATCGGCGTCGACGGTCGTCACCAAGGCGATCGGTCCCGCCAAGGGACTCGGGTGCCAGTTGCGCTGGCTGACATCGATACTGACCTTCTCCAAGAGGCTCGCACTCCTCGACCATGCAAGTTCCGCTTCCAGGAGGAACCTATCTGCCGTCCTTGTTCGAGGGCATTCGGCCGTGCCCTGCACGTATAGGGAACGGCTCTGCTCGCCGTAAACCGGACGCCTTCGCTTGCCGCCTCGGTTCGTACCCGCCATCGTTGGCGCTGGGCGCCGCCGAGATACCGCTTTAGTTCGCAGGGAGTTTGTGAACGCGACACCGTTCTGCAGAAACAGCCCCGGCTGGCCACTATGGTGGAAGTGGACCAACCAGTAGTCGGAAGGGGCCTCCTGCCTTCTTGGCCTCTCACCCACCGGCATGATCGAGCGCTGGGAGACTGGCGACCGTGGTGCGGCGTTCCTCGGCTACCTGCCGGACGATGCCGAAGGCTGGCTGCTCGAGGCCACCCTGGGACGGCAGCTGTGGCCCAACGGCCAGACCGAGTCCGCGTCCGCGACCTCGTACCTCGTCCGAGGTCATGGCGGAACGCCCTACTACGTCACAGCAGGCGAGAGCGGCAAAGGTCTCCTGATGCGCAATGTGACCCGTACCGTAAGCGAGGCTCAAGGCGATAGGCTGCGGGCCCGCTGCAGCATCCTGGACGGGGCGGATGACCTTGTCCTGGTGGCCAACGAGGCAGACCGCGTCGTGTTTGCGAGCCTGCAGGCGAAGGAACTACTGGGCTTCGTGGACGGCGAGCTCCTCGGCCGGCCGGTCGGGGAGGTCCTGCCGCAGTACGCGGCGGGGTGCGACCTGCAGGGCATACAGCTACTGTGGGCGGTGCGGCGGGATGGCAGCGCGTTCCTTGCGGAGATGGCCTTGGTGCCCTGGCAGACCGACGACGGCCCGTTTCAAGTCGCATGGCTGCGCGATCTGGCCGTCGTCGTGTCGCTGCGAGGCGCGTACCGCAAAGCGGAGCGGGGCTTCCGGGCCCTGATCGCCGGGGTGGACGAGTACGCCATCGTCACCTTGCAGCCGGACGGTCGGGTCTTGAGCTGGAATAGGGGCGCCGAGCGCCTGAGCAGGAAGGGGAGCGCTTGCGCAAGGACGGTTCACGCTTCATCGCAAGCAAGGTGCTTACGGCAGTCCGCGGGCGGAGGGGCGAACCGCGCGGCTTTACCCAGATCACGCGGGACGTCACGACCATGCGCAAGCAGCAGGTGCGCCGCGAGGAGTGCCTGGCAATGACCGAGCGGCAGCAGATACGGCGACGCTTCGTGCAGATCGCGGCGCACGAGATCCGCAACCCGATGGCCGGCATCAAGGGCATGCTCGACCTCGTGCTGGAGCGTGTAGCGGCCGGGCGTCCCGTCCCTCGGCCCGAAGTCCTGCTGAGGATGATGGCCCGCGAGGTGGACCTTCTGGCCCAGCTGACCGACAGCGTGCTCGAGGCCTTCCACACGGAGGACCCGGACTGCCGTTTCGATCTTGCGCCGCAAGACTTGCGACCTCTTTGCGGTGTTTCGAAGCGGTGGTATAGAATGCGGGTGGCGTGCCGCCGCGGCCGGGTGGCACGGTTGCCGCACCGAAGCCGGTATATCCGAAAGCTTCCGCAAAGTGCTACGTTTGCAGGGTTTCACTCCGGAGGCGCCAACCTTAAGATAAGAACATGTTTGCGTTAGCAGAAGGTCCCCGGAGGGTAGCGCCGGGGGCCCGGTGATGTCCTGCCACTACTGCTGGCGCCTCGGTGCTTTTGAGACTTTAACTGGAGGGGACGCAGTGAGCGGAGTTACCGTATGGTTCACTGGACTGTCGGCATCGGGCAAGACGACCATCTCCCTTCGAGTGGCCGAACTCTTGCGGGACGCCGGCGTGCGGGTGGAACGCCTTGACGGCGATATCGTTCGACAGGGCCTGACGAGGGATCTCGGCTTCTCGGCGGACGACAGGCGCAAGAACATCGAGCGTTCCAGCTTCGTCGCGAAGCTGCTCACGCGCAATGGCGTCGTTTGCCTTGCCGCATTCATCTCTCCGTTCGAGGAACTGCGCGACATGGCCAGGCGCGAAGTCGGGGAATTCCTCGAAATTTATGTCACGGCGCCACTCGAAGTGCTGGTGGAACGCGATACGAAGGGGCTGTACCGCAAGGCCCTCGCCGGCGAGATCCAGAACTTCACCGGCGTGAACGACCCCTTCGAGGTGCCCAAGAACCCGGACCTCGTGCTCGAGACCGACAAGCACACGGTGGACGAGTGTGCCCAGGCGGTGATGGGCCTGCTGGCGGAGCGGGGCTACATCGCGCGGCCCGCTCAGGAAAGCGCGCCCGCCCAGGTGGCGGCGAGCCGCGCCGAGACCGGAGACGACCTGCCGGCGCACGGCGGGCACCTTGTCGATCGGCAGTTGCGTGGCCGCGCGCTCGAGGATGCCGTGGAGCGCGCCAAGAGCCTGCCCAAGGTGGCGCTCGACGAACGCGCCTACTGGGATCTGGGCCTCGTCGGCATCGGCGCCTTGAGCCCGCTCGAAGGATTCATGCGGCGCCCGGACTATGAGACCGTCGTGGAGGCCATGCGCCTGACCGACGGCACGCTCTGGCCGCTGCCGGTGACACTCGCCGTCGGCCCGGAGCACGCGTCGCTTTCCGAGGGCGCGGAGGTGGCGCTGACCGACGCTCAGGGACGCATCGTCGGGGTCATGCGCATTCATGACCGCTTCACGCGCGACAAGCGCAAGGAAGCGCAGCTCGTCTACGGCACCACCGAGGAGGCGCACCCGGGCGTCGCGCAGCTGTACGCCCAGGGCGACACGCTGCTCGGCGGACCGATCTGGCTCCTTGATCATCCGGCCGCCCAGGGCGGCGGGCTCGCGCTCACGCCGCGCGAGGTGCGGAGCGCGTTCGCCGAGCGCGGCTGGCGCACGGTGGTCGCCTTCCAGACCCGCAACGCCCTGCACCGCGCGCACGAGTATATGATCAAGGTGGCGCTCGAGACGCTCGATGGAGCCATCCTGCATCCCCTCGTCGGCGCGACCAAGTCCGACGACGTGCCGGCGGAGATCCGCATGCGGAGCTACGAGACGCTCCTCAGCCACTACTTCCCGGCCGATCGCATCCTGCTGTCGGGATTCCCGGCGGCCATGCGCTACGCCGGGCCGCGCGAGGCGGTGTTCCACGCGATCGCCCGTCGCAACTACGGTTGCACGCACTTCATCGTCGGGCGCGACCACGCCGGCGTCGGCGGCTACTACGGCACCTACGCCGCCCAGGAACTCGTCTCGTCGCTGCAGGACGAGATCGGCATCGAAGTGCTGAGGTTCGAGAACGCGTTCTACTGCAATGCCTGCAAGGGCATGGCGACCGAGAAGACGTGCCCGCACGACCCCGCCGAGCGCATCAGCCTGAGCGGTACCAAGGTACGCGGGATGCTCCAGGCGGGGGAGTTGCCGCCCGGGGAGTTCATGCGTCCGGAGGTTGCCGTGGTACTGGCCGATGGATACCGCAACATGGTGGCGGACTAGGCACCGAAAGGCGTGGTAGAGGTTGGGGCCGTTAGGGGTGGGGATCGGGGCGTGAAGCCGAACTTCCTGGTCGTCGGCGCACCGCGCAGCGGAACGACCACGCTCTATGAAGGTCTCGCGCAACATCCCGAGATCTACATGAGCCCTCGCAAGGAGCCATGGTTCTCGGAGTTGACGGGTCAGCACGGTCCCTGGCTCGGACCGCGCGACGGCCAGCCCGTCGCGTCATGGACGGAGTACGAGCAGCTGTTCGCCGGCGCGAACGGCCAGAAGGCGGTTGGCGAGGCGTCGACTTTGTACCTCGGCGCGCCGGAAGCGCCGCGCCGGATCAAGGAGAGCCTTCCGGACGCCCGGCTTATCTGCATTCTGCGCAATCCCGTGGACCGCGCCTACTCGAACTTCCTCGAGCATGTCCAGGAAGGCCGGGAGCCGGAACTCGATTTCCGCAAGGCGGTTGAGGCCGAGAACAGACGGCTCAGCCAGAAGTGGGCTCCCTCTTGGGCTTACACCGGCCTCGGCTATTACGGCGAGCAGCTCGGGCGTTACTTCGCCGAGTTCCCGCGCGAGCAGATGCTGGTGCTGCTCTACGAGGATCTCAAGGAGGACCGCGTCGGCGTCTACGCCCGCATCTTCACCCATCTGGGCGTACATCCAGGCATTATTCCGGTTCTTCCTCCCCGCATCAACGAGAACTCGGGCATTCCGAAGAACCACCTCGTCCACGTTTTGCTGACGCATCCCAATCCCGTGCGCCAGGCCTTGCGCAGCGTCCTCACGGACCGGCAGCGCAAGTCCGTGCGGTCCTGGCTCTTGCATCACACGCTGCAGCGTCCGCATCTCGACCTGGAGCTGCGATTGGAACTGACCGACCGGTTCCGCGAGGACATCCTGCGCACCGCGGACCTGATCGGGCGGGATCTGAGCGGCTGGCTGGCCCTACCGGCGGCAGGCAGGTAAGAAAAACCCGACACGGCGTGAGCCGCGCCGGGTTTTCTACCTTTCTTCTGGCCAAGCTACGTGCTAAACTGCGCCAAAAGCCACGGTCTGGGCGGCGCGGTTCGAAGTACGGAGCGAGGAGGCATGGCTTTGCGGAAGGCACGCCGGCAGCCGCGTCTCGTGCTGCTGCCGCTCTTGGCGGCAGTCCTGTGCTCCGTTGGCGCGGTGCATGTCGGGAGGGCCAAAGCCGCCGACAGCCCGGTTCCTCAGAAGCGGTTCGTCTGGATGATCACCCTGCGGTCCTTGCGCCGCCTGACCGCCTTGCCGGGCAGCGATGCGGCCGTCAGGACGTTCTTCGGCTCGCAGCGCTATTCGATCCTGGTCGGGGGGCCGCACAGCAGGTATCCGTCACTCCCCGCCCGGCGCTCGCTGGCGTTCGGCAGCTACCGCAGCATGCACAGCGGCGTGGCGAGCAGCGCGTCGCCGCACACCCCACGCGTTGTCATCCTCGATCTCGAACGCTGGTCGCAGACCCCTCCGGGCGAACAGCGGCAGCCCGCGCGCTACTACCGTCTCGCCGGCCGTCTCGCGAGGCGCAAGGGACTGCTGCTCGTGGCCACGCCGTCCTCGAATCTCGTCGAGCCATGGCCCGTGCGCTTCATACCTGCCTACGCGTCGTACCTGCAGAGCGGCCTGGTCGGCGAAGTCGCCAAGGCGGCGGACGTCTTCGAGGTGCAGGCACAGGGATTCGAGCGCCAGACGGCGCTCTACAAGGAGTTCGTGGCCACCGCCGCCGACCAGGCGCGCGATGCCAACGCGCATGTCACCGTCATCGCAGGCCTCAGCACCAACCCGGGCGGGCGTGGTGTTCCAGCGATCCAGCTCTATCGCGACGCACTGGCTGCGAGGCCTTATGTCGATGGCTTCTGGCTCAACATTCCCGCGAAGTCCGAGGCGTGCCGGCGCTGCGGCGTCGCCCGCCCCGAGATCGCGCTCGAACTCCTGCGCAAGTTGATGCGCGAGAACGCCTTCCTGCCCGGCGCGCGTCCGGTGGCGGCGACCGCTGAACAGCAGGGCGCCTAGAGGGATTCGCCCGCGCCGTCGTCAGCCACGGCATCGCGAGACCGTCCAGCCCGGCCGGAAAGGCTGAGGGGCGGGGACGAGACCTCGCGATGCCTCTGCATGAACACGATCGCGAGCAGGTACGGCAGGATCAGGAACAGGCTGTAGTAGTAGCGCACGGACTGTCCCTGGATCGAGATGGCCAGACCGAGCACCTGGAAGATCCACGGGATGGCCGCGAACAGGATGACGCGGCCGCGCAGGAACGCGCCAGCGCTGGTCAGGGCCAGGAGCAGCCACAAAACCCAGAACGGACGCCAGAGCCAGATCATATTGGCGGTCGTGAAGTTCGCGATGCGCCGCAGGGTGTCGAGCAGGGTCTGGGCCGCGCTACGCGTCTTGAGACCCAGGCTGTTCGAAGAGATGCGCAGGCCGCTCAGGGCGATCTTGTAGTCGCCGGTGGGCCGGAGCACGAGCGCGTTCTCCGTGATGCGCTCGTTCAGGTAGGAACCGGGGTAGCGCATGCCGATGTCCGCCCAGACCTTCAGGAACTCGCTGTAGTGGTGATCGATCGGCGATTCGTTGTAGGAAGGGTTGAAGCGCTTCGATACCAGGAACTGCGGCGTGTATGGATTGTATTTCTGCACCCAGTCCTTGAACGGCATGATCTTTTGCAAGTAGGCCTTTTCGGATGCGGTGAGCCCGGAAGTGCCATGCTGTGCGATCGCGTTACTGATCTGATGGATCAGGGCCTCGCTCGCGAACGCCTTGGAGTAGGGCCTGATCCCCAGCATCGGGTAGACCAGCATCTGCACCAGGAGGAAGCTCGCGAGCCAGCCTGCGGCGATCGCGAGCACGCGCTTGCGCTGGCCGCGCAGCACGAGCAGGGCTCCCGCGAGTACGCCGAAGACGACGCTGAGTCCGTTGTGGGCGAAGAGCGGAATCAGGAGCAGGGCCGCACCGAGGGCCCAGCTATGGCCCCTGACGGCCAGCCACTGGCCCTTGGTGACGTAGGTGAGATACATGGTGTGGGTGACCCAGAGCACGAGCAGCGAGTAGAGGACGTCGTGCCACAGGGTGACGGTGAAGGTGCCGAAGATCGGCAGGCCGATGTAGAGCGCGAGACCGGCGGCAAGCAGCCAGCGCCTCGCCCCATGTCGGTCCAGGTAGGCGAAGAGGGCGGCGATCAGCGCGGCGCTGAGCAGAAGCTGCAGCAGGCTCGCTGAGGCAGGCGTGCCGAGTGGCATGCCCGTCAGCCAGATGTACAGGGTGTAGACGGCAGGGCTGTAGTCGTTCAGATGGAACGTGAGCGCCTGGCTCCACGCGCTCAAAGAGTCCGGGGACATGATGCCGGGGAAGTAGCTCAGCCAGAACGGCGCCCACGCGAGGAGCAGGGCGGCAAACGTCGCAAGCAGCATTTTCTGCTCAAGCAGCCACGTTCCCACGCGGCTCTCGTTGCCCTGCGGCTCCCGCGTGAGTGAAGTGATCTCGACCCAGCCGACGAAGAGCAGGGCCATGTAGGCGAAGAATGCCAGACCGTCCCTCGCGCCCAGCAGCAGGGTGAGACCTGCCAAGGCGCTGGCGCTGTACCACGCCACCGTCACGGCGAAGGTCGGGTTGGCGCAGAAAGGCCGCAGAAGGCGCGTGGCGCCAACCGCCATCGCCGCCAGCGCGGCGATGATCGCGAGCGACGCGGCGGAAGGGGAGGACAGGGCGCCGACGGCCGCCAGGATGACCAGTGCGGCTGCCATCGGCACGACGAATAGATAGAGGGAACGACCTGGCTTGGTCTCGTAGCCTTGCGTGTCATCACCTGCGTTTACATAGGGGAACATACGGGACCAGTCGCCTCGGCCAAGGCGGCCGGCGACGCCTCCACGGAGCAAGTGTATCGGTGCCGGCTGAGATATGCTGAAGAATTTTCTTAGAGGGGCTGCGGCGGCTCGATCGGTGTTGTCCGGGAAGGCTCTACGCCATGTTCCGCGCACGGATGAGGGAGCATGTCTGCCAGGGAGCGCTCGCATCGTGTAACATCGAAGTGCTGGACGCGCCTCAGGATGGCCGGAACGGCCGCAGACATCGGGAGGTCTCGCGACGCTCACTCTATCGGATGTGAAGGATGGGGCAGAGGCCCAGGTGGGCCGTAGACGCGGCGGCCGTGTGGTTCGTCGCCTGCTTCGTCACCCCCTGTTCTGGCTTGGCGGCGGCATGCTTGTCTTCCTGCTGCTCTTCTCCTTCGCAGGTCCGCTGCTCTTCTCGTACAGCAGCGGAGAAACGGCGATCAACGTCTCCCAGCAGTTCCTGCCGCCGAGTCCGAGTCATCTCCTCGGCACCAACGTGCTCGGTCAAGACGAACTGGCCCAGATGATGATCGGCGGTCAGGCGCCGATCATCACGGGCTTCGTCGCGACGTTCGTCGCCGCCATCCTCGGCAGCGCCGTCGGTCTCGTTTCGGGCTTTGGCGGCGACACCCTGGACTCCTTCCTGATGCGTCTGACAGACATCTTCCTCAGCATTCCGCAGGTTGTGCCGATCCTGCTGCTCGACGCGCTCTTCCAGTCGAGTACGCGCGTCCTCGTCACCGTGGTGGCGCTGACGTCGTGGCCGGTCATGGCACGGATCGTGCGCGCCCGCACGCTCGTCCTGCGACAGATGCCGTTCATGGAGGCTGCGCAGGCGAGTGGCGCCAGGGCCCTTCGCATCCTCTGGCGCCATGTGATGCCCAACATGCTGGACGACGTCATCCTGGCGACGACGAACCTCTTCGTAAACGTCGTGCTGATCATGGCGATCACGACGTTCGTCGGCCTCGGCCTGCCGCCGCCGTGGAACTGGGCGACCATGTTCGCCGCGAACCTCGCGGGTCTCTTCGGCGGTCAGTGGTGGACGGTATTCCCGCCGGGCATCGCGTTCGCGGTCCTGATGCTGTCCGTCTCCTACCTGGGCGAGGCCGTGCGGCAGGCCCTGAACCCGCAGCGGGCGCGGGAGGCGCGGCAATGATCGCGGTGTATGTCGTGCGGCGCCTGGGAGAGGCGGCGCTCACCCTCGTTGCCGTCTCGCTGGCGGCGTTCGCGCTTTTGCATCTCATGCCCTACAACATCGCCGCCATCATGGCCGGCCCCAAGGCGTCGCCCGCGCAGGTCGCGCAGGTGGCCGCGGCGATCGGGCAGAACCTCCCGCTGCCGCTGCAGTTTCTGCGCTGGCTCGCGCAGCTCGTCTCCGGCGGTGTCTACCTGGCCGCGGTCCAGGCGATGCCTACGCTCGAACTGCTCGCGCTCGGCAGCGCCCTGGCTCTTGTGCTCGCGGTGGGGCTGGGCTGGCTGCAGGTACGTTTCCCGGACTCGCTGCTCGACCGGCTCGCCACCACCGTCGCCTTTGTGCTCTACACCGTGCCCTCGTTCTGGATCGGCTTCATCCTGATCTACTTCTTCGCCATCGACCTGCTGTGGCTGCCGGCCCAGGGACCTTCCCTGAACCCCGCGTCGCAGCACCAGTGGCTGCTCTACATGATCCTCCCGGTGGTGACCCTCGCGCTCACGACGATCGCCACCTGGTCCACCGGGGTGCGCGGCGCGATCGACGAGGCGCTGCATTCGGACTACGTCCGCACGGCGCGCGCGAAGGGTGCCTCGGAGCGCGTCGTGTTCCGCCGCCACGTGCTGCGCAACGTGCTCCTGCCGCTGATCACCACCGCAGGCATGTCGCTGCCGACGCTCTTCAACAATGTCGTCGCGATCGAATGGCTCTTCTCGATGCAGGGACTGGGCTCGGGCCTCATCAACTCCCTCGTCGCCTTCGACTTCGGCACGGCCGTCGATCTCGTCTTTGTGATCGGCGCCGTCACCGTGCTCGGGAGTCTCGCGGCCGATCTCCTCTACCTGATGACCGACCCTCGCATCCAGTACCGCTGAGGATGCTCTCAGTGCAGCGCGGCTGGCGGAGACCTTAGGACGACACAAGACGGATGCACGGGAGGCTTCGGTATGGCGCGGGCAGAGCTCGAGTTCCGGGCCATGGCGGCCATTGTCACCATGCACGGCGAGGAGCCGGGACACCGGTTGTCGTCCGCCGTGGCTGAAGATGTTCGCGCCGCCATCGAGCGGGTGGGAGGAGAGCCGCATGTGCGTGCTCTGATCCTCCAGGGCGCCGGCGATCACTTCTCGGTGGGTGCGGATCTCAAGGAGCGCGCCAAACTGCCGACGGAGGGGTGGCAGGAGCACCACGAGACCTTCGAGCGGCTGGCGGCCACGCTGCAGGCGGTTCCCCAACCGACCATCGCAGCGGTCCGGGGTTGGGCGCTGGGAGGCGGCGCGGAGCTGGCTCTCGGTTGTGACATCGTCGTCGCCGCCCCCGACGCGCGCATCGGACAGCCCGAAGCCTTGCGCGGGCTCGTACCGGGTATGGGGGGACCACAGTTCCTGCAGCGCCGCCTGCCGCACGGACTCGCGGCCTACATGCTGTATACGGGCGCGACGATCCGAGGGGCCGAAGCCCTTGCCCTGGGACTCGTCACGTTCATGGACGAGGATCCCCTGGCGCGAGCGCTCGCGATCGCGGAGGAGATCGCCATGGCCGCGCCCGGGGCGGTCCGCGCCCTGCGTCGACTCCTGCAGCGTCAGCCCACCGCCTTCGCGGCTGCCTACGAGGAGGAACTCGCAGCCTGGCGCCAGGCGGTCGGGTCGGGGGACGCCGCCGAGGGCGCGCAGGCGTTCATCGAGAAGCGTCCCGCCGTGTTCAGGGACCCCCTTTGACAGCGGCGGCCCTGTCCGCGATTCGGCGGCGGGTGCCAGATGCGCCTGGAACCGCGTTCGCGCCCGGGCGGGAAGGGTATTTCGACGCGCCGTAGAAGATTTATCAGGACATCTTACGGTCATTGGATGGCTGGCCGCCCCAGGGGGGCGCCACAATCACGATAAGGTTCCCAACTTGCGTCCTTGGGGGAGAACGCATGGTGCTTGCTGGGTGCCGGTGCGTTGGCGCCGTGATGGTGGCGTCGGTGATTCGGAGACCGGGGAGGGCTACCGTTGGCCGGCGGCCGTAGACCGCCCGGAAGGCCGCGCCTCGTCGATCTTGCCGAGCCGACCGAGGTTGTGATCCTGCGGGCTGCGGCAGGGCTCTTCATGGAGCACGGCTACCGCGGCGTCACGATGGATATGGTGGCCGACGCGGCCGGCCTGACGAAGGCTGCGGTCTATTACCACTTCCACGACAAGGCGTCGCTTGTGGTGGCCTGCATGCAGCGGACCTTCGAGGGTGCGCGGCGCGCGACCGAGCAGCTCCTGGCGCAGGACCGACCTCTCGTCGAGAGACTCGAGGAGATGGCGCGGGTCGTGCTCGGCCTGCCGCAGCCCTTCGTCGCGTTCAACATCCTGATGCACGAGGCCCAGACCGAGCTGTCGCCGGAACAGGTGGCGACGTTGCGCGAGGCCGAGGCGTCTGTCACGGTGCCTCTGGAGGACGAGGTGCGGAGGGCGCTCGAACAGGGCGAGATCGACGTGGACGATCCGCTGCTGCTCGTCCACAGTTTTGTCGCCGCATTGCGCGTGGGACAGAGCGTGGGTGCGGACGGCCATCCGCTCTTTCCGGACAGGCAACGCACCGCGAAGGTGCTGGTCTCGCTGTTCTGGCGGGGTGTCGGGCCCGCGTAGAGCCGAGTAGATCGGGACCTCTCAAAGCGGGAACACATGGGCGCGGCAATGCCGCGCCCGCTTCCTTACCGCTGTGTGGAGCGCCTGCCGTAGGCGTGGAGTCCGTTGACGAGCATGTGCAAGACGATCGCGGGCAGGACCGTGCCCGTGATGAGCACCAACATCGCGGCCAGCAGCCCGAAAAGAAGGTCCGCCATGGTCTCGCGCGGGCTCCGGTGGGCTCCGCCGATGCGCCCGATCTCGTGCGCGCCGAGAAAGAGCAGGCCGGTGAACGCGACGGCGCCGTAGCCTCCCAGCAGCGGTAGCGTGAGACCGAGGAGGAATCCGCGGAAGAGCAGCTCCTCCGAGAGCGGCGAAAGTACGGCGACGGTCAGGGTGGCATCGCCTGGACCGTCGTCCGCTTCGCCTTGCCGCACGACACCGAACGCGAAGACGGCGAGGTACAGCACGGCGAGGGCGATCAGCGCAGGCACGCCGAAGGAGGGCGGCGCAGGGCGCGGCGGCCAGATCCGCAGTGGCAGCCAGAGCGAGAGAATGGCCCACGACACGAGCGCGATCAGCACCGCCGTGCCGTCGCGACCGAGCCGCCGAGCGGGTGGCAGGAAGGCGCTCAGGAGGGTCGGCCCGATGAGCCAATAGGCAAGGAGCAGGATGCCGAGGACGATGGCCACGCTCAGGCCTCCCGTGTGGCGAGGGCGGAAGCTGCGGGCAACTAGGCGCCGAGGTTCAGGGCAGCGCGCAATTCGGAGAGATCGGCGTGGATGGCCTTCAGCCCGCGCTCAGCTGGCAGGAACTGCGGCGTCTTGAGGCCGGTTCCGGTGACCAGGGCGACCACCCGCTCGTGCGGCGCGACAAGATCTCGGCGGCGCGCCTCGACGAGTCCGGCGAACGCCGCGGCGCCGGCCGGTTCGGCCCAGACGCCCGCTCGCGTGAGAAGCAGCGACGCCGCCCCGAGTATGTTCTCGTCGGTCACAGACAGCATCGTTCCCCGGCTATCCCGGATGTCACGCAGCACCACCGCGGCGCTGACCGGATCCGGCACCGCGATGCCTTCCGCGACGGTGCCGCCCTCACCCGGCGGCAGGGGCGGCAGGCCCTCTTGCCGCCGGACCAGTGGGTCGAGGCCGGCCGCCTGCACGCCGATCAGTCTCGGCAGGGCGCCTTGGGCGCCGCAAAGGGAGAGTTCCCTGAAGCCCTTCGCGAGCGCCGCGATGGTTGGACCGTCCCCCACGGGCGCCACCACGACATCCGGCATGTTGCGGCCCAGCTGTTCCCAGATTTCGAACGCTACGGTCTTCTTGGCTTCCGTCGTGAGCGGGTTGACCCCGGTGTTGCGGTCCAGCCAGCCAAACTCCCGGGCGGCCCGGCGCGACAGTTCGAACGCCGCGGTGTAGCCCTCCTGGACCTCAAGCACGTCCGCCCTGGCCGCCAGCATCAGCTGCAGCTTGAGGGGGCTCGTGCCGCGAGGGACGAAGATGACCGCCTTGAACCCCGCGGCGGCGGCGCCGATGGCCAGAGAGGAGGCCACATTGCCCGTGGAGGCGCAGGTGACGGTCGCCTGCTGGCGCCTCAGGCCGGTCTCTAGCACGAGCGCCGTAGCCCTGTCCTTGTTGGAGCCGCTCGGGCCACGGCTTTCGTCCTTGAGATAGAGGTGCTCGAGGCCAAAGGTGGCGGCCAACGCCTGCGCCGGCATGAGGGGCGTGCCGCCGACCGGCAGCGGGTAACGGATGTCGCCGGGCTCGAGCGGGAGCAGCCTGCGGTAGCGCCAGATGCCGGGCCCGTCATCGGCTGCCGGCAGAAGGCCGGCATGGTAGCGGTAGGTGATCTCGACATGGTGACCGCCGGGAAGTGCGGCCGCTTCGTCGATGCTGGCGGCGGAGGAGAGACTGCCGTCCGGGGCGATGATCCTGATCTCCTCGATCTCGGGCAAGCAGGCCACGTCCTTTCAGTGTCGCAGCGATGCTTCGAGCAGGCGGTCGGCGACGTCCCTGACGTCGTCCCAGCGCTGGACGGCCTGCCGCCACTCGGCGGGGATGGCGTCTTCGCCGTAGTAGGCGCCGGCCAGCTGGCCGTAGACCGCGCCAGTCGTGTCGGAATCGTTGCCGAGGTTGACGGCGAGATAGAGTCCGCCGAGGAAGGTGTCGCCATGGTGAAAGGCCCAGAGCGCCGAGGCGAGCGACGACACGACGTAGCCGCCGCCGTCGATCGCGGGCGGGCGCTTTTCCCTGTAGTCGCCACGGGCGACGGAGGCGACGCCGGGGGCGAGCGGCGCGGCGTCCCAGAGGCCTGGAACCGGCGTGAAGAAGGGCTGCAGCAGATCACGCTTGGGCGTCCCCTCGAGGGCTCCCAGAAGGAGCGCGGCGAGATAGCGGCAACCATCGACGGCTTCCTTTGCCCTGTGCGTCGTCTCGGAGCTCTGGGCCGCGTAGCGCAGCGCCGCAGACTGGTCCTGTCGGTAAAACAAGGGGACCGGCGCGAGGCGCATGATCGATCCGTTGCCCGCCGTCATCGGGTCGTCGCTGCCGCATGCCGGTCCGGGCGAGCGCAGGAAGCGCTCGAGGGCAGCCCGCGTCGCACCGCCAATGTCGAAGCAGGCACCTGTGCTGCTGCGGACGCCGTCACGCCACCAGGCGACGTAGCGGCGAAGCTGGTCCTCGCCGTCGAAGCCGCCCGTCTCTAGCAGCGAATCGGCCAGGCAGAGCGCCATCGACGTGTCGTCGGTGAACTGCCCCGGCGCGAGCCGATGCGGCCCTCCGCCTTGCATCTCGAACACCGGGGCGTAGTGCGGGTGGTGGCTGAACTCGATGCTCGCACCGAGGGCATCGCCGACGGCAAGTCCGAGCATGGCGCCGCGGTAGCGGGAACTGAGATCCATGGTCTCGCCGCCCTTCACGGTCGTTAGGGCCTGCGTTCGACGCGGCTCGTCGCGCCCCTGCCGTGAGGGCAGGCCCAGCCCGTCCTGACAGCCCTTGGCTGCGTTGCCGCAGTTCGCCGTGGCGACCTCGCCCGTCCACCCCGTAGGCTCGGAGCGAGGGGGCGTCGAGGTGGCAGAGAGGCCAGCGCCGCAGGTCTACATCCTGCGTCTCGGTTCCGCGGCACAGCGAGTTGGGGAGTCTAGGGTGCGTTGGGTCTACGCGATCCAGTGCACCGACGAGAAAGTCCTGCGTCAGCAGTTCGAACTGCTCGGCTCCACGTCGGCGCTCGGTCCGCGCGAGATCCAGCAGATGCTCGCGGCGTTGCCGACGGATGCGGTTCTGGCCGGCCCTGGCGAGATCCAGGCGGCGGCCAAGCGCGATCCGGGTCTGCGCCGGGCGCTGAGGGCGGCGCGCGAAGGCCTGCGCGAGGATCCCGGGACATCCTTGACGAACATAGCCGGTGAGCGAGACAAGGGGGCCGTATGAGGCGTGCAGATCCTGTTCGACGGGGATCCCGGCATCGACGACGCACTCGCGATCCTGACTCTGCTGCGGGAGCCGGTGGAGGTTCTGGCGATGAGCGCCGTCGTCGGCAACGTGCCGGTCGAGACGGGCTTCCGCAACCTGCGTGACCTGGCCGCTCTTGCCGGGCGTGAGGATATTCCGGTCTTTCGCGGCGCCGAGCGCCCGCTGGTGCGCGACTACGTCTTCGACCCGCTGGTGCATGGCGTGGACGGGCTCGGCGGCGCAAAGCTCGCGCCCAGCCGTGCCCCGGAACAGACGGAGCACGCGGCGGTCGCGATCGGGCGCATCCTGGCAGGGGCCGAAGAGCCGGTGACCTGGGTTGCGACCGGTCCTCTCACCAACGTCGCCATGGTGCTCGCCCTGGACCCCTCGCTGGCAGGCAAGGTACGTCGCCTCGTCGTGATGGGAGGCAGCACCTTGCGCGGCAACGTCACGCCCGCGGCCGAGTTCAACGTCTACGTCGACGCGGAGGCCTGGCGGGCCGTGCTCGGCTCCGGCATCCGGCCGGTCATGGTGGGACTCAACGTGACGCACATGGTCGGCATGCGGGCGGGGGATTTCACCGCCGCCGAGCGGATTGACACGCCAGTCGGCAGGGCTGCAGGCACCATGCTCGACTACTACCGCCGCGTCAGCGGGCAGGAGAACTGGGGTGACCCGAAACTCCACGACGTCGTGGCGCTTCTCGGCGCCGTCTCGCCGGAACTCCTCGAGACGCGACCGGCGTTCGTCGATGTGGAGACCGGGAGTCCGTTGACGTACGGCATGACGGTGGTGGATGACCGCGCGCCCGCAGAGCGCTGCAACTGCGACGTCGCGGTCGATGTGGACGCGGAAGCGGTGAAGCGCCGCATGATCGGGGCCTTGCGGTCCTACTAGTACGGCATCTCACAAGTTCGTTCCCAGTTGTCAAATAACAGAATATCCCAGCAAGGAGTTCTTGCGGGTAGTGTAGAAGCCCCCTGTAAAGCGGCTTTCGCGGGGGGTCTGGGGATGGGAGTGCTGCGCTCAGCTTCGATGGCTGCAGCGCAGTCTCTTTCTCCCTTGACGTTGTCAGCCGAGGATGTGGCGCGGCTGCGGCCTCTGGTCTTCGGGCAGAAGGTGGAGCGGCGGCTCTGGTTGCGGGCATCGATCATCTGGCATCTGGCGGAAGGGATGGCCCAGCAGGAGGTGGCGGAGCTTCTTGGCGTGCACCTGCGGACGGTCGGCAAGTGGCGGACGCGCTGCAGCACGCAGGGTGTGTCCGGGCTGCATGATCTGCCCCGTGCCGGAGCTCCGTCGAAGTACACAGCGGCGCAGCGCTGCGAGGTGCTGGCCATCGCGTGCGACGAGCCGCGGCATCACGGTGTGGAGGCGAATGACTGGACCATGAGCACACTGAGATTGGCTCAAGTGCTGTTGAAATTCTGAGTGATTGATGCCACTATACACCACTTAGGGGACGGTTGCAACACCGGAGGTCAAGATTAGATATCTGGACCTCTGGGCTTTAGGATAGGGGCATTA
>JAJZAT010000018.1 GCA_021799275.1 Bacillota bacterium
GGACAACCTTTCAGGTTTTCCCCCCTAACCCCCCTTTCCTCCGGATGTATACTCACGTATTCTCTCCGGACACAGCGCCTACGTCAATCATGACACGGAGGGGACTTTGCCCGTAAGGGAAGGCACTGGGAATGGAAGAAACGCTTTACCAAGCGATCTGGGTTCGTCAACTCGTCTCAGTATCTCTGCGCCAGCATCCTTCGCACGCTCTGTTCCGACACGTGCAAGAGCCTCGCGGCCTCCCGCCGGCTGATCTCCCCGCTTTCAATCCGCTGCCGGACCATCGGCCAGTCGCGCTTCACCCTCTCGGTCTCCGCAACTCTCGGCCGCCCGAGGCGCTTGCCCTCTCGCCGGGCCCGCTCCATTCCCGCCTTCACGCGCTCTCGGAGGATGGCGCGCTCCAACTGCGCCCAGACTGCCGTGATGCCGAACATGGCCTCACCGAAGGGCGAGGTCGTGTCGATCCACGGCTCCTGATAGCTGCGAATGCCCACCTTCCAGCCGCGCAGCCGCTCCAGCGTCTGCGCCGCGTCCAGTAGGCTCCGAAACGCTCGATCGATCCTCCAGACCAGTAAGAGGTCGACCCTTCGTTTCGCCGCATCATCAAGCAGCCGCCGCCACTCCACACGCCGCGCGAGGTCCGTGGCCGGCGCTTGGTCGACGTATTCGCTGACGATCTCGAAGCCCTGCGCCGCTGCGAACTCGCGCAAGGGCAGCAGCTGCGTCTGCGGGTCCTGATTCTTATCTGCGGTCGAGACTTATCCGGCCAATCCGTGAGCAGGCTCGTGCATACCCACCCGCACACCCATTCCGTCATCCAAAGGGGCTTACGTTGACAGTGATCAGGACACCCTGCGTGTCTTGCATGATCTATTTCGCCTGTGACAGGCACGTCATGGCGAGACAATCAGCTCCCGAACTCCGTGCGACGTACCCAGGATCAGAACCTGGGCGCCGGTGATCTGCGACCAGCCTCTGTCAAGCGAGGCGGGCTCATTGAGCCTGTATGGGGGCGCGTCAAAGGTGCTGAGGTTGGCGTAGATGAGCTTGCGATGTTCAAGGGGGAAGTTCACGACCATCGTCGTAGGGTCGTCGTAGGGCAGGTAGGCGAAGAAGCCTGGTCCGACACCGAGCAGCGATCCATGGACGTACCATGTCGTGATCCGGCTTGACCCAGGCACCTCGCGCACTACGCGCCAGAAGTACTCGAGGTACGCCGTCGGCCTCGGCACCGACAGCCAAAGGCTACCATCTCCAGCGATGACCGGGCTACCCTCGGCGTCCCTCAGATAGGGTACACGACCGAGAGGGACCCAACGGGCACTGGTCAGCGACCAGCGAAAGACGTCAGCCCATCTGCTGGAAGTGCCCGACGGAAAGTGCATCTCATAGAGGGTGTCGTCCTCGCCGGTCATCTCGACTGAGTAGTCATAGGGATAGTCATTTGAGACGGGTTGCACCTGCTGCTGGGGAGGCACGCTCTTCCCCGTGCGCAGGTCGATAGTGCCCTCGCCGTAGTCGACAGGCGGCTCCGAATTCAGTGCGACGGACCAACTCAACTGGCCCTTGGTTCCTCCGATCTGCCCCGTCGATACGACTACGCGAGCGAGCGGTACGGGGATCCGCACAGGCAGGGGTATTGCCTGAACGGCCCCCTGCGGGGTGACGAGGTCGAGCGCGTTCGCACGAGATCCTACGGGTCCTGCACAGACCAGGACCGCTTCCGGTCCGCGCGACTGCGCGAACAATGGTTGCTGCACACAAGGGAGCGTCTCGAGTGCCCTCCAGTCTGATCGGCCGAGCGTCTTCGTAGATAGCACGTAGGGTTTGTCGGTGGAGACGCGCAGCAAGGTGTCAGGACCCGAGAGCGCATAGGCACCAACCCTTGGGAAGGCCTGCCCGACGACGGCTGCCGGCAGGTTCGCCGCGCGCACTGTGAACGGTCCGACATGCGTCAGCTGCGACTCGCGTTCCCTGAGCCTATGTGGCGCAGGCGCCCCGCAAGCCGCGAGCAGCACCGCTACCAAAGTGACTGGTAGCCAGGGAACAGCACGAAGAGCTTGCATTAGCACGCCACCTCAATCCTTATGAATCAACAACTCTACTGTGGAATAAGAGAACCTGTCGACTTAGCGCTAGGGAACCCATAAGTTGGTACGCTGCCTTGCGAGGCAGGCGAGTCGCCGGCCCAATGACGGTACGGGTGACGGAATGGTGTCAACCACAAATGTTTGGTCGGCGCAAAGTTCGGCAATCAACGACTACGTAGGCCAGTGGCAGACAAACCTCCAGACATACATAACGACTCCGCACCCGATTCACGAGGAACTCAAGGTGACAGCAACCTTGAATTCTGACGGACAGATCGATCCCGGCTCGGTCCAAGTGTTTGAGCTGGCAGATGAGCTCGGCGATGGAGCCCCGTAGCCGCAGTGCTGGCGGCTAGCAAACCCTTCATGATGGGTACGTCGGCTGGCGTAGCATAGTTTAGGAGATGCGTTTGGGTCACTACGTACTCAGCCGTGATCGTGGTGGATGTCTGCGACAATGAGGTCTGAGCGAGTGACTGGCTGTCGATGGTCCAGTGGCGTACACCGGCCTCCTGCGCAAGGAAGTTGTCCGCCGCTGACTCCAATGCGGAAGTCGCCGGTGCAGCAGCGGTGGCCCCAACGGCTCCGATTGCGACCGACAGCACCAGGGACAAAGCTCCTATGAGCGAGCCGAACTTCTTGTCCACTGTAGTTCCTCCTCTACGTTTGGGCCACATGCACATACGGACGCAAGTTGCCACACCTCGGTGATGAAACCACCTCTACGACCAAATCATCCCTGGGGAATGAGCGGACCCGGACCCCCTGGCGCGTTGCCGCAGGGACCGACACCCCCAGTCGCCGTCACCGAACTCGGCGCCGCTCCGATGGCCTGCACCGCCGACGCCGTCTGCACCGGCAGCAGGAAGCTTGCAACCCAAAGAAGCGCCAACAGACTTGCCCGCCGCACCCTTCCACCCGCCTTCCATGGAAATTCCTGCAGGGGAAGCATGGAGCCGCGGCGAAAGAATGTAAATCTTGTTAGCTCTCCAATTTGGTCACACTTGGAGGACTGCCATGCTTGGGCGAGTTCTTCGAGACCACCGGGTCCGGACAGGGCTGAAAGTCGCCCAGCTTGCGGCTTTGGCGGGGATCCGGCGCGAGACCCTGTCCAGGATCGAAGCGGGTCGCACCCGGGTGGCTGCGGACACCCTCATTAAGCTCACCGATTTAATCACGGTTCCGCCAACGGAGTGGGTCAGGCCATGGGTGGAAGAAGAGACCAGTCTCCGCGCTCTACTCTTCATCACCAGGCATCTCATCGACCGGGGAGAACTTGGTAGCGTCCGCCTCATCTTCGACCGCGTCCGGACCTTGGCACGGCTCAGCCCCAATCACCTCCGCGGCGAGGTCTACCACCAATGGGGGCGGTACGCCTACGCAGTGGGCTCCTATGGGCGAGCGCTCCACTGGATGAGGCTGGCGGAACGTTCGGCCACGCAATCGTCGGATCCCTATGAAAGGGCCGTTGCGACGTACAACCGTGCCCTCGCTCTAAGCAGGACGCGCACCATCGCACAGACCGTCGCGAAGTTTGACGCGGCGAGCTCGGGGTTCCAGGACATTGCTCACCGGCGCGAACGTGCTTATGCCCAACTGGAACGGGCGAGCTTTCTCTTGAGGATGGGCTCCTATCGCGAGGCGCTGGCAGACTACCGCCACGCCGCCGGGGATCTGCGCGCCACGCCGTGGTTCTTCGACTGCCGACTTGGCCAAATCATCTGCATCTCCCAGGTCCGCTCTATCAAGACAGCGGCCGGGATTATGCCTGCGCTCAGTAGCTTGGCGAATGACCCCGAGCGGCAGGCGATGTTTCATCACAACTTCGCAGTCTTCTGTCGACAGCTTGGGCTGCTCGACTGCGCATTGACGCATCTGTCCGCGGCGTTGGAAACTGGGACCTCAGACGCCTCGTCGACTGCAGCGACGTTGGCTGAGGCCTGCCTCTGCCGGATCATGGCCGGCGATCACCCCGGAGCGCTGCTCGCGTTGGCTCGTTTTGAGTCCCTTCAGGGTTCGAAGGATCCCCAGGACCTTTGGACGATGGCGGCCCTGTCGTTCGTCTTGCGAGGGGCTTCGCTGGCTATGCCCTCACTGCCCGAGTCACTACGGGATGATCACGAGCACCGTTTAGGAACGGCACTATCGCTGCTGTTGTCCTTCGGTCATGCCAGTTCGCGAGCGAGTGACAAGGAACTTATCCATCAAGCTAGCAATCACTGATCGAGCAGGACCTTGTCACCATGATGCGCCGCTTCTGTTCCTGTAGGATCGGCCGGGCTCTTTAGAAGCGCCTGCAGATTGTCCGCCACATTCTTGTGCCGCCGGACTTCCGTCTCCCAGCCACGCATCGTCGCGTCCCGGATGAGCAGCGTGACGTCTTCCAGCTGGCGCCGGATCGTCTCCTGCTCCTCCAACAGCGGCAAGAAGGCCGGACAGCGTTCGCAGACGTTGGCGACTGGACAGGCCTGCTGCGCTAGCTCGCGCAGGCAGTAGCCGTGGGCGAGTCGGGTCTTGAGCTTGCCGCTCTCAATCCAGTTGGAGTCCGGCTCCTCCTTGGATGCGGCCGCCGCAACCTCGACCATCGCCGGCGAGTACTGGCTCTTCGCTGCGCTGAGCGCTGCCTCGTACTGCTGGCGTACGGTCGCGTCGAAGAGGTTGCCGTAGCGCAGGCTCATCGTCGCGCTGACGTGTCCGAGCAGCCGCATCAGTGCCGGCAGGCTGATGCCGGCGTTGATCAGGGCCGTCGCGTAGGTGTGGCGGAACTGGTGGGGGCTGATGTGGATCGGCCGCCCCTTCGCGTCCACGAGGCCGGCAGTCAGCACTGCGCGCCGCAGGGTGTTTCGAATCAGGGCAACGCTGATGCGCCGGCCGTAGCGCATGAACAGAAACTCGGTGGGGCTGCCGGTCTCGGGGTGCGGCAGCGGCCGCACGGCGCCTCGTGCCTGCGCGACAGCGTCGAACATCGCCACCGTCTCCTCGTCGATCGGCACCATGCGCTCCGTGCGCAGCTTGCCGAGCGGCACCTTGAGCCAGGCTCCCTGGCCCGGCACCTGGTGCACGCAGTCGAGTTCGAGGTTTAGGAGTTCGCCGACGCGCAGTCCCGTGGCGCGCAGGATCTCCAGCGGGTAGCGCTGGAAGGGGGCCTGCAGCGTGTGGATCGCGGCCATCAGCCGCGCTTCCTGCTCATGCGGGATGAAGCGTGGCAGGGGCTTGTCCCGTTTCGGGACGTCGCTCGCGAAGAGCAGCCGCCTCTTGGGCGCCTCCGCCCAGCCCCATTCGGTGATGGTGTCGAGAAAGTACTTGACGTCCAGCACTGCGTGCTGACGGTCTCGCGCGCTGTAGCGCTGCGGCGCGCCGCCTGGCGGCGTCCACTCGCGCGTCGCGTTCCAGATGAGGTACGGCTCGATGTGCGCGTCCCGGCGCAGATCACCGACGTTCTCCACCTCAGGGTGGTGCTCCGCGAGGTAGCGGGCGAACGGCACGAGCAAGTGGCAGTAGCCGATCACCGTCGAGGCGCGCCGCGTCGTGGCCATCTGTTCGACGTAGCGCAGCATCGTGGCCTTCAACCCCGGCTGCGGCACGCCTTGGAGGTAGCCGGCCCACGAGTGCTCACGCGCGTGGCCGT
The DNA here is from genome assembly GCA_021799275.1 of Bacillota bacterium. Lineage (GTDB taxonomy): Bacteria > Bacillota > Sulfobacillia > JAJZYS01 > JAJYTV01 > JAJZQO01. The sequence goes on from JAJZAT010000018.1 coordinate 5,719, forward strand.
GGGGCGTGGGCTGCTCGAAGACTCCCAGGTGGTAGAGCACGGTCTCCGCCGCGAAGACGTGCAGGCGCCAGTAGCCGCCGTCGCGACCCGTCTCCCGCTCCCAGACCTCCGTGGCCCTGCGGAACTCCCGAAAGTCTTCGGGTGTCAACTCGCGCAGGCGCTTGCCGGTCTGCACCAGAACGCGCATCAGCACCTCAGTCAGCAGGCTTTGGATCAGAAAGGGGGTGAACCCGAGCTGCGGGGCGATCGCGGTCACCGCGGCGACGTCCTCCGCGTAGGGCGAGTGCGGCGCCAGCCGCACGAGCTGCGGATGGTGCGAGAAGAGGTAGGCGTAACCGGGCCTCAGGTGACTGTGCAGGAGCAGATAAGAGACGAACGAGTTCTCACTTTGTAGGAGGTCCCCAAGCGCCGTGGCCACCGTGGGGCTTTGCCAGTCGAGACCGTCGAGGCGGTCAAGCAGCGCCCTCGCGCCGCGCATGCGCTGGTACCTGGACTGGTACGAAAGGCCGAGCCTCAGGGTGAAGTCCGCGTAGTCTGCGAGTATCGCGGCGGCGTCCGGACGGGTTGGTACTTCCGTCTTGGCTCTACTCGCCGCCATGCTGTTCACCCGCCTTCACGCGTTGGAGAGCCCGGTCGTACTCCTCGCGCAGGTGCTGTGCCGTGAGGTGGATGTAGACGAGGCTGCTCTCGATGTGGGCGTGGCCCATGAGGTCCCGCAGCACATGCGCGTCGACGCCGGCCTGCGCCAGATTGGTCGCGTAGGTGTGCCGCAGGCGATGAGGGTTCCCTGACGGCACGCCCGACCGCAGGCGGTGGTAGCGGAAGATCCGGCGCAGTCCCGCGGGCATCAGGGGCCTCCCACGGTGGGGACCCTTGGCAGCGAGGAAGATCTGGGGTTCCTCCGACTCCGGTCGCTCGTAGAGGATGTAGCGCTGCACGAGCCGCAGGGCATCTGCGTCCATCGGCACCACCCGCTCGCGTCCGCCCTTGCCCCAGACGCGCACCTTGCCGCCGGGGAGGTCGAGGTCCTCCATCTGCAGGCTCAGTAGTTCGCTCGAACGCAGGCCGCCGTACAGCATGAGGAGCGCGATGGCCTTGTCCCGCAGCGTGCGAAAGCTCCCAACGAGACGCTCCACCTCGGCCGGGCTGAGGCTTCGCGGCAGCCGCTGCGGGGCTTTCAGGCGCAGCTCGCTCCTCGTGACGCGCCGCCGGATGTGGCCGAGGAGCCCGTAGGGCGCTACCGCCCAGGCGCGGCTCACCTGCCCATGCGGCACCGGATTGCGAGGCATGCTCTCCGGATCGATGCGCAAAAGGTGCTCGTAGAAGCCGTAGATCGCCGCAAGGCGGCGGTTGATCGTCGCAACCGCGACGCCGCCGGCGCGGCCGTCCTGCAGGCGGTAGACGTTCCTGCCTGGCCGCTGCGGGTTCTCGCGCCGCTTCTCCCACTCGATGTACCCGAGGAGATCCTGGGTCGTGACCTCCTGGACCTCCTTGCCGGTCGCCTCGAGCCAGCGCCAGAAGGCGAGCAGGTCGTAGGCATAGGCGCGCACGGTGTGGCGCGAAAACCCGCGCGTCGCGACGTAGCGCAGGTATCCGGCGATGGCCTCGACCTCGTTGCCCACCTCGTCCACGACTGCCCAGAACGGCTCCTCTTCGCGTCCCACTACCCGGAGCATGACGCACCCCCTCGCCCCCTGGTGCTTTCGGCCTACGGCCTCCGGCACCAGGGGAGCCTCCCGGAGCTCTCCCGAGGTCATGCTATCCGCCTTGGAAGGAAGCGTCAAAGTCCGGATTGGCCGGTTAACTGAACTCTCGCATAGATCGCGGTGCGCACTGCCATCCCTCCAAAAGAAGTCGCGCCAGAACTCGCTACGGGCTTTCTGGCGCGGGTGTGGCGCAACGGACATGCCAACGCACGCCGTCACCCCGGTTTGGGTGGCCCTCCACCCCGATTCGCCGTGGCTCACAGGGCGTAGAGCGCACTCAGCATCACGAACAGGGCCAAGGCCACATGCTGGAGGGCGTCCTTGGCGGACTCCACAGGCCGCGATGCGTCATACCCCCCGTCGATCCGTTCGAGAAGGAACCGGAGGAGCGGCTCGTCCACCTCGGCAAGGCTAGATCGGGATGGCCCCGATACGCCGCCCTCGCGACCTCCAGAAGCGCCTCTTTCGTCACTCCTGCACAACCCCACTAAGACGACGAACGCCCCGCGTTGCCGCGGGGCGTCGTCGCGGTCGGCGCCAGGAAGGCCCGACGTTGCGGAAGAAGCCACCGGTACTTGGCATCCAGCCGAGCGCGCTCCCGTTACCTCTCCAATACGGCGACCTCCCGGTGCTCGCGCGCGGCCACGTGCGCCCGCACTGCCTCCATCCGATCGATCATCTCGCCGGCGACCGCCTGGATCGCGGCACTCGCCTGCTTGACGAGCGCGGGCCCGCCTTCGTCCCGGCTCCAGTTGGCCACATAGCCGAAGCTGTAGTCCGACGTGTCGAGCCCGAAGCGGCTGCAAACCACGAAGGCCACACCCTCCGCCTCGGCCTCTTCCGTCGGGCGCCCTGGCTCCCGGCCGCGGCCGTGCTCCAGCAGGTGGTGCCCGAGTTCATGCGCGAGCGTCTTGGCCTGCTGGTCCGGCGCGATCGCGCTCTTGATCGTGCTGTGGGTGGTCATCACCATTCCAGGCTACGGCGTTGGCCTTGCGATGGTCGTCCTGAACCCGCTCCAAATCTGGGTCGGGGTCGTGCTTTCCTTCTCGGTGTGGGCGTCTCTCCATGGTCACACCTCGCCGGAGGAGTTTCATCTTCATCCAGCCGTGCTGGGGAGGCCAGGGGATGGCCGTGTGGTGGCCGTGCTGAAGCCGCTGACGATCCACGGAGAACCCGGCGCGATTGCAGGTCTCGGCGAAAATCTCAAAGGGTCCAGCCCAAGTTGAGCGTCTGGTGTTTTTGGACGATCTGGGCAGCGTTGCTGGCGGTCGGCGGAGTGGCGTCCTGGACGGACATTACGCGCCGGGTGATACCGAACCGCCTCCTGCTCGCCGGCGCACTCGCTGTCCTCGGCGTGGACGCGATCTCCGGGCGCATCCTTCCGGCCCTTGAGGGCGGAGCGCTACTGGGGGTGCTTGGCGTCGTTCTATGGATGATGGGCTCTGGAGCGGGCGACGCGAAGTATCTGGCTCTTGTAGGCTTGGCGCTCGGACCTGTGATGGGGCTCGCGGCATGGTTTCTTGCCGCACTGACGGCGGTTCTCTGGCATCTGCCGACAGTCGTCCGCAAGGGCGTGAAGCTGGCAGTGGCCTTCGGTCCCTTCATCGCGTTCGGGTCAGTTCTGGCGCCTTTCCTCGTTCCGGTTCTCCTGCGAATGCCGTGAGGACGGTGTCGGCCGGGCTACTCAGCGTCGGGTCGAGCAAGCGTGCCCACGGCGCGCCAGAACGCACTGCCGAAGGGCCTGACCACGATGTGGGACATCGGCACCTCGAGCCAACCATCCCGGGCTCGGCCCAACGTCACAGAGGGGCGCCGCGCACTCTCCCAGAGGGGGAACCATTGCTCCACCGGGGCCAAGAAGATGCTGTTCACCGGCCACCAGGCGACTGCCAGGAACTCGGTGCCGTGGGGCTCTCCACACAACAGCACCCCTACGAAGTCCACCACAACGCCGACCAATCCCACGTCCTCCACCGCTTCGAGCCAGGGAGGAACATCGATAGTCGCCCCTCCTGAGCCGCCTCCTCTCATCGACCCGCACCCTCCGCAGCACTACCAGCAGAACCTGCAAGGCCAGATGCAGACGGCGGCAGGCTCGGCGGGGACCTCGCACAGGAAGACAACGGCTCTCCCGTGGTGGCCGTGGGCGGCAGGTGTCCTCATCGTTCTGGTCGTCGCAGTATGGCAGTACCGCTCTTGGCAGCGGCGCAGGCTCTACAATCTCGGGCGACCTGGGAGGCAATGATGCGCTGGCGCTGGATATCCGCTCTCGGAGCGTTGGCCGCACTCGTGCTGGCGCTGCCGACCGCGCAAGCCCAAGACATTCCGATGTACGACGTGACCACGACGAGGCAACGGGTCGTGGTCGATCCGTCCGTAGGGCAGCACCAGTTGTACCTGTCGATGCCGCTCATCCTGGGCCACGAATCTGGCGAGGCCAGTCTTTCCACGCCCACCGTGATCGGCCAAGACCTCTATCAGTACACCTACCAAGGCAGCACCGGCATCCTCCGTCAGTGGCAGTTACCGCAGGAGAATGCGGGTTCTCTCCTGCAACACTACGCGGGCGTGAATCTGCCGAGCAGCGTGTCAGCGAACGCCCAACTCCTGAACCATCTCCCCTTCTCGGTGGGCACCTACAGTGCGGCAGGGCAGGATTCCCTCGCGACCAACGCCGGCTGGCAGGCCATCGCGGTCGGCCAGTACCTCTATTGGTGGCGTGACGGAACGTGGCCGAGCAGCGCGAACGCCGCCGCCCATGTCCACATCTACGGCAACCCGAACGACACGCTCAATCAGGTGGATATGAGCCCCCTGATAACGCCTCCTATCAAGGTCGACGTCCTCGACGCTGGCGGTAACGAGACCACCGTCACCACGCCAGTCGCGGTCGCTTGTTCATGGAACGGCGGGTGTGCCATGCAGCCGCTTGGCTTGCCTGCGAGCGACTGGGTGCTCTACCAGAACTACTACACCACCAGGGACTACTCGAACGATGGCGGTGCAGCGATCACCTCCGACCCCACCTACATCCCGTCCGAACCTCTCTTTGATGGGCATCCAGCCGTGGTCTTCGGGATCGCGTCGCCTTCGCACCCTCGGTTTGAGATGATCGACCTCACCACAGGGCAGTATCGCGCCGTGGGCGTCGGGACGATCAGCGGTCAGGTGGCCGACACCGTCGTCTATGACCAGAGCGCTAACTTATTGATTGCCCAGGACATCTGGGGTGCGCTCTACGTGCTCAACCTTCACGGCGCACGCGAGGGAGTCTGGGGTGGCGCGGGTTGGATCAATGAGCCGAGTCCAATCCTGGGGCAGGATATGAGCTTTGACCCCAAAACCCAACGGATCCTTGCAATAGGTGGCGGGGGCACCACTCTCGGCATGTTCACGGACATGTAGCGGTCGCTCTCCGCGTCACTGTCAAACATCGGGTTCACTCCCTTCGCGACTTTCGTGGGGGATCGGTTTCATGGGAGCCGTCACCTCCGTCGCGTGAGCAGCCGGCCACCGAGCCAGAGGACGCTCATCGCGACAAAGAACCATGCCCACGGCCTGCCCAGATGCGCGAGGTCGTAGACGAGCCAGCCGAGGTGGTAGAAGGTCCACACGGGCTAGCCGCCTCCCTTCTCGGGCTCGATCGTGATGCTGGCCGTGGCGCTGTGCCCGCCGGGCCACCTGGCGGTGACCCGGTAGGTGGCCGATCCTCGCACCCGGATGGCGAACGCCTGCTCACCCGGCCAGAGCGGCGCGTCTTGCGGGGACAGCGCCATGGGGCGGCCGTTCGCGGTGACGGAAGCGGGCAGGGTTAGGTCGCGGCCGGTGAGCGGGTCATGCTGCCGAACGCAGGTGGTCACAGGCTTGCTGGTCTTCGGGTCTGTAGCGGTCTTGCAGACCGTCTTGCCAGGCTTCCACGGTACCGAGAACCTCGCGCCATAGGGGCCTGCCGCCGCGACGACGAGCCAGACCTGCTGACTCCTCCGCGCCTCCCACTGGTCGTTGCGGTAGTCCGCCGTGCTCCACACGGCGATGGTCGGGCCCGCCTCGTAGGCGGTGAGGTAGGATCGAACCGACTCCGGGTAGGCGGCGTCGAACGAGGCCTGGCCGCCAGAGCCCGAATTGTACGCCTCCAAGGCGAACTTGAGGTACTTGTACTGCCGCAACTCGGCCTTCAGCTGGCCAACGCCGGCGGCGATGTTCTTGCCCGGGTCGAACGGATCTTGAGCGATGCCGAGGGACTGCCACTTCGCGGCCTTCTCGGGTGCGGGCCACCCTCCCGAGTTGATCTGCATGAGCCCCGCATCTTCGGAAAGCGTCTGCGTGCCGGGGTAGGCCTGGCCGCACTGCTCGCTGGCAGACAGCCCATCAGTGCAGTTGAAGTTCACGGCCAGCACCTGTCCACCGCTCTCGTGCGCCATGACGGCCATGACAAGCACGTTCGGCAGGCTTAAACCTGTGATCGCAGGCTTACCAAGCCAGAGCGCCGGCCTCGCCTCCGCCGTGCCGATCGGCGGCACCGTCGAGTCCGTGCCGGTTGCCCCACCGCCCAGGAAAACGGCGATCGCGGACATGAAGATCACGAACAGGACGATGAGCAGCAGCGGCAGCCCGAGCCCCGCACCGATCACCCAGCGCAGAGCCTTGTTGCCGCCGACCTGCAGGGCCTCCCTAGCCAAGTCGCGCTGTTCGTCCGTGACGCGTCACCTCCTTCCATCGAAAAAGCCTCCCGGGCCAGAGGGCCCGAGAGGCTCATGGGGTTTCTGCGCGAATCGTGGCTATTCTGTGGTCACAGTTCGAGATCCCCATCGCGCGCAGGCTTGCGAGGCGGAATACGGCCTGCTGGACGGTTGGGCGGCGCGGAAGATTCTCGCGCCGGGCTGCTACTGAGGACCCTGGAGACGACGCCCACTTCCGGGATGTGCCGCACCTCCGTCGACGCCCGTACCAGTGCAGCCCGCTCCGCAGACCCCACGGTGTCAAGGTTGCCGTCGCCGAAATAGGTCAGTGCCCGGAGACTCTCGGTGGGTTGGAAGGATACGCCGTAGAGCGCCCGCGCCGCACCGAGGCCCTCCGGGAGGTTCATGCCTGCCCGGAGCAGCGCAGCGAGATCCCGGTAGTCCTTTGCCTCGGCCCGTTGCGTGATGACCGCCAGCTTGGTTGCCATGAGATCGAGCAGCGACGCCACCTGCAACACGCCGTCGCTGCTGATGTCAGGCTCGCCGACGCGTCCGAACTGCATGCCGCCGAAGAATGAAAGGTTCACGGGCGCATCTGCTCCGGAGTCGGAGGTCGATTGCAGAGACACCGAGAGGGTGTCCGGCCGGTCCAGAAGGGTTGCAGCTGGACCCAAGGGCGCGAGGGCTGCCCGCAACGTAGCCTTGTCCAGTGGGCGGTCGCTGAAGAAATCGAAATCGACCGATTGGCGGTTGCCGAGTCTCAGGGCGATGGCCGTGCCTCCGTAGAGGACGAAGCCCAGACGGGTCACCGGTTGCAGTCCGGGCCACACACGCCGCTGCTGAGCGGGCAGCACCTCGAAATGCGGTGTGAACGGTGCACTCATGCTAATGCCCGCCGTGGCAGCGGCGGGACGGCGCCGAGGTCACAGAGGCCGAGGCGATAGTGCCAGTAGTGCCAGGAGCGCTCGTCGAACCAGCCGGCTTGCGCATGGGTAACCACGTCGCGCAGCATCGCGTCGCCCAGGAGCCGCGCGATCCGCTCGATGTCGTCGAAGTCGCCCATGTTCATCGTCCTGGCAATCACCCGTTCAGGGTAGATAGCGGCTTCTTCCGGCGTCTCCCACCAGACGTAGCGCGCCACGATGGCCCGCCAGGTCTGGTCGTCGATGCGACCCCGGATGAACGCGAAGCTGGACGGTTTAGCCGTCTGTTCCAGTCGGGACACACGGGGCACCCCCTTGTGGCGAGTATAGCCTAAGAGAACCTGCCAGACCGGAAAATCCAAGAGTCTCACGCTAGCTGCTGCACAGTCCGACTCCGGCGCCGCTGGGCCAGCGCGGCCCGCGCCGCACGGCGCCTCTGCAGAGCGGCAAGACGCCGCAGCGCGCCTTCGGCGGCTGCAAGCGAACGACTGCCGCGGCTGCGCAGCAGGCGCACACGGTCCTGAAGCGCCACGATGGCCTCCACGAGGTCGGCGTCCGTCATGCGATCACCCCCAGCAAAGGCAGCAGCCCTCCCCGGCCGTGTTGGCCTGGGAGGGCTCAGTCTCGCTGTTCAGCGGTCGCGGCGCCAGGGATCGGCGCCCATAGAAGGGCAGTACGGTGGCTCCACGCGCCGACGCAACGAGGTAGCCATCCAACCGGATCGGTTAGCCGTACATGAGCGCCGTCTCGTGCGGCGCCGTGTCGATCTTGACCCACGCGCGGTGATTGCCGGCAATCAGGAGGCCCTCGCCGCGCCGTGCACCGCGCAGCTTCTCCTGCTCGGCCTCCGAGAGCCGGAAGAGCGCGGCGACAGTCGGCAGGTCCTTCGCCTCCTGGCGCAGGAGGATCTTCGTCGAGGCGTTAGCCAGCACAGGCTCGCCCTCACGAGCCACCTCGGGCGCCAGAAAGTCGACGGCGTTCTGGGTGACGACATTCACCGAGCAGCCATACTTGCGCGCGCGCTTGGACATGCGCTTCAAAAACCCGAGCGCCTGCGGCACGTTCGGATCGACCAGCATCCACGCCTCGTCCACGACGAGCATCTTGCGCTCGCTGCGGTCCCGACGGATGAGATCCCAGGCAAAGCCGAGCACATTGGCGTACTGGGCGCGCTGCACGTTTTCGGGCGCGTTGTCGAGGTCATGGATGTCGAGCACCACGAGGTCGGCATCCGGCATGGCCACGCTCGGCCCGGCCCAAAGCCCGGCATCGGTGCCAATCGCGGCATCCTCCAAAAGTGCGGCCAAGCCCTGCCACTCCGCACCCTCCTGGCGCTCGGCGTAGGCATGGAGGTGACCGACATGCGGCCATGCGTCAGGTGCGATGGTGGCCGGGTCGGCATGGAGGGGAATCCCGGCCTCGTCGTACACGGCCCGAATGGCGCGGGCGAGCAGAGCCTTCTGCATCTCGGTGAGGCCGGGAAGGTAGAGGTCGAGCACGAGGCGCACGCGCTGGATGTGCTGTGCGATGGCCAGGACGTTCGCATCTTCGTCTTCGTCATCCTCTCGTGGAAGAGGCGGCGCCTGTAGCAGATTGATGCGCTGTCCGCCGCCGCCGGCGTTGACCCAGGCGCCGTGCAGCTCCCGGCAGAGGTGACGGTACTCGCGCTCGGGGTCGATAATCACGACCCGCACGCCCATGGCCCAGAGGCGCAGAATGAGGAGCTTCATCGCGTGCGACTTGCCGACGCCAGGCGTCGCAAGCACGGTTACGTGCTGGTTTGCGATCCCGGCATCCGGGGGCGGGGCAAAGGTGTCGAGCAGCACCAGGCCGCCCGAGGTGTCGTGCCCAAGCACGACGCCGTGGCCGTGGTTGATGCCGCCCGAGGAGAACGGGAAGCTCGCCGCGAGCGTCTCGGCGGGAAGCTGGAACGGCGCGGTGCCTTGCAGCTCCTTGGGGAAGAGGCCCCAGGGACCGACCGCCCTCATGCCGTCCTCCTGCTTGAACGCGAGCGGCCGTGCGCGCATGCCAGCCGCGGCGAGCATGCCTTCGAGACGCTTGCAGCGCCGCAGGCCCGTCGCCTCATCGGGCGCCGTGACGAGGGCGAACACGCCGACGGTGAATACGCTCTGCTGCTCCTGGTCGATCTTGCGCAGCAGGCCCTGGGCGTCCTGGATCTGCTGCTCCATACGCTGCTGCGAGATGGCCGAGCCGCCCTGCGCGAGCTGTCCCGCGAGCAGGGAGATCGCGCGGCTCATGGCGAGGGTGATCTGCGTCGGGTCGGTCGGCAGGGCGTGGACGGAGAGCGTCACCCCTTCGAGGTTCGCCACCGTTGCGAGCCAGCCGGCGTCGACGCTCGGTGGGAAGCTCGCCACGGTGTAGACGCGGCCCCACTGGGAACCGAGATCCACGGCCCTGCGCTCGAAGAGCAGGGCCTCGGGCGCGAAGGCGTTGCGCAGCGCGGCGCCCGGCGTTGCCGTGGTGGTCGCATGCTTCTTGGGCACGGTAGTCACTCCTTCCTGATAATCACCGAGGGTTCAGCAACAGAGAAAGCCGCCCGTCTGGGCGGCCTCGTTGAATTTGGCAGGGCCGGAGGGAGTCTCACCCTCGTCCTCCGGAGTTGGAATCCGGCGCTCTGATAGCTGAGCTACGGCCCGGCACGCCAGCTTACGATCCGGCGCACCCTCAAGATATGGGCGAGCCGGGGCGGTGTCAACCAGGCGCTCATCCAGCCATCCCCCGTTTGAGCATGGGCGGCAGCCGCAGCCCGTCGGGCACGCTCTCGACGGCCGCCTGCCCGCCGTGGAAGGCAAGGAAGAGAAGCTCGCGCCAGTCGGCTTCCGACATGACGCGCGCCTGCATGCCGGGCGCGCGACCGAGGTCGTCCGCGAGCGCCTGAAGAGACGTGCGGTGCTCGCGCACCGCATCGGGCCCAGTGCGTGTCACGAGGATGCAGTACTGGCGCTCCACGGCCTCCCCGGAGCGCATGAGCCCATGCACCCAGCCGAGATAGTCGCGCAGCACCGCCTTGCGGCGCGCGTCTGCGTTTGCGAGCATGCCGTCGAGCGCGGCAAGGTAGGCGTCGAGGTCGACGGGCCGGAAGAGCGAGAGAATCTGAAACGGAACCTCAACCCGTTCAGCGCCGCGTGGACGGCTCCGACGATGGCCCGCGTCTCGTTCTCGCTCTTGAGCTGCAGGCTCAGCGGCGACACGGCGATCCCCCCGACCGCCGCCTCGTCCGGCCGGATGAGGCAGCCCTCCCGCAGGTCCGCGAGGGGAAGCCAGTCTTGCGCGGCTTGACGGGACGGCAACGCCGCGTTGTCGGGTGCGGGGCCGGATGCCTTCTTGGCTCGCAGCAGTGCCGGGAGCTTCATCACGCGTCATCCCTCCCGAAGTCGTAGGGGTAGAAGTGGCGGGTCCGGCCGTAGGCCCGCGCGCCCTGGAGCATGTCGAGCATGGAACCACCCGTCGCCATGGGCATGGCCAGGCCGGCGCCGCCACCCGCGGGCAGCAAGAGGAGCAATGTCCTGCCCGCGATGCCCCAGCCCCCGCCGCTCGGCAGGAGAAGGGACAGGAGGAGCAGCACGACGCCGATCCCAAGGCCGACCCCGGCCGCGCCGAGTTCGCGCCAGCCCCAGCCGGGCAGGATCTCCCAGCGCTGCGTGATGCGGCGCGGGATGAGGTAGCGGCTCACCTGCCGTCACGCTCTTGCGGGTCGAGGGGTAAGCGCCGCCCATCTGCCCCGAACAGCCGGTAGAGCCGGGGGTTGCCCCGGCTGCCCTGGTAGCAGTCGGGGCAGTGGACCGTGCCGGAAAAGTCGCGGGCAAAGGCTGCCTCCGTGTCCGCAGAGGCCCGCCACTTCATGCCGCAGGACGGGCAAGTACCGTGAATGCGTACGCGGCGCAGGCGGATCGCCTCGCCGATCGCGAGCGACTGTGACGCTGGAGACCGAGGATCTGCGAGGTCCTTCATCGACGGCATAGCTCAACTGCCTCCCCGCCCGAACAGTCCCATGATCGCCCTGGCGCCGCCACCCTGGTTGAGCACGACGCCACCGACGTAGCCGCCGGCGCTCGCAAAGCCGCTGCGGTAGCTCCACTGCTGCAGCAGGTGCGGTCCACGCACAGTCGCCCAGGCCCAGCCGAGCATCAGCAGGATGACCAGGAACATCTCCGGCGTCGCGGCAGCCGCTGCTCCGGCCGAGGTGGCGATGCCGTCCATGAGCGGCTGGACCGAAGCCAGCATGCCTTTGAGGCCGAGCCACTGGACGGCCTGGGACAGGGAGAGTACGACGAGCCCTCGCCACCAACTGCTCCACACCCCGCCGTCGCGGTTGAACTGGCCTAGAGCCACAATCGGCGCAGCCACAACGTAGTACACGAGTTCCGCCGCCCGCACCGCCATCTGCAGGGTCACGATGATGATGGCGACGACCGCACCCACGACGCCGAACAGCAGAAAGAGCACTGTGCCGATCACCACGCCTGGCGCGGATGCGATGTCCGTCACGAGCGCGTGCGCGACATGCACACTGGACGCCATTGGCGCGGACATGTAGGCAGCCGCCAACTCGATCCCGAAGTTGAACACGCCATAGGCGAGGGTGGTGCCCGCCAGCCCGTAGAAGGCGACACGCATGAGCCCTTTGCCGAGCGTGCCGGTCACGTCGCTGGATGATCCCTCATTCCACAGCACGTACTCCGTGAGCGCCCGATACGTGAGGTTCAAGAGCAAGAGCCCGCCCGTCACCGCCACGGAAACGTCGATAACCCCCTGTACCCAGGGCTGCTGCGCCACCGTGAGACTGTAGTGTGAGATGCCAGACAGCACCTGCGCCAGCAAGCCGAGGGCGCCCGAAAGAATGCCTTGGATCATCGCTGAGAGGCCGCTCATCACGAGACCGCCCACATGATCACCTCCGTACAATGAGAAGGCCCGGCGAGGGACGCTATGTCCTCCCGCCGGGCCTGGCCGCTACAAGATGGAGCTGGCGACGGTGGTGAGCAGGCCCGCGCCGGCGATGATCGCGGTGCCGACGAGCACCTTCTTGATGCTCGCGGTGTGGTGTGCGACGCTCTGCGGGTCGTCGTTGAGGTTGCGGGCCAAGGCGTGGTAGGCCGTCATGAGCCCGCCGCCCGCCGTGCCGAGGCCGCCGACGGCGACCCCACCGCTCTTGAGCGTTGCAAGGATCGGCGAGGTGATCTGACTCACATCCGCCCCAGCGGCGAACGCCGGGGCGGCAGCCAGGAGCACCGGCACCGAGGCGGCAGCGGCCATGGTGGCGATGCTGCCCACGCGGGTCCAGTTGATCTTCCGCACGTGAAACCCTCCCATGGATCGGATTCGGATCGGGGCAAGGTCCGGCCGCCCGCGGCGGCATTGGACGCGGCGACAAGGTTTGTGACCAACACCTCCTTTGGACCTCGCAACAAAGAACAAGGGAGGAGCCTCGCGTGAGGTTCCTCCCTGAGGCGCAGCCTTGGCTAAAACCCGATATCCCGATCGGCGGCCGTCTGGCGAGTCATAAGCGTAGGCTCCTCTGCGTCGCCCGCCATGACTGTACCCGGATTGTACCCCAACCTTGCCGAACTCATATAAAATCGGACGGTCACAGGTGAACCCTGCTGAACCGTCCAATTTTCGCAAACCGTGCTGTAGAGCCTTAAACTTGGTGCCGGGGGCGGGACTCGAACCCGCATGGTGTCGCCACCGGAGGATTTTAAGTCCCCTGCGTCTGCCATTTCGCCACCCCGGCACAGTTTGGATTATAGCATCCGCGCTCTGGGCGAAATCGCCCTACACCTTCTCGCGCAGAAACTCGAGCGTGCGCTCCCAGACGAAGCGCCGCTGCTCGAAGCCGCGCACCATGTGGCGCGATTCCGGCAAGGTGGCGATATCGAAGGGCTTGCGCAGTTCGATGAGGCGCGCCAGCAGCCGCGCCGTGTGCCGAAAGTGCACGTTCTCGTCCACCATACCGTGCACGATGAGCAGATCGCCCTTCAGCCCCTCGAGGTGCTCGAGGACGCTCGCCTCCTCGTAACCCTCGTGGTTGTCCGCGTCGGTGCCCATGTAGCGCTCGGTGTAGGCGGTGTCGTACCAGCGGAAGTCGGTCACGGGCGCACCGGCGACGCCCGCCTTGAACACGTCCGGCGCCTTCGTCAGCGCGGTAAGCGTCATGTAGCCGCCGTAGCTCCAGCCGAAGATGCCGACGCGCCCCGGATCCGCCAACCCCTGGTCGACCAGGGCCTTCACCCCGATGACCTGATCCTCCAGTTCCACGGTGCCGAAGGAGCGGTCTAGCGGCGCCTCGAACGCGAGGCCCCTCCCAGAGCTGCCGCGGCCGTCCAGCTTAAGGACGAGGTAGCCCCGCTGGGCGAGGTACTGCACGCGCAGATCCGTCGTCATGTCCCAGCTCTTCACCACCATCTGCGCGTGCGCGCCGCCGTAGACCGAGACGATCAGCGGCAGCGGCCCCTCGACGCCCTCCGGGCGGTAGAGGGCTCCGTGCAGCACGAGACCGTCCGGCCGCGTGACGTCGATGAACTCCGGCGGGCGGAGCCCGAGGGCCTCCGCGTCGAGTCCGGGGACATCGTGGATGGAGACGTCGGCGTCGCCTGCCGTGTCGTGCAGGCTGGTGCGCACCGGGTGCTGCGGCGTCGTCACCTGCAGGACGTAGCGACGGTGATCAGGCGAGAAGACGGCGTGGTTGACACCCTCCTCCGCGGTCAGCCGGGTAAGGCCGCGCGCGTCCAGTCCGCCCTCGTAGACATGGCGGACGGTGGGGTCCTCGGCGCTGCCCATGCAGCGGAAGACGCCGGTGTTCTGGTCGAAGTCCAGAAGCTCGTACATGAGATGGCCCTCGGGCGTCACGGCTTTGGTCTCGCCCTGGGCCGACTGCAGGTAAAGGCGCTGGTAGCCGTCCCGTTCGCTGCGGAACAGGATGGAGCCGTCATCAAGGAAGCGCGTCGCGTCGTTGACGTTGAACCAGGGGAGGCTCTCTTCCTGCCAGAGGATCTCACCGACGCGGTCCCCTTCGCGGTAGAGCCGCCAGTGGGCGTGCTGCTGCTCGCGGTCGCACCAGAGAACCATCAGGCCCCGCCCGGTCCAGGCGACACGCAGGATGTACTCGCCATGACCCTCGAGCCAGGCGATCTCGCCACCCGCCGCCGGCACGACGCCCAGGGCGACCTTCGCGTTCTCCTGGCCGACAAACGCGTAATGGTGCTCTTCGAGCCAAGGATCGCCCGACCCCTGGTGCACGATCGTGTAGAGCGGGATGTGCCGCTCGTCCACACGGCAGAACGCGATCTGCTCTCCCCCGGGGGAGACCCAGAAACCCTCGTCGCGGTCGAGCTCCTCCTGGGCGGCGTATTCCGCGAGGCCGAAGCTGAGCCCGGGCTCCGCCTGCTGCGTCAGCTGGGTGACGGCGCCGCTGCCGAGGTCCAGCACCTTCAGGTTGCCTTCCTCGACGTAGGCCACCTTCCTGCCGTCCGGAAACAGCCTGGGGGCTTCGGCGTGGGCAAGCGCCGGGATGGCTTCCAGCGTGCCCCGCACCGGCCCTGCGAGCATCTCGTCGCCGCGCCGCACGAGCAGGGTGTCCTGCGCCACGTCGAAGAAGGTCACGCCCACATAGGCCTGCCGCATGCGTTCACGGCGCAGTTGCTCGGCAAGCGACGTGGGCTGCGACTGGCCCTGGGCGGCGACCACGACACGGCCCTCGCGCCTCGGGATCTCATAGAGCCAGAGATCCTGGGCCAGTTCGCCCTGGCGCGGCTGCACATAGAGAACGCCGCTCCCATCCGGCAGGAAGCGGAGAGATCCTGGATTGCCCCAACCAGGGGGCGGCAGTTGCGCGATGTCGTCGAGCGTCACCGGGTCAAAGCGCCTTTGCACGGGGCGATATGCCTCCTTATTTGCTTACAGGAGGCACTTCGCCGGTCCAGGATGGATCCCTGTCCTCTGACCAGTGCGAGGACCGTTCGGTCGGGCGCTGAGGCCTTGTGGAACGGAGCCTGCCGTCCCGGAGGAAGGCTTCTCAGGCCGGGTCCAGTTCCGCCAGGATAAGACTCTCTTCGGCGAGCACCGCGGGGCTGTGTCGCAGCGCGAGCCTCGCCTCCTCGAGTCGCGCCCGGCGCGTCGGCGCCGTCACGAGCGAGATCGTCGCGGGCCCGCCGAGGTGCATCGGCTGCCGCACCGAACGCAGGGCAACTCCCGCCGCCGCGAAAGCTTGGGCCACCCGCGCCAGCGCGTCCGGCTCGTCGCGCAGCCGCAGCCGCAGGTAGTACGAGTGGGCGTGCTGACCGAGCGGTACGAGCGGGGCGGGCTCACGCGGCAGGGCCACGCTGCGGCCGCCCACGCGGCGCGAGCGGGCGGCGTCGATGATGTCGCCGATCACCGCCGAGCTGGTCGCGGGGCCACCGGCGCCGGGTCCCTGAAAGATCAGTTCGCCGATCGGCTCGCCTCGCACATAGATTGCGTTCTGCGCCCCCTGGACGTCCGCGAGCGGATGACCGAGCGGGATCAGCGTCGGGGAGACGCCCAGCGTCAGCCCATCCGGCGTCGCCTCGGCCCGGGCGATCAGCTTGATGACGCCGCCCAGGCTCCTCGCCTCGGCGACGTCGAGCTCGCTCAGGCCGCGGATGCCCTCCTTCGCCACGGCGTCGACGTCGACCCAGCCGCCGAAGGCGAGCGACGCGAGGATCGCGATCTTGCGCACCGCATCCACGGCGTCGAGATCGTCGCCCGGCTCCGCCTCCGCGTAACCGAGCCGCGTCGCCTCCTCGAGCGCCTCCTCGAGGCTCCCGCCCTGCTGCTGCATGCGGCAGAGGATGTAGTTCGTGGTGCCGTTGACGATGCCGTAGATCGCCTTGAGCCGGTTGCCCGCCAGGGACTCCTGGAGCGAGCGGATGATCGGGATGCCGCCAGCGACCGCCGCCTCGAAGAGGAAGTCCGCACCCGGCTGCGCCGTCAGCGAAAGCAGTGGGCCGGACCTCGCCACAACCTCCTTGTTCGCGGTGACGACGGACTTGCCGGCCCTGAGGGCCGCCTCGATCAAGCTCCTCGCCGGCTCGAACCCCCCCACCAGCTCGACGACGATCTCGATGTCGGGATCTCCAAGAATGTCCTCCGCGACGAACGTGATGCGGCTCTGCATGCCGACCGGGCGCTGCTTATGCTGGTCTCGCACCAGGATGCGCGACACCTCGACGTCTTCGCCGAGCCTGGAGCGGAACAGTTCGCGCTCGCCGTCGAGCGCCTCCACGACATGCCGCCCCACCGTTCCCAGGCCGACCACCGCTATGCGCATCTCAGACCTCCGCTTCCCGTTCTCGCGGCTATTGTAGCGGATCGCCCCCAGGCCAGGTAGCCAAGCCACCGGCGGAACGGAATGCTAGGATGGCATGGGAGGTGTTGGCCTCTTGGCACGACTGATACGGGAAGCGGAAGTGGATGCTCTCCTGACCATGGACGAGGCGATCGCCGCCGTCCGCGAACTGGCGAAGGTACAGGGCGAGGTGGGCCTGCAGGAGGAACCGCGCAGGCGCCTGCGCACGTCGGGAGCGATCCTCTCGGACCTCTTCGCGGGGCACCCTGCGCTCGGCCTCATCGGCGGCAAAGTCTACGTGGTGGCGAAGGAGGGCGGCGTGCGCTTTCTGGTGCAAGTCTTCTCGGAGCGGGACGGCAGGCTGCTCGGCCTGATCGAAGGTAATCGCCTGGGCCAGCTTAGGACCGGAGCCGCCTCGGCCGTCGCCACGGACGCGCTCGCCAATCCGGACGCGAGCCGTTTCGGCATGGTAGGCGCCGGTTACCAGGCCGAGACCCAGCTCGAGGCGATCGCGCGCGTGCGCCGTCTCAAGGAGGCCCAGGTGTACGCCCGCAACCGGGACCGGCTGGAGGACTTCTGCCGGCGCATGAGCGAGCGTATCGGCCTTGACGTGACACCTGCGGCCAGCCTCGACGAGGCGGTGGCAGGCAAGGACATCGTCGTGACCGCCACGTCCGCGCACGAACCCGTCCTGTTCGGGCGCCAGATCGAGCCCGGGCAGCACATCAACGCGGTCGGCTCGAACCGCCTGCACGAGCGCGAGCTCGACGGACCGGCCGTGCTGCGCGCGGCGGTCGTGGTGGTGGACTCGCGTCCCACGGCGAAGGCCGAGGCCGGAGATCTCACGCCGCTCGCCGCGCGCGGCGAGATCGACGCGGAGGAGCTCCCGAACCTCGGCGAAGTGGTGGCCGGCAAGCGCCCTGGACGCCGGCATCCGGACGACGTCACCCTCTTCCTCTCGCAGGGCATCGCCGCCTGGGACCTCGCGGTGGCCGCCGTGGTGCTGCGTCGCGCCGAGGCCGCGGGCATCGGCCAGGAGGTGGACCTCCTCTCGTGAGCAGCCATCTCGAAGCGGACCTGGGGGGCGGCAGGCGGGCAAGCCTGCAGGAGTTCGGGCACGAAGGCGAGGTGGTGCTGCTCCTGCCCGGCGCCGGCGCCGATCGCATGGCATTGGGCCTACAGGGTCGCGCGCTGCAGGCCGCGGGCTACCGCGCCCTCTCGCTCGACTACCCCGGCCTCGGGCTCGCCGAGGGACCGCTGCCGCGGGACGTCCCCGATCTCGCCCGCTACGCCTTCGCGGCGCTCGACGCCTTGGGCGTTCACCGCTGCCACATTCTCGGCCAATCCCTCGGATCCGCTGTCGCCCAGGAGATGGCCCTGCTGGAGCCCTCGCGCGCCGCATCCTTGATGCTGCTCGCGACCTGGGGCCGCCAGGACGGCTTTCTCGAGCTGCGCGGCCGCATCGTCGCGCTGATCGTGCGCCAGCCGATCGAGGAGCGCCTCGCCATGCTGCCATACTTCATGGCGTCGCGCACCCTGCTCGCGAGCCTGGGCCAGAGCGGCGGGGCCAGCCTCGGTCTGCGCGGCAGCCAGGCGGTCAGCGACGAGACCATGGCGCGCTACCTCGAACTCGCCCGCGACACGGACAGGCTCCAAAGACTCGCCGGGCTGCGCCTGCCCTGCCTCGTGCTGGGAGGCGAGCGCGACCTCATGACCCCCTGGGACTACGGCAAGGAGGTGGCGGACGCCATCCCCGACGCGCGCTTCCACCTGCTCGAGGGCCCCCGCTCCTCGCACCTCTTCCACTACGAGCTCGCCGAGGAGACGAACCGGGAGATCCTGAACTTCCTCCACCGTGTCGCCACGTCCTGAAAGGGGGCCGGTCGGTTGGCATCGCTGTCGGAACTTCCCGAGAAGGAACGCCGCTTCGCCCTGAAACTCGCCTACTGGTCCTGGTTCTCGCTCTTCCTTGGCGCCCTCGGCATCATCCTGTGGCTGCGCAAGGTGCTGCCGACGGGCCTGCTGCCGATCGCCTTCGTCTTCGTGCTCCTCTTTGTCGCGCAGGAGATCTGGCAATCGTTCTACATCCGCCGGGTGCTCAGGCGAACGAAGGGCAAGTAAGAATGCCCCCGCCAGCGGCAGGGGGCATCACCTTGGTCGTCTCAGGCGCTGGTCGAGTGGCGCAGGCGGCGTTCGGCCGCCTCGCGGATCGCGTCGATCTCCTCTTCCGGAATCGCATGCTCAAAGCGCCTGAATCCCGCCACCGAGAAGCCGTTGCGCCTCGCCATCTCACGGATCTCCCGCACCCGCTCCGGGCGGATGTCGAGTCCGAGCGTGTACGGCTCGTAGCGCCGCTCGAGCGTCAGAATCATCGTCTCCGCGATGCAGGCCTCGGCATAGCCCGGCGGGAAGCCGAAGTCGAAATGGAAATCCACCTTGCCCGGCACCGCGATGACGCCGCCGTCGATGACCAGGACGTCGCGGCGGCGCTCGTACACCTTCTCCGACACGTTGCGCGGCCTTGCCACGTCGCAGACGACCGACCCCGGTCGCAGGTCCTCGGGCTCAAGCAGGACGCCGGTGGCCGACGAGACGGTGAGGACGACGTCGGCGGTCTTGGCCGCCACCCGTGCGTCGGTGCCGATCGTGACGTCGGTGTAGGTGCCAAGGTCGTCGATGCTGCGCTTGATGGCCTGAAGCTTGTCGACGCGCCGGCCGATCAGGCTCAGGCGGCGCACCGATCCCGCCATCGCCGCGGCGACGGCCTGCCCGATGGCACCGGTCGCGCCCACGACGCACGCCTCCGCTTCCTGCGCCGGGATGCCCATGCGCTCCGCGGCGAGCAGGGCGCCGTCGACGGCCGATGCGGCCGTATAGGAGTTGCCGGTCGTGACGGGGATGTCGAGAGACTTCGCCACCGAGACGCCGCGATCGCCCACCACCTTCGTGAAGGCGCCGAGCCCGACGATGCCTGCGCCGAGATCCTCGGCGAGCCTGCCTGCGCGAACGAGGCGCGGCAGGATCTCCTCGCGGAACGACATCTTCACCATGAGGTTGGCCGACACGGGCACGACGATGAACCAGCCCTCGGCCTCCACCCCGGTGGGCGAGCGCAAACCGGTGATGTGCGACGCCTTGTAGGGCGGCAGATGGCTGAAGCTCTTCTCGACGAACGATTCGGAGAAGAGCCGGAGCGCAGGGTACTTGCGGGTGAAGTCATCGAAGCGCAGTGGATGAAGAACGAACGCGAAGCGCTCCAACGGTCTACCTCTCCCGTCGTGTGCACAAATCTGTGCACATGGTACCAGAAGCGAGCCGTCCGTGCAAAGCGCTACGCCTCGAGCAACTGTCCCGTCATGGGGTCGAGCGCGACGGTGCGCCCGTCCGCCAGGGATACCAAAAGCGTGTCGCCCTCTGCGGCCAAGGCGCTGCAGACGGAGCCCGCGAGCCGCTGGTCAACCCGCCACATCTCCCGCGCGGCGTCCGGGACGCCGAAGACGTTGCGGTCCTGCATCGTATAGGGATCTGGCTCGCAGCGGATGGCCACGACCTCCCTGAACCCGACCACTTGCGCGATCCCGGTCGGGAAGGTGACGGTCCGCTTGGCCCCGCCTGGCAGAGCCACGCGCAGAGTCCGCTCCTGCACTCGAACCTTGGTCAACATGCGCAGCAGGGCCCTTTCTGTCGACTGGCATACTTAATTTGCCATCTGGACCAGGGTTGCGCAAGCCTCCGGCGCTCTCAGGCCATAAAAAGGGCGTCCCACTCGGGACGCCCGCAATGTTCGGATGTGGATCAGAGCGAGCCCTCGCCGCGGCCCCGGTGACCGCCCCGCCGCGAGTCGTGATGGCGACGCAGATCTGCCTGCTTGTCCTCGCTCTCCTTCATGAACCGGGCCAGCCGGTCCTCGAAGTTCTGCGGACGAGCCGGTCCGCGTCCATGACCGCCGCCACCGCCGCCGCCGCCACCGCCGAATCCTCCGCTGCGCGGACGAACCGCGGAAGCCCCGGGCTTGGCTTGGCGAATGGAGAGAGCGATCTTCTGGTTGCCATCGTAGGACAGGATCTTGACCTTGACCTGATCCTGCTCCTTGACGAAATCCTTGATGTCGTTGACATAGGAGTCCGCCACCTCGGAGATGTGGACAAGTCCCGTCTTGCCGCCTGGCAGCAACACGAAAGCGCCGAAGCGCGTGATGCCGGTCACCACGCCATCGACTACGGAACCGACGACGATCTCTTCCTCCGCCAAAGTCTCCCCGCTTTCCAAGCTGGGCTGATGCGCCCAATACCTCTGATACGAAGTTTAGCGAGGTTCCGCTCGTCCAGTCAAGCAAGCAGGTCCATAGCGCCCGCCGCACAGCGAGTAGACCGGACGCGAGCATCGCGGATTGGGACCGCCGCCGCCGCGGCACTTAGAACGTGATGACCTGATAGCCTTCATTTACTAGGCGGACGATGTCCTCGCCGACATGCTTCAAGGTGACCGGGGCCCTGCTCAGCTCATCCTTGATCCGCTTCTGCTCGGCGTGCGCCTGGCAAGCCAGCGGAAGGATGCCCCGAGCGGTGAACGGCTGTGCGCCCTCCACGTGGCCCGGGTCGGTCGGCAGTTCCACGGCGCTGCCGAAGAAGATCAGGGCGACCTTCTCGACTTCCGGCAGGTTGCTCGCACCCGACGCGACCCCGCGCGCGGATTGCACGCGTGTCGGATCTTCCTTGCCGGCGTTCAGCAAGACCAGGATGCGCTCACCTGGCCTCCCCCTGCAGACATTGGCGTAACCCGAATTCGGGCGCCGTCACTTCTGTACGGTGATCACCACAGGCGTGCCGCTCTTGGGCGCGTAGTGCAGGACCTGGCGCACCGCCTGAGCCTCGCCGGTCTGGGTCTTGAGCTGCCTGAGTTCGCTCTTCAGCTGCGCGGCGTGTCCGTTGACCGCATGCAGCCTCTGCAGCATCTGGCTCTCCTGGGCCTGGACGTGCAGCAACTGCAGCTCACCGATCGCCCCCGCTCCCACCAGATAGGCGATCGCGGCCGCAAACATCAGGCGGCCGAAGCGCAAGCGCACGCGGCGTCTGGCCTTGCGTCGCGGCCGGCTCTGCCTCTCCTCCTTCTCCACCGGCGCCTTGCGCGTCGGCGCAGGTGCACGAAGGACCGCGAGGCCGATCGCGTCAGCTGCCTTCGCCAATCTCCTCTTCCTCCTCCAGGCTGTCGTTCTGCAAGGCGAGAGGGTCCCCGTCGATGACGATGACGACCTGGTAGCCCTTCGTCTTGGCGCGATGGAGCAGGGTGGCGACCGTGGACTCGCTCAGGGAGAGCTGACGCGCGATGACGTCCTGACGTACCCCTGTCTCCTTCAGGGTGACGACCTGCCGCTCCCGGAAGCTGAGGCGCTCCGCTCCCCTGATTTCCAGGTGCACCCGCGCCTCGCCTCCTTGCTTGTCCACATTTTGTCCACATTTTGTGGATAGAATGTCGGATTAGATTCTGTGCCTGCGCCCGGACTCCTGCCAAGGCGCTCGCAGAATGTGCAGCAGGCCCGCCGCCAGCGCGCCGCCCGCGGCAAAGCCGACAGGCACGTAGGCCCTGAGATCGCCCAAGGTACCCAGGAACAGCGCGGCGGCGGCGGCGATGCTCAGGATGCCGATCAAAGCGAACTCCAGCAGGGCACGCCAGAAGCCTCGCCGGCCGCAGGTGCGGGCGACGAGGAACCAGAGCGGCACAAGGCAGAGGCCGACGGCGGCGGCCCACAGCAGGCGATCGAACTGCTCCGGCAAGGGCAGGTCGATCATCTGATCAGCCTGCCGAGCCGCCCCTTGCGCCGGCTTTCCTGCTGGTAGCTGAGCGTCACGATGCTGCCGTCCAGCTGGAGGTCCCCGTTCTCCAGGTCGAGATGCTTGATGTGGAGGTTCTCGCCCTTGACGGACAGCGTGCCCAGCTGCGTCGTAACGGCGATCTCGTGCTCGTCGAACGATTCCACCTTGGTCACGCCGGTCAGTTCCATGAGATGGCGGTCACGCAGGGTCAGGGCATGGTGCTTCTCGTCGGCGGCGCCGGCCATTGGGTCACCCCCTGATACGAGATGCTATGCGTGAGGAGGTCGGATGCTGCCTCGAAGGAGCGTCGGACCCACTGGCGAACTCAGGAGTGATCCCGGGCGCAGCGCCGCGGGACGGCCTTATGCATGAAGGAGTGGTCGGATGTCCCCGATCTTCGCCCTCTGGGGCCGGATCTTGCGCACCAGGGCCGACGTCTACGTCCAGATGCTGCTGACGGTCGTGGGCGCGGCGCTCCTCGTGGGGCTCGTGGGACTGATGGCCGTCGCCGCGCATGGACAGGGTTACGGGCTCGTCATCCTCATCGGCGTGGTGGCCGTGGTCGCCGAGCTCGCGTTCGGCTACGGGGCTGCCCTCGGCGCCCTTGGCGAGGCCGCGCGCGGCGATGCGCCGACCTCCTTCTGGGTGCGGGGCTACCGCCTCTGGGGACGCACGCTCGGCCTCTTCGGCGTCGATCTTCTGGTTGGCATCGTGCTGACGATCGTCATCCTGATCCTGCTCGCCGCCACCGGCTCCTTCTCTGGCCTCAGCCACATCGTGACGTCTCCGGCCACAGTGAGCGTGGCGGCCGTCCGCCGGCTGTCTGCCGTCGTCGGCATCATCGTCTTCGTGCTGGTGATCGTCGTCGGCCCTTACATGCAGGCCGCCCAAGCGATCGTCTACGTCAGCGAGGTTCCCGTGCTGCCGGCCTTCGGGCAGGCGTTCACGGAGGCCTACGGCCGCGGCCGCTTCGGCCACTGGCTTCTGGCGCTCCTGATCGCCGTGGTCCTGGACCTCGTCGCCAGCCTGATCGAACAGCTCCTTGGCACGCCCGGCCAGCTCCTGGGCATCCTCCTGAGCCCTGCCGTCCTGTGGGTCTCGACGGCCCTGGCCTTCGCCGTCTACCGCACGCACAGCCTTGGCTCCGCGCCGGCCGACATCATCTCCTGAGGAGGTACCTCCATGCTCCGTCACGTCTTGCTGCTGAGGTTCAAGGATGGTGTGGCCCCGAACGAGATCGCGGCGCTGGACAGCGCGTTCCGGGCGCTCATCCGGGAGATTCCGGCGGTCGCGGAAGGACACGTCGGGACGAAGCTCGGCCTGCCGGGCAGCTCGGGCGTGCCTGCCGACTACGCGGTCACGCTGGACTTCCGCTCGCCCGATGATTTCACCGCCTATATCGAGGACCCGAGGCATCAGAAGTTTGTGCGCGAGATCCTGAGCCCCTTGCGCGAAGCGGGCTGGTCGGCACAGATCGAGCTCTAGCAGCCGCTCGAGTCATCGCTGCTCCGGGCGATGCGATCAGGCGCGACACCGATCGGCGATCATCCCGGACCTCTGAAGACGTCGGAGCGCCGCGAAGTGGGGTGGTCGCGTGTCGCAAGCGGCTCTCCTCCTGGCGCTCGGCTCCGCCGTGCTGCACGTGCTCTGGAACGCGGCCGCGCGGCAGGAGAGCGGGCGCCTTCGCTTTATGTGGCTTCTCGCCGGCTCGTCCGCCGTCCTGGCGCTCCTCCTGTCCGTGGGGCTCTGGCGGGAAGCCGCCTGGCCCGATCTCTGGCCGTACCTGATCGCCACCGCCGTGGTGCACGCCCTCTACTTCACGTCGCTGGCCGCCGCGTACCGCACCGGCGAGCTGCATTGGGCCTACACGCTTTCGCGCGCCGGTGGGGTGCTGCTCGCGTCCCTCGCCGCCCTCTGGCTGCTCGGGCAGACCGTCCGCCCCCTGAGCTGGGCCGCCATCGCGCTCGTGCTCCTTGGCAGCGTGCTCGTATCGGGCAGGCCCCAGCGGCCGCGGGACCTCCTGCGCGTCGCCTGGATCGGCCTCCTGATCGCGGCGTACACCTTCATCGACAGCCGCGGCGTGCAGTACGCGCCGCCGCTCCTCTACATCGCCCTCCTGTACACCGGCGCCACCTTGCTGACGGCGCCATTCGCCCTGCGGGCCGAGCCCGGTCCCGGCGACCGCCTCGCGCCGATCTTCGGCGCCCTCAGCCTCGCGTCGTACCTGCTGCTGCTCTACGCCTACCGGCTGGGTCCGCTGGCGCCCACGGTGGCCATCCGCCAGACGGCGCCGCTGTTCGCGGCGGGGCTCGGCTACCTCAGGCTGCGCGAGCGCCCGACGCCTCTCGCGTGGGCCGGCACCGTGCTCGTCGTCGTCGGTGCGATCCTCCTTGCCTGAACCCTAGAAGATGCTCGTGTGCCGGAGCTGCGTCCAGATGTCCGGGTTTTCGCCGCCAAGCTCCCAGAGGGCGATGCCGCCCAGGCGCGAGGCCTTGGCCAGCGCGAGTTTCTGGCCGAACGAGCGCTGGTCCTCATACCAGACGTCGTGGTGCACGCCGCCGTCCGTGTAGCTGAAGTGGTATTCCTGCGACGCCGCATCCCAGGTGGGCGAGATGCCGTACTTCTTCAGGAGCGCCTGGGCCTGCAGCGTTGTGACCGTAGTCGTCTGGCCCGAGCTCCTCCAGTCGTAGCCGTAGGTGGCGACACCGAGGTAGATCCTCTCGCTGCGGATGTGCCCAAGCGCGAAGTTCACGTTGTTGCGCACCCAGGGCAGCGGCGCGACAGGGCCGGGAGGACCGCCCTGGTAATGGTGGTCGTAGGCCATGATGACGACCGCGTCCGTGACCTTGCCGAGCGCCGGGTAATCGTACGGATAGCTCATGTCCTTGGTGATCCCCACCTTGGGGAATACGGCGACGCCGAGCCCCTTGCCCTCGCGGTGCAGGGCCTTGCCAAGGTCGTTCAGGAAGGTGGAGAGGTCGTCCCGGGAGTAGGGCGCGAGCAGTTCGAAGTCGATCAGCACGCCGTCGTAGCCGTGGCGCTTCACCAGGCTCTCGATCGTGCCGATCATCCGGGTCCGTGTCGAGGTGCTGTACATGGGATCGGTGCCGGAATTGCCGATCAGCGGCCAGACGAAGCTGCGGTGGCTGTGCGCGAACTTCGTCACCTGCGGCGCCGCCATGTCGTTCGTCAGGTTGCCTGAAGCGTTGATGCGGTACCAGTACGGACTCGTGATCTGGATCTGCTTGGCGTGAGCCACAAGGGAAGCCCAGGCTGTGCCCGGACCGGTGCCCTGGTTCTCGTAGAAGCCGATCACCATCGGGCGCCAGAACAGCGAGAATGCCGTGCGGGGCACGGATGTA
Source organism: Bacillota bacterium (assembly GCA_021799275.1). Classification (GTDB taxonomy): domain Bacteria; phylum Bacillota; class Sulfobacillia; order JAJZYS01; family JAJYTV01; genus JAJZQO01. Next base: position 31,527 of record JAJZAT010000018.1, read on the forward strand.
TGGTGGGGCGACTTGGCCGGCCTCGCAAACAGGAAGATCAGCAGCACCAGAAAGAGCGCCCCAACCAGCGCGGGATAACGCCAGCGGCGCAGGAGCTCGTCCATGGCTCCCCTCCCTCCGCTTCCTAGGCTGGCCGATGGCTCTTCAGCGATGCATGGCAAGAAGCGGGCGGGGCATCGCCCCGCCCGCCCAACCTCACTCGATCGCGCCAGGTCCCTTCTGGCGCACCCAGAGCACCTCGTAAAGTTCGTCCGATCCACGCGGCACGGGTCGATCGGGCACCATGAGCACGCGCAGGGCCGTCTCCCTGCCGCCGATGTCGACCACCATCTCGTCGCCAACGCGGACCTCAGAAGCCGGCTTCGCGGGCTTGCCGTTCAGCGTGACACGGCCTGTTTCCGCGGCGTCGTGCGCGATGGTCCGACGCTTGATCACACGCGCCACCTTGAGCCACTTGTCGAGGCGCAGGACGTCACCTCCCTCGAAGCGCGAAGGGAGCCGGGGCATCCTGAGGATGTCCCGGCTCCCCGCAGTGCGCCCTTACTTGGCGACCGAGTCCTTGAGAGCCTTGCCGGCCTTGAAGGCGGGCACGCGGCTCGCGGGAATCTTGATCTCCTTCTTGGTCTGCGGGTTCAGGCCCTTGCGCGCAGCGCGCGACCGAACCTCGAAGGTACCGAAGCCAACGAGCGACACCTTGTCTCCACCGGTCAGAGCTTCCTCGACCGCTTCAACGAAGGCGGTGACCGCCTTGTCCGCGTCCTTCTTGCTCATCCCGGCGCGTTCGGCGACCTTCGCAACCAGCTCGGTCTTGTTCGTAGGTACCCCTCCCTGTGCCGATTGTCGACGCCTAAGATTCGTCAATTGGCCACCCATTCCTGCTTTGCTCGCCCATAATCTGCGCAGATTGTGCTATTTTCCACGCCTGCGAGGCCTTTTCCGACCCCGCGGCGGACAGGCGCTGGCCAAGCAGTGCCTCGGCACGCCTGCAGCGCGCCTTCAGCGCAGAGAGCGAGCGGCGCGCCTCGAGTTCCAGATCCTCTCCGGCGGCCACGCGCCCCTCGAAAAGTGCGGTGTAGCCGCCCTCTCCAAATTCCTGAATGCCACAGCGCATGAGTTTGCGCATGGCCTTCTCAAGCGCTGCAAGAGAGGATAATGAGGCGGGTATGCCGTCAAGTTCGCTTTGCCGACGCGTCCCCTCCTCCGTCTTGAGCTGCTCCCAGCGCGGCAGGAAGTCCTGCGCGCTTGCGTAGTGCTCGTCGCCGAACACGTGCGGGTGGCGGCGCACGAGTTTGCGCCACAGACCGTCCGTGATGTCGCTGAGGGTAAAGGTCCCCTCTTCGCGACCGAGCTCGCCATGGAACAGCACTTGCAGCAGCAAGTCTCCCAGTTCTTCCACAATCCCATGCAGATCGGCGTCGGAAAGCGCGTCATATGCCTCCGCGGCTTCCTCCAGCAGATAGGGCAGGAGGCTCAGGTGCGTCTGCTCACGATCCCAAGGGCAGCCGTCCGGCGCGCGCAGGATGGCCATGACGGCCGCCGCGGCGGCAAAAGGCAGCGCCGTGTCGCCGCCAAACGGCGGCACATAGAGGACGTCCCCCGGCTCGCGCAATGCCGCGAGCTCCGCAAGCGGCCCATCCCGCCGTCGCCCGCTGCCGATCAGCAGACCCCGGCTCAGCGTCAAAAGCGCGTCGGGCAGGCCCGGATCGCCGTCACCGTACACGACAACGCCCTGACCGGCCGGCCAGGGATCCCGGCGGCTCGCATGCCGGCTGACGCTGGCCCCGGGCAGCCCGAGCTCCAGGACCAGCGGCCGCGCGAACTGCACCGCAGCGCCCTGCCTGAGTCCCGCGTGTAGCCAGGGGTCGTCCACCTCCGGCCCACCGGGAAGCAACATGACATCATCCGCAGCGAAGCGCTCCGGAAGCTCGGTTGTGGCCCTGAGCCCCCTGGGTGCGAGGACGGTCCGATCGATGCCTGCCGGCGCGAACAGCCGGCCGGACGTCAAGGGCGGCAGATCCTGCCCGAAGCCGATGCCGAAGATCCGCACGTGCGCCATCATCTCCTGCCCAGCAGCATGCTCCGCAGCCGCTGCACCATGCTGCGAAGGGCTTCCCGCTCACCCGGGCCGAACCCTCCCAGGACTCCCAGCAGGATGAGGTACGTCACGCCGCCGGCCCCGATCGCGACCAGAGTGCCGAGCCCCGTGGAGGGGGCCATTAGGCGCAAGACGACGGCCATTCCCAGCACCGCGGCGATCGGTGGCAGGGCCCAACTGCCGAGCATCGGCTGCCGCGTGAGGCGGCTCGCGGACGACACGTTCAGGCCGGCCCAGACGAGGTAGGCCGTACTCGTGGCCAGCGCGGCGCCGATGATGCCGACCTGCCGAACCAGCACGACGCTCAGCAGGAGCTTCGCGAGCGTGGCGATGCCGAGGTTCGCGAGCGGCCGCCAGGTGTGCCCCTGTCCCTGCAGGGCGGCCGCCGCCACCTGGCCGAAACCGAACAGCAGCGCGCTCGGCGCGAGCGCCGTCAGGGTGGGGGCGGCCGCAGGGCTGCCGAAGAAGAGCCGGACGATCGGCCCGCTCAGCATGAAGAGACCCACCGCGGCCGGCAGCAGCCAGCGGAAGGCCGCCGCCAGCGCGTCGCGCGTCAGGGTCCTTGCCGCAGCCCCGTCGCCCCTGGCCGTCGCCGTGGACACGGCCGGCACCAGCGCCACCGCGATGGCGCCGCTGAGGATGGCCGGCAAGGCCACGAGCGGCATCGCGTAGCCGCTTAGGACCCCGTAGGCCCCGGTGCGCATGTGGGCGCCGTAGCCGCGCTGCTGCAGGGCCGACGGCACGATGACAAGGTCGACGAGTTGCATCATCGGCACGCCAAGCCCTGTCACCGTGATCGGCAGGGCGAGGCCGAGCAGTTCCGTGAGAATCCGCCTGGTCGGCATGCCGCGGCGTCCCCCGCGCGGCGGCGGCCTGAGGCGCCTCAGGAGCACCAGTACGGCGAGGCCCGCCAGCGCGCCGAGGCCCGCGGCACCGGCCGCACCGGCGGCTGCCCACGCGACACCCAAGGGACGCAGCACATAGGCGAGGACGATAATGCCGACCACGCGGACGAGCTGCTCCAGCACCTGCGAGATCGCCGTCGGCGCCATCTGCTGATAGCCCTGGAAGTAGCCTCTCAAGGCCGACATCGCCGCAACCAGCAGCACAGCGGGCGCCACGGCCGCGATCGCGAGCGCCGCGCGGGGGTCTCGCGCGACGTTCTGAGCCAGCCAGGGAGCCGCGAGAAGCAGTCCTGTGGCGCCCAGGATGCCGAGCACCAGCAGCACGGTCGTGGCGACGCGCAGGATGCGCTCGGCTTCGCGATGCGCCCCCCGCGCGACGCTCTGGGCGACGAGACGCGAAACGGCCACCGGCAGACCGCCGGTGGCGATGGCCAGGGTCAGGGCGTAAGCGGGGTAGGCCATGTGGTAGAGGCCAACGCCCTCCGGGCCGAGGAGCCGTGGCAGAAGCAGCCGGTAGAGTCCGAGGAGGCGGCTGAGGATGCCCCCGAGCAGGAGAAGTCCGGTACCCTGCCAGAACGCCAAGGGCCGACACCCCCATACAGTTCATGCGGGCGTCGCCGGCATATGCAGAAGGGCCGCCGCTCACGAGGAGCGGCGGCCCGGGAGGTTTTCGGTCTAGAGCCCGTACATGGCGTGCGCCGCGTGCTGCAGCACCGTCGTCACGAGGGACGGCAGCAGGCCGAGCACCAGCGTGCCGACGAGCATAGCGCCCACGGCGAACTGCTGGGCCCAGTGCGCCTTCTCGGCCACGGGAGCCTCGGCCTCGGCGTGCTGGAACATGTATGCGATCGGCCTCAGGTAGTAGTAGAGGCTGATCATCGTTCCCACAAGGATCGCGATGGCGAGCAGCAGGCCGCCCGACGCGACGGCGGCGCGCAGGATGTAGAACTTGCCCGGGAAGCCCACGAGCGGCGGAATCGAGGCGAGCGAGAGCAGGAAGAGCGTCATGGCGCTCGCTAGCCACGGCCGGCGGTAGAAGAGCCCGCGGTAGGCGGGAAGCTCCGCGCCCTCCTCGTTCTCGCCCGAGAGTGCGCCGACGACGGCGAACGCGCCGAGGTTCATGAAGGCGTATGCCACGATGTAGAACATGCCCGAACCGATGCCGGTCTGGCTGTTCGCGACGATGGCGACGACGAGGTAGCCGGCCTGGGCGATACCGGAGTAGGCCAGCATGCGCTTCATGTTGGTCTGGCGCAGCGCTGCCAGGTTGCCGTAGAGGAGGGTCAGCACCGCGATGAAGCTGAGGACTGGTTGCCAGTGCACCAGCGCGGCAGGCAGCGCCACGGTGAGCAGGCGCGCCAGCACGCCGAACGCGGCGGCCTTCGTCCCGACCGACATGAAGGCGGTGACCGGCGTCGGTGCGCCTTCGTAGACGTCGGGAACCCAGTTCTGGAACGGCACCAGGGCGAGCTTGAACGCGAGTCCGGCCATCACGAGGCCGGCGCCAAGTTCGAGGTAGAGCGGCTGGGTGCCGACGTTCTGCAGGAGCGCCGTCTGAATGCCCTGCAGCGTGACCGACCCTGTCGCGCCGTAGAGGAAGGCTAGGCCGTAGAGGAAGATGCCGGAGGAGAAGGCCCCGATCAAGAGGTACTTCATCGCGGCCTCGCCGGACTTCTCGCGGTGGCGGCGGAAGCCCGAGAGGATGTAGAGCGGCAGCGACAACACCTCGAGGCCGAGGAAGATGGAGAGGAGTTCGACGGCGGACGTCATCACTATCATGCCGATCGCCGCCCAGAGCACGAGCGCCACGTAATCCGAGCCCGGCTCCACCTCGCGCAGGCCGAGGAGAAGTCCGGCGAAAGCGGAGATCAGGATGGCGGCATCCATGGCGATGGAGAAGTGATCGGCGACGATGGCGCCGCCGAACGACGCCTGCACCGGACCCTGCCAGAGGATCGGCAGGGTGCCGAGGGCCACGAGGACACCGATGGCCCCGAGGTAGTTGAGCGCGGGACTGTGCCGCTCGCGCATGAAGAGCGCGATCAGCAGCACCAGCACGGACGTGACGAGCAGCACGATCTCCGGCAGGATGCCCAGCGGGTTGATGACAGGGAAGTTCACTTGACCTGCACCTCCGACGTCACGGCGGACGGCCCCTGTGCCGTCGCCCGGACCGATTGCGAGACATGCGTGAGGGCAGGTCCGATGGTCTTGGTGATGGCCTTCGGGTAGAGGCCGAAGAATACCATCGCCAGGATCAGCGGCGCGATCAGGGCGATCTGCCCGCCCCTGATCTCGGGCCGCTCGCCAGTGGCCCCTTCCAGCGCCCTGGGCGTGCCGTGCGCGACCTTCTGGAACAGGCGAACGAAGTAGGCCGCCGAGAGGATCACCGCGACGACCGCGATCCACGCCCAGACGGCGTGCGTCATGTAGATACCGGTCAGCAGCGTGATCTCCCCTGCGAAGCCTTGCAGACCGGGCAGGCCCAGGCCCGTCAGCACGGCGATCAGGAAGAGGCCGGCCAGGATCGGTCCGCGTGCCTCGAGTCCGCCGAGCGCCTCGAGGTCCCGCGTGCCGAGCCGCTCCTCGACGAGACCGAAGAGCAGGAAGAGGCCGGAGGCGTAGATGCCGTGGTTGAACATCTGGAGCACGGCGCCCTGCAGGCCCGTGTAACTGAGGGCGGCGATACCTAGAAGGACGAGGCCGAGGTGCGAGAGCGAGGAGTACCCGATGACGAGCTTGCCGTCACGCTGCGCCAGGGCGACGAACGCACCGTAGAGGATGCTGATCAGGGCGAGCACCCCGAGCACGGGCGCAAAGCGCTGCGCGGCGGTGGGCAGGATCGGCATCGCAATGCGCAGGAAGGCGTAGAGGGCCGTCTTGGACAGCACCGACGAAAGCATCGTCGTCACCGGCGCGGGAGCCTCGGCGTAGGCCTCAGGCATCCAGCTGTGGAACGGGAAGGTCGGGATCTTCACCATGAAGGCGAAGGCGAATGCGGCGAAGAGCCACATCTGCGTCGAGACCGGCAGGCTCAGGTGACTGAGCGCCGTGATGGAGAAGCTCCAGTGGCCCAGCTGCAGGAACGCCTCGTAACCGAGCACCACGACTGCAGCCAGCATCAGGAGACTGGGGACCAGGGAGTAGATCAGGAACTTGATCGCCGCCCGCTGCCGCCTGGGTCCGCCGTAGCTGGCGATCAGGATGTAGGCGGGGATGATCATGGCCTCCCAGAAGACGTAGAACACGAAGAGGTCCGCCGCGAGGAACACGCCGATGGCGGTCGCCTCGAGCAGCAGGAAGAGGACGTAGTACGTGCGGTCCCGCACCGGTGTCCAGGCGATGGCCACCGCCGAGACCACGGTTGTCAGGATCAGCAGCACGAGCGAGAGTCCGTCGAGTCCCAGCGACCAGTTCACGCCCCAGGCCCCGATCCACGGCACGCTGATCAATGTGCCGTAGCCGCTGCCGTGGCCGTAGGCCGCCGGGATCACGTAGAGCGTCACGAGGAAGGTCAGGACGGCCACTCCGAACGCCGTCCAGCGTGCGGCCTTGGCGGGCAGCAGGAGCAGGAGGAGAGCGCCCAGGACCGGCAGGAAAAACAAGACTTCCAGCATTCCCAGCACCTCCTACTGCACCAGAGTGAGGTAGGCCACGATGGCCACACCGCCGATGAGCACCGCCAGGCCGTAGCGCCGCAGGAAGCCGTCCTGGAGCGGCGCCAAGGCCTCGCCCCAGGCCTTGACCAGTGCCGCGATACCCATCACGATGCCGTCCATCACGATTCGGTCGAACAGGTCGAGCGCAATGCCGAGGTGGTCGGTCGTCCAGACGAGGGCCGCGTGGCCGATCTCGTCGATGTAGTACTTGTTGTAGAGCACCTTGTGCACGCCGCGCACGCCCTCGGGCAGCTCCGTGCGTACCTCGCCGCGGCCGAAAAACAGCCACGCGACGTAGATGCCCACCAGGACCAGCACCGCTGTGAGCGCCATAGCGCCCCAGTTCGGCGCCGCCGAGGCGGCTGCGATCGTGCCGCCGGGGTAGCGGGCGAACACGGGAGCGAGCCAGTCGTCGAAGACGCTCCAGGCGCCCGGCACATTGAGGTACCCGCCGAACAGCGCGCCGACCGCGAGGACGATCAAGGGGATCGTCATGACCTTCGGCGATTCGTGCGGGTGGCCGTCGCCACGATACTTGCCGTGGAAGGTGAGGAAGATCAGGCGGAAGATGTAGAGCGCCGTGAAGAACGCCGTGACGACGCCGACGAGCCAGAGCCAAAAGTGGCCAGAGGCCAAGGCCTGGCCGAGGATCTCATCCTTCGAGAAGAAGCCCGCGAAGAGCGGCACGCCCGCGTTCGATGCCGCACCGATCAGCATCGTCCAGTAGGTGATGGGCAGCAGTTTCTTCAGTCCGCCCATCTTGCGCATGTCCTGCTCGCCGCTCACCGCGTGGATCACGGAGCCGGCGGCAAGGAAGAGGAGCGCCTTGAAAAAGGCGTGCATCGTCAGGTGGAAGATGCCCGCGGCGTAAGCCCCGATGCCCACCGCCAGGAACATGTAGCCCAGCTGCGACACCGTCGAGTAGGCGATGACGCGCTTGATGTCGTTCTGCGTGATGGCGATCGTCGCGGCGAACAGCGCCGTGAAGGCGCCGATGCCGGCGATCCACTCGGCCGCGACCGGCGCGGCGTGGAAGATCGGGTACGCGCGCGCCACGAGGTAGACGCCCGCCGTCACCATCGTGGCCGCGTGGATCAGGGCGGAGACCGGTGTCGGGCCTTCCATGGCGTCCGGCAGCCAGACGTGCAGCGGGAACTGCGCCGACTTGGCCGCGGCTCCGAGGTAGAGGAGGAAGGCGATCAGCTCGACCTGGAAGGCCGAGAGCGAGCTCACGTGGCTGAACACGCCGGCGTAGTTCAGGCGGCCGAGGGTCGTGACCAGGATGAAGATCGCCAGCATGATGCCGACGTCACCAGCGACGTTGAGGACCAACGCCTTGCGGGCCGCCTGCACGGCGCTCGGGCGGGTGTGCCAGAAGCCGATCAGGAGGTAAGACGCCAGACCGACGCCGCCCCAGCCGACGAGGAGGAAGACGAAGTTGTCCGCCGACACGAGCAGCAGCATCGCGAGGGCAAAGAGGTTCAGGTAGCTGAAGAAGCGCTGGAAGTTGTCGTCGTCGTGCATGTAGCCGACCGAGTACAGGTGGATCAGGAAACCGACGAACGTAACGATCAGGAAGAACGTCGTCGACAGCGGGTCGATCAGGAGGCCGAACTGCAGCTTCAGGGCACCGGCGTGAATCCACTGCCAGTACACCGGGTCGAAGCTGCGCTGCGCCGGCGGCAGCTGCAGCAGGCGCCAGAACACGGACAGGGTCCAGAGGAACGCGGCGCCCATGGCACCCACCGTGACGTACGCGGTTGCCTTACGCCCGATGCTCTTGCCGAAGATGGCGGCGATCAGGCTGCCGAGCGCCGGCAGGAGGAGGATAACGATTGCGTCTTGCATGTCCTACCCCTTCATCAGCGAGAGGTCGTCGACGTCCACGTGCTCGCGCTTGCGGAACACCATGACGATGATCGCCAGGCCGATCGCGACTTCCGCCGCGGCGACCGTGATCACCAGGAACACGAAGATGTGCCCCGCCATGTCGAGATACTGGCGTGCGAACGCCACGAAGCTGAGGTTTACCGCGTTCCACATCAGCTCGACCGCCATGAACATCTGCAGCGGGTTGCGCCGTGACAGGACGCCTACGCCGCCGATGACGAACAGCACGGCGGAGAGGACAAGATAGTAGCCGATCGGCACCATGAGCTTCCCTCCCCTACTCCTGCTCGCGTCCGAGTACGACGACGCCGATGACTGCGACAAGCAGCACGACGGCCGTCAGCTCGAAGGGCAGGAGGTATCGCGTAAAGAGCGCCGTGCCGAACGAGGCAATCGTGCCGAAGCTCCCGCCTTGCGGGCCGGCAAGCGTCCCGACCCACCCCGCGCCGACGAGGGAGTGCAGAACCAGCACGAAGAGGATGAGACCGAAGAGTCCGGCGATCAGGGTCTGGTAGGCGAGGCGCAGGTGGTGCTCCTCCCTCGGCGGTTTGACGCCCGCCATGAGGAGCGTCACCACGAAGAGGAAGAGAACCATGACCGCCCCTGCGTAGACCAGCACCTCGACCACGGCGAGGAACTCGGCGTGAAGCAGCAGGAAGAGGACACCGAGCGACAGCATGGTGAGCACGAGCGACAAGGCCGTGTGCACGGGGTTGCGCAGCGTCACGACGCCGATGGCGCCCGCGACGGCCAGCACGGCTGCGATCCAGAAGACGACGGTGCTCAGCATCGGAAGACCCCCTTGAGAAGGCCGGGGCACAGCGCCCCGGCCCCCTTAGCGTGCAACGGCCACCCAGACGGCGGTCGCGAGCGTGTTGAGAAGGGCCACCGGCAGAAGCACCTTCCAGCCGAAGGCCATGAGGCGATCGTAGCGCAGCCGGGGCAGCGTCGCCCGCAGCCAGATGAAGAAGTACATGAACGCCGCGACCTTGATCAGGAACCAGAGCTCCGGCGGCAGCCAGGGTCCGTGCCAGCCGCCGAGGAAGAGGGTCGTGGCAAGGCCGGACACCGTGATCATGTTGATGTACTCCGCCATCATGTACATGGCCCATTTGAGGCCCGTGTACTCCGTATGGTAACCAGCCACAAGCTCGTTCTCGGCTTCCGGCAAGTCGAACGGCGTGCGGTTCGTCTCGGCGACCATGGTGATCACATAGATGATGAAGCCGAGGATCTCGGGCACGATGTACCAGAGGTGGTACTGCCGCGCGATGATCGTGTTGAGGTCGGTGGAGCCCGCGAGGAGCAGAACGCCGGTCACCGCGAGGCCCATCGCGAGTTCGTAGGAGATGATCTGTGCCGTCGAGCGCAGGCCACCGAGCAGGCTGTACTTGTTCGACGAGGCCCAACCGCCGAGGATGATGCCGTACACGCCCAGGGCGGTGATGGCGAAGATGAACAGGATGCCGATGTCCGGCCCGCCGATCTCCATCGGAACGGTCCGGCCGAAGATGTGGAGCGGTGGTCCCCAGGGGATGACCGCGAACGCCACAATGGCCGCCGTGAGGGAGATGAACGGAGCCAGGAGGTAGATGGCGCGGTCCGCCGCGGTCGGGATGATCTCCTCTTTGAAGACCAGCTTGAGTCCGTCGGCCACGAACTGCATCACCCCGGCCGGGCCGAGGCGGTTCGGCCCCGGCCGGAACTGGAAGCGCGCGAGCACCTTGCGCTCCAGCCAGGTCATCACGCCGAATGCCGCAAGCAGCAGCACGGCTGTGATGAGACCCTTGACGATGATGAGAATGACTGTGAGCATCCTACTCCGCCCTCCCAGCGAGCTCCGCCTGCGGCACGAGCGAGCGCAGGAACGGATCGGGTGTTACGCCCTTCTTGTAGATGCTTGGCTTGACTTCGGCGCCGCGCTTGGCCGCGTAGCCGCCCTTGGGCAGAGGTCCGCCCTCGCGCCGGTGGGACTCGAACAGCACGGGCAGTTCGGCCTTCACGGCCGCCTCCGTCTCCTCCTGGCCCCAGTCGAGGCCGAGGAGGCGCGCCATCAGCTGCCAGTCGTCGTAGACGCCGCTCGGCCTGCTGGCACCGGAGTAGTAGCGCTGCGCGCGTCCTTCCATGTTCACGAAGTGGCCATCGGACTCCGCCCAGCCCGCGAGAGGCAGCACCACGTCCGCGCGCTCGGTCGCCGCGCTCGGCACGACGGCCGCGACCGCGAGGAACGGCAGGCGGTTCAAGCCTTCGGCGACGAGGTCCTGGTCGGTGAACTCGCCGAGATCCTCCGCAAGGAGGAACATCGCGTCGAGTTCGCCCTTGCCGGCAGCCTCGAGCATTCCCTTGGTGTCGAGCCCGCCGTCGCCTGGCACAAGCCCGACCGCCTGGGCGCCGAACGAGTTTGCGAGGCCGCCGACCACCATGGTGTAGGTCTCTCCGGACCTCGCCTTGACGGCAGCCTCGATCGCCGAGGCGACGTCCTCGCCGCGGCCGCTCCAGATCATGAGCACCTTGCGGGCCTTGAGGAACGCCTCGCCGAGCTCGCCGCCGCCTTGGGCGATCTCTGTCAGGGTCTTTGCGACGTCGTCCGTCTGTAGGTCCTCATGCGGCATGTCGAGCAGGTCCGCACGCCGGCCGATGCTGACGATGCGCAGTCCCTTGCGCTCGAACCGGCGCAGTCTGAGGCCGAAGACGGGCGCCTCCTCGATCAGCTCGGCGTCCAGCGCAAGCACCAGATCCGCGTCGTTCACGTCGTCGATCCGCCCCACAGGTCCCGGCGCGATCGCCGTGGTGAGCGGCATGACGCGGTGGTCGAGGTTCTGCGAGCCAAGCTTCTCCTGCATCCAGCGCCGCATCAGGTACTGGGCTTCGAGCGAGCTGCGGCCGCCGCCGAGCGCGCCTACCCGGCCCTTCATGCCGCTCTCGAGGGCCGCGATCGCCTCGGACCACGATACGGGCACCAGTTGCCCGCTCCGGCGGACCATAGGCTCCGTGATCCGCTCACCCTCGTGCAGGAAGCCGTAGCCAAAGCGGCCACGGTCGCAGAGCCAACCCCAGTCGATCTCCTCGTTGTCGCGAGACAGGATGCGCTTGACCTCGCCGCGCCGCAGCGACAGCCGGATATTGCAGCCGACCGGGCAGTGCGGGCAGATCGACTCGACCTCGTCGAGGTCCCAGGGACGCGCCTTGAAGCGGAACGGACGCGACGTGAGGGCGCCGACGGGGCAGATCTCGATGGTGTTGCCGGAGAAGATCGAGTCGAAGGTGCGCCCTTCGGCGACGTCGACCACGGCGTGGCCACCACGGTCGTGCAGCGTCAGCACAGGGTCGCCGGCGACGTCCTGCATGAAGCGCACGCAGCGCATGCACTGGATGCAGCGCTCCTGGTCGAGCTCGACGATCGGTCCCAGGGGGCGCGCCTTGTCGAGGTGGCGCTTGTGGTCGGCGAACCGCGTCAGGTTCGGGCCGTAGCGGATCGAGTTGTCCTGCAGGTCGCACTCGCCGCCCTTGTCGCAGATCGGGCAGTCGAGCGGGTGGTTCGCCAGGATGAACTCGAGCACGCCGGCGTGCGACTTCCTGACGTCATCGGTGTCGGTGTAGACAACCATGCCTTCCGCGACCGGTGTGGCACAGGCCGGCTGCAGCTTCGGCATCTTCTCGATGCGCACGAGACACATGCGGCAGGCCGCCACCGGATCCATGCGCGGATGGTAGCAGAAGACGGGGATCTCGATACCCGCCTGCTTGGCGGCGTCGAGGATCAAGGTTCCGGGCTCGACCTGCACCTCGCGGCCGTCGATCGTGAGGGTAATCAACGCACTACCTCCCCCATCGGGCAGCCGCCCTTGGTGATGTGCGCCTCGAATTCGTCGTGGAAGAGCTTCAGGCCCGACCTGAGGGCGCCAATGGCGGCGTCGCCGAGCGGGCAGAAGGTCTGACCGTCGATGTTGCTGCACAGGTCCTCGAGCGTCTCGAGATCGCCCGGGCGACCCCCGCCCGACTCGATGCGCTGGAGGATCTGGTTCAGCCACATGGTGCCTTCCCGGCAGGGCGTGCACTTGCCGCAGGACTCATGCCGGTAGAACTCCATCAGGCGCAGGGTGGAACCGGCGATGCAGGCCCGATCGTCGAGCACGATGACACCGCCGGAGCCGAGCATGGTTCCGGCAGCCTGCAGCGACTCGTAGTCGAGCGGCGTGTCGAACTTATCGGGCGTCAGGAACGGCACCGAGGAGCCACCAGGGATGATGGCCTTGAATTCGTGGCCTTCGGGCGGCCCGCCGGCGATGTCGTAGAGGAGTTCCCGCAGGGTTACCTTGCCGAGCTCCACCTCGTAGTTGCCGGGCCTCTTGACGTTGCCCGAGACCGAGAAGAGCTTGGTGCCGGCGCTCCGCTCCGTGCCGAGCTTGGCGTATTCGGCGCCGCCCATCTCGATGATCGGTACGACGGCCGATAGCGTCTCGACGTTGTTCACGACGGTCGGCATGCTGTAGAGACCTGCCGTCGCGGGGAACGGCGGCTTGAGGCGCGGGTTGCCGCGCTTGCCCTCAAGGCTCTCCAGGAGAGCTGTCTCCTCGCCGCAGATATAGGCGCCGGCGCCCAGATAGAGCGTGATCTCGATCTTCTTCCCGGACCCCAGCACGTTGTCTCCGACATAGCCCTTGGCGCGGGCCTCCGCGATGGCCCGCTCGAGGATCGCGTAGCCGGTCTTGAACTCGCCGCGCAGGTAGATGAACGCGTCCTCGGCACCGATCGCGTAGGCGCTCGCGAGAACGCCCTCGATCAGGAGGTGCGGAATGCGGTAGATGATCTCCTGGTCCTTGCAGGTGCCCGGCTCGGACTCGTCGCCGTTGCAAACGAGGTAGCGGGTCCGCCCGTCCTTCGGGAGGAAGCTCCACTTGCGGCCGGTTGGGAATCCTGCGCCGCCACGACCCCTGAGGTTCGAGGTCATGACCTCCTGCAGGACCGCGTCGGGCGTCATGTCGAGGACGGCCTTGCGCAGCGACTGATAGCCGCCGTGCTGCTCGTAGACCTCGATTCCGTCGATGCCCGGGACGTCGATATTCTTGAAGAGAAGCCGCTTCTCAGGCACCGCTCCGGACCTCCTTCGCGGCCTTGTCGAGGAAGGAGCGCAACTGCTCCTTGGTCACGTTGGGATAGAAGTCGAGGTTGATCTGCACCGCGGGCGCATTCTTGCAGAGCGCGATGCACTCGACCTCTTCCACGGTGAAGAGACCGTCCGGCGTCGTGCCGTTGCGCTGCACGCCGAGCTCCTCATAGAGGAACCGCGAGAGCTCGTCGGCGCCGTTGAGCTGGCAGCTCAGCCCGCGGCAGACCTGGATCAGGTACTTGCCGGTGGGCTGACGGTGAAACAGCGTGTAGAACGTCAGCACGCCCTCGACGTAGGCCGGCGTCACACCCATCAGGTCCGCGACAACCTGCACCTCGGCCTCGGGAATGTAGCCGAACTCGTCCTCGACGAGGTGGAGCAGCGGGATCAGCGCCGACGACTTCTTGGGGAAGCGATGTAGCAGATCGTTCGCTTTGGCGAGGTTTTCCGCGTTCATCGGTCCACCTCCCCGAGCACGATGTCGATCGAGCCGATCGCCGCGACGACGTCGGCGAGCATCTTGTCCTGCACGAGTACGGGCAGGGCGGCGATGTTGTAGAACGAAGGTCCCCTGACCCGCACGCGGTAGGGCTTGCCCGAGCCGTCCGACACGATGAAGTAGCCGATCTCGCCCTTCGGCCCCTCGACTGCCGAGTAGACCTCGCCGGCCGGAACCCTGATTCCCTCCGTGAAGAGCTTGAAGTGGTAGATGAGCGCCTCCATGTTGCGCCCGATCTCCTGCTTGTTCGGCGGGTAGATCTTCCAGCCGGGGACGTGCCAGTCGCCTTCGGGCAGGTTGTCGATCGCCTGGCGGACGATCTTGAGGCTCTCCTGCATCTCGCGCATGCGCACGTGGTACCGCGCGTAGACGTCGCCGTCCGTCTCGGTGATGACGTCGAAGTCGAATTCCTCGTAGGACGAGTAGGGGTTCGTCTGCCGCAGGTCCCGCGGAACTCCGCACGCCCGCAGCAGCGGGCCGGTCCAGCCGTAGTCCAGGGCCTTCTCGGCCGTGATCGGCGCAGTGCCCTTGAGGCGCTCGATCCAGATCGGGTTGCGGTCAAGCAGCGCGTAGTACTCCTGCAGCCAGTGCGGGAAGCCGTCGAGGAAGGCGCGCAGCTTCTCCTCGAACCCTGGCGGCAGGTCGTTGAGGAGCCCGCCGACGCGGAAGTAGCTCGGGTTCATGCGCGTGCCGGCGGACATCTCGATCATGTCGAGGATCTGCTCCCGCTGCTGCATGGTGTAGAAGAAGGGCGACATCGCGCCCATGTCCATCGCGGCCGTGCCCAGCCAGACGAGGTGGCTCGCGATACGTGAGAGTTCCGCGAACATGACGCGAATGTACTGGCAGCGCTTGGGCACCTCGACGCCGAGCAGCTTCTCCACACCAAGCACGTAGCCGAAGTTGTTCGTGATCGGCGAGAGGTAGTCCATGCGGTCCGTCAGGGTGATCGCCTGGTTGAACGTGAGATCCTCGCAATTCTTCTCGATCCCCGTGTGCAGGTAGCCGATGATCGGCTCGCAGGCCCGGATCTGCTCGCCGTCCAGGGCCACACGCACGCGCAGCACGCCGTGGGTGGCCGGGTGCTGCGGTCCGAGGTTGATCACCATGGGCTTGAGGCCAGTCTCGGGGTCGACCTGGCCGATGGTCGTCTCGATGTCTGCCATGCCGATTCCCCCCTTACTCGCGCACCAGCGGCGGCAAGGGGTCCAGCCCCGTGAGGGGGTAGTCCTTGCGCAGCGGGTTGCCCTTCCAGTCGTCGGGCATGAGAATTCGCCTCAGGTCCGGGTGCCCGCGGAAGCGGATGCCGAACATGTCGTAGCACTCGCGCTCCGCCCAGTTCGCCGAGGCGTACACGTGCGCGATGCTCGGCACCGTCGGCTCGTCTCCGCCTACCTGGACCTTGAGGCGCAGCCACGCCTTCTCGTCCAGGTGGTACAGGTGGTAGACAACATCAAAACGCGGCTCGCGCCCGAGGCGGTCCACCGCGGTGACATCGATCAGCATGTTGAAGCCCTGGGACTTCAGGAATGTGACAACGCTCACGATCTCGGCCGCGGGCAACTGGACGACGGTCTGTCCAAGCGGCTCCGACACCGTCACGCGGTCGCCGAACGACTCCTGGAGGGCGTCGAGAATCTCCTTCACGCCTGGGCCACCTCCTCGGGTGACGGCATCGCCGGCGCCATCGGGCGCCCACCCATGCGGATCTTCTTCTGCAGCTGCATGACGGCCTCGAGCAGTCCCTCCGGTGTCGGCGGGCAGCCCGGGACGTAGATGTCCACCGGCACGACGCGGTCCACGCCCTGCACGATGGCATAGTTGTTGAACACGCCACCGACGGACGCGCAGGCGCCCATGGCGATGACCCACTTCGGCTCAGGCATCTGGTCGTAGAGCTCACGCACGATCGGCGCCATCTTCTGCGAGACGCGCCCGGCGACGATCATGACATCCGCCTGCCTGGGCGACGCGCGCATCACCTCGGCACCGAAGCGCGACAGGTCGAACCGGGAGGCAGCCGTCGCCATCATCTCGATGGCGCAGCATGCCAGCCCGAACTGCGCCGGCCACAGAGAGCCGGACTGTGCCCACTGCGCGAGCTTCTTCACGCTCGCAAAAAGGATGGGGCGATCCTCTACTCCTGCCACTGGAATCCTCCTCTCTTCCACACGTACGCATAGCCGATGGCCAGCACGATGATGAAGAGGACCATCTCCATGAGGCCGAAGAGGCGGAGCTTGTGCATCATCACGGCCCAGGGGTAAAACGACACCGCCTCGACGTCGAAGATCATGAAGAGCATCGCGACGAGGTAAAACTTGACGGAGAACCGGGGACCGACCGACGTCTCAGGAATGATGCCGCACTCGTACGTCGCCAGCTTCTTGGCCGACGGCTTGCGCGGTCCGAGCATGCGGGACGCGCCGAGCACACCTGCCGTTATGACAAGTGCGATGGCAATGTACAAAGCGATCGGAAAGTATTGCGAGAGCATGCGCCCACCCCCACCGTTCGGAGTCCAACGGACAGTGTATCACACGGCCAGAAGTGTGGGAACGCTAAGTGCTTGCCCCGAAAAGTGACCATTACCGCTGCCTGCGCGGTCGTGCCAATCGATGGGCCTGCGGATCGCCAGCCGCATACCCAACCAATATATGACTTATTTACTGATGATTCTTGGGGCTATATCGGGGGACCCACGACACCCCTAGTACAGACCGATCGTATAGGACGGACTGTCCGTCCGCCTGCAAGTCGCCGCCGCCGTCTCGCGATGAGCCGCCGGCGCCGCTGAAATGCGTTCCCAAAACGGGGCGGCCCGAAAGACAAAAACGACCCTAGTACAAGTCTATCACGGACAACAAGCAGTCCTGCCGACAGACTATGGTCGGGCATGGTCCTTGACCGTATCGAATTCTCGCAGGCCGGGAACCATCGCACATCTTCGCGCATGTCCTGCATGCGACGCATCCCGCATCTTTTTGGGCAAGGCACGAATCGGCGGTCGCATTTCCGTATTAAAGGGATGTTGCATGGCGGACGCTGCGGCGCAAGGACGGTCAGTCGATGGTTTCGTCATGGACGCCAGCCAAGGAGTGCTGCGGTCACGCCGGATCGGCGTCTTGTGCCACGATCCGGCGCGCACCGCAGATATGGGTCGACGCGTAGCCATACGTCTGCAAGAATGTCATCTGGGTCATACCATACCCGCACCGCATGGGAGGGCGGATGTTTGGACCTGCTCGATCTCAGGCTCTTCAGCGCGGCCATGCGCAACGGCAGCCTGAGTCAGGCCGCCCGCGAGGCGCACTGCTCCCAGCCCACGGTCTCGCGCCGCATCCAGGCCCTCGAAGCCGAACTGGGCGCACAGCTCCTCGTGCGCGGCTCGCGCACGGTGAGTCCCACCCCTGCGGGGCTTGAGTTCCTCCATTTTGCCGAGACGGCACTCGCCGCCGAGGCCGACCTGCGGGCCAAGATCGAGCGGCCTTGGCTCCTGCGCGGCAACCTCCACGTGGCCGCCAGCACGACACCTGGCGAAGGGTTCGTGCCGGGCCTGCTGGCGGAATTCTCCCAGGGCCAGCCGGAGTTGCGGACTCAGCTTCACATCATGGATTCCCGCGCAGTGGAGGAATGCGTCCTGCTGGGTCACTGCGACGTCGGCTTCACCGGTCATCCGCCCGCGCCGGGACTGCTCGGCTCGGAGGTGGTCGGGACCGACGAGATCGTGCTCGTGGTGGGTGGCGGCCACCCGTGGTACGACCGGGACGAGATGCCGGTCGACGTGCTCTGCCGGCAGGATTTCGTGGAACGTGGCGAGGGGTCCGGCACCCGCCGCACCGTCGAGGAAGCGTTGACGTCCGTCGCTCCGGCGTTCAAGGACCGCCGTGTCGTGCTCACCGTGTCCTCCGCCCAGGCCCTCTTGGCATCGGTGCGTTCCGGGGTCGGCTGCGGCTTCGTATCGCGCGCAAGCCTGGCCGGTTCGGCGGCGCCGGGTCTGCACGCGCTCAGGGTCGCAGGCGTACCGCTGCACCGCAGCATTCATCTCATCCTGCCGCCGCAGCCTACCGCCAAGGCTCTGGCCTTCGCCGCCTCCGTCCGTTTGCGCGCCTCGGGCCGCAAAAACCTTGGCGCGCCGCCCGTCGTCCTATAACCTTGTCGCAGGAGGGATCGCTCGAATGGCCTACGTGATCGCGGAACCTTGCATCGGCACCAAGGACAAGTCCTGCGTCGACGTCTGCCCTGTCGATTGCATTCACGGCAAGGACGACGACCCGCAGCTTTACATCGATCCGGACGAATGCATCAATTGCGGTGCCTGCGAGGCGGTCTGCCCGGTCCAGGCCATCTTTGAGGAAGGAATGCTGCCGCCGCAGTGGGAGTCCTTCATCGAGGTCAACCGAGACTACTTCAAGAAGTAGGGAACCGGGCACGGCAAAAGTCCGTGCCCGGTTCCTTCAAGGTCGAATTCAGATGTCCCGGCCCGCCATGGCTACGCGCAGGAAGCCTTCGGCTCCCGCGTGGCCGAGCACCTCGTCGAAACCCTCCGCGCCGCGGCGCTCGAGACCCTTCGCGAAGTAGCGCAGCACCTTGGACTTGACCGTCATGGGCCCCGCGCCGAACGCCTCCATCTCCGCGACGCCGAGACGCACCTGGCTCGCGCCTTCGGGCAGCCAGCCGAGCCCGTGCGTACCCGTCAGGTAGATGCGCTTGCCCGGCAGGGGTTCATCGCCCGGCAGGTCGGCGGCGGCGCGGTAGCTCTTGCCGAGCAGGGAGAGCACGAGCGGGTAGTCGGCGCTCGCGGCGCGCACCGCCGCGGGCAGGCCAAGGTGCTCCCCGCGCCAGCGCGCCTCCTCCGGGCTGACATCACCGAACGAGACGTCGTACGGCACGACCTCGAAGTCCTCGGAGATCACGCCGTAGGCCGCGGAAACAATCAGGACGCCCACCGCGTCCTGGCCAAACGTCGCGCGCAGATTTGCCACCGCCTCGAATGCCTCGAGAAAGAGCGGCGAGGTGAACATGTCCCGGGCCGGCCGCTTGTGGGCCTTCAGTTCATCGGTGCGACGCCCGAGGCGCCCCTGGTCCAGGAAGTCCTGCCATGTCAGCGGGTCTTGCGGCGTCTCGGCCTTCTGCCGCGTGCAACCCAGGAGCAGGAGCATCCTCGGGCCCTGCGGCCCGCCAGCGCCGACGGCGTCGGCTTGCGGCAGCATCCTGCCGCACCGGAGCTCCCCCGGGACATCACCGGCAGTGTCCAGCTTTACCATTGGACGTGCCTCCTTCACCCAAATCGCGCGGGTGACTTGTCTTGGCGTTCGCCATCGGCACCTCAGTACCTTTCGCATGACGGCAACTTTCAGGGAGGTACCCATTGTGGACCCAGGCGACGTCCTTCCGGACGTACTGAGCCCCGGTCTGAAGGTCGTGTTCTGCGGCAGCGCCGCGGGTACCCGTTCGGCGGCGGTCGGCGCCTATTACGCCGGACCGGGCAACCGCTTCTGGCCGCTCCTGCACGAACTCGGCCTGACGCCGCGCCGGCTGCGGCCCGAGGAGTTTCGGGACGTGCTCCAGTATGGCATCGGCCTGACCGATCTGGCCAAGAAGGTGTGGGGCGCCGACGTCGTCCTGCCGAAGGGCAGCGATGACCCGGCCGGTCTGCGCGAGCGCATCCTCGCCGCACGCCCAGGGGTGCTCGCCTTCAATGGCAAGCGCCCGGCGCAGGCCTTCCTCGGGTGCAGGGCCACGTGCGGGCTGCAGCCGGAAACCCTCGGCGAAACAAGGATCTTCGTGCTGCCGTCGACAAGCCGCGCCAACGTCCACTTCGCCACGGACGAACCTGCCTGGCGCGACCTCGCCCGGTACCTCGAGCGACCTTGATCACTGGCGACCTTGCGGACGCGAAGGGAGTTCCCGCGGCCCATGCCGCGGGGACTCCCTTCGTCGCGTGCCGTCAGGGCATCTGCTGCCAGGTCCGGCCGCCATCGGTGGTGCGATAGAGGCTGCCGATGCCCATCAGCCAGCCGTCGCTGGCCGTCGGGAACTGCATCCCTAGTTGCGTCGAGAAGTCCTGGAGGGTCATCCGCGTCGTGGAGGCGGTCCAAGTCTTGCCGCCGTCCCGCGTGGCGTACACGACCGTCGTCGCGTTCTGGCTGTACGGGTTTTCCTGCATCGCGACCCAGCCCACCTGGCTGCTGAGGAAGTAGACGGCCGCCCCCTGACCGCTGCTCTGCCAGGTGTGGACGACGTCGTAGCTCTTGCCGCCGTCGATGGTTCGCGCGAGGGTCACCGTGCTGGGCTCGGACGAGCTGGCGGCAGGTACCGTCAGGAGCCTGAAGCCTTCGCCCTTCAGGAACGCGAACTGCTGGAACGTCCCCGGCGTGGCCGGCTGGCTCGAAAGCGTGGTCCAGGTCTTGCCGCCGTCCTGCGTCGCTGAGAGCGCCACGTTCGGGTAGGTCTCGGTCTGCATGATGCCCTGCTGGGCGCTCGAGAAGCCGAGGTATTCGTTCGGTCCGAGCAGGGCCCCGTTTGCAAGCGGCTGGCTCGACTGCGTCCGCCACGTGCGTCCTCCGTCCGTCGTCTTCACGAGCGTGACCGACTGCCCGTTCTGCGCCGCGAGGAGCATGTAGCCGACCTTTGGGCTGACGAACGACATCGCCTGCACGGGCTCCTTCGCGCGGTAGACCTCATGCCAGCTGTTGCCGCCGTCCGTCGTCGCCAGCACGGCTTGCGGGTCCGAGGTCAGGCCGACGCCGAAGCCGTGCCGGGCGTTCGGAAAGTCCACCTGCTGCGTCGGCGCCAGGGAGGGCAGGAGCTGCGTCCAGGTCTTGCCCCCGTCCGTCGTCTTGACGAGGAACCCGGCCTGCACCGAGCCGCCGCCCCCCACCGCGTAGCCCACCTCGGGCGACACCATCGAGACGCCGTTCAGGCTCCAGTTCAGGTTCTCCGCCGATTGCGACCACGTCCTGCCGCCGTCGCGCGTGATCATCAGGCCGCCGGGATAGGGCGCAGCGCCCTCGTTGATCGGCAGCCAGCCCACCTTCGTCGTGATGAACGTGGGCGGTCCGTAGACGGTGCGTCCCTGCGCGAAGTTGTTCGTGCCGGACTGCGTGCCCTGCTCGAGCGTCCAGTGCTGGCCGCCGTCGGTCGTCTGGTAGAGGTAGCCGCCGAAGGTCGCGGAGTCCTTGAAGAAGAACCAGCCTTCCTGGGCGCTTGCGAAGCTGACCGCGTCCGAGTAGGTCCAGTAGTTCTGGTCGGGCGCCGTGAACGACGTCTGCCACGTCTGGCCGCCGTCCTGCGTCCCGATGAGCTCGGCCCGGCACCCGGCGCCGCCCGCGGTGCCCGGCTGAGGCGTCGTCTGGCAGACCTGCCCCGCCACAAAGCCGGTGCGCGGCGTCAGGAAGTCCATGTGCACCGGCGCGAAGCCTTGCGGCAGGGTGAGCGCCGCGAAACTCTTGCCGCCGCTCGTGGAGCTCAGGATCTTGTCACCGACGTAGGCGTAGACCTGGCCGCCGAAGACCTGGAAGGCCACCCGCATCTGGACGGTGCCGTTGAGGATCGCCTGCGGCCCCGGCTCGCTCCAGGCGACGCGCCAGCTCTTCCCGCCGTCCTGGGTCGTGAGGATGGCAAGCGGCACCACCTGGGACGCGGCGCCGGTCTGGCCGAGCCCCGTCTGCTGCGCGAGTACGTAGCCCGTGCCCTGGTGATCCCCCGTAAACCTCAACGCCAAGGCCGTGTAGTCCTTGGGCAGCATCCGTTCCACCCACGACTTTCCGCCGTCGCTTGTTGTGAGAAGGGCGTTGCGTGATCCGTAGCCGCCGGTCGCCGCCACCACCCAGCCGCGCTGCGCGCTGACGAAGTCGACCGCCTCGGCGCCGCCGATCACGATCGGCTTGCCGGTGCCGCTGCTGCGCAGCACTGTCTGCCCCTTGTGGTGGTGCGACGCCTGCTGCGGCTTCCCGGCGAGATGCGCGGCGAACGGGATGGCCACCAGGACGACGAGCAAGACCGCCGCCCAGTAGAACCAGCGCGTCTGTCCGCCGTGGCCCCTTGGGCGTCTCCTTGCCCCGCGCCGCCCACCCTCGCTGCGCTCCAGCATCAGCTTCGAGAGCAGCTTCGGATCGCTCGGCCCGACCTCGTGGTCGATCGCCCCGCCAAGACCCCTAAGGCGCTCCTCGAAGCGCTCGTCGTCTCTAGCGTCCATTCGAGATACCCTCCTCGGTCTGGAGAAGCGACCTGAGATGTGCACGGCCGCGATGCAGGATGCTCTTCACGGCCCCCGTACGCTTTTGCAGCACGCGCGCGATGTCGACGAGCGGCAGATCGAGTCCATAATGAAGAAGGATGGCTTCGCGTTCCGGGTCGGGCAGGCGCCTGAGGGCGTTCATCAGATCCGGGTCGCCTGCCGCCGCGGGCGGCGCCGGGCGGTCCGGCACGTCGTCCCGCAGTTCCTCGAGGCGCCTCGAACGCCTGCGTTGCCAGTCGCGTGCCGCATTGAGCGCGATTGTCACGAGGAGCGGCACCGAATATTCCGGACGCTCGCCGTCGATATAACGCAGATAGCGGAGCCACGCCTCCTGCGCCGCATCGCGCGCGAGCTCCGAGTCGCCCAGCACGCCGTAGCACAGGCGCAGCACGCGACGCTCCTCGCTGCGGTAGAAGCGTTCGAACTCCTCGCCGCGGTTTTCGTGCACGTTTGTCCCCCCGCTCCAACCCTCGGGCACAAGGTAGAACGCCCGGGCGATCCCTATGGTTGCACGGCATGCGCCCGACGCCACGCTATGCTATCGTCGAAGCCAACAAATCCGTTGGAGGAACCATGAGCGAAAGACCGCTGACCGCCGCGCGGGGCTTTGATCCGCGCATTGCCCTGGTCCTCGAGGAGGTGGGGCGCCGCGTCGTCGGCAAGGAGGATGCGGCGCTCGCCATCGTCTGCGCCATCCTGGCCGGCGGGCACATCCTGATCGAGGACGTGCCCGGCGTCGGCAAGACGCTGCTCGCGAAGAGCGTGGCCGAGGCCCTCGACCTCCGCTTCCATCGCGTCCAGGCGACCTCGGACCTCTTGCCGGCCGACGTCGTCGGCGTGCACATCTATGATCCCGAGCAGCGGTCCTTCACGTTCCGCCCTGGCCCCATCTTCGCCGAACTGCTGCTCGTCGACGAGCTCAATCGCGCTTCGCCGCGCGCGCAGTCCGCCTTGCTCGAGGCGATGGAAGAGGGACAGGCCACGGTGGAGGGGCATTCCTACCCGCTGCCGGAGCCATTCACCGTGCTTGCGACGCAGAACCCCGCCGAGCACGAAGGCACATTCCCGCTGCCGCTCTCGGAACTGGACCGCTTCCTCTTCCGCATCCACCTCGACTACCCGAGCGCGGAGGAGGAGGACCTCCTGCTCGAACGCATGGGCGCAGAGATCCGGCCGCAGCCGCTCAAGGCCGTCCTCGGCAGGGGCGAGATCCTCGATCTGCGGCGGGCGGCTTTCGCGACGCACGTCGCGCCGTCGGTGCGCGGCTACGTCCAGGCGCTCGTCCGCGCGACGCGCGTCCATCCCGAAGTGGTGCTCGGCGCGAGTCCGCGCGCGGGTGTCGCGCTGTTGCGCGCGGCGCGGGTCTGGGCCTTCCTGCATGGACGCGGCCATGTGCTGCCCGACGACGTGCGCGCCCTCTCGCCATGGGTGCTCGGCCACCGCCTGCGCTGCCGCTCGGGCAGCGCAGGCGCGTGCCTGCGCGAGATCATCGCCGCCCTGCCCCTGCCCCGCAGCCTGCAACCGTGAGGTTCCCGCGTCTGCGCGGTCCCGGCATCTGGCCGTGGCTGGCTCTGCTGGCGGCGGGCTTCCTGGCCGGCGGCAGGCTTGGCGCCGGCATCGTCGCCGTAACCGGCATCGCGGGAGTGCTTGCGGTGAGTGCCGCCCTGGCTCCCGGCCGCGACCCGCAAGCGAACCTGCGCCGCATCCTGCCGTCCGACCCGCCGACCGCCGGCGACGACGTCAAGGTTCGTCTCGAGGGGCGCCTCAGTCTAGGCTGGCCTCTCGCCCTTCTGCGCCTCGCGGACGCGCCACCCCCGCCGCTGCACGGCGCGCACGGGCCATGGCTGCTCGGCGGGAACCTGAGCGTCGCCTACACCCTGAGAGCCGTACCCCGCGGCGTTTACCGCTTCCGCCGCTGTCAGGCCACGTTGCGCGATGGACTCGGCCTCCTTGAGCGCAGCATCGACCTCGCGCTGCCGGGCCAGCTCGTCGTCTATCCCGCCCGCATCACCCTGCCAGCGCCCCGGCGGCAGACGCAGGCGTCCGGTTCGGAGGAGGTGGCGCGAGGCACCCGGGACTTCCTGCCCGGCGACCGTCCGAGCAGGCTGCACGCGGCCCGCACCGCCCAGCGCGGCTACCCGCAGGTACGGGAGTCGACCCCACCGCCCGAGCAGGCGCGCACCTTGCAGATCTACTGCCCCGACGCGACGGCGGGCGACATCGAGCTTGCCATCTCGGTCGCCGCTTCGCTTGCGGAAGCCCTGCTCGACTCCGGCCTGCGCGTCGGTCTCTGCCTGAAGGACTCGAGCCTGCCTCCCGCGCGTGGCCCCGAACAGCGAAGCCGCATCCTTCTCGAACTGTCGAGAACCTCCGCCGCGGACCTGGCCGGCGCCGAAGCGCCACCGCCCCTGCCTGACGCTCACGGCGAGCCATGGCTGATCCTGGGCGGCAGCGCCGCCCTGCGGCCCGACCCACCGGCGCCGGGCACGGTCCTGCGCGTCGGAGCGCAGCTTGGTCCGGGAGCCGTGACAAGCCTGGACGATCTCGTTACGTGGGCAGGGAGGGCGGAATCGTGAGCCGCCAGAGCAGCCTGCTCGTCCTGCGCGGAGTCTGGCTCGGGCTGCTCGTCTGGCCCTACGCCGTCGCTAGCGGCATGCCGCGTCCCCTGCTCCTGGCCATGCTGCCCGCCGTTCTGGCGCTCCTGGCCGGGCCCGGCGTCCCGCGCTACCTGCTGCGCTGGGCGGCGTCGCTCCTGCTCGGCCTCGCCGCGGCGTTGCCCACCCTGCTGCCGTCGCAGATCCTGAAGGTGCTGCTTGCGGGTGGCCCGCACGTCATCGCCGTCACCGTCACGGGGCTGCTGCTTTGGCTGACGTCCCTGCTCGGCTGGCAGGTGTTCGGCGAGGCGACCGCCAGGTCGCGTCTCGTCTGGCTCTGGCTGATGGGCACGCTCGTGCTGGCGCTCAACCGCCGCATCTGGGCCATCGGTGCGGACCTGCCGACGCTCCTTTTCCTCGGTCTCGGCGTGCTCCTGCTCGCGATCGGCGGCGATGAGGAGAGGGTGCCCTGGTCGGCCGTTCCCCTTGGGCTCATCCCGCTCGTCGGCCTTGTCCTGATCGCCTTTTGGCCGCAGTCGCCCACGCTGACCGTCCCAACACCCGGCAGCGTCGTCCGCGGCCTGGCGGGCCTGCGCATCGCCGTAAGCGGCGCGGCGCTGCCGCAAAAGGTCAACGTGAACCAGCCGGTCGCGCTCTCCCCCGCCCCGCTCCTCGTCGTGCGCGGCGCGCCGCATCCCGCGTACTGGCAGGAAGCCACGTTCGACACGTTCAACGGCGTGGACTGGCTCGAGCCGCCGGGGCCTCGCGAGGCCCTCGCGGCGCACAGTCTGCCGTCTCCGCTCTGGACGCCCGAGACGACCAAGCTGCCCCTGAGCCTCTGGCACATCACGGTGCAGGAGGTTCTGCCGGGCAGCGTGACGCCGCTCGTCTATACCGGCACCCCCATCGGCCTGACCGTCGAGGCGACCGCGACGGGCGGCACGTTCCTGCCGGCCGCGCACGCCCTCCTGCTCCCCGGCACCACGAGCTACACGTGGCAGCTCTCCGTGCCGTCCGAGTCTTCGAGCCTTCTGCCGTCGGCCAGCTTCCTGCCCACCGGCGAGGCGCCGGCCCAGGACCTCGCGGTGCCGGAGGCGCTGCGCCGCGAGCTCCTGCCACTGGCGGAGCGGCTGAAGCGCGGCGGAGGCGGGCCGTGGGCGCTCGCGACGCGCATCAGGGAGTATCTCGACACGCACGAGGTGTACAACCCCGCGTTCGTGCCGAGCCGCCATGGCGATCCGATCGGGCGCTTCCTCCTGCGCAGCCACGAGGGCTACTGCGACCAGTTCTCCACCGCCTTCGTCATGCTGGCGAGACTCGACGGCCTGCCGGCACGCTGGGTGGTCGGCTTCGCGCCGGGCGTCTGGGACGCCACGGCGAAGACCGAGACGCTGAGGGCGGAAGACGCCCACTCCTGGGCGCAGATCGACGTGGCGCCCTACGGCTGGATCCGGATCGACCCGACGCCGGCCGGTGGCATCCCGGCCACCCCGAAGCCGAGCACATCGCGGGGCGCCGCCGCGGCGCGGCAAAGCGGACCCTCCGCCTGGCTGGCCGTCCTTGGGCTGCTCTTGCTCCTGGTCGCCGCCTCGCTCTGGCGCCTCCTCAGCCGGCGCAGCGGGCAGGCCTGGCGCCTCGTGCGCATCGAGCGGCAGCTCGGCCGCTTGGCGCATGGCCGCTGCGAGGGGCGCCCCACCTGGCGCGAACAGGTGCTGTCGCTGCCACGGGCGGCGCAAGACGCCGCCTGGCCGGCACTCGAGGTGCTGGAAGCGGCGCACTATGGCAAGGTCCCGCCGGAGACCGCGCAGTTGCATGAAGCGGAGGAGGCCCTGCGCAAGGCGAAACGCGCCATGCGCGACATCGCCGGTTGATCAGACCAGAAGATCGCCCAGGTGGAGCGTCGCGCGCAGGGCTTCGAGGAACGCCCTGGCCGGCTCCATGAGCGGGTCTTGTGAAAGGATCAGGAAGATCGGGGCGGTGGGCAACGCGAGGCCCGGCGCCGGCACCTCCATCAGGCGCCCCTCGAGCAGTTCCCGCCGCACGGAACGTTCCGGCAGGAACGAGACGCCGATGCCTTCCTCGACGAGGCGCTTGGTGAGCTCGACCTGCGTCACGCGCATCATGCGCGGGTGGATGCCCGTATGTTCGAGCGACTGCAAAAGGTCTGGCCAGTAGGCCGGGTGGCCGTGGCTCAGCAGGCGCTGCTCCTGCAGCAGGTGGCGCCAGTAGGCAGGGGCCTGGTCGTGGTCCAGTCCGTCGTGGCGCGCCACCAGCACCACGCGGTCGTGCAGCAGTTCGCGGCAGCGGACGGCGTAGCGGTCCGGATCCGCAGCGATCTGCCCGATGCCGATGTCGGCCGCGCCACTGTCAAGGAGCGCCGCGATCTGCACGGACGGCAGCACCTCCACGGACACGCGCGCATCGGGGTAGAGGTCCGAGTAGCGGTGCAGAGCGCGCGGCAAAAGCGTGCGGGCTGGCTCCGGCGAGATCGCGATGGTGAGGTGGTCGGTGGCGAGCTTCTGGTGCTCGCGGACCGCCTGGCGGCCCAGGTCGTAGGCCCTCAGGGCCTCCTCGGCCTGCGGCAGGAAGACCTGACCCGCCTGGTTCAGGCGGACCCGACGGCCGGTGCGGTCGAAGAGCGGCTCGCCGAGTTCGAGCTCGAGCTCGCGGATCTGCGCCGACACGGTCGGCTGGCTGAGGCCAAGCCGCTCGGCCGTCTCGCGGAAGTTCTCGAGCCGCGCCGCGGCCTGGAACGTCCGCAGCACGCGCAGGTCCATCCTCGTCGCCTCCTGGTCTGACTGATCGGGAAAACCGATAAGCTTGCAGCTCCATCTTATCACGCCGGCTCAGCCCGCGCCGCCGGGGGTGCCGTCGACCGGGCGGCAAAAATCGAGGGCCGCCCAACCGGACGGCCCTCGAGCATCTTGCGGATCTGGCCTCAGGGCGCGTGCGCAGCCTCCACCGCCATCCTGGCACCGCCCATGCCCAAGGGAAGCACCCGGTAACCGAGGTACGGCCCGATGCGCAGCGGCACCTCCAGCAGGGCATATCGCCGCTCGACCCCGCCCCAGCGGCGGGCCAGATCGTGCAGCGACACGTCCTCGGGCGCGCGGAATCCGGTGATGTCGCAGCGCTCGGCGCCTTGCGTCTCGGCCCAGGCGATGGCCGCCCACTGCGCGGCGTAGGCCGCCTGTCGATATCGACCCGAAGCATCCTGGCCGAGATGCTGGCAGAGCGCATGCCTGCCGAGGCGCAGCGCGACCGCACCGGCCCGGACCTCTCCCCGCGCCTCCGCAAGGAAGACCTGCGCCTGTCCGCGGGTCTGGAACGCCTTGACGACGTGGGCGAAGTCGCTCGGGGTCGCGGCGATGCCCGGCGCCTCCCACGTGCTTCGGTTCCAGAGAGCGAGCAGGGCCCCGAGTTCGTCCTCGCCGGCCTGGCGCACCAGCACGCCGTGCGCGGTCGCGCGGCGGACCCGAACGCGGCAGCGCCGCTGCACGCGCGTAAAGTCGCTCTCGGGATCGCCGCTCAGGGGAATCTCCACCGTCGACCGCGGCATCCGCGGCGGCACCGGCTGCGATGCCCGCTGCAGGTACCCCGGCGGCCGCGGCAGACGATCGTCGAGGCGCGGCGCGCAGAAGAAGGCGAACGCCTGGGGGAACCTTTCGCGCAGTTCCTGTGCCAGACGTCGCCAGACCACGCGCTGGCCCGGGTCCAGCACCGGTCCCCTGGGGGCGTAGAGAAGCAGGCCCAGCCGTCCCAGGTCGACGGCGATCAGGCTCAGGCTGCCGATCGGCCTGCCCTGCTCCATGAGATAGAAGCGATGGGGCGCCCGGCCCCTGCCCGCCTGCAGGTCGGCGAACCCCCAGCCCTGCAGCGGGTCGCCGTGCACATGCCTGCCGACGAAGCCGTCGAAGTCGTCGCTTTCCTCGGATCGCACCGGTCTCAGCAGCAACGGCATGGCCCCCCCAGTCAGGCACAGTCTGGCCGAAGCCCGAGGCGGCGATGCGGAAACCTGGCTGTTCACCGTTAGATTGCATAGCGATATATTTGAGCTGGCATGCAAGGCAAAGGGGTGTGGCCCTGTGGCCAACGAACCGCTGGTCGAGGAACTCATCGCCGTGCTACGCGCGCTGCGCCAGATCACGAACCCCGTCCGGCGCGGCGAGATCACGGCCCAGCAGTATTGGCTGCTGCGCCTCCTGCACAGCGACGGACCGCTCAGGGTCTCCCAACTCGCGGCTCAGCTCGGCATCGGCCAGAGCGCTGCGACCACCGCCTGTCAGAGGCTGGCGAGGCAGGGCCTCGTCACGCGCACCAGGCTGCCAGCGGATGAGCGGGTCGTCCTGGTGACCCTGACGGATGCCGGTCGTCGGCGTGTGGAGGCGTGGCTCGAAACGCGGCGGGCCGTCCTCGCGGACGTCGTCGGGCCGCTGACGCCCGCCGAACGTCAGGACCTTGCGGCACTGCTCGCGAAGGTCAGGCAGTCGGCCGAGGGCGTCCGCCGCCGGCCCAACCAGCCCTGAAGCGCAGCCCCGTACGATCTCTCGCCCATGGGGGGATTCCTGCATGCAGAGGCCGGCCGCGGCCCCTCCCGGGCCGCACTACAAATGGATAGCCCTTTCGAACACCACCCTCGGCATCTTCATGTCCCTGCTCAATGCCTCGAGCCTGATCATCGCGCTGCCGGCGGTGTTTCGCGCCATCCACCTCAACCCGCTCGACGCCGCGAACTTCGACTATCTGCTCTGGATCCTGATGGGCTACATGCTCGTGACGGCGGTGTTCGTCGTGAGCTTCGGGCGCATCGGCGACATGTTCGGGCGCGTGCGCATGTACAACCTGGGCTTCGCCATCTTCACCGCGGCCTCGATCCTGCTCTCGATCACCTGGAGCCAGGGCACCCAAGGGGCCATGGAACTCATCATCTTCCGCATGCTGCAGGCGATGGGCGGCGCGCTGCTCATGGCCAACTCGGCCGCCATCCTCACCGACGCCTTCCCGGCCGACCAGCGCGGCATGGCGATGGGCATCAACCAGATGGCCGGTCTCGCGGGCCAGTTCGTCGGCCTCATCCTGGGCGGCGTGCTGGTGACGATCGACTGGCGCTGGGTCTTCCTGATCAACGTCCCGATCGGACTCTTCGGCACCATCTGGGCGTATGTGCAGCTTCGGGAGACGGGCGAGCGGCACCCTGCCCGCATCGACTGGTGGGGCAACCTGCTCTTCGCCGCCGGGCTCACCTTGCTGCTCGTCGGCGTCACCTACGGCATTCGCCCGTACGGCAGCTCGAACATGGCCTGGCTGAGTCCCTTCGTCATGACGACCATCGCCGCGGGGCTCGTCCTGCTCGGCGTGTTCGTCCTGGTTGAGTATCGCGTGCCCCAGCCGATGTTCGAGATGCATCTCTTCAGCATCCGGGCGTTCTCCGCGGGCAACATCGCCGGCCTCACGTCGTCGATCGGCCGTGGCGGGCTGCAGTTCCTGCTGATCATCTGGCTGCAAGGCATCTGGTTACCCATCCATGGCTACGACTTCGCCGAGACGCCACTCTGGGCGGGCATCTACATGTTGCCGCTGACCCTCGGTTTCCTCCTGGCGGGACCGCTCTCCGGCTATCTCTCGGACCGCTACGGCGCACGCCCCTTCGCCACCGGCGGCATGGTGCTCGCCGCCGCATCCTTCCTGCTGCTCATGGCCCTGCCCGCCGACTTCGCCTATCCGCTCTTCGCCGTCATCCTGTTCGTGAACGGCATCAGCTTCGGTCTCTTCGGCGCGCCGAACACGACGGGCATCATGAACAGCGTGCCCGCCCGCTACCGCGGTGCCGCGTCCGGCATGCGGGCGACGTTCCAGAACACGGGCATGCCGCTTTCGATCGGCGTCTTCTTTTCGTTCATGATTCTCGGACTCAGCGCCCACGTGCCTTCCGTCATGCTGCGCGGCCTGACGGCGGAGGGCGTGCCCGCCGCCCTCGCGGCGCGCCTCTCGCACCTTCCGCCCGTCAGTTACCTATTCGCAGCATTCCTGGGCGAGAATCCGCTCGCGACGCTGCTTGGACCGAAGATCCTGCACGCCCTGCCGCACGCTTCCGCGGCGCGTCTCGTCGGCCGCTCGTTCTTCCCCTCGCTGATCGCGGGTCCGTTCCACAGCGGCCTTGTGGTGACGCTCACGTTCGCGATCGTGATGTGTCTCATCGCGGCCGGCGCATCGTGGCTGCGCGGCGGACGTTTCGTCTACGAAGAGCAGGCCAGCGAGGGCCATCACCGCGCCTGAAGCCGACTTGCCGCATCGCGCCTTTGATGCCAGCAATCCCTTGTCTAGCGCGCCATGCCTCGGCAGACCGTAACTTCGACCGCAACTAGGGAGGAGTGACGGCATGTCAGGGCGATGGACGAAGGCGGCAGCCCTGGGGCTGCTCGTGGTCACGCTGGCCGGATGCTCGACGACGGCCGCGCCGAAGAAGAAGGGGACCGCCGCGGAGCCGGTGCGCAACGCGACGGCGCACGTCACGCGCGGCACGGACCGCATGATCCGCGGCGCGACGGGACGGGGCTCAGGCAGCATGGGCACCTGGTTCAGCGGCCTTTGGGGAGGATCGAACCGGGGTACCGCGTACGGTACCGGATCCACCAGCACCCGGATGGGCGCAGGCATGACACGCGGCACCTACCCGACGCCGGTGACGGGGACGGGTGGCGCCAGGACCGGCGGCACCGGCGCCAGCTTCGGCGCTTCTAGCACCAGGAGGGGCCCCGGCGGCACAGGGCTGCTCGGCGGCACGGGCAACACGGGACTCACCGGCGCGGCCGGCACCCGCAGGGGCACGAGCGGCGCAAGCATGGGCGGCATGGGCGGTTACGGCATGGGCGGTACGGGCACCGTTCGCGGCATGACCGGAGCCAGCAGCACGCGAACGGGCAGCAAGGGAACCACGAGCGCAGCCGGCACAATCGGAAAGCCGCTCCGCGTGGTCGGCTTCTTCACCGAGGACGCCTCGAAGAAGGGACTCGTCGCGATCGGCCGCGACCCCAAGGCCCTGTCGGACCTCTCGCCGTGGTGGTACACCGTGCAATCGGACGGCAGCATCAAGGACACCTCGACGCCCGCCACGCGGGCCTGGGCGGCCAACCACAAGATGCCGCTCATCCCGCTGGTCACAAACGGTGGCGAGTACAAGGTGCTCACAGACGACACCGCGATGCGCACGGCGGTCGAGAACCTGACGCAGATTGCCCACAAGAACAACTACGCCGGACTCAACGTTGACTTCCAGGGACTTCCGTCTTCGGCCCGCAACGGACTCAACGCGTTCGTCGACGACCTCGCCCACAACCTGCACGCGATGAACAAGACCATCTCGGTGGACATCATCCCGACCCAGGCCCAGACGGGCAGCGGCGGAGCCTACGACGAGGTGACCCTGAGCCACTACGCCGACTACCTCGTCCTCATGACCTACGACCGCCACGACAACACGAGCCCGCCTGGACCCGTATCGCCCCACAACTGGGTGGTGAGCGCCGTGAAGCACGCGCTCCAGTCCGGTGTGCCGGCGAACAAGATCCTGCTCGGCGTCAACAGCTACGGCTACAACTGGAACCTCTCCACCGGCAAGGGCACGACGGTTGGGCAGGCGCAGGCGACGAGCACGAGCGGCACCAAGACCTACAGCTCCACCACCAAGGAGAACAGGGTCACCTACACCAGGAACGGCGTGAAGCACGTCATCTACTACGGCGGCCGCAAGTCCCTCGCCGACAAGCTCGCCATCGCCCGGCAGTACAAGCTCGCGGGCATCGCGATCTGGAAGGTGGGCTACGAAGACCAGGCCTACTGGCAGGAGCTCCTGACCAAGAACGGCGACGCGTCCAGCACGACCACCAACGCCACCTCGGGCACCACCGGCAGTGCGGCGGGCGGCTCCGCCGCCAGCGGCAAGCGCACCGGCCACGCCAAGCCGATGACGCACAGGCCGATCGGCACCCGCACGGGCGGCGCCAAGCACGGCACGAAGACGCACGGCGGCACGGCCCGCAGCCAGTCCGGCAAGGCTCGCGGCACAAAGTAGAGGCAGACGACATGTGCATCGGGCCCGTCCGCAAGGTCGGGCCCGATGCTTTTCTGCTTTGCGTCGGACGCCTGGGCTCGACACGAGGTGGTCAAAGGAGCGGACTGGCCCAGATCGTCGTGTACGTGTGGAACAGGATGCCGGGCACAACGCTGCGGCTGCGCCAGTACGCATAGCCGAAGACGAGACCCGTCGGTTGGACGGGAAAGAAGGCCTGCACAGCGGTTGGCCATGCTGGGAGATGATCGTAGAGGAGGAGGAGCGGCAGGTGGGCCAAGTCAAAGAGGGCGATCATGACCAGCATGGCAGCCACGGGTTGCCTGAGGAGCGCCTGGAGCTGCGGCAGGACATAGCCGCGGTAGAGCGTTTCCTCCTGCAGGCCGTTCACGAGCAGCTGCAAGAAGAAGAGCGGCACTCCCCATAGCGTGACCGGCATGAGCGCGCTGAGGGCCGGCCTAATCCCAAGGAGCGGTCCCTCCATGACATGGACCAGCATCGCGAGAGCGATGAGGCCGAGACCGAGCAGCCAGTCGAGCGGCTTGAGGTGGAAGCCGAGGGCGCCGAACCGACGCACATAGCGCACCGAAACATAGACAAAGATGAGCGTCAGCACGAGGCCGCCCGGAATGACGTTGGCGAAGGCGTTGGTCACGGGGTGCGGAGCACGATTGTGGAGGGATAATATGGGTTAAGGATCAGGTTAACATAAGTCCCATAATCTGAGCAAGGTTATGGATGCGAAGGCAAAGAACTCCTCTCACAGCCTACCCACACGTTACT